>JADJQX010000001.1:600000-1200000 GCA_016712525.1 Myxococcales bacterium
TCGCGCGCCATGGCAGCCTCGAGGCGGGCGCGCGCGTCATCGAGGAAGCCGGCCTCGAGCAGCATGCGACCGAGCCACTCGTGCCCGTCGGGCCATCCCGGCGCCACCCGCACGGCCGCGCGAAAGTGGCGGGCCGCCGAGACGGGATCCTCCGCGTGGAGGGCGAAGTGCCCCGCCGCGATGTGGGGCTCGGGGCGGTTCGGAGCGAGCGTGAGCGCGCGCTGGATCTCGCGGCGCGCAGCGTCGAGGTCAGGCGGCGCCGCCGTGGAGAAGAACGCAAAACGGACGAGCGCCATGGCATGCCCTGCGAGCAGCACCGCGTGCTCGGGGGCGAACGAGAGCGCCCTTTCGTAGAGCCGAAGCGACTCGCCGTCGTCCAGCGCGAACGTTCGGCGGAACACCCGCCGCGCGCGCAGCCATGGCTCGATCGCGCCCGGGGGGAGGCCGATGTCCTCGCGCGCGCGCCGTCGCGTCGACGCGCTGAGAGCGAGCCCGTCGAGCACGAAGTCGGCGAGCGCGGGGATCACCTTGGCCTCGAGCGGGAAGCGCCCCGAGAGCACGACCTCGTCGGCCTCGCGGCTCCGCACCTCGAGGAGCAGCCTCTTTCCAGCCGAGATCGTGCGACCGACGATCCCGTACGTGGAGCGGAGGGCCTCGTGGTCGTCCAAGTGGAGCCTCAGGCCTTCGACCGTCGAGAGGCCGAGGAGCAGCTCGTCTCGCATGGCGCCGAGCACCTCTCGCGCTTCGGGACCGGCCTCGACGAAGGGCGCGAGGGCGACCGTCGGCGCCGGATCACGGGCGAGATCGCGCGGGCGAACCGCGAGCGGGGCTTGCTCGGCGAACGACGAGGCGAGCTCTTCGAGCGCGGCGGCGAGGGAGCTCGCGTCGGGGTGCCGGTCGGCGGGGCTCGGCGCCATGGCCTTCACGACGAGCCGCGCGAACGCCTCGGGGAGGTTCGCCTGGCGCGCACGCGGGTCGGGCGGCGCGACGTCGAGGCGCGCCACCATGACGGCGATGGCCGTATCTCCCTCGAACGGGAGCGCCCCGGTCACGAGCTCGAACAACGTGACCCCGAGCGCATAGAGATCCGTGCTCGGCCCCGTGCGCTCGTGGCGCACCTGCTCTGGCGACATGTAGGCAGGCGTGCCGACGAGGTCGTTCGTGGGGTCTTCGAGGGAGAACGCGATGCCGAAGTCGGCCACCGCGATGTGCCCATTCGGGCGGATCATGACGTTGTCGGGCTTGATATCCCGGTGGATGACGCCTGCGGCGTGGGCAGCCTCGAGCGCGCGCGCGACCTCCGCGCCGATCCTGGCGGCGAGGCCCCAAGGCAAGGGCCCCGACCGCGCGAGGACGTCCGACAGCGGCTCCCCCTCGACGAACTCCATCGTCACGAACCGCGTGCCGTCGGCGTTGTGGAGCTCGAAGACGCGCGCGACCGACGGGTGCGTGACCCGGCGCGCGAGGCGGACCTCCTTGCGAAAACGCTCCACCAGAGCGGGCCGCATCGCGAGCTCGGGCCGCAGCGTCTTGACCGCGACGACCTCGTCGAGCTCACGGTCGTGCGCGCGGTACACCTCGCCCATGCCGCCGGCCCCGACGAACTCGAACACATGGTAACGCCCGCCGAGCGTGCGACCGAGCAGCGCCGCCGCGGAGGGCTCGCCATGCGAGGCGAGGTGCCCCTCGTCCGTGACCGTCTCGGCGAGCTGGGTGTCGTCCACCACGCCTCGAAGGTACCACGCCCTCTCCCCTCGGTAGGGTCAGCTCGAGGGCGCGGGGGGCTGAGTCACCCGGTGGGTGGGCTCGTCAGCGGGGGACGCCAGGCCGAGCGCGCCGATCACGATGAGCCGCTCGAGGAGCTCGAGGACCTGCTCGCGGGGCATCGCCGCGACCTCGAGGAGGTGCGCGACGTTCGAGACACCGTCGACGCGCGTGAGGAGGAACGCCTCGCGGGGCTCGAGCGGGAGGCGAACGAGCTCTTCGTCGGACACGATGACGATCGGCACGGCGTCGAGCGCGATGAGCATGCGCTTACGGACCCGATCGGCCACCTCGAGGGCCGCGTCGATCTGGCCGGCCAAGTAGAGCGCTCGCATCGACTCGAGCTCGAGCGTGGAGCCGCCGCGTCCGCGCGTGAGATCCTCCCCGCCGCCCAGCCTATGCAGCGCGCCGAAGCCACCGAGATCGGGCGCTGGCGGCTCTCGACGGCTCACGAGGCGCCCCCGAGCACACCCCGTCCGCCGAGCGAATTTCGCAGGTATTTTCGGGCCATAGACATCGCTCTCCCTCCGTTCGATCGATAGTCCGAGGGCGCCGCGGATCGTCCTGAGACCCACCCAAGAAACGACTCCTCGCTCCGGAGCGCGACGAAACGACGCCCGAACGTCACGAGCGCGTCGCGAAACGACAGCGAAGGCGCGAACGCCCGCGTCCTCATCGGGCGATCTCTTCTTTCGCGAGCCTGTCGAGGGTCGACGTGTCGCCGACCTCGAGCCCGCGCCAGACCTCGAGGAGCGCGGCTTCGTCCGCGGACGCGGCGGCGCCCTTCGACGCGGTCTCACCGGAGCCGCGGTCCATCCCGAAGATGCGGCCCGCGATCTGGCCCACGCAGATCGACGCCGTGCTCACCATCTGGAACGCCGTACGCGGCCGCAGGATCTCGGCCAGGCCGATCGTCGAGAGCACCTTCGCGAGATCCGCGGGCGGGAGGGCGCAGATCGAGGCCTCTTTGGCCGTGTAACACGCGGGGTGGGACGCGAAGGCCTTGTCGAAGGTCGCCTTGCAGACCGCGCTCGAGGCCGGGCCGCTCGCGAACGCCCCGCTCGCGACGACGTCGTCGGCGAGCGCGCGCTGGAGGCACTGCATCACCTTCGTCACCCAGACCTTGCCCGTGTTCGAGAAGGCGCCGGCCCGGAAGGCCGTGCAGTACTTCTCGCCGAAGCCGAGCGCGTACCCCTCGGTCCCGCACGGGGTCGTCCGCTCGAGACAGGCCGAGTACCAGGAGCAGTCGCCCTCGAGCGGAGTCGCGCAGCTCGCTACCGTCGGATACGCGTCGCCGTCGGCCTCGCAGCGACCGCGCGAGGTCTCGACGACTACCTTTCCGCGCGCCCCACAGCGCGCCGCGACCTCGGCCGCGCCCCGAGAGCAGTAGACCTTGCTCGCTTCGGCCCGGCACGACGCGCGCGCTCCGTCGTCGAGCGGGATCACACGCGCCCGCTCCTGCGAGAGCGCGCTCTCTTGGACGTCTTCGTCACCGGCCTCGGCGGAGGCGCACCCGACACCGAGCACGACCATCGGGAGAACGAAGACGAGGGACAGCAGACCCGCGCGGCGCGACGAGATGTTCGGCATGCGCCCCGCTCAGCATGCGTTGTGCCACATCAACCTACGCGAAACCCCACGCCACGCCGCCAGCCGGAGGAACCACGCGAGCCTGCAAGGGGATCCCTTCGTGCCTCGCACGGCCGAACCTCTGCCTCTTCGGACGATCGTGGATCACGTACGGGCCGAGGGAGGCACGGTTCGTTCGCGCCGCCCGTGACCTGGGCCTCGAGGGCAACGGGCCAGAAATCCGCGGTTCGCGCCGAGATCCCGCGTGGGCACGTGTCGTGCAGTGTGGGACGACCATGAAGCTCGCCCCCCTCGCCATGGTCCTCTCCCTCACGCTCCCCCTCTTCGCCTGCGCCGCGGAGTCGGCAGACGAAGGCTCGGCCACGTCGAACGACGACGAGCTCAACGCCGTCCCGGGTGCGTTCCAAGTGCGCTTGCGCTCCACGACCGGCGAGGACGTGGTGCTCGCCTTCGACAAGGAGACGCGCCCGGTCGCCGGCCGCCCGGAGTGCGAGGTCGTCGTCGCGAGCCCGCTGCGGGTCGCCGTCTCCAAGGGCGCTGGGCTCTCCCCGGCGCGCGCGGAGGTCATCGTCGACAACTACGTGCGAGGGCGCACCGTCGCGTTCACGCGCTCCGCGGAGGACTCGAAGACCGCCGTCCTCACGCGCGCGAGCCGCGTGTCGTTCCGGGCCGAGATCCCCGGGTTCGTGATCGGCAAACGCTGCTCCGGCGAGCCGCTCGAGTACCACCAGAACCTGAAGATCGTGCTCGATGGGAAGCCGCTCGTCGATCCCATCGGAGACAAGGACAACTTCTGGGCGACCTTGGCGAGCGCGCCGAAGTCGGGAATCTCTCCTTCGGCGCGGTCGACCGCCAACCTCGCGAGCGTCGAGGGCGCGCAGGTCGCCCTCACCTTCGGGAAGCTCGCCGGGGACGATCCGGCCCAACCCGCGACCTGCACCCAGGTGCAGGCCATTCCGGCGCGCCTCACCGTGAAGGCGCCGGGCGCGCGGACCGTCGAGGTCAAGCTCGAGAACTACCTGAGCGGGCGCACCATCGCGCGAACGCTCGCGCCCTCGTCGCCCGGTGTGCTGCGGCTCACGGCGACCTCGTCGGACGGCAACTTCGGCGCCGACGTGCCCCCCATGGTGATCGAGTCGGCGTGCTCGGGGACGCCGTGGACGTACGACCAAGTGCTCACGCTCACCATCGACGGAAAGACGCACACCGACCCCGTCGGGCGTAGACCGTCGTTCAACCTCGATCTCGCCAAGAGTCCGTGATCCGCGCGACGGCGCGCGCCGCTCGACTGCCTATTACGGAATCCTAAGGCCAATACCCACGTCGCCGCCGAACGTCACGGGCAGTTGACGAAACACCTCTTGTCTCGTCCCGTCGGGGAGGGTCACCTCGAACGACTCTCGGAGAAAGGGGATGTAGCCCGCGACGTTCGCGCGCAACGTGAGCGGCCCCACGATCTTCACCGACGCACCGAAGCCGACGCCCCCGGAGAGCGTCGCGCGCATCTCGTTGACCGACCTCGGCAACCCCGAGGGGCGCGCGAAGAGCAGGCCGACCTCTCCCTCGGCGCACGCCGTGAGCAGGGCCGGGCCGAACACGTGAGCGAGCGGGCAGAGGCCTCCAGCGAGCGTCCCGTGCGAGAAGGCGACCTCGGCCGAGAGCACGGACGCGGCGCTCGGCACCACGTAGCTCGCGCGCCCCTGGAGCCCGATGAAGCCGCGCGGCACGAGCACGCCCACGGCCGACACCCCGAGCCCCACGCCGGGGACGGTGCCCGCGGTGAAGCGCGCCCCGAACGCGGCGTCGAAGAGGAGCGCAGGCGGCACCGGCTTCTTCGGCTTCTCGGGTATCGGGACGGGCACGGGCACGTACACCGTCTCCACCCGCACCTCGGGGGGAGGCGCCGAGGGCTTCTCGGCCGGAGGAGGAGGTGGTGGTGGTGGCGCCGGAGCGAGCGCCGCGTCGGGATCGATCATGACCGCGACGACGAGCACCAGCGACTCCGTGAGCGCGTCGCACGAGGCGCCGGCCTTCTCGAGGGAGCGCGTGCCGAGCACCTTGCCCTCGGAGTCGCGCAGCACGATGGTCGCGGCGAAGCCCTGCCCCTTCTTCTCGGCGCGGCCCTCGACCGAGACGTCGGCTTCGGCCGGGGACACGAAGACCTTACGACCGAGCCGCGCCTCGACGGCGCGCGCGAGCGCCTGCGTGGCGACACAACCGTCGGCCCCGGGCAGCCTGTCCCATCCGAGGGTGGACGTGCGCTTCTTGGGCGCCTCGGCCCGGGCCTCACGCGCGGGGGCGCCGAGGAGCGCGAACGCGAGCGCGGCGAGGGCGAGACGAGGGTGGGGCCGAGGCGAAGACAAGCTCGACGAGTCTACGCGGCCTTCCGCCGGTGGGAAGGCTCACCTGCCTCGCACGCGACGGGCGGCCGTGATTCTCGCGAGCGCGAGGGCGACGAGGAGACCCGCGAGCGCGCCGAGGCCCCCCTGCGGGCCGTTCGGTCCCACCGCGCAGCCCCCCGAATCGTCCGAGGGGGACGAGGTCGGCGAGCACGCGAGCATGGTCTCGCCCGCGTCGTTCGTGCACCGCAGCGCCTGGCACGCCCCCGATGTGCTCCCGTACGTGCATGCTTGGCCGACCGCCTTCCCGTTGCACGCCGAGATCGAGTCGGTCTGACCGCACGAGCTCGACGGCGGACGGGGCAACACGTCGGCGAAGGAGAGACACGGCACCACGAGCACGGATGCCGCGGTGATCACGGCGGCGAGCGCGCGCCTCACTTTCGCACCCCCTCGAGCTGAGACACGGGTCGAGTCCATGCCCACCGAGGAGCATCACGCATGCCAGATCGGCACACATGCAACACACGGGATCCACTCATGTTTTCGGGCCCCGAGGCACGAAGCTCCCTGCATCGTGTGCACGCGCGCGCACGCGCTGCGTCGCCCGGGAGCCACCCCGGATCAGAACGTGTAGAAGAGCTCGACGGGGAGCGTGATGTTCGCGGACGAGGTGCCGAGGCTCACGTTCTGGCTCGAGACCGACTCGGACCCGATCGTGCCGAACATGCCGAGGCCGCTGCGGAGCTGGAGGCGCTCCGACACCTGGTACCCCACGCGGAGCGCCACGGTGACGGCGACACCGAAGGTGCTCGTCGACTCTTCGACCACGGGATTGCCCGGGGTGTTCAAGCGAAGGTTGCGATCGCTCCCGCCGAAGTAGAGCCCGAGCCCGAGCCCGGGCATGAGCGCGAGGCGTTTCGTGAGGGGGATATCGTATTGCGCCGAGAGCTCGGGCATCCAGCTCGTCTCGGAGCGCCCCCCACTCCCCTCTTCGCGCCCAATCGACTTCTGGAGGAGCCCGAACGACGCACCGACGACGAGGTTGTCCTTGACGTGGTATTCGAGCGCCGGCGCGAGCCGCAGGAAGAGCGTCGAGTTGGTCTCCGAGGGGCCGGTCAAGCTCTCGGCCGACGTGCTCGAGTACGCGAACGCGGAGCGCAGACCGAGCGCAAATGCGCCCTTTTTCACGGGGAGCACGACCTCGGCCGGCTCCTCCGTGGCAGCCACCTGGGGGAGCGGCGCGCCGCGCTTCTGCGCGTCGTAGTCGGCAAACGGATCCGGCTGAGCGAACGCCGTCGAAGAAGAGAGCGCCACCAGCGCCGACGCGACCGTACCGACCGCTGCGCGACGGTGAAGTGCCAAGAACGAATATTTCATTTCACACCGTCCAAAAGCTCGAGGTGAATCTCGACGCGGCGATTTCGCTCGCGTCCATCGGCCGTCGCGTTGTCGGCCACGGGGTTCTCGGCGCCGCGCCCCTCGGAGACCACGAGGTCGGCCGGCACGCCCTTCGTCACGAGCGCGTTCCGGAGCGCCGCAGCGCGGTCGGCCGAGAGCTTCTTGTTCTGGGGGGCCCAGCCGCGATTGTCCGTGTATCCGACGAGCGACACGCGACGGATGGTTTTCTTGTTTTCGAGGATCGTCTTGGCGACCGCGGCGACCATCGCCTGGCTCTTCGTGTCGAGCGTCGCCGTGCCGTTCGTGAAGGTGATGGGCGGGCTCGGGACGAGCATGTCCCCCGAGCGAGAGAGCCCCGCGACCCCCTCCGGGATCTCGAAGGTGGGAACCGCCGCGAGCGCCTTTTTGTAGATGCCCTCGGCCTCGCGCGCCCGATCGCGGCACACCCCATAGCGCTTGTCGTTGCAGGCTACGGTCGCCGACAGCAAGGTCTCGCCGGCGCGCACGACCCCTTCGGAGTCGTGGGTCGCACACCCCCGCGTCGAGCAGAGCTTCTTCGCCACGTTGGCGTCGCGCACGGCGTCCTCGGCGTCCTTCAACGAGCCTTTGTCGTCGGCGGCGCCGGGCAGCGGGACGGCCAACACCTCGTCGAACGCGGTCGTGGCTCGCGTCGCCAGGTCGAGCGCCACCTTGTAGCGCTTGTCGTTGTAGGCCCGCTTCGCGGACTCGTGGAGCTCGCGGGCGGCGGCGTGTTTCTTCACTTCACGGTCCGCGCACCGCTCCTTTTCGCAGATGGTCGAGCGTTGCCCCGAGTCCCGCAGCGCAGAGTCGGCGTTCTTCCTGGCCTCTTCGAGCTCCTCGGAGCTTCCCGCGTCGGCGGTCACGCGGGTGAGCGGCTCGAGGATCACCGCCGCGGCGTCAGCGTGCGCCCCGGCCTCGGCGTACCTCTTCGCACGCCACGACGCTCGGGCTGCTTCGACGCGTTTGTCGGCCTCGGCGAGCTTCTGGGTCTCTTGGGGGGAGATGGCCTTGGCCTCGTCGCGCAGCGCAAGCACCCGGTAGACCTTGGGATACGCGGCCCGCCACGCCGGATCTCCCTCGGTCGACTTCACCGACGCGACGCGCTTCTCGGCGAACGACTGCGCCTCCGCCGGTTTGGCCTCTTGGGCGGCCTCGGGCTTCTTGTCTTCGGGCTTTTTCTCTTCGGGCTTTTTCTCTTCGGGTTTCGCCGCGACGACGGCGCCCGGCTCGTTCTTCTCGCGAATGCCATCGAAGAAGAGCTTCGCGTCCTTGGCCGACTTCTCGGCGTCCGCGAGGGCATCTTTCTCGTAGGCGGCAGTGGCCTTCTTGAACGCCTCTTCGCCCCGCGCGAAGGTCGTTTTGTCGGCGTCGGTAGTAGCGCGCAACTTCGCGATACTCCTCGACTTCTCGGCATCCTGAATCGCCGCGAACGCGCTCTCCCACGGCTTCGCCGAGAGGTCGGGCTTCTTCTGCGGGGCCTCGGGCGCCTCGATGCGTTTGAGCGTCTCCGCGGCGCGCTTCGCGAGAGGCAGCGCGTCCGAGCAGGCCTTCTTCTCGATCTTCTTCTCGGCCTCGCTGGCCTCGGTGAGCGCCTCTTTGCGCTTCTTCTCGTCGGACTCGGGGAGCTTCTTCCCGGCGAACGTCTTGTCCTTCTCTTTGGCCTCGCCAACGAGGCGCTTCGCTTCGCTGCACGGCTCCTCCCCGGCCTCGACCGGCGACTTGCCCGGGGGAGCGCCCGTCGCAGCGCCCTTAGGACGAACACGTACGAGCACCGCGAAGGCGCGGGCCGCGAGCTCGTCGGCCTGGGAGAACGACTTCCGGTCGAACCACGCGGTCGCGCTCGCGAGCAGCGCCTTCCCTTCGGCCGTGCCAGGGTCGTCCGCGGCCACGGCCTCCGCCCGAGCGAGCTCGACCTGCGCCTTCTGGAGGCTCGCCGCGGCCTTCTTGCTGCCATCGTCCGCGACGGGCTTCTCGGTCGCCTGTGGCGCTTGTGGCTTGGCCGAGCGGGCGTCGCACGCGCGGAAGCGCTCCTCGGCGCGGAGGGAGAACTCGTAGGAGCGCTCGTAGTCCTGGGCGTCGAAGCGCTTCTGCGAAAGCTCCAAAATGGAGTCGTATTCACGGAAGACGGTGCCGCACGCCTGGTCTTTCCCCTGCCCGATGGCCTCGCTCCGCTTGAACTGCAGCTCGACGAGCTTGCGCTCCGCGGCGGCCCGCAGCGACCCGTCACGCGGGTCCAGCCGTGGGGGCGGCGCAACGGGCGGCTGCGGCGATTGGACCGCGGTCGGTGCTGCGTGGCCACCGCGGGGCTCGTTCGCCCCGGGGACGACGATGACGGTCGACTCGCGCACGCGCTCCGACTCGGTTCGCTCCGTACGGGGGGCAACCTCCACGCGGGGCGCCGACCCCTCCGACTTCTTGTCCTTCTTGGACTTCTCGAGCGCCGCGACGAACGCCTCGACGCGTTCACGCTCCGCGAACGCCCCCGCCATGTCGAGCTTCTGGATGGCCTGGCGCGCGTACAGCGTCGCCTTCTCGTTCTCGCCCCGCTGAGCGAGCTCTTTGGCGTGAGCCACGAGCTCCTTCGCATCGGCAACCAGCTCCGGGCGCTCCAACTTTGCGCCTTGGGGAGCTGCGGCGAGCTTCTTCTCGGCGTCGGCGACGGCCGGCGGAGGAGCCGCCGACGCACACCCCGCGAGGACTTTGGCGGCCACGAAACCGAGGCCCACGATAGACAAATAGGAAGTACGTTTCATCATATCGATCCCTTCGGGAGGGCAGAGAGCTCGGGAGACGTGGGGCGAGCACCGGAGTGAGGCTCGCCGCGGCGAGCACGTTCGAGCGCGTACCGGGCGCGAATGGCCGAGAGCTGCCCCTCGGCGGTGTCCAGCAAGAGATCGCGCAGCGAGGGGTTCTCGTCCGAGCGATGGAGGGTCTCGGCCTTCGCGAGCCACCCGGCGATCCTCTCGAGCTCGAGCGCCACCGTCTTGGCGTCGGCGTCGGCCTCGACCACCCGGGCCGCGGCGCGAAGTGCCATGATCCGCTCGCCCGGGTCGGACCGCAGATCGGCCGGGCGCGGTGGGTCCTCGGCCTCGTTCCGCCCACAGCCCACGGTCGACAAGGCCACCGAAATACCGAGGGCGACACCCAACGATTTCAAAATACCGACCATGCGAACCTCAGCCTCAAGGCGTGGGCCATCTGATCTCGCTCGATCGCTTGGGCGTCACGACGGAGGCCGAACGTGTAGACGAGCGACACGTACTTCCCGAGCCGGAGCGCGGCCGAGTTGTCCCATCGATAGACCGGGCGATACGTGCCCTCTCCCTTGAAGAGGGGAGAGAACTGGTCTTCGCCGACGAAGGCGTCGAGGCGTGAGTCGACGTCGAGGAGCCCTCGAATGCGAAATCCGAGCGACGCGGTGGCCTCGGCGCCAAAGGTGGAGACGTCGGCCACCTGCTGGAGCTTGAGGGTGTCGCCTTCGAGGGCCGTGGGGTAGCGCCCGTCGAAGAAGAAGGCCTGACGGGCCGCCACGCCACCACGGATGGCGAAGCGGAAGACGTCTCCCTCGAACGCCGAGCCAACGCCGGCGCCCTCCTGGGTGACGAGCGGACCGAGCTCCGGAAAGAGCCTATACGCCGTTCCAGGCTCCATACGATCGCGGCGCGCGATCTCGCCATTCGGCCCGTAGGTCGTCGCGTCGAGCGTGCGACCCGGGTAGTACTTCGTCGGGAAGAGCGAGGTCATCCCCATGGCGTGGCCGTACGGCCCGATCACGCCGCCGAGCCGGTAGGTGTAGAGCAGCTCGGCCCGCACGTCGTCGACGAGCTTCTGGACGGGTGTCTCCGATGTGCTCGTGCCCGAACCGGCCAAGATACCGACGGCCGACTCGTCGGCCATGACATCGAGCTTCGCCAGGTGCCGCCCCGTGTCGAGCGACAAGTCGAGCTTCGTATACCCACCGAGCATGAGCGACTGGCCATTGAAGCCCCCGAGCTGGTTCGAGCGGCTCGCGAGCGAGCCATCGGCGGCGAGCACCCAGCGGAGCTTCCACGGGCCCTTCTTCTCGGCGACCTCGGCCTCGCCGACCTCGGAGCGAAGGAGCCTCCCGTCGTCGACCACGAGGCGGAGTCGCGTCACCTGCCCCGCGGTCACGACGAGCACCTGGGAGCCCTCCTCCGCGCGAGGGTTCTTGCCGAGCGCGAGCGAGTAGGTACCCGCCGGCAAGTAGGCGACGACGCTCGTCTTTTCGCCCTCCTTGACCGTGGAGTGGAAGGGACCGAACGTCCGCCCCTCGGGGGCTTCTCCGACGGTGAAGGTGTCCTCGACGGGCTGCCCGCGCGGGTCCACCACGGCGAAACGCACGACCCCGAACGCCGGGCTCACGTCGGCGGTCTCGCCCTCCTCGACGTCGACCGGAGTCGTCGCCCGGAGCCCGAGAGGCCCATCTCCGACGAGCACGTCGTAGTGGCCCGGCGGCACGGCGATTCGCCTCCCGAGCCTCCCGACGGCCACCGTCTTCCCCGATTGCCGCACGACGACCGTCACGTCGTCGGGTGTGCGCCCCTCGAGCGCGGGGACGAAGACCGCCCCGAGATCGGCCGGGACCGCCGTGATGTCCACGTCGGCCTGGTCCCTAGCGGGGAGGGCCCCATCGGCGGCGGCGCTCGGCGTCGACGCGAAGAGCAGCGCCGCGATCGACGCGGGGATCACGGCACGTGTGGGCCGGAACACGGGCATGGGCGCGCGGGCCCGTGCATGCCGTTGGGGATTGGCATGTTCGAACGAAGTATCCATAAGGCACTCTCGTGTGACGGCGGGGCACGCGAAGAGCGCGCGCCGAAACCGTGCGTGCCGAGCTACAGCAACCGGTGTGCCGCACCGTCGACTTGCCTCGTCGTCACCGTTCGACCCGCGCCGGGTGCCCGCGAGGCACGAACGTACTCGGCAGTGCTGCTGTCACCCATCGGCGACGAGGTCTCGAACGAGCGCGTCTCGTCCTTCGCGAAACACGGCCTACGCAGGAAGACTGGCCTTTCGAGCACGCCCGAGCGAGGAGTTGCCTTCGTGGTCGCGTCAGGGCACGAGGACGCGCTTCACGGCGCCTTCGCCGCGAACGGCGACCGTCACGGTGCGGGCGCGCGTCACGGGATCGCTCTCGACGGCGATCCCACGTGGATCGCGTTGGCCGCCGGCGAGCACGGTGAGGGCGCCGGGCCGCTTCGGAGCCGCGTACACGCGGCCGTCAGCGTCTCCCTCCACGGACGATGTAAAGTACACGTTCGTGTCGTCGAGCGTGAGGCGCTGCCCCCCGGGCCTTCCTTGCGCGACGAGCTCGGGTCCTGCGGCGCCGACTTTGGGGACGCGCACGACCGCGCCGTTCACGAGGAGGGCGTAGACGTGGGTCGGGTCCGTGGCCAGGTCGACGACGACCTCGGCGAAGGCCGTTACGGTGTCGGGCAGGGTGCCCGTATTCCCCTTGGCGCGGCGGCGGAGGGCCTTCCCTTGTCGAACGGCGAAGTAGAGGTTGACGTCGTCCGCGACGATGGCCGAGATGCCGTCGGGGGTGCGCCCGAAGGCGTACTGGAGGCCGCCGTTCACCCGCCCGTAGGCCCGGATCTCGTCGTCGTTGCCGTTCCCGTACGTGAACACGGTAAAGACGTTGTTGTCGGGCGTGACGGCGGCGTCGACCGAGGCATCGCCGGCAAAGGGATACCCATCGAAGACGGCGATTTGCCTGTACGCCTGCGAGTTGTCGTCGACGAGGGTCTGGGCTGCGACGGACTTGTCCTTGGCGACACGACCGACGAGCGTGACGCGGCCGGCGTCGGAGCGGGGATCGTTGGCGGCGACCCAGAACACGAACCGCGAGTCGGACGAGATCCACCGAGGCGTCGCGAGCCCCTCGGCCATGGTCTCGACGGTGGCCTGTGCCCCCTTCGCTTTGCGCCGGAGCTGACCGCCTTCGTTGATCCAGTACACGTGCGTGCTGTCGACCACGACGTCGATCGGCCTGTCTTGCTGGCCGGCGAAAACGGGGGCGACGAGCACGTCGGGCAATGCGCCATCGGGCAATGCCCCGTCGGGGCGCGGGGGATCTTGGGAGGACGCGTCGGCGACGTCTGCCCCAAGCTCCTTGTCCTCCAGACCAAGGACCAGCGCGCAGGCCTGCGCGAGGCCCGCGAGCGCGCCGACGGCGAGGAGGCGATTGACGAAGAAGCGTAAGCGGCGCATCAGAACGCCCCCGAGTACGACAGCCCAGGGCCTCCCGGCCCCCCGAAGCCGAGCCTCGAGGTCGGTCGCGGGGGAGCAGGGTCGTCGGGCTGCCGAACCACCAAGAGCACGAACGCCCCCACGATGCCCGCCACACCTACGGCGAAGCCGACGGTCGACAACGCAGCGGCGGAGCGCGCGTCGTCGTTGGCCGCGAGGCCGGCGGCGCTGCACACCGTTCCGCGACAGCTCGCGTCGACCTCCGACTTGGACCGAATGGCCTGAATGCCAAATATCGTACCCACACCGACACCGGCCAATCCCACGACGCCCGAGACAACGGCGGGCCACGGGAGTCGTTTTCCACCGGACGCGGGAGCGGTGGGAGCCGGCGTCGAGACCTGCGGCGCTTCGGCACGCGCGGGGGACTCGGCCGCGAGCGCGGAGATCACCACGGTGGCCGCGCTCGGCCCCGCTGCTACCACGAAAGGCGTCTCACCGCGGGCGTGCCCAGGCGCACGCGCGAAGAGCGAGTGCGGCCCCGGGTCGAGCGGGAGCGGCGTCCCGAGGCTCTGCACGGCCATGGGCCGGCCGTCGAGGCGGAGCTCGAGCCCCTCGGGGGCCGAGCCCTCGAGCTTGAAGGTGACCTTCGACAGCTTGGCCTCGAGCTCTTCGGCGCGCTTCTCCGCGAACCTCTCGCGCTCCGGTTGTTTCGCCTTCGCCGAGAGCCGAGCTGCCTCGAGGAACTCGACCCACGCGCTCGCCGTGAGCCCGAGCGCGTCGTGGCACGTGGCGAGGTTCAGCGCCGTCCCGGGCTTCGGGTCGAGCCTCAGGCTCTCCTCGTACTTGGGGCACGCTTCGGCCATTTTTCCTTGGGCTTCGAGGCCCTTGGCGAGCTGAAAGAACGTCTCGGCCTGGGCGCGCTCGGTGGGCGTCGGGGTCTGCGGCTCTTCGGCGAGGGCGCGAGAGGGCACGCCACCCAAGGCCGCGAGGGCCGCTCCGACCGCGAGCGCGCGGAGGGCGCGCGTTCCAACCTGGTGCATGTCAATCTCGAGTATCGAGGAGTGGGTTCTTCGAGGTCGGCTTCTTCGCGCCGCTCGGCGAATACGGTTTGGGCAAAGGGGCTGTCTTGGCCGACGAGGGGACGGGCGCGGGGGGCTTTTCGGCGGGGATCGCGGCGCCCGCAGACGTGGGCTCGGCGGGCATCGCCGTGGGCACCGCCTCTGCAGCGATGGACGCCGCAGGGGACGCCGGCGGCTTCGTGACGGGCGCGGCCGCGGCCGATGCGGTCGTGGCGACGCCTCTCCGCGTGGCCCGCACGAGCACGAGCGTGATGGCGAGGAGCACCGTGACCACGACGGCCGCGGCCGCCCACAGCCCGCGGCGAAGGCGATCTTTCTCGGCGCCGCGCCTCACTTGGCTCCAGCCGCTCACGGTCATCCCCTCGCCCTCGCCGGGCGCCGCGAGCGTGAGCGCATCGGGCTGGGAGAGCGCTCGCGACGACGCACCGCTCGAAGGGAGTAGGGACGCCGACGAGTCGACCGTGATGTGGGCGGCCGAGTGCGGGAGGGCGGTGTTGCTCGCGGTGGCCGCGTACGGGGAGAGGGCGCGCGAGAGCTCCCCCGCGCTCTGGAAGCGGCGCTCGCGGTCTCGCGAGAGGCACCTGTGCACGATGGCGCAAAGCGGCGCAGGCAGGTGCGGCGCGAGCTCGTGGAGGGGCCGAGGCTCTTCCCCGAGGAGCGCCGCGAGGACCTCGCCCGACGTCTCTCCGGTGTAGGGCGTCTGCCCGCAGAGCAGCTCGTAGAGAATGGCCCCGACCGACCAAATGTCGGTTCGAAGGTCGGTTTTTCGGGAGTTCTTGGCCTGCTCGGGCGACATGTAGGCGGGTGTCCCCACGATGCCGTTCGTCTGGGTGATGTTGGTGTCGGCCAGGGTCTTCGAGATGCCGAAATCGAGCAGCTTGACCCGACGTGAGCGATCCGGCCGCAGCGCCAAGAAGATGTTGGAGGGCTTGAGATCGCGGTGCACGATGCCGATCTCGTGCGCCGACGCGATGGCCTCGAGCGCCTGGAGCACGGTGTCGACCGCATCGCCCACCGCGAGCCGCCCGCGGGTCTCGAGCTCCACGTCGAGGTCGTGCCCCTCGAGGTACTCCATGACCATGAAGGGGAGCCCGTTCGGGAGGGTGCCTGTGTCGAACACGCGGCATACGTGGTCGGACTCGATGCGCGCCGCGGCGCGGGCCTCTCGCTGGAAGCGCTCGGTCGCGTCGGCCAGATCGGCGCCGTGCCGCGGGACGAGGCACTTGATGGCGACGGACTGATCGAGCGTCGTGTGGCGGGCCGCCATGACCACACCCATGCCGCCGATCCCGAGCACACGCTCGACACGGTACTTGCCCGCCACCACGTCGCCTGGGGCGAGCGGGAGCGGTACGGGGTGGGCCGACGAAGACACGACAACCCCAGTATCTCACGAAACCCGCCTGCAACGTGGCCGTTCGTCGAGGTAAGAGAGTCGCCCACATGGGCGCCCAACGCATCGAGCCCGCGCCCCGGAGAGCTTCGCATCGGGGCAAGTGTGGGGCGCCACGAGGCGACTCTCCGCGACTCACGCGGGGGTCGAGTGAGGGCGGCGAAGGTGACATGCTCGAGGTATGTCGCGTCTCGGCTCATCCATCGCGTGGCTGCGCCGCGCGCGCGAAGCGGTTCCCGAAGCCGATCGCCGCGTGCTCTTGAACCCCCTAAGGCTCGCCGCCCGGTTCGCGACGTTCGCTGCCCGTCGGGCGACCCACACGGACCGCCCCCTCCCGGCCGACGACGTCACCCTCCGCGACGCGGCCCTCGTCGAGCTGCTCGTCGATGGCTTTCGCATGGTCGCGCGCGACTACTTTCGCTTCGAAGTGGAGGGGGTCGAGAACGTCCCTGCGACGGGCCCGGTGCTCCTCGTGGGCAATCACTCGGGCGCGCTCTTGCCGCTCGACGGGTTCTTCGCTGCGATCGCGCTCCACGACCGGTTCGGAGGCGAGCGCGTCCCGTTCGCGCTGGTCCACGACTTCGTCTTCGACGATCCGCTCCTTCGTTCGTACGCGGCGAGGCTCGGGATGCTGCGCGCCGGGCACTCGGGGGCCCAGCACGCCTTTTCGCGCGGGCACGTCGTGCTCGTCTTCCCGGGCTCCGATCAGGACGCCTTCCGCCCGTTCCGCGATCGAAACAAGGTTGTGCTCGCCGGGCGAACGGGATTCCTCAAGCTCGCTCTTCGCGAGAAGGTCCCTATCGTGCCGGTGGTGTCGGCGGGCACCCACGAGCAGCTCGTCGTGCTCTCCCGCGGCGACCGCCTCGCCAAGCTCGTTCACGCGCACGCCTGGGCACGCGCCGACGTCTTCCCCATCGTGCTCTCCGTCCCGTGGGGCATCACCTCGGGTTTTCTGCCGTACGTGCCGCTCCCCACGCAGGTCACGCAGGCGTTCTTGCCCGCGGTCGACGTCCGTTCGTTCGGCCCCGACGCCGCCGACGATCCCAAAGTCCTCGCGCGCCTCTACGAGCAGATCGAGGGCTCCATGCAGGCGACGCTCGACAGGCTCACCCGTGGCCGGCGGTTCCTCCTGGGCCGAAGGTAGCCGCGCAGAGGCGCCGAAATGCCCAGCGTTCGTACGTAGTTACAAGATTCGTCCACCTTCTGGTGCGACGGACCGAGGGAGGGCCCGTCTCGGGGGCAGCGGCGTCTCGCGCCGCTCCTTTTTTTGCTCTCGAGGTCCCCATGAAGTCCCGTACTGCGTCCCCGGTCGCGTTCGTCGCGGCCACGATCGTCGCGGCCACCTTGTCCGCCATCGTGCTCCCGAGCACCCCCGCCCACGCCGCCGAGAGCGAGCGCGGTGCGGCCTACGTCGAGGCCCACCTCCTCGGCGCCCAGCTCTCGTTCGCGTCGGCGAACGGGGTCTCTGCGTCGGGAGTGCAGTACCCGATCGAGATCCACGGTGGCTACCACCTGAGCGGTCGGCACGACGGCTTCGTCGTGGGAGCGACGCAGAAGCTCGCGTTCGCGAACGGCTCGATCGGCGCGACCGTCCTTCGGCTCGGATACGACGTCGCGATCCCCATCGGAAAGCGCGAGCTCACGATAGCACCGTACGCCTTCGGCGGTATCGCGTACCCGTTCGGCGGCGGAGACCCTGGCGCTCACCTGGGTGCGGGAGTCGAGGGGCGCTTTTTCCCGCTCGAGAAGCTCGACGAGGTGACGGCGGCCCCCGTCGTTGAGGCTCCGAAACGCGTCGTCGTCGCGGCGAACAAGGTCGAGATCCGCGAGAAGATCCAGTTTCGGCACAACGAAGCCGTGATCGAGAGCGCGAGCGACTCCCTCCTCGCCGAGATCGCCCAGGTCATCAAGGCGAACCCCCAGCTGAAGAAGCTCCGCGTCGAGGGGCACGCGAGCTCCGAGGGTGACGCGACCGCCAACGAGAAGCTCTCCGAGGCCCGCGCGAAGGCCGTGCGCGAGCACCTCGTGCACAAAGGGGGAGTTTCCCCGGACCTCCTCGAATCCAAGGGCTACGGCGCCAAGAACCCGATCGCGTCGAACGACACGCCGGAGGGGCGCGAGAAGAATCGTCGTGTCGAGATCCAGATCCTCGAGCAGTCGGCGACGATCGAGAAGCTCGAGGAGGGAAAGGTGCGCACGCCGAGCAAGGGAGGCGAAGGCCTCTTCGTCGCGGTGAAGCCCTTCGAGCTCGGGCTCGTCACGGGCACCCCCACCGTGGTGACCCTCGCCTTCCAAGCAGGCATCGGCTACGCGTTCTGACGAGCGTGACCGGCGTCGAGCATGATGCCGCGCGCGAGGCGATCGACGGCGTCGCGGTCGACCTCCGAGGGCAGCGCCGTGCGTGCCATCGCGGCGGCCGTGCGCGCCGAGAGGTCGGCGGCGAGCCGCTCGAGCTCCGCGAACGCGTATGCGCCTTCGCGAATGTCGCGTAGCTCGTCCGCGTCGGCGCGGCGAACACGCAGCTCGCCCTCCAAGAGCGCCTCCACCGCCATCCGAGAGATCCTGACGAGGTGCATGGCGTGTTTCGTGTCGTAGCCGAAGCGGCGCTCGAGCTCGGCGCGCGCGGGGTTCCGCTGCGTCTTCCACGCTTCGTACGCGGCGTACTGCGAGAGCGCGCTGCGGTAGGCTCGCTCCGCCTCGAGGGTGGCGACCACTTCGCGCGAGAGGCCGAGCACCTTCGTCGCGGCGCGGCGCTCGGCCTCGCCGGCCTCGTCGCCGGGGGCTCCGGCCACATTCATGCAGAACACACGTATTCGCTCCTCGATCGCGGCGCGGGTACCCTCGGGGACGTCGAGGTCGGCGATCGACGTTCGGCCTACGACCTCGGCGATGGCCGCCTCGATACGCCGTCGCTCGTCGGCACCCAAGGCCCCCTGCCCCGCCGAAAGCCCGAAGTCTTCGCGGCGAGGGCGCGCCTCGGGAGGCGAGAGGAGCCACCCGCGGTGGGTGCGGATCTTCTTCAGTTGCGCGGCCGCATACCCTTGGAATGTCCGCCCCACGTGCTTCGTCAAGAACAAGTACCGAGCCGCGTGGATCTTCTCCCACGTCGAAGTCCGAAGTAGCCAGTCGCGCGGGTCCGTGAAAAGGATCTCGAGCGCGCTCGGGTTCGTCGCGGCGGCGAGCGTGAGGAATTTCGCCACGTCGAAGAGGACGATTTCGCCCTTCACCGAGAGGGAGCGCGCGACGTCCGCCCGCGAGCCGAGGGCGCCCGAGAGCAGATCGAGGATCTCTCCCTCGAGCGCGCCCTCGTGCTGCTCGAAGCGGTCGAAGAGCCCGACCCTCACGTCGAGCGGCGCGACACAAACGCCTCGAACGTCGACGTCCGAGCCCTCCTTTGCCGTCCCGTGCGCGTGGCTCCCCGCCACCGTCGCGAAGACGGTAGCGCGGGCGAGCCAGGAAGGAGTCACGGGCACTCTCCCGCGAGCCTCAGGCGCACGACGAAGGCATCGAGCTCGCGCACGGTGGTCGGCTCGTCGGGGAGGTGGCTCCGCGCGTGGGCCTCGTCGAGCTCGCGCTCGAGGGCGTCGAGGAGCGACGAGTGCCGTTCGAGCTCACCCGGGTGGAGCTTCATCTTCTCGGCGCCCTCCCGCTTACGTACGACGAGATCGTCGATCTCGGGGCGGCGGTACGCGTCGTTCAAGGTGCCGAGGTGAGCTTCGATTTCCCCGGTTCGCATGAGGTGGATCCCCGAGAGATACACCCGATACGCATACAGAAGGTGTTTCACCGTGGCGTCGGGCTCCGCGAGCCGCTTTCGCCTTCCGTGAGCGAATCCCAAGTAGTGGCGGACCGTCGGGCGGGTGACGCACCCCCGGCCGAGCTCGCGGAGCTCGCGGAGAGCCTCCGTCTCGACGACGACGAGCGGCGAATAGAGCTGCTCGAGCACGTACCCGTTGTGCCCTGTCATCAGCCGACAGAACTTGCGCACGTCGTGCGCGACCCAGTCGAGGTCGACCACCGTCGTGTCGACCACGGTCAGGGTTTCGTCTTTGGGGAACATCCCGAGCACCTCGGACACCGGACGAACGAAGGCGCCACGGAGGTCCACGTCGCTGTCGCGCGAGGCGAACCCATAGAGGTGCGCCCCGCTCACGGACGCGAATACGGGCGATGGCCCGCGGCGCGCCACGCTCGCCAAGAAGCCCCTGTCGAGCATCCCGAAGGCCTCTTCGATGGCGCTCGTGTGCATTCCTCGAAGATACACTCCACGACGAAAGCACGGAAGGAGCAACGCCGCGGCGCGCTCCTTCCCTCGGCGTGGCCTTCGCGTCTCAATCGCGCGCGGCGAGGCCCTTTCGCATGCCCGCGCCGCCACACACGATCGCGATCACGAGCCCTTGGATACCCAAGAAGAGCGCGCTCCCCATCGCGAGGTCCTCGAGCACGAGGCCGAGCCCCACGTCGGCGAGCCCATAGAGCACACCCGCCATCACGACCGCCGCGGTGACCGTGCCCTTCTCGGCTTTGGTCCATTTCGCCCCACCGAACCCGGCGCCAGCGAACGAGAGCGCCGTCGTGAGGTACCACGCATAGCCCCCCACACCGGGGATGTGCACGTGCAGGAAGATCACGTCGAACACGAGCGCGATCGCGACGGCGAGCACACCGAGACCGAACGCCGCCCCCGAAGGGAGACCGCTCGGCTGGGGGAGCCCCGACAGGGCTTTTCCGGCCGACCCGAGCCCGGGCACGTGAGGCATTCCCACCGAGAATCCGGCCGCCGAGAACGGAGACGGGGCAGGCGGTGACGACGGTTGGGCCTGCGGAGCGGGCCCGCCGTAGCCTTGGGGCGCTCCGTACGGCGAGGGGGCCTGCTGCGCTCCGTACGGCGAGGGGGCCTGCTGCGCTCCGTACGGCGAGGGGGCCTGCTGCGCTCCGTACGGCGAAGGGGCCTGCTGCGCTCCGTACGGCGAAGGGGCGCCCTGAGCCATTCCGTAGGGCGACTGCGGCTGGGGCGCGAACCCGTGCCCTCCTTGGGAGACGACCTGCGTGCCGGGGTGAACGGGCGAGAAGCGGGGGTTCCTGGGATCCTGAGGAGGGGCTTGCATCGGAGTTCCTTTCGCGCCGAATGCGGCGTCGAGGACACCTAGAGCACCCCACGTGCCAACGCCGAAGAGGGCCGAATAGCCGAGAAATTCGCGAGAACGAGGCGCGGTCGGCAAGCGCTTGCCGGCAACCGGTCACCCCTTCGGCAAGGGCTCACTCCGGCCGGGGAGCCCTTCGACCGCGCCACTCCTTGAGGCCCTCGTACCAGGCGAGCGCGAGTGGGCCGCTCCCCACGGCGAGCGCGAGCTCGAGGGCCTCGACCTTCGCGAACGCGAAGATCCCGCGAAGCCCCGGGACGAGCACGATCGCGAGGAGCGCCACCAACGAGACGACCACGACGACCGTCGCGACGCGGTTCTTCGGCCCCGTGAGGCGCAGGTACGACCGCGTCCGCGAGCGGTGCGCGAGGATGAGCGTCACGTTGCCCGACATGAGCCCCACGAAGGCCAGCGTCCGCGCGTGGGCTTCTCCGGCGCCGCGACCGAGCGCGTAGAGGCCCAGACACGCGACGAGCACCGAGAGACCTTGCAGGAGCGCCACCCCGAGCGTGCGCCCGTCGAAGAGCCTCTCGTCCGCGGGGCGCGGAGGCCTCTGCATGAGCCCGGGCTCCTCGGGCTCGGCCTCGAAGGCGACGCTGCACGCGGGGTCGATCACGAGCTCCAAGAAGGCGACGTGCGCGGGGTGCAAAACCGGCGGAAACCCGAGCAAAATCGGGACGATAGACAGGCCTGCCACGGGCACGTGCACGGCCACGACGTAGGCCATCGCCTTCTTGATGTTGTCGAAGATGCGGCGCCCTTGGCGGAGCGCGGCGACGATGGAGGCGAAGTCGTCTTTCGTGAGGACGAGGGCCGCGGCCTCTCGCGCGACGTCCGTCCCGCGCCCGCCCATCGCGATGCCGATGGTCGCGGCCTTGAGCGCGGGGGCGTCGTTCACGCCGTCGCCCGTCATCGCCACGACGTCTCCCCGCGCCACGAGAGCTCGAACGATCCGGAGCTTCTGCTCGGGCACCATGCGGGCGAAGACCGACGTCGTCCGGACACGCGCGACGAGCTCGTCGTCCCCGAGCGCGTCGAGCTCCGCTCCGGTCAGCGGCTCCCCTGCCCCGAGCCCCGCGGCGTAGGCGATGGCGCGAGCGGTCTTGGGGTAATCGCCGGTGATCATGACGACATGGATCCCGGCGGAGCGGCACTCGGCGACGGCTTTCGGGCACGCTCGCGCGGACCGGATCTTCGAGCCCGACGAGGCCGAGCCACTCGAACACGAAGTCGTGCTGACCTTCCGGGAGCTCGGCCCCCGAGACCTCGGCGCGCGCCACGCCGAGGACGCGCATGCCCTTCTCGGCGAGCTCGCCCACCTGCTCCAGGATCGCCTCGACTCGCGCCCCGTCGAGGTGGCACAGATCGATCACCGCCTCGGGCGCTCCCTTGGCGGCGACGAGGAACTTCCCACCGTCGCGGTACGCGTGGGACATGGCGAGCAGCTCGGGCGAGAGCGGGTACGCCCGTCGCGGAATCCATGCATCATGCAGGTGCTCGGAGCCCGAGAGAGTCTCGCGCCCGATGGCGTGGAACGCGAGCTCCATCGGGTCGAATGGGTCCTTGGCGCTCGCGAGGATGCCGTACTCGACGAGGGAGTGGACCTCCTCCGGGAGCTCGCGCGCCGTGCCGTCGACGAAGATCCGATGCTCGCCCGCGACGAGCGCCGCGACCCGCATCTTGTTCTCGGTGAGGGTCCCGGTCTTGTCCGTGAACAGCGTGGTCGCGGCGCCGAGCGCTTCGATCGCTGGCATTCGCCGCGTGAGGACGTCGCTCTTGGCGATGCGGTACGCGCCGAGCGCTTGGAACACCGTGAGGACGACCGGCAGCTCTTCGGGGAGCAGCGCCATCGCCAGGGTGAGCCCCGCGAGCAGTCCCTTCGTCCACGTCCCCCGCGCGGCGCCGAGGACCACGACCACGAGCCCGCACAGCACGACGGCCACGACGGCCATCACGCGGACCGCACGATCGACCTCCTGTTGGAGCTTGGTCCTCGTGGTCGTGACCTCGCCGAGCGCGCTGCCGATCTTGCCCATTCGCGAGCGGGCGCCGGTGCGACGCACGACCATCCGTGCCTGCCCCGCGACGACGAGGGTGCCCGAGTAGACCTCCGGACGATCGTCGCCTCCGGGCTCCGCGGACTCGGCGTCGAGCTCGTCTTCGCGCGCGGGGCGCTTGCGCACCGGGACGGACTCGCCCGTCAGGAGGGACTCGTCGACCGAGACGTGCTCGCCGTCGAGGAGCACGCCGTCCGCGGGGATGCGGTCCCCTTCGCCGAGCACGACCACGTCTCCCCGCACCACCTCTCGCCCCGGGATACGAATGCGCTCTCCGTCACGCACCACGAGCGCCCGAGGGCTCGCGAGATCGCGGAGCGCCTCGACCGCACGCTCGGTGCGACGCTCCTGCACGAGGGTGATGGTGACGACGATGACGACGAAGGAGGAGAGCGTCGCGGCGTCGCGCGCTTCGCCGAGCACGAAGTAGAGCGCCGCCGTCGCGAGGAGGAGGAGCAACATCGGCTCCTTGAGCACCTCGAGGAGCGTGACGACGACCGACGGCCGCTTGGCGGAGGGCAGCTCGTTCGGGCCCTCCGAGGCGAGCCGCGCGGCGGCCTCGGACGACGAAATCCCTCGTACTTTCGAACTGTTGACCATCTAGCTCGACCTCGACGACTCCGACCCTACGCGCTTCCGCGGGCGCGCGCGCGAGAAACGGCTAAGGTGCCGACGATGCGCGCTCTCGCCCTGGTCGTGCCCGTAGCCCTCACCCTCGCCGCCGCGTGCGGGAGCACGCCGGACACGACGCCGACCGAGGACGACGCCGGCCCCGCGATCGACGCCGCCGCACCGAAGGACGCCGCGACCTCGAAGCCCCAGGACGCCGCGTCGCCCGAGGACGCGAGCCTCCCCGCGACGGACGGCGGCCGCGACGCGGCACCGCCCACCGACGGGAGCGTGGTCCCTCCGACGCGAAAGGGGCAGTGTTTCACCGACGCGCACTGCGGAGCGGGGCTCACGTGTGTGGCCGGAAGCCCCGGGGGGTTCTGCTCCGGGTGCGGGGGCTCGTGCAGCGTCGGCCCCGCCGATCAATGCAACTTCGCTACGTGCAACGAGTCGTGTACGAAGGACGAAGACTGCACGCCGGGGCTCCGGTGCAACGCGTCCGGCACGTGCATCCTCAAGTCGTGCACCGGAACCGGGACGAGCACGTGCGGGCCGTTCCATTCTTGCCAGTCGGGCTTCTGCCGACGAATCTCGTGCGCCGCCGGAGAGACGTGCCCGAGCGGGACCGACTGCAAGACGACCGCCACCGGGCGGCTCTGCGTGGAGACGTTCCTCACCTTCCCGTGAGTCAGCCTTGCGCGTCTTCCGGAGTGCCCTTGGTGGGCGCTCCCACGGGCGACGGCTCGTCGAGCTCGTGCGCCGCGGCGAGCTCGCAGAGCTTGTTCCTGAGCTGGTACATCTGGTCGAAGCCGAGGCCCTGACCGATGAACGGCACTCCGTAGGTGAGGGCCGCCAAGAGGGCGAGGACCGGGAGCGAATAGAGGGCCGTCGGGCTCTCTCCCACGCGATCTTGAGAGTATCCATAGGAGATCGCGAGGAGCGCCAGAATGCCCAATACGAAGTAGATGGCCATATACATCGTCCAGACGTGGGGGTGGGGGCCGAACCTCGCCCGGAGGGTGCACCCTTCGCCGCCCTTCTCCACGTCGACGATGAGCTGCGGGGACCAGAGGTGCTGCTCCTTGCGCACGAACGACATCTCGATGCGCTCGAGCAGCGCCATGCCCTTGATGCGTTCGTTCGCCTTGAGGAAGGTCGCCACCGCGCGACGAACTTCTTCCGGCGTGAGCGACGATGCGAGGACGAACGTCGGTCGGGGTCTCGGGAGCGCCTCGGTCATGAGCCGAAGGATAGTCGCTTCCGGGCTGCCAGGCTCGCGCGCCCGGCTTGACGCGCTGCGCGCACGAAGAACCTCGATGTTCTGCTCCGACGCGGGTCATGGGAGGGCGAGCTTCGGCCCCGATCCGGGCCACGAGGCCAGCGCGATGCGCGACGTGGCGGATGGACACGAGCCGCGACCACCCGAGCCACCTCGGCAACGGTGAGCGTGCCGTCGTCGTCGTCCGAGAGCATGGATCGCCCCTAGGATCGTCCACGGCTTCGGCGTCACGCGTGAGCCCGTCGCCCGGGAGCCGAAAGAGGCACACGCAGGCGGGGAGGGCGGCGAGTGTGGCCCGACGTACCACGGGCTCGCGGTTTCATCGGACGAGAGGACTCGTACGAGCCCCGCGAAGATTTCGCGAAACGGAACCTCGCGCTCCAAGCCTGCACGTACAGGCGACTCGCCACGAGGCCAGAACCTCACAAAAATCCCCCAAAATCGGGGCCTTGGGTCACCGAAGGCCCATGTCCGAAAACGGCACGTCACCCGATCGGGTGACGTCCCGGACGCGCCAAGCGCCACTTACATCTCATCTTAGATGTCGCTCGTAGAACTCGACACGGGACACGCGCGGCATACACTCGAGCTTCGATGACGACCGCACTCGAGCAATCTCTTCGCAGCATGGCGTCGGACTTCGCTTCCCAGCTCGTCGCGCTCACGGCCGAGCACTTGGCGTCGACCTTGTCCTCGTTCGACCCGGCGCAACCGGCCGACCAGAGTGCGCCGGCCTACTTGGCATTCCCCCTGCCCGCAGAGCGTCCCTCGAGCGTCCCTCCGCCGGCGCGTGGGCGAAAGGGCGCGAAGCCCGAGGACTTCGTCGAGCCGTTGGTCGAGATCGTGAAGCGTCACCCGTGGCCGCCGCGCGCGCGCGAGCTGAGGGCCCTGCTCGGGCTGCCCAAAGGGCGGTTCCTCCGCACCGTGAGCCTCGCCATCGCCGCGGGCCGCATCAAGCGCACCGGGTTCAAATCGTCGGTGCAGTACCAGGCCGTCGAGGGCAACTGAGCGAGCGCCCTGCCCGAGCGCGAGCGCCTTGGGTGTGGGAAAGAGACTGACGCCCCTTCGTCGTCGGCCTCCGTGCACGCGTCCGGCGCGGGCAGATCCATCCCGTCGGCTTGCGCGAGGCGCCATTCCGTCGTAACCCTCCGCATCATGTTCCGCGTTCTCCTCGGCTCGTTCGTCTGAAGCCCCGCGCGCCCGTCGCGGCGCGCTCTTCGTTCGAGCCCTCATCCGCGCGAGCCTCCTCCGACCGAAGCGTCGAGGCGGGCTCGTATGTCGCAAGACGACCTCGGCGCGCGCCGTCGAGGTCCCGCGGCCTCGTGCGTCGAGGTCGCGCGCGCCCTGGAGAACCGTCATGCCAGCCTCTGCGTTCGACGCGGCCAAACGCCGCACCGACCTCGCCATGCGCCGCGCGCGCTCGGGCCTCGATGCCCTGGAATGCGAGGCGTTCGACGACCTCGTCCACTCCGTGTGGAGCGGCTCTCGCGCGCTCTCGCGGCGATCGTGCCCGAACCCCGAGATCGTCGCGGCGATCGCGGCGATGGCCCGATCGCACGCGGATTTCGTGCGCGCGCCCCACACCTTCGTCGCCACGTCGAGCTCCCCCATCGGGACGGTTCGTGACCTCGCCGAGCACCTCTTCGCGCTCTATCCCGTCCCCGTCGCCATGAACGCGGTGTGGCTCACGGGCAGCGACGAGCCGGGCCCGGAGCACGCGTGGTACATCCGCCTCGGACGCGGCGACAGCGTGCGCGAGCTCGGGATCCCGATCCGGGTCACACGCGCGCTCGCTCATGCCCTTCGGAGCGCTCCGTTCTTTCCCACCGTGACGGGTGCGCTGGTGTGGGCCCAGGCCCGGTCCATGGGCGCGAGCGACGAGCTCGCCCGCGCCTTCGCCGAGAGTCGCCTCGGCCGAACCCTCGCGCACGACGACACGCGGCGCTCGCTCGTCGAAATCCTCGTGAGGGACGGCGCCGCTCCGGAGCACGTGGGGCCCGTCGTCGACTACGTGGCCCGCGAAAAACTCGAGGCTCGCGACGGATTCCGCGCCGATGGCACCTTCGGCCCCACGCCCCCTCCGGAGCCCGAGCTCTCCCTCCATGGGCGCACGCTCGGCTCGCTCCTCCGGCGGGTCGACGCGTGGCACGTGGCGGCGGGGCGCGCTCCCGTGAGCGACGTCGCCTGGCCGAGCTCGGGCATCTCGGGCCTCTCCTTCGAGGAGCGGATCGAGCCTCGCCTCCCCGACGAGCCGCCGACCCTGCGGATCGTGTCCATCGTGGAGCTCCTGTCGTCGTTCGAGCTCGCCCGGGAAGGTCGCGCGATGAGGCATTGCGTGGCGAGCTACGCGGGCGAGTGCATCCAAGGCAAGGCATCCATCTGGTCGCTCCGCGCGACGACCCGCCAAGGCCAAAAGCGACTGCTCACGATCGAGCTGGACCTTCGAGCCCGCACCGTACGCCAAGCCCGGAGGCTCGCGAATCGCCCCGCAGGGCCTCGCGACAAGGAAATCCTCGCCGTCTGGGCCCAGCGCGAGCGCCTCACCCTCCCTCCGAATGCCATTCTCTGACTGGCATGTATGTCGATGCAGACTGCCATGAAACGAGTACCAAGCATCCTCTCCGTGCCTCTCCGAGCGCTCGCCCGTCGCGACTTCGTCGAAGCGCGCGTGGCCGTCGACATTGCCCCCCGCCGGCGCGACGTCGCGTGGGTCGTCGCGGCCTTCGCGCTGACTCCGGCCGAGCTCGGGTTCGCGCGCGCTCTCCTCGCGCAGAAGCCGAACCTGCGCCTCTTCCGCGCCAATCAGCGGGCCTCGTGCGGCGACTTCGTGGTCGTCGATCCCAGCCCACCCGACGTCGAGCGTCGTCGCGTGGTGGTGCTCGATCTCAAGCTCGGCGCGGCTCTCTCCGAAGGTGGAGGCGGCGCGGGTGTGCAGCTCATGGGCGCGAGGCGCGCGGTCGCGGAGGTCGCGCAGAGCTTCGGGCTCGTGCACCCCGACGCCCCGATCGATCTGCTCGCGGGAGGAGAAGACGTGCTGCTCGAAGCGCTCGCGTCGCGAGACCTCAGAATCGCCCGTCGATCACGAGGCCCCCGAGCGCGGCGCGCGCCCTCACCGGGGCAGATTTCGACGTGAAGAACAGCACGGCGGAGGCAGCAGTGACCACACCACCCACGACGAAGAGGGCCGTGGCCACGTCGGCCCTCGACCGCGCGCCGGCGATGGCGTCGAGGCCGGCAGCGTCGCAGCCGCGTGGGTCGCACGAGGTAGACGTCGCGGTGTCGTAGTCGCTCTTGGCGCCGAGCGCGAGCACCCCGCCGACGCCGATCGTCACGAGCCCGACGCCCACGCCGACGAGGGAGATCGGGCGAAGGGGCGACGACGCGACCGTACCCTCGCTCGGAGCTCCCGCGGGCGCCGACGAGCCCTGCGGGGGCGGCGACGTGGGCTTCGGCTCTCCCAGCGCGAGGCGAACGGTGCGGACCTCCCCGGGTGACAGGGACAGCGTCATCGTCGAGGGTGCGTAGCCATCACGTGCAACTTGCACACGATGCTCTCCGGGATCGAGCGCCACGTCGTTCGAAGAGGAGAGCGGTTCGCCGTCGACCGTGACCGCCCCGCCTTCGGGGACCGAGAAGGTGACCTTCGGGACACGCGGGCCGATCGCCTCGAGGCGCGCCGTCGCGATCGCCTCGAGCTCGGGCTTTTGCTCGGTCACCGCGAGGCGTTTGCCTTCGAGGTAGTGCGCACGCGCCGAGAGGAACTTGCCGGCCGACTCTTCGCACTCGGCCCAGTTCAAGACGGCCTTCGCCGAAGGTTGCGCCTCGTGGCTCTTTCGCAAAAAGACCATGGCTTCCGCGCACTTACCAGCCTTCTTGAGCTCGTAGCCTTTCTTCAGCGCGTCGAGCGCCGTGTCGTCCGCGTGGGCGAGACGAGGCACGAGCAGCGCGGCGACGACGGCGAGCGCGGCGACCTTCGGGAGAGGCTCAGGGAGCAAGGGGATCTTTCGCAGCCGGCTTCGGGACATGGGGTTTCGGAGGAGGCGACGACGGTGGGCGAGCGGCCGACGCGCTCGGAGAGCTCGACGCTTTCGGCGAAGGAGGGGCCACCTCCGCGGAGGACGAGCCCGCCGGGGCGGTTGCGCTCGGAGGCGGAGGGGGCGGAGGAGGTGCGGAAGCGGTCGACGACACGAGCTCCGGCGGAGGTGGCGGTGCGGCGACGACGACGGTCGGCTTTCGAAACACGAAGAGCGCGATGGCGAGGGCGGCCACGGCGAGACCGAGCGCGACGACGGCCGCCCAAAGGCCCTTTTGACTCGGGTGGCCCGGGGGTGGGAGTGTCGGCGCGAAGGCCACGGCCGCGTCGGTCGACATCTCCGTGGGCGCTTGAGGGGCGACGAGATACTCGCCACTTCGCCCTACGAAGAGCGCATTCTGAGAAGAACGATCGGGGGCCATGTCGGGCGCGCTCGGAAGCGGAGCCACCGGGACGACCGCGCCGTGCGCGGGGAGCGCGGCCAAGAGCTCCGGATCGGGCACCATGAGGGGCGCGGGGCTGCGCACGGGCCCGTGTTGGCCCACGGCCTGAACCGCGCGGACGTGGTCGCTCGGGGGGGCGCGCATGGGGAGCGTGGCGAAGGGCACGAGCGCCGCGTACACGTCCCGAATGTGGGCGTACCTGTGCGCCGGATCCTTGGCGAGGCACCGATAGACGACGTTGGCGAGCTCGACCGGCACGTGCGCCGGCAACGGCGGCGTGGGCTGGTTGTGCACGCGGATGAGAATGGCTCCTACGCTCTCGTCGTAGAAAGGGAGGAGGCCCGAGAGGAGCTGGTACATCAAGACGCCGAACGACCAAATGTCGGACCGGTGATCGACCGACTTCGACGAGACGATCTGCTCGGGCGACATGAAGTACGGCGACCCCATCATGAGGTTCGTCTTGGTGCGATCGAGCGCGGCGTCCGGCTTTTGCTGTTTGGCGATTCCGAAGTCGATGATTTTGACGACCTCGACCCCGTCGTCTCTCTTGGCGACGAACACGTTCGAGGGCTTGAGGTCGCGGTGGACGATGCCCTTGTCGTGCGCCTCGGCGAGGCCACGGCACACCTGGAGCCCGAGCTCGACGGCGCGCACCGCCGGGAGCGGCCCCTCGACGAGCTCGCCCAGGTCTTTGCCCTCGAGGTACTCCATCGCGAGGTAGAGGGTGCCGTCGGGCAAGACGCCCACGTCGTAGAGAGAAGCCACGTGGGGCGACTTCAGGTCGGCGAGGATGCGCGCCTCGCGCAAGAACCTCGCGCGGAGGTCGGGGTCGGGCATGGCCTCTTCGGTCATGACCTTCAGCGCCACGGGCTGCTTCAGGAGCAGGTGCGTCGCCTTGAGCACCGTGCCCATGCCGCCTTCGCCGAGCACCCCTTCCACGCGGTACCGCTCGGCCACCACCTGCCCGACGAGGGCGAGGGCCTTACGAACGTTCGGGGTCTCGGACGATGCGTCCATCGCCGATGGAACGATGGCAAAGTGTTTCCGGTTTGTACAGAAGAGCGTCTTTCTCGGGGGGCGGTGACGATTTTGGCTCGGCCACGCTTTCCGGTAGGATGCCCCCATGCCGGCCGCGAAAAAGAGGGCTCGCCCACCGACCCTCGCCCTCGCCGCCGTGGTGGGGTGTGCGCTCACCGCGTGCTCGGCCATCCTCGGGCTCGACGAGCTCCCCGCCCGCCCCGGAGATCCGGAGGACGCAGGCACCCCCTCCGACGCGGCCGACCCGCCGGACTCGCGTCCGATCCCCTCGAGCGACGCGAGCCCAGACGCCGCCGACGCCGCGCCTCCGCCATGCGACCCCGAGAAGCTCACGAGCGACCCGAACAACTGCGGCGCATGTGGGAGGGTGTGCAGAGCCGTGTGCAGCGCCGGGACCTGCGACGCCGACCGGCTGGCGCTCTTGCCCGGAGCCCCGCGAGGCCTCGCGACCGCAGGCGATCGCGTGTACTTCGCACTCTTGAACGGGACGACCGCCGAGGTGCTCTCGTGCCCCATCGCGGGGCCATGCACGAGCCCCACCGTCGAACGGAGGAGCCCCGGCGACGACGTGCGCCTGATCGCTTCGATCGCCACCACGCCGCCCACGCTCGTCTTTTGGGTGCTCGGCCGAGGAGCCGACAAGACCTCGTTCTTCTCGTGCGCGACCGGCACCTGCGCGGCCGCCGCGCCCGTCAAAGAGGAGCCCGGCACGGTGGTCGACGCGCTCGACGTCGACCTCCCCGGCAAAGACCATCTGATCGTGTATTCTACACAGACCACCGGAGTGGCCCACAGCGTCACCAATACGTTCACGAGGGTCGTCCCCGCCCTCCGCGGGACGCAGCTCCTCGGCCACAATGGCAAGTATCTCTTCGCGCGGAAGAGCACGGGGTTCGAGCGGGTCACGCTCGACGTGGTCACGCTCCCCTCCGTGGCGCTCCCCCTGGGGGATTTCCCGGACTCACGCCAGTTTCTCTGGAACGGCTCCACCACGACGCTCTTCGTCGCCGCGGCCGCGATTTCCACGTGCGCCGGCGCCGACTCCGACTGCGCCGCGCGTACTCCGTGCGCCGTCGGGCCCGGGACCGCGACGGTCGGCGCCGACGCGACCCATGTACTCTACACAAGAGGGCAGGACCTCGTCACCGCCCCCTACGAGACGCCCTGCGCGCCCCTCAAGGTGCTCACGGCCGCGGCCCCCTCGGGCCCCACGACGGGCCGCGCGATGGGGCTCGGCCCGTCACATGCCGTCTGGCTCGAGCCGAACGGCGCGTCGACCGCGCTCTACCGCGCGAACCGGTGACGGCGACTAAGGCTGCACGGCGATGGCCGTGGGTGCGAGCACGTCGCGGTCGATCGTGAGCCAGAGGGTGCGTGTCGCCTTCTGGAGCGTGGGGTAGAAGTCGGCGTGGGCGTTCAGCGTGGCCCCGCCGAAGGTGATCGTGTCGGGCGCCTTGGCTCCCGTGTACCCGTGAATCACGAGCACCGGCCGGTGAACCCCGGCGCCTCCGGGGTTCATGGTCACTTCGACCGCGCCCGCGGCGTCGGCGTCGAGCTGCCACGCGCCATAGACCGGGCTCCATCCCGGGAAGGCGTACGGGGCGTTCGCGGTGCGAGCGATGCCCTCGGGCCCCGCCGTGCGGACGGCGCCCTTGACCACGTCGAACGTGGTGTCCATCGAGGCCTCGATCTCGGCGACCTCGGCCGCCACGGCCCCCTCGGACTTCGCCCCGAGCACGAGCACGTTCGAGTGGCTCTGGTACGGATACCCCGAGAGCTGCCGTTGATCGCCGTATCCGGAGTACGAGGTGCTGCCCACGGCGCCGCGGCGGAGCCCCCACGCCATGCGCTTCGAGCGGGTCTCGCCGAAGTCGACCTCGTATTGATTGAGCTGAAATGGCCAATTCCACGAGACGGGCATCGTCTGGTTGGCGGGCGCGCCGGGGCCCACGACCTTGTTGGCGCTCGTGCGGCCCCAGTTGTCGTAAAACCAAGTTCCGCCCGCGTCCTTCGAGGCGAAGTCGATGGTCTGGACGTTCCCCATCTCGGAGTCGCTCGCGTCGTTCCACATGTGCACGTACGGCACGCGGTTCGGCTGCGAGTAGTCCCACGTCGAGCTCTTGGTCACGGGGCCGGCGCTCGTCGTGACGAACTTGTATTTGTCGCCCCATCCGACGCCGTCGACGGTCCCGTTCGTGCCCCCCTCGAACGTGAGGTCGCCGTAGGGAGAGCGGTCGTCGGAGTCGAGCATGTTGGGCGGCGCGCGCGTCATGTCGAACGTGACGCTCCACACCGGGTGATCGTGGCCCGTCGTGAAAAACCAGTGGATGACGATGGTGACCGGCCCATTGGGCCACCCCACGGCGTCGAACGAGAACTCGTGGATGGCGTGGTGAGGGCCCGAAAGCACCTGCCGGTAAGTGCCGAACTGATAGAGCGACGACCAGAGATCGCCCGTGCCCTTCAGGTGGTTGATCGTGTATCCCCAGCCGGGGTGATCCGAGCGCCCACCTTTGACCACCATGGCGGTGCCATTGGCCTTCTCGTAGGTGAGCTGCCGGAGGTAGCCGCCCGTGTAGTTCGACGGATCACGCCGATCGTTGCGCACGAGGGCAGCCGAGCGGGGCTTCCCGCGGGAGTCTATCCAGGTGAACACGTCCGACATGTAGCCGTCGACCGAGACGCCCTTGTCGAGCCGGATCTGCTTCGGCACCGGAGGCGGCTCGGGCTCGGCAGCGTCCGCGGCGTCGGCGGCGTCACGGGAGCCTCCGTCGGTCGGCGGGGGTGGAGGCGGGGGCGGAGGGTTCGTCCCGGTGGTGGTGGGCTGCGGGGCGGCGTCGGGCGTGGGCTCGACCGGAGACGTCCCCGACGAGCAAGCCGCGAAGAGGATGGAACCCACGACCGGAAGGAAGAGAAAGAACGTGCGCCGCGCCATCTCCGGAGACTAGCTCCGAAGCGCACGCGAGGCTACCGTCGAGCGCCCCTGTCACCGGGCCGCGTGCACGGCGAGCCACACACGCCACACACGCCGCACGAGATGCCGGGGCGGAAGTGGGCTATAGGGCTCGTGTCGCGTGGCGAGGGGGCGAACGGCCCACGACGCTTCACGGGGGGCACGCTTTGGGCAGGGCAACGAAGAAGCACTTTCGAGGGGACGCCGCCTGGGTGAGCCTCGTGGTGCCGGCCGTGCTCGGGGCGTGCACCCTCGTCTACGACGCGGGCGATTTCGCGTCTTCGCCCGACGCCGCTCCCCCGCCCGACCCGTGCCTTCACGCAGGGTTTCCGCCGCGCGTCGACGCGAGCGACGGCCCTGACGGCCCCTCGACGCTCTTCGTCGCCCGCGAGCTCTCCATGGTGGTCGGAGATCGCGACACGCTCGGCTTCGACCTCGACGGGCGCTGCACCTGCGACGAGCGCCCCGGCGCGCCCGGGGGCTCGATCTGCACACCACGGGGCCCGCGTGCCAAGATCTGCGACGACCTCGGCGGACGCGACAACGCGGGCGCGAAGATCCTCGGGAACCGGCTCCCGGACAGACCTGGGTCGTCGTTCGACGTCGGCTACACGACCGCCGCAGAGACCGGCTCCTCGGGGCTGCTCTTCGCGCTCTCCGAGTACGATGGCAGGCCCGACGATCCCGAGGTGAGGGTCGAGGCGTTCGACTCGCCCGGCCTCGATCCCGCGGCAGGCTGCGGCTCGGCCGACGCGGGGGACGACGGCGCAAAACGGCCCGCGTGGGACGGATGCGACGCGTGGCGCGTCGGCGAATCGTACGTGCAAGGGGGCGTCGCGAGCACGGGCACGCGTGAGGCCTGGGTGTCCGAAGGCCGCCTCTACGCGAGATTTCCCTCGTTTCGGCTCAGGGTCGACCGCACCTTCGTCACGCTCGTGGACGTGCGCGTCTCGGCCACGATCGTGCCTGCGTCGTCGAACGGGCCTTCGCGCCTCGTCGCAGGCGTGCTCGCCGGTGCCGCGCGCGCCGACGAGCTGCTCGTCGCCTTCGGGGAGCTGCGGACCTTCGCCGACGGTGGAGCGCTCTGCACCTCGCCGGCCTTCGCGAGCCTCGTGCAGGACACCTGCGAGACCCTCGACCTCGCCCTTCGCCCGAACCCCGATCGACCCGAGACCCCGTGCGACGCGGCCTCGATCGTGTTGTCGTTCGCGTCGGTCGCGGCGTTGCGCGGGGCGGTCTCGAAGGACGCCGTCGTCGCGTCGAGCTGCCGAGAAGCCGGCATCGTGCCGACGTGCCCCTGAGCCGAGCGACCTCTCCGCGAAGGCCGGAAATCAAGCCTTGGTCGCGAGCCAGACCACGTGCGAGCAGTTCACGCCGAGGCGCGGGGGGACACGCTTCTTCCGCGCGACGAAGCCGGCGTCGCGGAGCCTTCGGGTGAACGCGCCGTCGTCGAAGGCCGACCAGACGGCGAGCATGCCTCGCGCCCTGAGCGCCTTCGCGACGAGCCTCAGCCCTTCTTCCGTGTAGAGTGCACCATTCGCGCTGGAGGTGAACGCCGCAGGTCCGTTGTCGACGTCGAGCAAGATGGCGTCGTAGCGATCGGCCTGGCACGCGAGGGTGCGCTGCACGTCTTCGATGCGCACCCAGGCGCGCGCGTCGGACAGGGGGTGGCTCGCGAGGTGGCCGAGCGGACCGCGGTTCCACTCGACGACGGCCTCGAGCAGCTCGGCCACCTCGACCGTCGCGTCGGGGCCGAGCACGTCGAGCGCGGCGCGCAGCGTGAACCCCATGCCGAGGCCACCCACGAGCACACGCGCGCCGGGCACGTCCCGGAGGTGGGCGCACCCGAGCACGGCGAGCTGATCCTCCGAGTAGTGGCTCCGGCTGTTCATGAGGACGACGTCGTTCACGCGCACGGAGTAGGCGCCGTTCGAGAGCGCCCGTGTCAGCGTGACCTCTTCTCCGGTCGGGAGGAGGACGGCGTCGAGCTGCTCTTGAGGTTCTTCCACACCGCGCTTTTACACGGGATTTTCACGATGGCACACCGAACCGCCCGAAGTCGCCGAAGGTCCCACGTTTTCGGCGCGCTCCCGTTCGCGGGTCGCGAAATCGGGCGTCGTGTTTTAGAGTCCGCCCCATGAGCGTCCCCCGCCCCATCGTGCTCCTCATCCTCGACGGCTACGGCTCGCGCGCGGAGAAGGCCGACAACGCCATCTTGCTCGCGAAAACGCCCGAGATCGACGCGCTCCGGGCCGCGTACCCCTCGTCCACCATCGGCACGAGCGGCGCCGACGTGGGCCTCCCTCCGGGCCAGATGGGCAACAGCGAGGTCGGCCACCTCAACTTCGGCGCCGGTCGCATCGCGATGATGGACATCTCGCGCATCGACATGGCCGTGCACGAGCGCACCTTTGCGAAGAACGCGGCGATCGGGCAGGTGCTCGATCACGCCAAATCTCGCGGCGGAAAGCTGCACCTGCTCGGCCTCGTGTCCGACGGCGGCGTCCACAGCATGAACACCCACCTCTACGCCCTCGTCGACGCCGCGCACGCGGTGGGCATCGAGGTGGTGGTGCACGCCTTCCTCGACGGGCGCGACGTGCAGCCCGGCACGGCCCCCGGCTACCTCGAGGAGCTCGAGGGGAAGCTCGCCGGGAAGGGCCGCATCGGCACCGTGTCGGGGCGCTTCTGGGCCATGGACCGCGACAACCGCTGGGAGCGCGTCGAGAAGGCGTTCCGCGCGATCGTCTCGGGCACGTCGTCGGCCGAGGTCCCCGTGCGCGAGGGCGCCGTCGCCGGCACGAACGCGAGCATCGCCGCGGGCAAGACGGACGAGTTCGTGGAGCCGTTCGCGGTCGCGGGGTACACGGGCGTCGCCCAAGGCGCCGACGCGGCGCTCTTCTTCAACTTCCGCCCCGATCGCGCGCGCGAGATCACCCGGGCCCTCGCGGTCGCCACGTTCGACGGCTTCCCGCGCGACGCGGCCCCGTTCGCGGGCGCGTACGCGTGCATGACCTCGTACGACGCGTCGTTCGGTCTGCCCGTGGCTTTCGGCAAAGAGACGCACCCCGACATCTTCCCCGAGGTGCTCGCGAAGGCCGGAAAGACCCAGTTTCGCTGCGCGGAGACCGAGAAGTACGCGCACGTCACGTTCTTCTTCAACGGCGGGCGCGAGGAGCCCTTCGCCGGCGAAGAGCGCAAGCTCGTGCCCTCTCCCAAGACGGTGACGACCTACGACCAGAAGCCCGAGATGAGCTTGCCCGAGGTCGTCGCCGCGTCGGACGAGGCCATTCGCTCCGGCAAGTACGACTTCGTGCTCGTGAACTTCGCGAACCCGGACATGGTCGGTCACACGGGCAACCTCGAGGCCGCCATCCACGCGATCGAGGCCGTCGACCACGGGGTCGGCGTGCTTTCGCGGGCCGTGCTCGCGGCGGGCGGCGCGCTCTTCGTCACGGCCGATCATGGCAACGCCGAGCTCATGAAAGATCCGGCCACGGGCAAGCCGCACACGGCCCACACCACGAACCGCGTGCCGTTCATCTACGTGAATCCACACGACAAATCGGCCAAGGTGCGCGAAGGTGGGCGCATCTGCGACGTCGCGCCGACGATGCTCGCGTTGCTCGGCCTCGCGCAGCCCGCCGCCATGACGGGCACGAGCCTCCTCGAGCGCGCATGAGGCACGCGAGCGGGAGAGCCCTCACGTGAGCGAGGTCCGCTTCGGCGGGTACCGGGTCGTCGAGACGATAGGCTCGGGCGCGCTCGCCACGCTGTACAAGGCCGAGCAGGAGAGCCTCGGGCGCACGGTCGCGATCAAGGCGCTGAAGAGCACCATCGCGCCGTCGTCGAGCTTCGCCCAGCAGATCGATCGCGAGGCGAAGATCCTGGGCGAGCTGTTCCACGCGAACGTGGTCCTCTTGGTCGACTACCGCCCGTCCACCGCGGGGGCCACGTCCTTCTTGGTGCTCGAATACGTCGACGGGCCGAGCCTCGCCGAGCTCGTGTCGCGGAGGCGGGTGCTCCGCCCCGAGGCCGCCGCGGCCATCGCCTACCAGGTCGCCGAGGGCCTCGCGCACGCGCACGAGCGCGGGGTCGTGCACCGAGACATCAAGCCTCAGAACGTGCTCCTCTCGAAGCGCGGGGACGTGAAAATCATCGACTTCGGCATCGCTCAGCGCGAGCGCCTGCCGAGCATGGCCGAGCCCCTCACCTCGGCTACGGCGGCCGAGGGGCGCACACACGAGGCCTTCGGTACGCCGGCGTACATGTCGCCCGAGCAGATCCTGGGCGACACGGTCGACGCGCGGAGCGATCTCTTCTCGCTCGGGGTGGTGCTCTACCGCATGCTCACCGGCACGCGCCCGTTCGAGCGCGAGGCGAAGGGCGCGGCGCCGGGCCAATCGCGCGCGCCGATCGAGCGCATGCGCCGCGAGACGGCGGCCCCGCTGCGCGACCGAGCGCCCGACGTCCCTCGCCCCCTCGAGCGGATCGTCATGAAGCTCCTCCAGCGAAACCCGGCCGATCGCCACGCGTCGGCGCGGGAGCTCGCCGAAGAGCTCGCCGCGTTCTTGCGCGGGTTCTCGGGGGCTTCTCCGCAACGCCTCGTGGTCTCGGCCCTGTCCGAGGCCGGCTACGTCAAAGAAGAGGGCAGCCGCCGCATCGACACGAAGGCCGCCCGGCGCTCCGAGATCGCGATCCAGAGCTTGCGGCACGTCGTGCTCGGCTTCGTCGGAATCGGCGCGGCGTTCGTGCTGCTCGCGGGGGCCTCGGAGCTCGTCGCACGAGATTCGCGCACCGTGCGCGCGGCCGGCGAGAAGCCGCTCGAGCTCGCGCCCGCAAAGGCCGGCTCCCTGCACGTGCTCGCGACGCCGTGGGCCGAGGTGGCCGTCGACGGGCAATACGTGGATACTACACCTTTTGCGCGGGCCATCCCGCTCGCACCAGGGCCGCACTTCGTCACGCTCACCCACCCGAACGCCAAGCCCGAGAACCGCGCCATCGTGGTGCGGCCCGAGGAGCAGGTCACGGTCGACGTCACCCTCGAGGTGGAGGGCGTCGACGCCGGCGCCCCCGAGGACGCGTCGCTCGACGCCACGGGCGACGCCAAAGCCCACGCCCCGAAGGCCGAAGCCTCGCACGAGCCAAGCCATGAAAAGCCTCAAAAATAGCCTCTTCGTCGCCGTCACGGCCCTCTTCGCCGGTGCTCTCGTCGAGGGGCGCGCCGAGGCGTTCCCCCACACGATGCAGCCCGGTGAGACGCTCGCGCAGCTCGCGATCGTCTACTACGGGAGCGCGCGGTTCGAGCCGCTGCTCATCGGCGCGAACGGGCTCGACGCCCACGGCAGCGCCACGATCCCAGGCATGCGGGTCGAGGTGCCGGCCCCCGGGCATCACCGGGTGACCGAGGGCGAGACGTGGCTCGATCTCGCCGAGCGGTTCTTGGGCGACCGCCGCCGCGCCGAGTACCTCGCCAAGGTCAACAACGCCGTGGCGTGGGTGCCCCCGTCGCTCGCGCAGGAGGTCCAGGTCCCCGCCGTGCTCGTGCACCTCGGCGGCGACGACGAGAAGATGAGCGTGCTCGCGGCCCGCTACCTCGGCAACGCCAACCGCTACTGGGAGCTCAACGCCTACAATTTTCGCAAGAACGACGGCTCGAAGAAGGCCGACGAGGTGACCCACGGCGAGGTGGTGCTCGTGCCGCTCTTCGAGCTCGTGCTCACCGAAGAGGGCAAACGCGAGGCGCGGAAGGCCGGCGGCAGGGTGCTGAGCGAGGGCGGCGGAGAGGCCCACGAGGCCCAAAAACGCGGCGAGACCGAGATCCCTCCGCTGCTCGCCGACGTGCGCTACGGCCGCTACGTCGACGCCGTGGCTCGAGGCAACCGCCTCCTCGGGAGCGGAGATCTGACGCGCGCCCAGCTCGCCACGATCCATCGCGCGCTCCTCGAGTCGTACGTCGCGCTCGACGCGTGGGGCGCCGCCGTGGGCGCGTGCACCGCGTGGCGAACCGCGCTCGAGACGCCCGACACACGCGACACGCGCGACGCCAAGAAGGGCCCACGCTGGGAGCTCGATCCGCGCACGGTGTCTCCCAAGATCCGCGCCGCGTGCACCGCGAAGTAGCCTCCGTTCACCTCCCCCTCCGCGAGCGGAGGCTCGCGGTTTGGGGGAGGTCGCGGGCGCGGAGGCCGTAGGCCGAGCACCCGCGGGTGGGGGCACCTTCTGCTCGTGCTTTAGGTTCGCTACGCTCGGCGCGGAGGCTTGGACCATGGGTGACATGCACCGAAGGCCGATCGGCCAGCGCATCGAGTGGCTCTTCGATCTCGCGAGGCGCCACGGCGAAGAGTTTCGCGGCCCCGAGGCCTCGCTCGCGCGCGAGAGGTACCTCGCCCGCCACCCGACGGCGATCGCGGTGCTGAAGTGCATGGACGGGCGCATCAACATCCCCGTGGCCACCGGGAGCCCCACCGGAATCCTCATGCCTTTCCGCAACTTGGGAGGCATCTTCGATCTCGGTTGGCCCCACCTCGGCGAGGTGCTCTCGAGCCACGTGATGCGCATGGTGCACGCCGGCCGGCGCGTGCTCTTGCTCATCACGTACCACTTCGCCAAAGGAGACCCGAAGCGCGGTTGCGCCGGGTTCCACTACGACACACGCGCCGCCATGGAGCACACGCGTGACATCTACACGCAAGTGGAGGCCATCTTCGGGAGGGGGCACGGGACGGTGTACCCGCTCATTTGTGGCTTCGAGACCGACGAGGAGGCGCTCATCGTCCACGGCTCCGGCGACGCCGTGCTCGACCTCGCCACCTACGAGGGATCCGCCGACGCCCTCGAGGGCGAGCTCGGAGCGCTCTTGCCCGACATGCCCACGCAGGTGCGCGCCGACCTCGCGCCGCTCCTCCGGGGAAATCTCGCCCACGTGGCGGCGATTCGTGAGGAGAACGCGCGTGGGGCGCGGCTGCTCGACATCGAGCACCACGAGTGGGCGCTCTGCCTCGGCCGCGGGTTCGACTTCCTCCACACGCCGAACGTGGCGCTCATCGTAGGGCCCTACAGCCCGAACCTGGCCGAGCCGATCCACAAGGCCGCCACCATCCTCCGCAGCAACATGGAGGCCGGGCGCATCCCCGACGACGGGCTCCTCGTGCTCGCGTCCGTCCCTTACGACGACATCGGCGTCGACCGCGCAAGAGCCGAGCTAAAGGCTCGTTTTCTTTCGCGATTTGCGGGGGAGGTGATCGCTCGGGAGACGCCCGATCTCGTGCCCAAGACGACCACGATCACGGCCGTGCTCGACTGGCGCTCACGCACGCTCGAGCGGCTCTGACCGTGCGGACCGCCCACCTCGAACGTCACGGCCCGAGCGCGGCGGCGAGGCGGTCGATGCCTTCGCGTGATCCTGGAGCCTCGCGGGCGAGCGTCCACGGGCAAACGAGGCCTCCGTCGAGCTCGACCTGGAGTGGCTCTCCGATCACGTGCACGAACCTGCCACCGCGCCCCTCGACGAGCGCCATCGCGACGATCGCCCCGAACCAACGCTCGATCGCGCGCGGTCCTACGGCCATCCACACGGCCTCGCTCGCGTGACGTAGCCCCGGCTCGACGGCGAGCGCGAGCTCTCGCGACCCCACTTGAGCCATGGTCGTCGCACCTCGCTTCGCCACGTCGAGCCATGGCCCCTTGCCGAGCACCGCGAGGTACGCGGAGCTCGCCTCTTTCGCCGCCTGCAGGACCCGAGCGCTCCTCACGTCGGCGACCTCGGACCAGGCGACGCGGCGCAGGCCCTTCGCGGGGGGGCCGAGGCGCTCCCACAAGGCCTCGGGGGAGGTGAGCCACGCGAAGGCAGGGCCCTCGGCCTCGGGGAGATCGAACGACGGCGCGCTCTCGGCGTTCTTCACGCGCTCCTCGTAGGACGGGTGGGTGTCGTAGGGGCTCGGCTCGACCTTCGCGAGGAGCTCGTCGACCCGGCCGGAGACCTTCGCCGCGTAGTCGTCGAACCCGCGCCACAGGTCGCTGGGCCAGCACTTCGCCTCGACGAGGGGCAAGAGCTCGCGCGCGACGAAGCCATCGAACGTCACCCCGAGGACGCGAACCTTGGCGAGCCCTCGGAGAAAAGCCGCTCTCCCGACGTGGGCCACAGCCTGCCTGTCGGCCGCGAGCTCTCGAGCCCGAAGCACCGCGTGCGACGCGCGCAGAGCGAGCTTTCCGTAGGCCATATGCATCGCACCCACGATCGCCGGGGCCAGGCGGAAGACCCCGTAAAATCGCCTGGGACGCGCTCGCTCGGCGGCGAGGATCGCGTGGACGAGCGCGTCGTGGAGGCTCCAAACGAACCGGAAGAGAGAGAGATCTCCGGCGGCGAAGTGGCCGAGCTCATGGGCTACGATCGTCATCAGCTCGCCCTGACGGAGCCCTCGGAGCGCCACGTAGCCGAGCTCGAGCGCGCGCTTCTCCCCGATGCCGAGCACCCCACCCGTGCTCATGATGCTGGCGCGCGCATCGGGGAAGATCAGGATCTCGTGGACGCTCGGCGCCCCGATCGACGCGGCGAGCATGTCGACCGTGCGATAGAGCTCTTCCGCCTCTTCGCGAGGGAGAGAGACGCACCTCTCGACGGTGACCGGCGGGCGCGAACGGAAGAGCGTACGCGCCCCGAAGACGAGGGACGCCAGAGCGATGACCGCGAGCACGGGGAACGCGAGCACCGGCACATCCACGTACGGGCTCAAGAACACGAGCACCACGGCGACGACGAGCGCGCCGAGCGCGATCCCGAACGCGAACAGGTAGTACCCGGCGAGGAGCCCGATCGTGAGCACGACGCGGGCGAAGGTGAGGATCCGTGAACCGATGGTCGTGCCCATGTCTCCTCGAGTCGTCGCTCACGCGCGGAAGAGGCGGCCCCGGATGGGGCACATGCGCTCAACTTCCCTCCACGTCGACGAACGGTCAAGTCATAAGCGCCGAGGGTCGCTGCCGTCACGCGACGAAGGCGTCGTGTACGCCCCGGAGCCACCAGGGTATCGTAGGCGCCCCTCATGGACGCCCCGCCCTCCACCTCCGCGACCGAGCGCTTCTCGAGGGGGAGGTCGTGCTCGATACGTACGAGGTCGAAGGGATCTTGGGCGAGGGCGGCACGGGCGTGGTCTACGCGGCGAAGGACCGCGCGACGGGGGCCGAGGTCGCGCTCAAGGTGATGCACCCGCACCTCGCGAGCGAGGCCCAAGTGCGCGGCCGGTTCGCGCGCGAGGCGGCGATCTTGCGCAAGCTCGAGGGCCCGCACGTGTGCCGCATCCTCGCGTCCGGAGAGTGCAAAAACCCGGGCGGAGGTGAGGATTTGCTCTGCCTCGCGCTCCCGCGCATCCACGGGCGAACCTTGGATCGCATCCTCGAAGAAGAGGGGCCGCTCGGGGAAGAGCGGGCGTCGCGGCTCGTGCGCGAGGTGCTCGACGGGCTCGAGAGCGCGCACGGTCTTGGCATCATTCACCGCGATTTGAAGCCTCACAACGTCATCGTCGACGACGACGATCGCGCGCTCGTGGTCGATTTCGGGCTCTCCAAGATCTTGAACGGCGGAGGGACGGGGACGACCAACCTCACCGCGCTCAACATGGTGTTCGGGACGCCCGAGTACATGTCCCCCGAGCAGGCACGCGGCGACGACCTCGACGCGCGGTGCGATCTCTACGCGGTCGGGGTGATGCTCTTTCAGCTCCTCACGGGAGAGCTCCCCTTCCAGGGAAAATCACCGCTGGCGGTGCTCACGGCCCACCTGACGGCGGACATCCCGGACGTGGCCTCCCGCGCAAAACCCGGCGACGTCTCCCCCGCGGTCGCGTCGATCGTGCGGCGCGCGCTCGCGAAGGACCCGAACGACAGGTACCCGTCGGCCGGCGCCATGCGAAGCGCCCTCGAGCGCGCGGGGGTGTTCCCCGACGAGCCCGACACCACGGCTCAAAGCTCGCCCGCTGCCTCGAGCGCGCCCGCCGTCCACGAAGAGCCCTCCTCGGAGGCGGCCCCTGCCTCTCCGTCGGAGACTGCGCCCACGACCCAGCGCACGCCGGAGCTCGCGCGGAGCTCGGCGCCGCCGAGGACCTCTCCCTCGAAGCCCGAGGTCGAGATCGTGCCGACCTCGGCCGAGCGCGGCCTCACGCCGAAGCCCCCGAGCAGCCGCCGCCTCACGGACTCGAGCGCAAGGAGCGACACCGGCAGCCGCTCACGGAACGACACCGGCAGCCGCTCGCGGGCGTCGGGCCCTCCCACCTCGCGCAAGAGCTCGCCACCGAAGCGCGACCTCCGGTGGGTCTTCGCGTGGGTCGTCCTCGTGGGGCTCGGGATCGCCGTGGGTGTGGTGCTCGGCTTGAGGTAGCGACCCCCGCGCGGGCTCCGAAAAAAGTGTGCGACATGCCGGCGCGCCCGCCTCTCACGAGACGAAGGGCGCCCGGAGGTGCCCTCGGAGACACCATGTACACTGCACACATATCGCGCCTTTTCCTGCTTTTTCCACTGCTTGCGGCCGTGGGCTGCGCGTCGATGGGGTTCGGGACCGACACCCCCAAGCTCGTCGGCACGGCCTCGTTCGACCATGGTTGCCCGAAAGAGCGGGTCCAGGTCGTCTCGGAGGAGCCCGGGTCGATGGGCGTCACCATGTACGTGCTCGACGTCTGCGGCGTGAAGAAGAAGTACAAGCGCGCCGGCACGCTCTACTACGACGCCGAGAAGGGCGACCCCATGCCGAAGTGAGCCCTCCGCCTTCGCTCCCGCCGCGCCCTGTGCTCTCCTCATCGGCATGGAAGCGCTGTTCGGACTTGGCTTCGGGGTCTTGCTGCTCGGGAGCGCCGTCGAGACCCTGCTCTACTTCTTCGCGACCCCGATCCTCGGACGGCTCGCCTTCATCCCGATGGGTGGGCCTCCGGTCGACGTCGGGCCGGGAGGCCAAGAGGTCCTCTCGGGCCGGCGCGCCGCGGCCTTGGCGACCGAGGGCATGCCGCGCGAGTCCGCGGGCTACCGAGACGCCCCCGCCGCGCCGCTCGCGAAACCCGAGAGCGTGGTGGAGCGCCTCGGGTTCTTGCCCAAAGAAGAGGCCGACTCGCATTTCCTCTATGGGGTGCCTGCACGTGACGAGCTCACGCTCCGACTGCCGTTCAAGTTCTTCGGCTCGCGCACGTACGGCCTCATCCATACCCGGCTCCGCTTCGACGGGCACAAGGTCGCCGTGACGAGCCGCTTCCTCCCCGTACCGAGCCTCGCGTACGGGCTGTCGAGCCTCTTCTTCTTGGGCGCGGGCCTCGGCGAAGGCCTCGCAGGAGAGGCCCTCGTGTTCCCGGGAGTCTTCCTCGTCGCCATGGTCATCAACGGGGTCATCGCCTACTTCCGATTGCGCGGGCCCTATCAGATGCTCCGTATGCGCCTCGAAGGTGGGCTCTACAGCCTTCGTTGAGGGGTTCGACGCACACGTCGCGAGAGGTGGTCCCGCGTAGGACGGACACACACTTTTACCCTTCGTTTCGAGCACTTACGCGAGATCGTGGGGGACACGACGCGCGCACCCGAGGACGGGCCGAGTCCTCTCCGAGAGGGGTGCCCATCGCGCTCGTGGCGGACGTTTCCGCTCCCACAAAACGTGGATTCGCCGATGCCGCAGGTTTCTTGCTTCGGGGCGGATCGCGCGGGGGTGCGGCACGCCGGTCGCAATGGCTCGCTCGCAGGAGGAAGCCATGCAAACCCGTGTGTCCCCGAAGCTCGTCGCGCTCGTAGGTCTCTTTGGAGTCGCGCTCGCGCAGGCAGCGTGCAGCGCCGAAGCCCCCGCGGACGAAGAGCTCGAGGCCGACTCGACCGAACAGCCGATTATCGGCAATCCGGATCAGGCGTCGACGCACCCCGAAGCCGCGCTCGTCGACATGGTGCAAGGAGGGCGCGTGGTGAGCCATTGCTCGGGCGCCCTCATCGCGCCGCGCGTCGTGCTCACGGCCGGCCACTGCATCGATCGGTACTCGGCGTGGGTCGTGACCCTGCCCTTCGCAGGAGGCCAACGCGCGAACGGCGTCGCCAAGGAGAACTACGACTACCTCGGCAACACGGGCGAATTCGTGAACCCGAACCAACACGACGTGGGCCTCGTCATCCTCGATCGCGCGCTCTCGCTCTCGGCGTTCCCCGAGGTGGCCTCGCGCGCATCGGCCGACGGCGCGCTCGCGGTCGCGGTGGGTCGCAAGCGTGACGGCGCGCTGTCGACCACGGCGCTCTACGAGAGCGATCCGTTCGTGATCCGCAGCGCCGCACCGAACGGCTCGCCCTACGCGTACCGATCCGAGAGGGTCATCGAGCCGGGAGACTCGGGCGGCCCCGTGTACGCCTCGGGCACGAAGCGCATCGTCGCCGTCAACTCGGGGACGGGCTCGACCTACCAGGTGCTCGCGCGGACCGATCTGCTCTCGGCATGGATCGCCGAAAAAGTGAGGGCGAACGGCGGCCCGGGAGCGATCACGCCCTCGCCGACGCCGGCGCCCACACCGGCGCCCACGGGGTGCAACGCGAACGAGCGCGAGCCGAACGACACCTTCGGCGCGGCCACTGCGCTCACGAACGGCACGACCTGCGGGGCGCTCTCCTCGGCCTCGGACCAAGACTGGTTCTCGTTCGACGTGGCGCGCGCCGGCGACACCTACAAGGTCGCCGTGACCGGCTCGGTCAGCGTGGCGCTCTGGAAAAAGACGGCCTCCGGCTACCAGAGCGTCGCGACCACGTCGGCCGGAACGTTTCATCGTGTTGCATCGAGCGCAGGGACGTACGTGGGCGTGGTGTACGGAAAGGCTCCGGCGGGGTATCGCGTCGACGTCCTCCGCTGACCCCCGGGGCAGAAGGACGCGTCGCGTCCTCACGGGGAGGCCGGCCCACGGCTAAGAAAGACCCTAAAATCGGCCAAAAGGCACCATGCCCCCCTTGCGCCCGGGGACGGTACGCGTCCTGCTTTATGCTGGGGGCATGAACGACGACGACGTGACGACGATGCTGGACGGGGCCGCGGAGAAGGCCTCGGCCACCTTCGTGCTCTCCGTGCTGGAAGGTCCGGACCAAGGGCGCTCGGTGGCCGTGACCGACGGCCTCTTCGTCGGCAAGAGCGAGGCGTGCGAGCTCCCCCTCACCGACCCGAAGGTGTCACGTCGTCACGCGCAGATGACCCACGAGGGCGCGTACCTGCGCCTCCGTGACACGGGCTCGACCAACGGCACGTACCTCAACGGAGGGCGCGTCGTCGAGGCGCTCTTGCGCGATGGCGATCGGGTGCGCCTCGGCGACACGCTCGTCGGGATCTCCGTGACGGCGAGCCGCGAGACGGCTCCGGCCTCGACGCGCACACGCTTCGGTCGGGTGCTCGGCGCGAGCCCCGCCATGCGCCGCATGTTCGCGCGCTGCGATCAGGTCGCGGCGACCGACATTCCCGTGCTCGTCGAGGGAGAGACCGGCACGGGCAAAGAGCTCGTGGCCGAGGCCATCCACGAGGCGAGCCCACGCGCGCAGAAGCCGTTCGTGGTGCTCGACTGCACGACCGTGTCGCCGCAGCTGCTCGAGGCGAGCCTCTTCGGTCACGAGCGCGGCGCGTTCACGGGCGCCCAAGAGAGCCGCGCCGGGGTGTTCGAGGTGGCCGACGGTGGCACGCTCCTCATCGACGAGATCGGAGACCTCGACATCGGCCTTCAGGCCAAGCTCCTGCGGGCCGTCGAGCGCAAAGAGGTGCAGCGCATCGGGTCGACCAAATGGATCAAGATCGACATTCGCCTCATCTCGGCCACCCGGCGCGATCTCGAGGCCGAGATCCAGGCCGGAAGGTTCCGCGACGACCTCTATTACCGCCTCGCCGTGGCGCGTGTGTCGGTGCCCCCTCTCCGCGCGCGGGATGGGGACGTGGAGCTGCTCGCGTCGAGCTTCTGGTCGAAGCTATCGGGCGGTAACGTGCCGTTTCCACGAGACTTTTTGTCTCGTTGGCAGTCGTATCGGTGGCCCGGGAACGTGCGTGAGCTGGCGAACGCGGTGCAGCGCAGGTTCGCCCTCGGACAGACCGACATGTTCACCGACGACGACGCCCCCGGCATCGAGCTCGGCGCGAGCGTCGCCCGCTCCCTCATCGACCAAGGCGTGCCGTACTCCATCGCACGACGGCGAGTGCTCGACGAGTTCGAGCGCCTGTTCGTCGAGGTGGCGCTCGAGAAATCGGGGGGGAGCGTGGCGAAGGCCGCGGCCGCCTACGGCATCGCGCGGCGGCACTTCACTCGGATCAAGTCACGTTCGACCTGAGGCGCGCGATACCCACCTGCGATCGTATCGTTCACACGGACTTCCCCGAGAGCCCGCGAAATCCCGCTGTCGCCGGAGTGACGGTGACACGTGCTGTGCCAGCCAAGTTCGTGGCATATTTCCTGCTGGGCTGAAGGGGACGTCGTGCCGAACGACGCCACTTCGTTCCGACTACGGGGGTAACCATGAGCTCACTCGAGGACTCGCTACGTTCGCTCGCGTCCGACTTCGCGACGCGCTTGGTCTCACTTGCCGCCGATGAGCTCGAACGAGAGCTCCGTGACTTCTCGCCGCCCCCGCCCCGGGCGCGCCCGGCCTCGGTGCTGCCGGGAAAGCCGAGCCCCAGCACCGCCAAGACCGACACGGTCGACGCGCTCGTCGCGTGCATCGGCGGCATTCCTTGGCCCGCGAGCTCGCTCGAGCTCCGGCGGCTCCTCGGCCTCTCGAAGCGCACGTTCTTGCGCATCGCCGACCAAGCGATCCGCGAGGGGCGCGTCGAGCGGCGGGGCTTCAAGGCGACGTCGCGCTACTACCTCCCGAGCCGCTGAGCCCGGCGTCAGCGGCCCAGGATCCTACGGGCGCGGCCTCAGCGCCGGCGGCGACATGTGCCAACGAGCGCCAGGATCGCCGTGGCGATCGCACCTCCGAGGACGGAGTGGCTCTGCGCAGCGACGCCCGCCGGACTTGCGCTGCACGAGGGAGCATCGGGTCCGACATCGTCTCCGCGCGCGCCGGCATCGTCCCCGACAGGCGGGGTCGACGGGTCACCTCCCGAAGGAGAGGACGCGTCGCCGGAGGGAGCGATCGCGTCGGGTCCCTCGGAGCCCGAGTCGGCCGCGGCGTCGGTGGGGGTCGGCCCGGCGTCGAGCCCGCCATCGGCCGCGCCACCGTCGCTGCCTCCGTCGGCCGCGCCACCATCCACGACGCGCAAGAGGCGACCGGAGATTTCACCGGCCACCGCGGGGGCCGCCGACGTCGAGATCCCGACGGACATTTGTTCGTTGAGGAGGTACGAGTACGTGTTGCTCGCGGCCGGCACGTCGCCCGTGCAGAGGATGGGGCTCGCCGACACGTCGCACGTGACGCTCGCGAGCGCCGACAGGGGAAACGCGGTTCGGAAGAGGGCCGCGGACGTCGGAGCGCCGGAGAGGCTCGTGTGGGTGAGCGTGCACGTGACCCGCCTTTGGAGGCCAGCGCCCCCCTCGGCGACGGTGCAGTCGGCCTTGCCTTTGGCGAGCGACGTCGCGACCGACGGCGCGAGGTCGGCGTGGAGCTCGAACGCGGACGCCGAAGAGACGCTCGCGAGCGAAACGAAGGCAACGATGGCGAAGGGAAGAGTGCGCATGCGGGTCTCCTCGTGTCGGGTCGTATGGCAGCGTCGTCGCGAGGTCGCGCTCACGGCCGGTTCGAACGGACTACGCACGCGCGGTCCTCGGGTCGCAGGAAAATCGCGGTAGGCGGGGGCTCGGAGCGTGAGGACCCGTCACGTCCTCCAAGGTGAAAAAGGAGACCTTTTGGGTCCTCTCGAAGGCTTAGGGTCGAGGGGCTTGGGCGGTCGTCGGAGTCGACGCGCATGGGTGCCCAGGCCCCGCCGAGCTTCGCCCTAGAAGGCCAGCGTGGCGACGGGGCGGGTGGTCGTGACCGTAGGTCGGAGGAGGTACGACACGACCGTGATGCCCGCGGCGACGATGGCGACCCCGAACGCCACGTCGGCCACGGTGCTGCGCAAGCGAAGTCCGGAGACCTCGTCTTCGGTGCAGCTCGGGCAACGCTCTTTGAGGTCGCCGAAACGCGCGCCGGCGTCGATGGCGAAGACGGTGCCCACGCCCGCGCCGACGACGGCCGTCCCCGCCATGAGCCACGTGACGGCGGGCACGGGCCTGTGAGTCTCCGTGACGGCCTCTCTCTTCGGGATAGGGAGGGCGGAGGGCGGAGCGACGACCTTGGGGAGCTCGAGCACGACGCGCTGGCCGGCCTCACGCTCGCGCACCACCACGCTCCGCTCGGCGCTCCCTCGATCGGCCTCGGCGCGGAACACGTGAGGCCCCGGATCGAGGGAGATCGCCCGACCGGCCGTGGCTTCTTCGGAGGCTTTTCCATCGACGACGATGCGAGCGGACACGTCGGCCCCCGTGCCGTCTCGAAGGGACACCACCACGGTCGGGATGCGCGCCGAGACGTCTTCGAGCCACTTGCGGCACTCGGAGGCGACCACCTTCGGGCACTCGGGCCTCGCGCAGACGGCGAGCTCTTCGCGCGCCGAGAGGAGCTTGCCCTGGTCGCGTAGCGTCTGCCCCTCGTTCGCGGCCCTCACACACTCCGAAGCAGGTTTGGCCGAGAGCGGGCCGCTCCACACGAGGCCCGTGAGCGTGAACGCCACCCCCCAGAGGCGGGCGCGCGCGCGTGGGTCAGAAGCACTCGGGTCGGAAAATCTTCCTGCCATGACGATCGAACGTGTAGGGGGGATCACAGCTCGGAGGCGGGCGACGAACGGGCGCCGAAGGGAGCGCGGGACCCGAGCGCGGAGGGGGCGACGAAGGTGCTCCCTTCGCAGAGGCCGTGGGCTCCGACGAAGCGCTCGAGGAAGGTACCGCGGATGCGGTCGGACCAGGCGAGCGATCCGACGCCGTGTCGGCAGGTGGCGGGGCGGGCCCTCCACTCGCCGCCGGGGGATCGCCCACGGAACGCACGCGCAGGAGCGCCCCGAGGAGGACGGCCGCGACGATCGCGAAGAACGCCGCCACGAGCTCGACGCGGCGGCGACGCACGGGGAGGACTTGGATGGGCTCGGGTGTGGGCGCGACGAGCACGGGCACCGAGGGAGGCGGCCTGTCGACCACGGTCGCGATCTCGGGCTCGGCCTCCGCGCCACGCACGGCCGCGGCCTGCGCGTCCACGAGCGGCCCGCAGAGCTCGCGCACGAGCGCCGCGACCTCGGTCGGGGTCGCGGGGGCGACGATGGCCGAGAGGGCCTCGCGCATGGCACGCGCGGAAGCGTACCGAGAGCCACGCACCTCGGAGAGGGCTCGACGGAGAGCGGCGTCGAGGGCCTCGGGGACGTCGGGCCGGAGCGACGTGAGGCTCGGGACCTCCGCGGTGAGGACACGACGGAACGTGTCGGCGTCGGTGTCTCCGAGGAAGAGCGAGTCTCCCGCGGCGAGCTCCCACGCGACCACGGCGGCCGCGTAGGTGTCGGTCGTCGCGTCGACCTCCGTGCCGTGTAGCTGTTCGGGAGACATGTAGGCGAGCTTGCCCTTGAGCGCGCCATCGCGCGTCGTCTTCTGGAGGCGTCCACGCGCCTTGGCGACGCCGAAATCGAGGAGCCGCGTCGTGCCGTCGGTCCCGACGAGGAAGTTCTGCGGCGAGACGTCCCTGTGGATGACGCCGAGGGGCGAGCCATCGGGACCTCTCGCTTCGTGCGCAGCGGCGAGGCCCGAGAGGGCGTCGCACACGATCCGAGTCACGACGGGCAGAGGGATCGGCTTGCCCGCTTTTGCCGCGGCTTTCGCGAGCGCGGCGGCCGTGACCCCCGGGACGAACGGCATCACGAAGAGGAGCCCTTCGTCGGATCGCTCGAGCGCGACGAGCGGCACCACGTGGGGGTCGACGATGTGCGCGAGCACCCTCGCCTCGTCCTCGAGCATGGTCTCGGCGGCGCCCTCGGTGAGGTGCGCGTGGGGCACCTTGATCGCCACGAGCGGCGCGACCGCTGCGGTGGCTTCGCGCCCCAAGTAGACGCTCCCCATGCCTCCGCGACCGAGCAGCGAGAGAAGCTCGTACTTCCCTGCGCGCGCTGGCAGGCCTCTCGCTCCGACGGCAGACACGATCTTCAGCGTACCAAAAAACGATTGGCGCGACCGAACCTGTCCGTAGGGGGACACGATCCGTCCTCGACTCGAGGGACCTCACGGAGAACGGCCGACACCCGACGGAGGCGCGTGCGCGCAGGCCACGCGCGAGCTCGATGCTTTTCCGAACCGGGCCCGTCGCCGGTCGACGTGTCGCGTCAAGAGCCGCACTTTTCGCCCTCCCGACGTTGAACCGAGGGAGCACGCGTGCGAGAACCAGGCGGGATGAGCCGTGGAGCGCAGCCCGTCGTCCGTCGCCTCCCCCGGCTCGTCGGTGCCGTGGCAGTTGCATGCATCCTACATGGGTGTGCGTTCCTCTTCGATGCCGATGGGCTCGTGCCGGGGCGCGGCTCCGAAGACGTCACCTCCCCGGACGCGGCCGTCTCCGACGCGACACCCCCGGAGGGTGACGCGCTCCGCCCCGACGGGACGACGCTCCCGGACGGCCGGGTCACGACGCGCTTCTGCAACGGTGCGCCGAGCTATCTCTGCCTCGACTTCGACGGGGACGACGAGACCAACGACGCGGGCGAGTCGACAGGCACCCTCTTCAAAGGAACGATGGGCGCCGATTCGACGGATGCGGTGTCTCCGCCACGGAGCATGCTCGCGACGACCTCGGCCGACGACGGAGAGGCCACGCTGCGCGTGACGACGCCGGCCATCGTCGGCCCCGCGTCGCTCTCGTTCCGCGTGAAGGTGCACACGATCGCGAGGCTGACGATGTTGGTGGCCGAGCTCCACCCGAAGGACCAGCCCCAGAGCCGAGACGGGGTCGCCATCTTCTTGAGCGGCGGCATGATCGTGCTGCGCCTCAAAGAGTCCTACGTAGAGACGAACACCCAGCTCCCCGCGGACCAGTGGGTCGAGCTTCGTGTGGACTTCTCGACGCGACCGAGCGACCGACTCGCGCTCTCCCTCGATGGTCGCGAGCTCCACGCGCGCACGGACGCGGCGGTCTCGGCGGGGGCGTTCGAGCTTCGGTTTGGTGCGTGGGGCTCGAAGGTGGCCCTCCGGTACGACGACATTCTTCTAAAGGCACGATGACCATGTCCCTTTCGCTTCCTCTTCGTCACGCTCGGCTCACGATCGGCGCGCTCGCCACGGCAACCTCAGTCGCCCTCGGCGTCGCGTGCGGCTCGTCGACCAACCCCGTCGACGACACCCCGATTCCCCAGCCCTCCGACGCGGCAACGGCGCCGGACACGCGGCCCTCGCCCACGTCGACGCCCGAAGCCTCTACTCCGACCGATGCCTCACCGCCGAGCGACGCGAGCGCACCTTCTCGGTGCGGCATGCCCGCGTTCACGTGGCTCCCCGGCGCTCAGATGGGCACCGTGCTGGAACAGGTCGGGCGCGCATCGCACACGCAGATCGAGCTGAATTTGGCCATTTTGAAGGCTCGGAACGACAACGCCTTCAAGACGCGCCGCCTCGCGTCGAACCCCACGAAGACGACGCTCATCCGCTACGGAACGCAGGACAAAGGCGCCCCGGCGGACGCCACGGCCCTCGTCACGTACCCCGACGCGGCGGGCACCTTCCCGGTCATGCTCGTGCTGCACGGCACCGCAGGCTTCTCGGACGCGTGCTCTCCCACGAAGGCCATCGCCGACGATCAGCTCGGGGGGTTCGCCGACGAGCTCGGGCTGCTAACGGCGCTCATCGCGTCGTTCGGGTACATCGTGGTGTTCCCCGACTATCTGGGCCTGAAGAGCCTCGGCGCGCCGAGCCCTGCGATGCACTCGTACCTTGTGGGAGAGCCCACGGCGATCGCCTCGCTCGACGCCGTTCGCGCGACGAAGAAGCTCCTCCAGGGAAACCGCGCCGTGCCCGGAGACCTCGTGGTGATGGGCGGCTCGCAGGGCGGGCACGCGGCGGCGTTCGTGAGCCGCTACCAGCCGCACTACGCGCCGGAGCTGCCAATCAAGGGCTCGGTGTGGGACGTGCCACCTTCGGACCTCGTGGCGCATACGGAGCGCGCGCTCGCGACGCGGGTGAAGGCGACGGACAACGCCGTGGCGTTCTTCACCACGGCCGACTCGTGGTACCGGCAATCGCCGAACGGGGTCGCGAGCGTGCTCGCTCCGCCGTTCGACACGCGCGTGCCGGCCGACATGAAATCGAAGTGCTCCTTCGACGCGCTCGACAACCAGCCGCTCTCGGCGATCTTCACTCCCGCGATGCTCGCCGGCGACGGTGGCATCGGCTCGATCCCGGCGCCGTGGAGCTGTTACCTGCGCGAAAACGGGCTGCCGACGACATCCGTGCCGAAGCGCGAGTCGACACCTACGCTCTTCCTCCTCGCGGCCGACGACGACCTCGTGGACCCCGGCGTCGAGCGCGCGTCGTTCCAGAAGCTCTGCGCGCAGGGCCAGGTGCTCGAGTACCTCGAGTGCTCGAACGCCACCCACACGAAGCCGCTCACGTACGCCTTCGACCAGTGGCTCGACTTCCTCGACGCGCGCCTCCGCGGCACGCCGATGCCCGCGTCGACGTGCACGGTGAAGCCCAAAGAGCGCTGCACGAGCCAGCCCTGACCCAAGGCACGCCCTCGTTTCGGGCGAATTGGCCCGATCGTCTCGTCGTCGCGAAAGCACACCCATGTGGGGAAGCGCGCCGTCGCGACGTGTCACCCCGGAGGGCGCGCCTCGCCGCTCGTGCCGACCTCGAGCTCGGGGGGAACGGCCACGGCGTCGCCGCGGGGGAGGAGGGCCGAGGGGGAGCGCGCGTCGCGGATGCACGCGGCGATCGTGCGCGGGCTCGGATCGTCGAAGAGGCCGGCCGCGTGCCCCAAGAAGCCGAAGAGCGTCTCCTTCGGGACTCCCCTCTCCAAGAGCTCACGCACCGTCGTACCTCGGGTGCGCTTGGCGACGCGCTCTCCTTCGTGCGTGACCACGAGCGGGAGGTGCCAGTACCCCGGAGGCCGGGGCTCTCCGAGCATGCGCCCGAGGAGGATCTGCCGCGCGGTCGAGCCGAGCAGATCGGCGCCCCGGACGACGAGGTCGATGCGCATCGCGTGATCGTCCAAGGCGCACGCGAGCTGGTAGGCGAAGACCCCGTCGCCCCGCCGAAGCACGAAGTCTCCCACGGCGAGGTCGACGCGCTCGTCGACGTGCCCGCGCGCGGCGTCGTCGAAGGTGACGTGTGCCCCCTCGGGTACACGGAGGCGCAGGGCCGGAGGGCGTTTCATCGGGCGATCGCGCTGTTTTTCGCGGCAGATGCCGGGGTACACGAGCTCCTCGCCGGCGTGCGGCGCGCTCGCGGCCCGCGCGACCTCGGCCCGCGAACAGTCGCACGGGTAGACGGCGTCGCCGAGCTCACGGAGGGCATCTTCGTAGCGCGCGACACGTGCAGACTGCACATAGGGTGCGTAGGGACCTTGAGCGTCGATCTCGTCGGCGACGAGCCCGAGCGCGGTGAGATCTTCGACGATGCGCGCCGCGCTCCCCGGGACGACCCGCGGACCGTCGATGTCTTCCATGCGAACGACGAACGCGCCTCCGGTCTGCTTCGCCACGACGAACGAGACGAACGCGCAGAAGAGGCCTCCGAGGTGGAGATCTCCCGTCGGTGAGGGGGCGAAGCGTGTGCGCAGGGGGGGCACGGAGACAGGCTATCAGGTGCATCGAGCTTGGACGCCTCGCGCGGCTTGCTTCGGCCTCGCGGCGCCGATAAGACGGGCCCGAGCCCGTGAGGGCTCCGCGACCCATGGCACCGACCGCACGCAAAATTCCAAGGGTCTTCCTCGTGATCGGGGCGCTCGTGCTCGCGGTCGTGGTGCTCGCGATCGTCACCCACAAGCCGTTTCCGTCGGACAAGACCCCCGAAGGTGCGTACCTGCGCATCGCCCACGCCCTCACCGACGACAAACCCGAGGGCGCGTTCGCCTACCTCGAGACCGAGGCGCAGTGGGCCTCGTTCACTGTGCGCGAGAAGCGGAAGAAGGCGCTCGAGCTCGTTCGTCGTTCGTACCCCGAGAGCGAGAAGGGCCCGCTCGTCGAGGCGTACGCTCCCTTCGCCGACGCCCAAGACGGCCCCGACGTGTTCGCGCTCTACGCGCGGAGGCGCGCATGGGACAAGCGGCTCAAGCGCGATCTGTCGGGCGTCGCCTCGGTCGACGTCTCGGGAGAGCGCGCGAGCGTCGTGACCATGCGAGGCACACGGTACCCTTTCCGTGTGCGCGACAACGGCATCTGGGGGCTCACCATCTTCACGGCCGATCTGCTCGCCGAGGCCGAACGCGCGACCCGCGATCTCGCGGTGGTGGAGAAGGCCGCGGCCGACTACGACCGCGCGCGGCCGTAGCCTACCACCGGAAAAAGTTCTGATTTATCCATAGTTTACCGGATGGTGTGACCACGACACCGCACGCCACCGAGCGCGCGTCGCGGCTCGTCATGTTGATGTAGTGCCCGTGCTCCGAGTAGGGCTCGCCCGGCCCCTCGGCGAACATCTGGGCGAGGCAGTCGGACAGGGTGGCCTCGGGGGTCGCGCCGGGGTAGTCGGGGCACGCGTTCTGGGACGACTCGCCGCACCGACCCATCGTGCCGTGAGGGCGGCCGCTCCGGGCGTCGTCGGCGGCCTCGCCGTCGGTGCAGCTCTCGCGATCGCGGTTTCGCACGACGGGAGCCACCCCCACGCGCGCGCGGTACTCGTTCGTTCGATCGACGCAGAGCTGGCGTGCGCGCTCGAACCTGTCTCCGGCCGGTTGCGGACCGGGCACGGGAGGAGGAGCGGGCGCGGGAGCAGGCCCCTGCGCGAGGCCACGGGCGAAACACGCTCCGCCGAAGGGCGTGGGGGCGCAGGCGGCGTTCGGCTTGCAGTCGGCGTCGGTGAGGCATCCTCCACATGCACCCTGCATGCAATGCGCGAACGCACAGACGAGGTCGGCGTCGCTGCCGCAGGGAAAACCCGGGGCGCGCGCGAGGGGCTGGGCGGCCGGAGGAGCGGGAGGCCCTGGCGCGTAGGGAGGAGCCGAGCCCGGACCCCCTTGAAAGGGAGGAGGAGCCACGGGCGGGCTCTCGTCCTCGCGGCGGCACGAGGAGAGGAGGATGACCGTGGCGCAGAGGGCCAGGCGACCGAGCGAACGAAGGTGCGGGATCACGTGGCGACCGGCAAGCCGCAGCGCTTCCACCCGGGTTCGACGATCTCCCCGAAGGTGCCGCGTGTGCCGTCGAACCCGGCGCGCTGCTCCACCACGGCGGTGAACCCCGCGGCCTCGAGCGCGTCGCAGGCCTTGGCCGAGCGCGCTCCGGCCTTGCAGCCCACGACGAGCCGCGCGCTGCGGTCGAACGAGGCCGTCATCGTCTCGAGGAAGGCCTCGTTCGGCTCGGGATCGATCGGTCCGTCCTTCAGCCACGGAACGTTGATGGCGCCCGCGGGGTGACCGTCGGCGAACTCGCTCTCCGTACGCACGTCGACGTAGGTGTAGCCCTCGTGCACGAGCGCGAGAGCCTCGGACGGCGAGACCTTTCGGCGGCTCACAGGTCGTCGTGGAAGAGGGGCTCGCGGTTGCGAACGTAGCGGTAGATGAGCTGGCGCGCTTCGGGGGCGATGTCGGTGAACTGCGCGCCGAAGCCCGGCTGGGCGCCGTCGGAGGCTTGTTCGCGGGCCCAACGCACGGTGGCGCCGGCCTCGAACTCGTACCCACCGGGCAGCGACACACGAAGGCGGACCGGAGTGCCGATCTTCGGAATCATGTAGGTTGCAACGAAGAGCCCGCCGTGGTCGACGATGTCGTTGCCGGAGAGGCCCTTGTAGAAATTCGTGGGGCTGTGGGCGCCGAGATCGGCGTTGATGACCTGACCGCTGCCGGCGGGCGCCGCAGGACGGGGCTGCGCGAACGGGTCGGCCGAGGGTGCGCCGACCGGCGTGGCCGGGCGGGTCGCGAACGGATCGCCCGCCGCCATGGGCGCCGCAGGACGAGGCTGCGCGAACGGGTCGGCCGCGGGCATGGGACCCGTGCCTTGGGGCTGAAACGCACTCGGCGCCGTGGGGGGGTGTACGGGCGCCTGCATCTGCGGTGCGGGCTGCATGGCCACGGTGGACGCCATCGCCGGTTGAGCAGGCGCCTGGATGGGCGCGATCGGCTGCGTGCCGAGGTGCAGCGGCGCGACCTGGGTGGCGGCGTGAGCCATTCCTGGTTGCGGGGGCTGCGGTTGCATCGGCTGCGCGGGCGCCGCTTGCATCACGGGCTGCGGCTGCATCGGCTGTGGCGCCGCCTGCATCACGGGCTGCGGTTGCATCGGCTGCGGCGCGGGCGCCGCTTGCATCACCGGCTGCGGTTGCATCGGCTGCGGCGCGGGCGCCGCTTGCATCACGGGCTGCGGCTGCATCGGCTGCGGCGCGGGCGCCGCTTGCATCACCGGCTGCGGCTGCATCGGCTGCGGCGCGGGCGCCGCTTGCATCACCGGCTGCGGCTGCATCGGCTGCGGCGCGGGCGCCGCTTGCATCACCGGCTGCGGCTGCATCGGCTGCGGCGCGGGCGCCGCTTGCATCACGGGCTGCGGCTGCATCGGCTGCGGCGCGGGCGCCGCTTGGGGCGCGCCGGGGCGCGGAATGTTCATGGCGGGCGCGATCGGAGCCGTGCCTGGACGTGGGATCGCGGGGCCCGCGGCAGCAGCGGGTGCCGGGGCAGGTGCGGGCGCCGGTGCGGGCGCCACGGCCGGTGCGGGCGCCGGTGCGGGCGCCGCCATCTTCGAAAGCTGGTGAACGAGCCCGAGTGAGGCGGCGACCGCCTCGAGCGCGTTGGCGACCGCCGGAATGGTGGCGGGCTGCGCTTGAAGCTTCGCGAGCGCCCCACGAACCGCACCGAGCGCGTTCTCGGCGTGAGGCGCGATCTCGGCCCCTTGCGAGCGCTCGATCTGATGGAGCGCTCCCATCGCCTGCGCGATCGGCTCCGCGATGTCCATGATCTGCGGAGGGACGTTCGGGTCGGTTTGGAGGGCGGCGAGGCCGCGGGCGAGAGATTCGCGGGCTGAACGTGAGGTAGACACGGGATCGGACACGGAAGCTCTCCTCGGGGCACGAGACGTGGCACCTGCCCTTGCGCGGGCGGCGGGCCGTTCACGAAGAGCCTCAGTCTACGGGAGAGTTTCTCCAAGAGAACCCCTTTTCGAGGGAGACGTGGAGCGCTCGAGGGCGGGCCACGTTCGGTCCTCGGGGCGGCTTGCGCACCCAGGAATGAAAGGTGCGCAGCCCTCGCCTCACCCGCGCGCGGCGGCTCCGAGCACCAACGCGGCCAGCGCGTCGGCATCGAGCGACGTCTCCTCGTCGTCGTCACCCTCGCCCGCGAGCCTGCCTTCGAGGAGCGCGAGGCCTCCCTCGGCCGTTCGCACCACGGCGACCCCGTCGGGCCCGACGTACGCTTCGCCCACCGCGACGCCCTCCGGGACGGAGCCCACGGCGTGCGCGCGCACGACGGTGAGCACATCGTCCCCGAGCCAGAAAAAAGCCCCCGGATACGGGCTCGCCGCGCGCACCCGACGTGCGAGACGCTCGGCGGAGAGGCCGAAATCGAGCTCGAGGTCGTCGTCCGCGAGGAGCGGGGCGGCCGTCGCGAGCGACGGATCCTGCGGCTCCCGGCGGGGTGGGGAGCCCTTGGCGTACGCCGCGACCACCTCGCGGAGCAGCGCGAGCGACGGCCGATCGAGGCGCTTGGCGAGGCGCCACGCCGACCACGAGGGCTCGATCGCGAGCTCTTTGCGGCCGAGCACGTCGCCCGTGTCGTAGTCTTCTTCGAGCACGTGCGCCGTGACCCCCGTCACCGCGTCCCCGGCGTCGATCGCTGCAAAATAAGGGTCTCCGCCGCGATGCCGAGGGAGGAGCGAGGGGTGCACCCCGAGCGCGCCCAGGCGACCGGCAGAGCGCACCTCGGCGGGGATGCGGCTCGTCCAGAACCAGCTCACCACCAGATCCGGGGAAAGTGCACGTATTTTGTCGGCGTGCGCCGAGAGGTTCGGCTTCACGTACACGACGCCCTTCGGGAGCCTTTCGCGGAGGCGACGGGTCCCGATGGCACCCTTACGGCAGATGCCGGCGTAGACCACCTCGTGCCCATCGCCGAGGAGGAGGAGGGCCGCGAGCGGCAGACCGACGAACGCGATACGGAGGGCCAAAAAAGAGCGCTACCCGCCGACCGAACGCGTCAGCTCGCCACTTGGTTCGAGAGCGAGGGAGCGGCCTCGTCGCCGAGCTGGCGGAGGAGCGCCTGCCTCATGGCGTGCTCGACGAGCTGCCAGAGCTGCGCGCGGTCCGTGGAGCGGCCGAGGAACCCGATGGGAATGCGGAAGCCGCCCTTGTCCCGACGACCGCCACCGTACGCGCGGCCGCGATCGTCGTGACCGAACGCTTGCTCGAGCCACACGGCCGGATCGACGCTCGCCGAGTGGGTGCGGAGCGAGCCCTCGATGAAGCGCTCGCCGACGACGCCGTACACCACCACGGTGTCGATATCTTCGCGGCGAACGAGAAAATCGGCCGCCTGAGCGATGGTGTCGCGATCACCCTCGGACACGAAGCCGACGCCCGCCATGGCGAAATTGCGCCGGACGAAGAGCGACGCGAGCGCGCGCGCGATGACGTCCATGGCCTCGGGGGCGATGAGGCGGCGGCTGAGATCGGCGAGGAGGTCCTTGTCGCACGCCTCGGTGAGGTAGCCCGCGGCGCGGAAGTCGATCGCTCGCGCGAGCTGGAAATCGTCCGTGTCGGTGGCCATGCCGTGCATGAGCGCGGTAGCCACGCGCCGATCCTCTTCGCTCGTCGGGTCGAGCGGGGCGAGCTCTTGGAGGTACTCGGCGAACATGGTCGCTGTCGCCCCGACCTCGAGGCGAAGGTCGACGAAGCGCGCCTTGGGCGGGGTGGGCGCGCGATGGTGATCGATGATGGCGAGCACCTCGATGTCCTGCGCGCCGCCGAGATCGGGATCCGTGTCGTGTGCGTCGACGAAGGCGAGGAAGTCGACCTTCCCGACCTCGGAGACGTTGCGCATTTTGCGAAGCTCGATGTTGAGCAGCTTCACGAGCGCGCGGTTTTCGCGGTGCGACAGGTCGTGCGTGTATCCCACCGTGATCTGCGCGACGCCATGGCGCTGAGCGATGTGGGTCAGGGCGAGGGCCGAGGCGATCCCGTCCGGGTCGGGGTGACCACGGAGCGAGATGAGGAGATGCTTTCCGCTGGCCGCGGAGAGCGCCTCCGAGAGCGCGCGGGCACGCTCTGCAGGGCCACTCAGAGAAGGGTTCAGGCGCCGGACGGCTTCGGTCATCGAGCTACGGCAGATTGTGCGCTCGTTTCGGGATACAAAGCGAGCCCTTCTCGCACCGTGCCTCTTCGTACGTTCAGGTGAGACATGGGAGGCTTGCGTCTTCCGGGGTTTGGTGGGAAGAGCGCGCGGCCCCCCTCACGATGCCCGCGAACGTCCCCAAGAAGAGCGTCTACCTCGGCTTCCAGCGCGCCCTCCGAGCCCTCATCCCGGCGCTCGTGGTGGCGCTCCCGCCCCTCTATTGGGTGGCCGACGCCACGCGGCGCTCGTCGCTCGTCTCTCTGGGCCGCGATCAGGGCATTTTTCAGTACGTGGCGTGGGCGATCCTGAAGGGTGATCGCGACTACCGCGACATCCGCGACGTGAACGGCCCGCTCACGCACCTCGTCCACATGGTGTTCTTGAAGCTCGGCGGCGCCGACGAGCACGTCTTCCACGTGCTCGATCTCGTGGTGAGCGGCATCGCCTTCGCGTTCGTCGGCGCGTGCCTGCCCGGGATCGGGAGGAACGCCAAGCCGAACCACGCAGGCCACGGCACGGCCGCGCGCTGGGTGCGAGAGATCGCGAGCCGCGCGGGGTGGGCCTTCGCGGCGTGGGTCGTCCTGAGCGGGCAGTACCTGCTCTATATCTTCTGGGATCTCGCGCAGCGCGAGAGCTTCTGCGACTGGTTCTTGCTGGCCTCGCTCGGTCTCCAGCTCGTAGCGCAGGACCGCATGCGCTCGGTGGATCCGGCGTCGAACGCTTCTCTCTCGGCCCCGACACGCGGCACGCCGCACCTCGCGTGGGCCGGCGCGTTCTCGATGTTGCTCTGGTTCGGGAAGCCCACCTACGCCCTCTTCACCTTCGCGCAGCTCCTCACCTTGCTCGTGGATCCGCTGCCGGTCTCGCGGAAGAAGCGCCTCGTGTGGTTCGCGTTCGGAGGCGCCCTCGGGGTGGCCTCGCAGCTCCTCTTCCTCGTGGTGTTCGGCGACGCGCTCGCGTTCTTCCGCATCTACCTCGTCGACGTGCCCACGATGTACAAGTTCATCTGGCCACGGACGCCCTACGAGATCCTGGGCCTCGACGGATACTCGACCCTCGCTGCGGCGGCCGGCGCCACGAGCGCCGTCATGTTGGGCCTCGTCCTGACCGGGAGCCTGCCGCGGCGAGCCCTCGCCATCGCGCTCGCCCCGCTCTGCGGGCTCGGCAGCGTCCTCGCACAAAAAAAGGGGTTTCCGTACCACTTTCACCCGGTGAGCGTGACGCTCCACCTGCAGTGGCTCCTCCTCGTCGCGTGGTTCTCGGAGCGCAACCAGCGCCTCCCGCGGAAGCGCGCCGAGAGGCTCGTCCCCATCGCCGCGGCGGCCGCCCTCTCCCTGCGCGTGGCTACGATGATGCCGATGTCGCCCTACGTGCAGAGCTTGTGGCTGCTCACGAAGGCGCGCGATCCCGTGGAGCGCATCAGCCACGACTACCTCGTGTACTTCCGCACGAGCGACTTCTTCCCGTGGGAGCTCCGCCAGGCCGCGTCCTACCTGCGCATCACGACGAAGCCCGAGGACAAGGTGCAGACGTACGGCATGGACCCGTACGTGCTCTTCCTCGCGCAGCGAAAGAGCGCCACCCCTTACATTTACGCGTACGACCTCAACGCCGACGCAGCCCTCGCGGGCGGGAATTTGCCGGCTCCCGTAGGGCTCCACCCGAGCCCCGCCGAGGCCGACAAGATCCGCGCGATCCGCGACGCGCACGAGCGCGACTTCTTCGCGAAGATCAAGGCTGCGCCTCCCGCCGCGTTCGTGTTCCACGACAAGGCGCCGCTCATCACCTGGCAAGAGGCCGTGCACGACTTCAAGGAGCACTGCCCCGAGTCGGCCGAGTGGGTGTTTGCACGGTACACGGAGACCGCGAACTTCAAGGGCCTCCGTGTGTTCTTGCGCAACGATCTCGCGACGAACGCGCCACGTTTCGACGAACACGAGCCCGCACCCCCGGCCAAGACCGACTGAACGCCCGCTCATGCGGCGTCGGAGGGCCTGATTTGGCCTTTTTTCCGAAGCTCCTGTAAGCAAGGAGCATGGACCCCAACGAGGCGGCGCCGCTCTCGACGACCTCGCCCAACTCGGTGCACCCGCCTCCCCGCGAGGGGGAGGGCGACCTCAGGGCCCCGCAGCTCTACCTGAACCGTGAGCTCTCGTGGCTCGAGTTCAACGCGCGGGTCTTGGCCGAGGCCGAGAGCGAGAGCGTCCCGCTGCTCGAGCGGCTCAAGTTCCACGCCATCGTCACGTCGAACCTCGACGAGTTCTTCATGGTGCGCGTGGCGGGGCTCAAGCAGAAGCTCACCGGCGAGGTCGGTGAGGTGAACCCCGACGGGATGAGCGTCTACGACCAGCTCGCGCGCATCTCCGAGCGTGTCCACGAGATGGCCCAGCGCCAGAGCGAGGCGCTGAAGGACCACCTCTTCCCTGCCCTCGCCGAGCAAGGCTACGCGTGGCTCAAGCCCGACGAGCTCCCCCAGGAGCAGCTCGCCGCGCTCGACGAGCGCTTCCACAAAGACGTGTTCCCGGTGCTCACCCCGATCGCGATCGACCCTGGGCACCCGTTCCCTCACGTGCGAAATCGCAGCTTGAACCTCGGCGTGATGTTCTCGCGCGACGGCTCGGGGGACGTGAACTTCGGCGTGGTGCAGGTGCCGACCATGCTCCCGCGCCTGCTCATGGTGGGCGCCGTCACGCTCAAGAACGGCACGATCGCGCCCAACGCGTTCGTGCTGCTCGAGGACATCATCGCGCGGCACGTCGACATGATCTTTCCGGGTGTTCGCCTGAAGGGCGTGTACGCGTTCCGGGTCACTCGGAACTTCGACATCGAGATCGACGAAGAAGAGGCCGAGGATCTCCTCCAGCAGATCCAGCAGGAGCTGCGGCGGCGCGAGCGCGGGAACGCGGTGCGGCTCGAGGTCTCCGGGGAGTACACGGAGGCGTCCCTCGCCAAGCTCGTGAAGGCCCTGAAGCTCGACCCGGAGCGCGACGTGTACCGCACGACGGCCGTGCTGAACGTGCCCGACCTGCTCCAGCTCGTGTCACGCGAGGAGCGCCGAAGCCTGCGCGACGAGCCGTACGCGCCGCTCCAGGTCCCGCCTCTGCGAGAGACCGACGACATCTTCGCGACCATCCGCGAAGGCGACATCTTGCTCCACCACCCGTACGAGTCGTTCGACCCGATCGTCGACCTCGTGAGCCGCGCGGCCGACGATCCGGACGTGCTCGCGATCAAACAGACGCTCTACCGCGCGGGCGGCGACTCCCCCATCGTGAAGGCCTTGGCGCGCGCCGCCGAGGCCGGCAAGCAGGTCACGGCGATCGTCGAGCTGAAGGCGCGCTTCGACGAGGAGTCGAACATCGTGTGGGCGCGAACGCTCGAGCAGAGCGGCGTGCACGTCGTGTACGGCCTCATGGGGCTGAAGACCCACGCGAAGTGCCTGCTCATCGTGAGGCGCGAGCGCTCCGGCCTGCGGAGGTACGTGCACCTCTCGACGGGCAACTACAACACCGGCACGGCGCGCCACTACACCGACGTCTCGCTGCTCACGTGCAGGCCGAGCATGGGCGAGGACGCCTCGTCGCTCTTCAACCTGCTCACGGGCTACAGCGCGCCGGCCAAGTGGAACTCGCTCATCGTGGCGCCCCTCGGGCTCCACGAGGCGGTCCTCGGGCTCATCGCCCGCGAGGCGGAGCACGCGCGCCACGGAAAGCCCGCCCGCATCGTCGCCAAGATGAACTCCCTCGTCGACGAGGACGTCATCGAGGCGCTCTACCGAGCTTCGCAAGCCGGCGTATCCATTACACTTTTGATTCGTGGCATCTGTTGTTTGCGGCCGGGTGTCCCGGGCGTGAGCGAGACCATCGAGGTGCGCGCGATCGTCGACCGGTACCTCGAGCACGGGCGCATCTTCCGGTTCTCGAACGGCGGGCGAGAAGAGGTCTACATCTCGAGCGCCGACTGGATGCCCAGGAACTTCCACCGGCGCGTGGAGGTGATGGTGCCCATCGAGGACGCGGCGCTGCGCCAGAAGCTCTCCGATCAGCTCGAGCTCCAGCTCCTCGACAACGTGAAGTCGTGGCGCCTCGAGAGCGATGGGCGGTACGTCCGCGTCACGCCCAAGGCGAACGCGGCGGCGCTGCGGTGCCAGGTCCGGTTCCAAGAGCTCACGCGCGAGCTCGTGCGCACGGCCGAGGTCGCGGCGCGCCCGGGGAGCCGTTTCCACATGACCCCCACGGCGCAGCGCTCGCCCCTCGAGGGGAAGGTGCCGAAGACCACGCGCCGCCGCAAACGCCACGACGCCTGACCGCGGCTCCCTCACCGGATCGCAGCGGTCCTGGCGCGGGCGAGGGACCTCCGGGGTGGACGTGAATTCGTCCTCTGACGGGCGGTGACCGAGGCTGCTACGGTCGAAAAATGGGCTTTTCTCTGCGCCGTTCCGCGCTCGCGCTGCTCCCACTGGCGTTCCCCATCGTGGCCTTGGCGTGCGGGGACACGGCGGACCCTGCCCCCGACGAAGACTCCGGTACGGCCGACGCCACGACCACGGACGGGAGCACACCCGAAGCCGACGGAGGCTCGAGCGACGGGGCCGCGAAGCCCGATACGAGCGCCCCGAACGACGGCGGGGGATCGGTCGATGGGGGCGACGGCGGGACGGCGTGCGGGGCCGCCGTGGGGAAGGTTTGCCCGCCCGGCGCGACCTGCGCGACCGACGACGACTGCGAGGGGACGTGTACGGCGAACGTGTGCGCGACACCTACACGCAGCGATGGAAGGCTCTCTCCGAGCCTCGGCGAGACCGACGTCGACTGTGGCGGCGCGGGCGGCCCGGCGTGCGAGGACGAGAAGGTGTGCGCCATCGACACGGACTGCAAGAGCTCGGTGTGCGGCGCGGCGAAGCGATGTGTCGGTGGCGCCTCGTGCCGAGGGAGCACGAACGGGCCCTCGGGCATCGACACGTGCGGTACGGGAGAGCCTGGCGCACCCGGCGCGAAGGTCGAGAGCTGCTGCCGTTCGCTCCCCTTGCCCACCCGCACGGCGCGGAGGCTCGATCGCTACGAGATCACGTCGGGACGCGTGCGCGCCTTCGTCGACGCGCTGGCCGCGGCCAACGGGGGCGTGCCGAACATGCGCGCGTTCGCGACGACGTATGCGGCGACGCACCCGGGCTCGCAGCTCGCCGAGGTGATGGACGGTTACCCGGGGCTCCTCGACGTGCTCCCGAACCAAGCGAGCCCGACCGCGCGGCTGCCGCTCCCCGTGTTCCTCGGGGCCTTCCCGCTCGACCCGATAAACTCCCTCGACGGCTGCTTCGTGGGCGACGGGGCCTACGGGCACCCGACCTACTGGCAACCTCCGAGCTCGCTCCAACCCTACGGCGTGGGGAAGCTCGACGCCCAAGGTCGGCCCACCGGACAGCGCCACTACACGCGCGAGGAGCTCGACAAGAAACCTGCCAATTGCATGTCCGCGCTCGTGCTCGCGACGTTCTGCGCGTGGGACGGCGGCGAGCTCGCGCGCACGGCCGACTACCGCGAGGTCTGGGGGCGAAAGGCCGAGCTCGTGGGCGCGACGAACGTCTACGTGCCGTGGACGGCGCTCCTGCCGATAGGCCAATTCAACTGGCGAAATGGCCACGGCACGACGTGCTCGCCAGCCGCGTGGCCGGGCTGCCAGAACCCGCAGCCGTACTTCTTCGGCTTCCCCGCGACCAAGGCCGACGGGAGCGCGAACGACCCGGCCGACGACGACTCCCCCGCGATCGCGGCGCCGGGCAGGTTCGCGAGCGACGTCACCCGCATCACGTCGGCGAGCGGCGAGGGCTGGTACGACGTGGGCGGCAACCTCATGGAGTCGGCTTGGCCCGTGGGCGCCGTGAACCCGGGCGCGAACGCCGTCCAAGACGTGTGCGACGTGTCGGCCGGCCCCGGCCCCGGGGAGACCGCGTGCGTGCGCCGCGGCAACAACGGCGTGCTCCGGTACCAGGGCGCGTTGCCGCACGTCGCGCTGGTCGGGTACTCGTTCGAGGGGCACGCGCGGCGGAGCGAGAATTACCTCTCCGCGGTCGCCACGAACGAGCTGCTCATTCCGGCGGGCGACCTGAAGCCCGTGCATTTCCAGTATGGAAAGATCGGTGGCCGTTGCGCGAGGAGCCGCTGAACGAGCGCGACGCGCGAGGTCACGGGCGCAGAATCTTCGTCGGAGCCGCGGGGTGCAGCGAAGGGGCACGTGAGGTAACCTCGCGCCGAACGGAGCCCCGCCCATGTTGACCCAGCACGACCTCGACGTTCGAACCCTCGGTCCACGCACGGTGCCCTCGCCGCTCGGGCTCTCCACGACCGCTGGCGACGAGATCGCGGACTACGTGCCCGACGACGCGCGGATCGTGCTCGACGTCGAGATGCGCCTCGGGGCGACCCCGAAGGTCCCGCTCCTCCTCGAGAAGGCGGGGCCACGCGATGCCCTATTTTTCCAGCCCACGAGCGTGACGGCGGGCATCGTCACGTGCGGTGGCCTATGCCCCGGGCTCAACAACGTGCTCCGGTCGATGGTGCTCCAGCTCCACCACAAGTACCGAGTGAAGCGCGTGCTCGGGTACAAGTACGGGTTTCAAGGGCTCGACGCCTCGCAGGGCATCGCGCCCATCTCGCTCGGGCCCGACGAGGTGCTCCACATTCATCGGCAAGGTGGCAGCTTCCTCGGCCTCTCGCGAGGGCGACGCACCGCGGAGGCCATGGTCGACACGCTGGTGCGCGACGCCGTCGACGTGCTCTTCGTGATCGGGGGCGACGGCTCGATGCGCGGCGCGCTCGCCCTGGAGAAGGAGATCCGCGCGCGAGGGCTCGCCATCGCCGTGGTGGGCGTTCCCAAGACGATCGACAACGACGTGGCGTTCGTCGACAAGACGTTCGGCTTCGACACGGCGGTCGAGCTCGCGCGCCTCGCGGTCGACGCCGCCCACACCGAGGCCACCGGCGCGCGCAACGGCATCGGCATCGTGAAGCTCATGGGCCGAGACTCGGGCTTCATCGCCGCGTCGGCCACGCTCGCGAGCCGCGACGTGAACTACTGCCTTTTGCCCGAGCTCCACTACGATCTCGAGGGGCCGCACGGCCTCTTCTGCGAGCTCGAGCGCCGCATCGCGCGGCGCAATCACGCGCTCATCGTGGTCGCCGAGGGGTGCGGCGAGAACCTCGGTCTCCCGGCCGATGCGGGCGCCGAACGCGACGCCTCCGGGAACGTCCGCTACGCGAGCAAGGACGCCGACGTGGGCCCCCGCCTCAGGGACGCGCTGACGCGCCACTTCACCGGCCTCGGCACCGAGGTAAATGTAAAATACATCGACCCGAGCTACATGATCCGGAGCGTGCCCGCGAACGCCCAGGACGCGATCTTCTGCGACGCGCTCGCGCGGAACGCGGTGCACGCGGGCATGGCCGGGAAGACCGGGATCCTCATCGGCCGCACGCACCGCATCTTCACGCACGTGCCGCTCGACGTCGTGACCCGCGAGCGGAAGCGCATCGACCCCGACGGTGACCTATGGCTCGCCGTCACCGAGACGACCGGGCAGCCGCCCCTACGCCAGCGCGGGGCCCGAAAGTCGTCGCTCCCTCCGCCTCCAGGCTGAGCTCCGAAGCACGAGCCTCGGCGCCGAAAAGCGCATCGCGCGGACGATGAGGCCACCTTTTGCGCCCTGACCATGGGAGAGTCTTCCATGGCCTGGCTCATGGCAACGCTCTACGATCGCTTCATGCGGCCCTCCGAGGAGGCGTGCCTCGGGGAGTGGCGGAGAGACCTGCTCTCGGGTCTCGAGGGCGACGTGCTCGAGGTGGGCGCGGGCACGGGCGTGAACCTCGCCTACTACCCGAAGGGCGTGCGTTTGGTGCTGGCGGAGCCCGATCGCGACATGGCCAAGAGGCTCGAGGGGCGGATGTCGGGGACACGCCACGACGGCACCCGGGTCGACGCCGCCGACGCCGAGGCGCTCCCCTACCCGGACGCGTCGTTCGACGTGGTGGTGTCCACGCTGGTCCTCTGTTCGGTCGCGCGGCCGGGCCGAGCGCTCGAGGAGATCGGGAGGGTGCTGCGGCCGGGGGGGCGGCTCGTGTTCATCGAGCACGTGGGCGCCGAGGTAGGGTCGTCGCGGCGCGCGTGGCAGGGCCGCATCGAGCCCGTGTGGAAACACGTGGCGGGCGGCTGCTGCCTCACACGCGACACACGCACGTCGATCGCGCGCGCCGGGCTCACCTTCGAGCGCATCGACGAAGAGAGCATGCGCAAGGCCCTGCCCTTCGTGCGACCTTCGATCCGCGGCGTTGCCCGGAAACCTAAGTAAAATCGGGCACTAACAAAGGTCGTCTCGCACACTCAGAGGACGAGGTGCCCGTTCCAGAGCGCGTGCGCCAAGAACGACGCGACGAGCCCTCCTTCGCCGTACGCCGCCCCGAAGCCGAACCCGAGCAGCGCGGCCTGGTACGCCGCCACCCTGTACACGACGAGGTGAGAGGCGCCGAAGAGGAGCGCCGCGTACACGAGGCCGAGGCGCTCGCCGTACTTTCGCGTGAGCACGCGCTGGAGGAGGCCGCGGTAGAGCCGCTCCTCGGCGAGCGGGACGGCGAGCACCGTCATGAGGAGCACGGGGAGGGCATTTTTGGCTTGGTGGATGCCCTTTTCGACCTCGCGCGACTCGGCCTGGAGGAGCTTCTTGCCCGACCGCTCGAACTCGGCCGGGTGCGTGCAGCGCTGCAGGTAGATGCCCGCGTCGAACGAGCGCTGGGCGCTCGAGACGAGGCCCATCGTGAGCGCGAAGCCGAGGCCGGCCGCGAAGAGGAGGCGCGTCGGTCGAACGTGGCGACGCGGCGGCCGCTCGCGCTCCACGAACCGCTCGACGAGCTCGGGGACGACGGCGCCGTAGACGAGGAGACCGATGCCCGTGCTCCAGATGCTGCCATCGACGGCGCGGAGGATCGCGAGCACGGCGGGCAAGCCCAGCGCGGCGACGACCGCGGCCGTGACGACCGCTTGGCGCGGGGCTTCGCCGAGGCGCACGCGGAGCACCTCGGCCGGATCGATGGCGAGGCGATCGAGGATTTGCTCGGTGAGGCGGTTGCCACGCGGCGCGCGCGCGACGAGGGTGAGGCCCACGGCGGTGGCGAGGACGGGCGCGAAATAGCCGACGGCCCCCCCCGAGCCGCACGTGACGGCCAGGAGGTGCAGGTAGCGCGCGGCGGCCCAGAAGAGCACGGCGGCGCTCGTGCCCGGGTGGCGCGGCACCTTGCGCGCGAAGTCGATCGCGAGCATCACCGCGAAGAGGAGCCCGAGCACGAGGCGCACGCGCGCGCCACGGAGGCCCGCCGCGAAGAGCTCACGGTCGTACTCGACCAACATGAGCAAGGGCACGAGCCCCACGAAGAAGAGCGGACGGAGCCGCGCGAACGCGACCGACCCGGGGAGCGCGAGGCCCTCGGCGAGGCGCGATCTCACCGTGGCATCGCTCGCGACGGCGACCGCGAGCGGCTCGAACGGTCCACGCTCCGAGAGCGCGACCTCGGTCGTGGCGGACACCCGAATGGGGGCGACGCTCTCGGCCGCGAGGTGAGCGACCTCCACGCGGCTCGCCGTTCGCCCGGGCTCACGCACGAACAGGAACGGGCCTCGCCCTGGGCTCGTGTCCGAGGTAGGCGAAGGTGGGAAAACCTCGGGGGCGTCCCCGGAGCGTGTCTGTCCTTCTGCCATTTGGGTCATCTCACCCGCGTCGGGGGCAGCGGTAAAGCCCTCCGCGCGTATGTCGGCGTTCCGCCCGACGGCCGCGAAAGCGTGCTAGAAGGGCCACGAAGGGCAGGGCGTGCGCGCTCGGCGTAAACTCGAATGATCCTCGGAATGACACGTGCGGAGCTGGGGCTGACGGTCTTCATCTTCGCGCTCATCTACGGCGCGAGCTTTCTGACCCGGCTCGGCAAGGCCATCGGGGGCCTCGTCGCGGGTCGTGAGAGCACGGAACCGCCCGAGGGTCGCGCGCAGGACCTCCCCGGCCCCGGCGACGGCCGCTAGGATCCCGAGATCGCCGTGACCCACGAACCCGACCACGATCCCGCGATCGAGCCCGAGCCGCCGTCCAGCGCGCTCGGTGGGGGAGCCGACGCGCGGATGGTGTTCCTGACCGACGCGTCCGCGGAGACCGAGGGGCTCGCCCGGAAGGTGCGCGCGTCGGGATACCTGGTGGTCGACGTCCCTCTCTCGCTCCTTCGAGAGCGCGCGGCGGTGCAACCCCCTGCGCTCGTGCTCGTCGACGCCGACGCCGAAGGTCTCCGCGACGTGCTGCAGAAGCTCCGCGAGCTGCCCCTCGCCGACCGCATCGCCGTGTTCGTGTTCGGCCGTGAGGGCGGCGCGATCGCCGAGCGCGAGGCGCTCCAAGGCCCCGGCGCGACACACTTCTTCGTGCGCCCCGCAGACGAGGCCTCGGTGCACGCCAAGGTCGAAGAGGTCATTGGGCCGCCGCCGCCGCGGAGGAGCGTGAGACCCTCTTCGCCTCCCGCGCCGATCCCGTCGACGCCGAGCGGGCCGCAGTCGACAGCTCCGCTCTTTCCTCCGTCGTCGCAGAAGATTTCTCCGCGCTCGGGGCTGTCGATGTCTCCGCTGGCGCCTGCGCCGCTCAGCGCGCCGAGCCTCCTGCCCCGCGCGCCGTCGCTCGTCGGGCCGCTCAGCCCCGAGCTCGAGCAGATGCTCTCGGAGGCCGAGCAGCGCGTCCGCCTGCAATCGACCGACGGGCCCCCTCCGTCTCCCGAAGAGGAGATCGAGGCTGTGCTGCCCGCCGAGCTCCTCGAGGCGCTCGACGAGCCCATCGACGACGACGAGGACGACGAGCTCGACGCGATCGTGGGGCCCGCCAAGGGGACGGGAAGCGGCACGACCGGGGCCTCGGGGACCGGCGTCGATCGGCGCACGGGGGCAGGCGAACGCCTCACGGCGCTCCGGCGCGAACGGGAGATCGGGCGCGAGCGGGAGCGTCAGCTCGAACGGGACCGCGAGCGCGAAGAGGCCGAGCGCCGCGAGGTGGAGCGCGAACGCGAGCTCGAGCTCGAGAGGCACCGCGCCCTCGAGCGGGAACGCGAGCGCGCCGCGGCCCTCGAGACGACGAACCACGCGCGCCCCGGCTTCGACGGCAGGCCCATCCCCTCGCGGGACAGCGATCTCCCGCCGACCCCTCGCGACGGGCGGCGCTCCGTGCCCGCTTCGGACCGCCGCAAGAGCCCGCTCTTGCCACCGAGGGTCGACGCGGCTCCGATCCGCCGAGCCCCGAGCGAGCGCCCTCCGCGCCCTCGGGAGACCTCACCGAGCCCCCCCGTGGTGCCCGACGCACCTCGAGTGCCCACGGGTGTAGGTGTAGGTGTGGGGCGTGGCTCCATCGGTCCCATGGCGCCGACCGACGAGTCCTCGGGCCGCGCGATCGAGCAAGTCAGCGAAGCGCCACCCGCGCTGAGGACGCCGGGCAAGGGCGTGGTGCTCTCCGCCACCGATGCGCCGAAGGTGCTCGCCGAAGCCATCGCGGCGCGCGCGTCGGGGGCGCTCGCGTTCGGGTCCGAGGGCATCGTGCGGCGTGTGCTCCTCCGCGAGGGGGACATCGTGACGGTGGCCTCGGGCGACGAAGCCGAGTGCCTCGTGGCGTTCCTCGCGAGCCGCGGAGAGATCGGGCACGCGGACGCGGAGATGCTGCGCCCCAAGCTCCCGCCCTTCGGCAGGCACGCCGGGGCCGCGCTCGTCGCTCATGGGCACCTGCGGCAAGACCAGCTCTGGCCGGTGCTTCGGGCGCACGCCGAGTGGCTCTTGGGGCGCTGCCTCCGCATCGCGGGCGGGACCGTGGCGCTCGAGCCCGAGCCCACCGGGCGCCTCAAGACGGAGCCCACGGTGTTCGGTGGCGCACCCGGCGTGGCCGTGCTCGTCGAAGGGGTTCGACGTGTGTTCGAGCCTCAAGCGGCGGCCGAGCGGCTCGGCGGAGATCGGATCGTCATCGGCGACGGCGATCACCCCGAGCTCGTGCGAGAGGCGCACCTCGAGCCCGACGAGGCTCGCGCCCTCGACGCGGCGAAGGGCAAGAACGTCGCCCACATCCTCACGTCGTCCGAGGACATTTTGCCGGTCGCGTACGCGTTGACGCTCCTCGGTGCGCTCTCGGCCGTGCGTGGGCTCGCGCCGCTCCCTCCGCCGGAGCCCGAGTTCTCGGAGGACGAGCTCCGCGCGCTCGACGAGGGCGCCATTCGGGCGAGGGTCCGGGCGCGCATGGCGCTCGTGGAAGAGGGCGACTACTTCTCGGTGCTCGGCATCTCGCGCGACGCGACGGGCTACGAGGTCCGAAAGGCTTTTTTGGCGCTGCGGCGTGAGTTCGAGCCTTCGAGGCTGCTCACGCCCGGCACGGTCGACCTCCGCGAGGACGTGGAGCACGTGGTGGTCGTGCTCGAAGAGGCCTACGAAATCCTGCGCGATGCCGCGCGCCGCGAGCGCTACCGACGCGCGATCGAAGCGACGTCGTGACGAGGCGGGCGCGACGCAGGGGTCGGCTCTACGGAGCCGCAGTGCTCGGGTGCGCGCTCGGGGCGACGCGTGAAGCCTCGGCCGAGCCGAAAGTTTCGCCCGAGGGATACGTCGAGGCGTACGTCGCGTGGAACACGAACCGCCCGTCGAACGCGGTCACCAACGCGCGCGGGTTCGACGATCGCCACGCGACCTTCAGCTTGTCGAACGCGGTGCTCGGGGCGCGGGCGGAGCTCGGCCCGGTGACGACGCGGCTGCTCTTGCAAGTGGGCTCGACCCCGACGAGCTACTACGCGGCCGAGCCGCGGCGCGCAGGGGGCACGGCCTCGGGCGCGACCGACGCGAACTTGTGGAAATACGTGCAGACCGCCACCATCGCGTGGCAGGCCACGTCGAAGCTCAAGGTCGAGGGCGGCATCTTCTTGTCGCCCATCGGCGTGGAGCAGATGGCGGTGAAGGACAACTTCACCTACTCGCGCTCGAACCTCTTCTTCGGCCTGCCGTTTTACCACACGGGGCTCCGCGCTGCGTATGCCCTGTCCGACGCGTTCGAGGTGGGGCTCGCGGCGTACAACGGGTGGAACAGCGTCGTCGACAACAACGAAGAGAAGTCCCTCGTGCCGAGCGTCACGTGGAAGACGAAGCAGTCGCAGGTGCAGCTCCTCTACTTCGGCGGGGTGGAGCGCGCGGCGGGGGCGGCCGAGGGGCGGCCGTGGAGGCACACGTTCGACCTCGTCGCGACGTACGACGCGGCGTCGTGGCTCTCGCTCCAGGCGCAGGGCGACGTGGGGTTCGAGGAGACGCGGATGGGCACGTCGTCGTGGGCGGCGGTGGCGCTCGCGGCGCGGTACAAGCTGGCGTCGTTCCTGTACCTCGCGGGGCGCGTGGACAGGTTCGGGGAGACCGTGGCGAGTGACGGTACGTTGGCAGCGGCTCCCATCTTTTGGAGCGGCTCGCCGTGGGTGTCGTCGCAGACGGTGACGCTCGACGCGCGGCCGGTCGAGCAGCTCTCGGTGCGGCTCGAGGTGCGGCGGGATGCTTCGGGGAGGGAGCTTTACTACCGGGGGCAGGTCTCGGGCACGGGGGAGGCGGATGCGCCGTATGTGCCAAACGCGCGCACGCAGAGCACGGTGCTGCTTGGGGCTACGGCTTGGTTTTGACCGTCTGGGTTGACCCGAGACCGTCCGGACCGACCCGACAGACCGTCTAGACCGACCGACGTTCGCGCCAACCACATGATATTCCTCACTTTGAGGGATTTTACCCCCAGCCCATCCTGAGTCCGCCCGACCTGACTCAAGTGGGCACATCCGCCGGCCCGACTCGGCACATCGTTTGGCGCGCACTGGCACCGATGGCGCAGGTCGCGTCTGGCGCGGGACCTTCGAGGCGACGCGGGTATGCTCGCGCCCCATGGCACTCGAAGTCTTCTGGGGAAGTGGAAGTGGACCGGCGTGGCGTGTGCTGCTCGCGCTGGCGGTGAAGGGCGTCCCGTACGAGTCGCGTCTGCTCTCGTTCTCGAAGGGAGAGCACAAGACCGAGGAGATGCTCGCGATGAGCCCGCGCGGCAAGGTGCCCGTCATCCGCGACGGCGACTTCACGCTGTCGGAGTCGCTCGCGATCTTGCACTACCTCGATCGCAAGTACCCGACCCCGAAGCTCTTCGGCGAGACCCCCGAGGAGACCGGCCGCATCATGCGCACGATCATGGAGCACGAGTGCTACGGCGTCTCGGCGATCTCCGCGTTCGCGCGGCCCTTGCTCTTCGGGAAGCTCGACGCCCAACGCGACCAGGTCCTCCTCGCGATCGACGGGGCGCGCGCCGAGCTCGCGCGGCTCGAGGCGGCCCTCGGCGAGACCGAGACCCTCTCCGGACAGTCGATCGGCGCGGCCGACATCTTCGTGTTCCCGCAGCTAAAATCGCTCGAGCGTGCGTTCGGCAAACCCGGCGCCGACACGCTCGATCACGGCCTCGGCCCGCTCGGGACGACGTTCCCCAAGGTCCAAGCGTGGATGCACCGCATCGAGGCGCTGCCTGGCTACGAGGCCACCTACCCTCCGCACTGGCGCGAAGGCTGACGACCACACCGCGAACGAACGAGGCCGCGAGCCCTGGGGCCTGCGGCCTTCGTTTTAGGTGCGCTCTACAACGAGTGTTTCGCGGCGATCAGCCCACGACCTCGAGCAGCGCCTTCACCGAGGCCTCGCACTCTTCTTCGCGGATGCCGTAGAAGAGCGGGAGGTTCACGACCGTCTTGCAGATGGCGCGCGAGTGCGCGAGCGAGCCGAACGGGATGGCCACGCCCTGCGCCGGGGGCTGCGCGTCCATGGGCTCGGGGTAAGTGCGCGCCGAGCCGATGCCCTTCGCCTTGAGCGCGTCGACGATCTCTTGGCCTTGACGTCCCTGCACCGTGAGCACGTTGAGGTACCCGTTCTCGACGATGCCGGGCGGCGGACCATAGACGCGGATCTTGGAATGGCCCGAGAGCGCCTTGCGGTAGTACTCGGCGGCCTTACGGCGCGAGGCGAGGATGTCGGGGACGCGGTCGAGGATGGCGCTGAGGAACGCGGCCTGCACGCCGCCCATGCGCGAGTTCCAGCCGACGTGCGCGTAGGCGTAGTGGTCGGCGCGGCCGTGGTTGCAGAGCGAGCGGACGAGCTTCTCGTGCTCTTCGCTTTGGAGGGTGATGGCGCCGCCGTCCATCGCGCCGCCGACGACCTTGGCCGGGTAGAACGAGAGGGTTCCCACCGTCGCCTTGGCGAGGACCGGTTCGCCGTGGACCTCGACACCGAAGCACTGCGCGCCGTCCTCGAGGAGGCCGATGCCGCGTTCTTTGCAGAACACACGGAACTCGGCGAGGCGCGAGGTGGACCAGCCGTAGAGGTGCACGAGGGCGGCCGCGTCGAAGCGGTGCTCGTCGTGCGCTTTGACGAATTCTCCGTAGCTCATTTGGAGGTCGTCGGGGTCGATGTCGACCAGGATGGGCGTGGCGCCGAGCACCGCGACGGCCTCGTAGGTGGCCCAGAAGGTGAGGTTCGGGATGGCGACCTTGGAGCCGCGCTTCACGCCGAGCGCCTGGAGACCGACGATGAGGGCGTCGGTGCCGTTCGCGCACGAGACCGTGCGGGGCACCCCGAGCACCTTGGAGAGGGTCTTCTCGACGCGGCCGACGCCCGGCCCGCCGACGAACTCGCAGCGGTCGAGGCACCCGCGCCACTCGGCGTGGACGCTCGATGCAACTTCTTGGGTGAGGCGCGAAAGGTCGATGAAGGGGACTTGCACGGTGGGGCGCTCCTTAGCACGAGACGGGTCGACGGGCAGGTCTGGGCGCCGTCTCGGGGGGTTGGTTGCGGCGAGGCTCGTGAGGGTTCGGAGGTCTTGGAGAGAGGGCACCGACGGTCGCGCCAAGTCCGCGATTCCTGGTCGCTTGGGCCCACCGACGGTCGCGCCAAGTCCTTGATCCCTGGTGACCGACGGTCGCGCCAAGTCCTTGATCCCTGGTCGCTTGGGGCCACCGACGGTCGCGCCAAACCATCGAATCAACTCACAAAACCAGCGTTCGAACCTCCGCGGCGAGGTCGCAGGCGAGGACGACGAGGCTCTCCAGGTCTGTCGCTTCGAGGATCTGGGGGCTCTCGACCTGAAGGACGGGCCCGCCCCGGAGGTGCTCCGCCGCACGGGTGCCGTCGGTCGTCCCCTGCGGATCGGCGCCGTCGCTTGGGGCGACCGACGCGACCACCCGAACGACGACGTACGGGCTTCGGAGGAGGCGCTCGCGCATCGACCGGGACGGAAAGGCGCTGGCCCACGGCGAACGGCACCGAAAGCGCTCCTCGAGCTCCGAGACGTCGACCTCGTCGTCCGCGAACGTGGCCCGAACGCGCTCGGCCGAGGGCCCGTCGAGCTCGTCGAGGGCAAGGTCGAGGGGGGCGCCTCTCGGGAGCGCGACCTCGATCCGCGTCCACCAAGGCTCGGTCGAGGTCCCCCCACGGTAGACGAGGCGCACGGCGACCTTCGTGCCCGCCACCTGCCCGAGCGCCCCGCGATGCGAGTAGGTCGCGCCGTCGTCGAGCAGGCCCGCGGCCTCGCGAAGCACGTGGAGGTAGGCCATGACGCGAGCGTATCCTGGCTCGCGTCCCAAGGAAGAGAGGGGCTTGCGGGTCTGTGGCCGGATGCTCCTCCCAAGGGCGTGGTCGAGCTGGCGCGTGGCCGCCGTCCTCGTTGCCGGCGCCGCGGTCGTCGCGGGAGGGACGGCAGGGTGCTCGCGCCGCGCAGCGACCGAGGGGCCATCGGAGGCGGACGCGAGCGCGGCGAGGCTCGATCCTGCGTGTGGCGCGATGCCGTGCGAGCTCTTCGAGTCTCCGGCCGAGGCCTTCGCCAGGGTGCTCGAGGCACGTCCTCGGGTGCTCGCGGTCGGAGAGACCCATCCGCGCCAAGGAGTCGACGCGAAGAGCACGGCGGCGCGTTTCGTCGAGGAGCTCCTGCCGACCCTCGATGGGCGCGCGTCGGACCTCGTGGTCGAGCTCTGGGTCGCCAAGAGCGGGTGCGCGGCTCGCCAGAGGGCCGAGGTGCGCGCCGTGGCCTCGGCGCAGCGCGAGGTGACGCAGGCCCAAGCTCCGAAAAACCAAAGCGATTTCTTGCGTCTCTACACGGCCGGTCGCGCTCACGGGCTGCACGTGCACCTGCTCGTGCCGCCGTGCGAAGAGTACGGGAAGATCCTCGACGCGGGACTCGGGGACGTCGACGCGATGCTGACGATGATCGCGAACCTCACCGCGAACGAGATCGAGGCCGGGTTGGCCGCTCCCGACGCGGGCCTCGTGGTCGCCTACGGAGGCGCGATGCACAACGATCTGACGCCTCGGCCGGGGCACGGGCGATGGTCGTTCGGTCCGCGAGTGGCCGCGATGGCCCAAGGGAGCTACGTGGAGCTCGACCTCGTGGTGCCCGAGGCCGTGCACGACACGGAGGCGTGGCAGGCGCAGCCTTGGTATCCGCACTTTCAGCGCGGGCGGCAGGGTCGACGGACGCTCCTCTTCCACGTGCAGAAGGGCTCCTATGCCCTGATCTTCCCCGAAGCGACCTCGGACGCGGGGGCCGACTGACGGGCACGGCGGAGTCGGGCGATGGGGCGGAGCGAGGGGCTTTCGCGCGGCGCCGATCGGCGCGGACGACCACTGGGCGATTGGCCCGCGGCGCCCGTGTGCTAACACCCCGTTCGCCATGGGAGAGTCTTTCGACCCGCAGAACGAAGCCGAGTTCGACGCGCACGCTGGTTCGTACGCCGACATGCACAAGGAGAGCGTGAAGGCGAGCGGCGAGGACCCGCAGTACTTCTCGATCTACAAGCAGAAGGTGCTCGAGCGGCTCCTCGGGAAGGAGACCCGACCGCTCCTCGATTTCGGCTGTGGGATCGGGAACCTGACGCACCTGCTCGTCGAGTCGTTCGGGGAGGTGCACGGGTACGATCCGTCGAAAAAGAGCGTCGAAATGGCCAAGACCCGGGCCCCGTCGGCCAAGTTCTTCGACGACGACGGCACGCTCCCGGACGACACGTACGGCGCCATCGTGCTGGCCAACGTGCTTCATCATGTCCCCAAGGACGTGCGCGCGCCCTTGATCCGCGGCCTCGTGAAGAAGCTCGCGAAGGGCGGAAAGATCGTCATCTTCGAGCACAACCCGCTGAACCCGGTCACCGTGAAGGCCGTGCGGGACTGCCCGTTCGACGAGGGCGTGGAGCTCTTGTACCCGTGGGAGGTCGAGGGTCTGCTCGACCGCGCGGGGCTGTCGAGGCGCAAGCTCGACTACATCGTGTTCTTCCCGAAGCCGCTGGCGACGCTCCGCCCGCTCGAGCCGCACCTCCGCGGGGTGCCGTTCGGGGCGCAGGTGTGCGCCTGGGCCGAGCGGGCGTAGCGAGCTCGTGTGATTTCAATGACTTGGCGCGACCGTCGGTCGTTTTGACGCGCGTCAAAGAGAGGGCGCCGCGACCGTCGGTCGTTTTGACGCGCGTCATCGCGGACTTGGGGCGGGCACGCGTGCTCCCGTGGACCGAGGGAGACGACCCGACAAGACTCGAGTCATTTCAATAGTTTGGCGCGACCGTCGGTCGTTTTGACGACCGTCGGTCGTTTTGACGCGCGTCAACGGGCCCCCAATAGCGCGCCCTCTACCCTCACCCCTCGGCGGCCTCTTCCCCAGCCCCCGAGTGCATCGTCTTCCGGCCCCCCTCGGCGTCGGCGTCGACCACCACGGTCATGCCCCGCGGGAGGATCGAGCTCGTCGTGTCGAGGTCGTTCGTGTCCCGCGACAACGGCAGGTTCTGCGTCTCGCGGAGCACGTAGAGCGGACGCGCCTTCACCTGCTCGTAGATGCGCCCGACGTACTCGCCCAAGATGCCGATCATGAGGAGCTGCACGGCGGCGAGCAGCGACACGATCACCGTGATGGCCGTCCACCCGGGGACGGTGGCGTGGAACGCGAGGTTCGCGACCACGGCCCAAATGGCCACGAAAATGGCCAAAAACGCGATCATCGCGCCGGCGTACGTGGCGAGGCGCAGCGGCAAGATGCTGAAGCTCGTGATGCCGTCGATCGCGAAGCGGATCATCTTCTTCAGCGGGTACTTGGTCTCCCCCGCGAAGCGCCCGGCGCGGTCGTAGAGCACGGCCGTCTGCTTGAAGCCCACCCACGAGACCATGCCCCGCACGAACCTGTGCACCTCACGGAGCTCGCGGAGGGCCACCACCACGCGGCGGCTCATGAGGCGGAAGTCGCCCGTGTCGAGCGGCACCTCGATCGGGATCATCGCCGCGAAGATGCGGTAAAACCAGCGCGCCGTGACGAGCTTGAACCAGGTCTCACCCGCGCGGCTCCGGCGCTTGCCGTAGACGACATCGTAGCCCTCGCGCCACTTCTCGACCATCTCGAGGACGACCTCGGGAGGGTCTTGGAGGTCGGCGTCCATGACGACCACGGCCTCGCCGCGTGCGTAGTCGATGCCGGCCGTGATGGCCACCTGGTGGCCGAAATTGCGGGAGAACGCGAGCACCTTGTACTTGGGCTCGGTGGCCGCCATGTCTCGGAGGAGGCGGAGCGAGTCGTCCTTGGAGCCGTCGTCGACGAAGACGACCTCGGTGTTCTCGGGCAGCCGACCGATGAACTCCGCGAGGCGCGACCGAAGCTCGGGGAGCACGGCCTCCTCGTTGAAGATGGGGAGCACGAGGCTCAAGGTGGGGCGCTTCATCGGTGGGCGTTGCGTAAACCACCAAACCGTAGGGCCGATCAAGTCCGCTGCGCACGATTGCCGCCCCGAAACCCACGGCTTCGACGCCCGCCACACCCCGAGGCCACGATGGCCACGACCGGCAGCCGCGGCGCAGCCCCCGCGCGCCCAGGAAAAAGCGCCGTGAAAAAGGGCGGGAGCGACGAGAAATGGGGTAGAAATCGGCCGCTCGCTCATGGCTCGGCCTCACACGAAGACCCGCGGGTGGGAAGTGGCCTTCTTCGGCCTGCTCTTCGCCGTCTACGTGGGGTTTTTCCCGTACATCGGGGCCATCAACAACCCGAACGAGAACGTGCGCACGTACATGACGATGGCGCTCGTCGAGCAGGGGTCGTTCAAGATCGACGCCATCGTCGAGCGCCACGGGTGGACGAACGACATGGCCCGCGCACCGGACAAGAAGACGGGCGTGTTCCACCTCTACTCGGTCAAGGCCCCCGCGGTGAGCTACGCCGGGGTGCCCGTGTATTGGGCGTTCACCAAGGTGATGCCAAAGCTCGGGAGGCCGGTGCCGACCGCCGCGAGCCACCCCGACGAGAAGGCCAAGTGGCTCGCCGATTCGACGTGGGCGCTCCGCATCTTTTCCGTGCAGATTCCATGTTTCGCGTTCTTGGCGGCCTTCGCGAGCTACCTGCGGCGCTACACGAGGGACGACGTGCTGCGGCTCTCGGCCGTGGCCGCGCTCGGCCTCGGCACGAACTACCTTGCGTACGCGCTCATGTTCGCGAGCCACTCGCTCTTCGGCGTGGCGGCGTTCGGTGCGTTCGCGCTCACCCTCGAGGCGCGCGCGAAGAGGCCGAAGGAACGTTCGGCGTGGCTCGCCTTCTGGGCGGGCTCGTTCGCCGCGTGGGCCACGTTGCTCGAGTACCACGCCCTGCCCGTGTCGGTGTGCCTCGCGCTCTTCGCTCTCGCCACGTTCTACCGCCCGAAGACCCTCGTGGCGCTCGGCCTGGGCGCGCTTCCCCACGCCGCCGCGATGGCGCTCTTCCAGTGGAGAGCGTTCGGCGATCCGCTGATGCCGGGTCACCGCATGAGCGAGAACCAACAGTTCGCGCACCTCCTGAATCAGGGGTACTTCGGCATCCAAACGCCGAACCTCGATCACGCCGGAAGCCTCCTCTTTTCGCGCAGTTACGGGCTCTTCGGGACGAGCCCATTCCTGGTGCTCGGACTGCTGGTCGTGCCCTTCGTCGTGCTCTCCGGACGCGGAGGTCCACGAGCACGCGCGCGGCTCCGGCTCGGCACGCTCGTGTGGCTCGCCACGTGCGGGGTGCTCGTGCTCACCGTGTCGGCGGCCATCAACTGGCGCGGCGGGTGGACGGTGGGACCGCGGTACTTCGGGGCCCTCCCGCCGTTCCTCGTCTACGGCGCCGTGTGTGCGCTCGATCGCCTCGGAGCTCGGTCGAAGCGCGCGCGTGTCGCCGTCGGGGCGCTCGCCGCGGGCACGGCCATCGCGAGCGTCGCGCAGACCGGCCTCGTGTCGCTCTTGTGCAACTCGATCCCCGAGAGCGTCGGTCGCCCCCTCCCCGAGCTCGCTTGGCCGCTCTTGCGCTTCGGGTTCTTTCCGCGTCACCTCGGAGATCTCGTGGGCGCGACCTCCGGGGCCTTCGGGTACTTCGTGGTCGCGTGTCTGGTCTCCGCCGCGCTCACACCGCTCGTCGTCCACAGACGGGCAGACGGCGCGAAGAGCATCGTGGCGAGGCTCGCGCTCGGCGTCGTGGTGACGGGGCTCGCCCTCCTGCCCGCGCTCTCCCCCGCGACCTCCGAAGAGGGCACCGACGGCGGCGTGGCGGCACGGAGCTTCTTCGCCGAGATCTGGGAGCCCCCGGGCCGAGACAGGCTCGCGAAGGCAAAAAAGACCGCCGAAACGACAGGAAATCCGTGTGCTTATCTGAGGCTCTCCGAGCTCGAAGAGTCCATGGCGCTCGTGGCGCGGGCGGCGCAGAGCCGTGCTCGTGCCGGTGCCGGCGGAGCGCGACCGGAGTCGTGCCGATGACACCCGGGGCCTCGCAACGAAAGACGGGAGCACGATGACGCTGCGCACGGGAGCTCGCAATCGAACGGCCGGTCGGATCCTGGGTGTGCTCGCGCTCGGCTTCGTCATGGCCATCTTCGCGTGGTGGCCCATGCTCGCGGCCTACCCCAACACCCAAGGGGGGGACGGGCCGCCGTACCACAAGACGATCGAAGCCGCCCGCGTGTCGGTCGTGCGCTACCACGAGCTGCCGCTGTGGAACCCCTACGAGTGCGGAGGCCTCCCCCTCTGGGACAACCCCCAGGGCCCGCCCGCGGCGCCGCTCATGTGGACGACGCTCTTCATGGGCACGACGGCGTCGATGTACCTCTGGTACCTCCTCCACACGGCGCTCGGCTTCTTGAGCATGTGGCTCTTCGCGCGCGACGAGGTGAAGCTCTCGCGCGCGGCCACGTTCGTGGCGAGCCTCGCGTGGGCGTTCTCGGGCTTTCACCAGCAGCACTACTCGGGTGGGCACTTCACGTTCGTGCCGTTCCTGTATTTCCCCTTCGCGGTGCTGCTCTGGCGGCGCGCGGCGGGTGATCTCCGCTACGCCGTGGGGCTCGGGTGGCTCGTCGCGTGGATGATGCTCGAGGGCGCCGTGTACCCGCTCCCGCACCTCGTCGTGCTGCTCGGCGCCGAGACGCTCACGCGCCTCAAGAAGCAGACCTTCGTCCCCATCGTGAAGGCGGGCGCGATCGTCGGGCTCGTCGGGTTCCTCGTGGGCGCGTGCCGCTTCTTGCCGGTGATCGATCAGCTGAAGAGCCACACGCGGCCCATCGGGATCGAGCGCGATCACATCCAGTGGACCACCCTGCGCGACATGTTCGTCTCGCGCACGCACGAGCGCGGCGTCGCAGGGCAGACGTACGTGTGGCCCGAGTACGGGACCTACATCGGCCCCTTCTTGCTCGTGCTCGCGGCGATCGGCGCGATCGTGTGCGCCTTCGAGAGCCCGTGGCTCGTGGCGCTCGCCGTCGTGTGCTTCGTGCTCATGATGGGGCACTTCTCGCCGGTGGCGCCGTGGGCGGTGCTCAAGGCGCACGTCTACCCCTTCAAGGAGATGCGTGTGCCTTCCCGGTTTCGCTGCGAGGTCTCCATGTTCCTCGCGGTGTTCGCGGGCGTCGCCGTCGACAGGCTCCCCCAGAGGCTCGCGGGCTTCTCGCGGAAGGCGGGCAAGATCGGGCGCACGGTCGCCCTGGCGATCGCCTTCATCGGCGCGGGCGACATGATCGCGACCGGCATCGCGTGGTTCACGGTCTGCTTCAACAACCCGCCCGAGCAGAAGGTCGCTGTCTCGCCCCGCCTCTACGTCCACGGGCCGAACCTCTCCGGCATGATCGACCAGCCCCGCCAAAACCGCATTCGCCTCGCGTGTTGGGACGAGTGGGGCTTCAGCGCGGGCGCGCCGATGTGGGAGGGCGACGTTCCGCAGGCCGTAGCCGCGCCGGGGGCGAAGGTCGCCGTGACGAACGTCGTGCGCACGCAGAACAAGTTCTCGTTCCACGTCGAGGCCGAGGCCCCCGGGCGTGTGCTCGTGAACAGCGGCTACGACCGCGGCTTCCGCTCGAACGTGGGCACCGTCGCGGAGGAGAACAAGCTCCTCGTGCTCGACGTGCCCCAGGGGAGCCACGACGTGCGCATGGAGTACTGGCCACACGGGCTCTCGCTCGGCTTTTTCCTTACGTTCGTGGGCCTCGCAGGATCCATTGCCGGCTTCGTGAAGCTCGGCAAGGCAGCGCCGACGAAGCCCTCCCCCACCCCCGCGACGCGCGAGACCAAACGCGCAGACGCACCGGGCCGTTCCTCTGCCGACGACAACGACGACGGGGCGACGCACGACCCCTCGAAGGACGACGCGGCGACGCACGACCCCTCGAAGGACGACGCGGCGACGCACGACTCCTCGAAGGACGACGCGGCGACGCACGACCCCTCGAAGGACGACGCGGAGGCCTGATTTCCGGACCATAGCGGGCGCCTATGGGCCCGATAGGGAGCCCTCGCCTACCCGCGGGCGCCTCGCGACCGACGTTCTCTCTCGTAGGCCGGCGCACGGGCGCGTCGGTCACACGGGAGGTTCTTCATGCTTCGTTCTTTTTCGTCCCAGACCTTCGTCGCCGCGCTCGCCACCATCGCCGCTTCGGTCGTCGTCGTCGTCGGCTGTGGCTCGTCCGTCGAGGATCCTTCGCTTCCGGGCGAGACCGCCCGCGAGGCGACGCCCGCGCCGATCGACGACGGCAACGGCAACCCCGAAACGAAAGCGTACTCCGTGATCGTGAAGGAGAAGCTCGACTGCTCCTCGCTCTCCAAGGGCGGGAGCTGCGGTTCGTACAACGGCGTGCAGTACTGCAAGTGGTGCCCCGACGACGGGTGCGACCCATCGAAGTGCGAGTGCTTGCCCAACACGGCGGGCACGGGCTGCAACGGTGGTCCGAGCTCGGGCCCGGCACGCTGAGAGGAGCAGGGCGCACGCGACACTTCGTCGCTCCGAAATAGCCGAAGCCCCGACGACCCTCGCGAGGGTGCCGGGGCTTCGATGCGATTCACGCGCGAGCGCGCGTAGGTCAGGCCAAGACGGGCAGCGAGGCCTTCGAGGCCTTCGTGACGTACGTCTTGATCTCGTTGAAGTTGAGGTACCGGTAGAGATCCGCCGACATCGCGTCGAGGCGGCTCGCATACTTCATGTACTCCTCGACGGTGGGCAGCTTGCCCACGATCGCCGCGACGGCGGCGAGCTCGGCCGACGAGAGGTACACGTTCGAGCCTTTCCCGAGTCGATTCGGGAAGTTACGCGTCGACGTGGAGACGACCGTGGTGCCCGGGTTCACCTGCGCTTGGTTGCCCATGCAGAGCGAGCAGCCCGGCATCTCGGTGCGCGCGCCGGCGCCCGCGAACATGTTGTAGTAGCCCTCTTGCATGAGCTGCGCTTGGTCCATCTTGGTGGGCGGCGCGACCCAGAGGCGCGTGGGCACGGGGCCCCCGAACTCCTTGAGGAGGCGCGCGGCGGCGCGGAAGTGGCCGACGTTCGTCATGCACGAGCCGATGAAGACCTCGTCGATCTTGTCGCCCGCGACCTGGCTGAGCGGCTTGATGTCGTCCGGATCGTTGGGGCACGCGAGCAGCGGCTCCTTGATCTGGTCCATGTCGATCTCGATGATCTCGGCGTACTCGGCGTCCTTGTCGGCCTCGAGGAGGGTCGGCGCGGCGAGCCACTTTTCCATGGCCTGCGCGCGGCGCTCGAGGGCGCGCACGTCGCCGTAGCCCTCCGCGATCATCCAGCGGAGCATGACGATGTTCGACTTCAGGTACTCGATGATGGGCTCTTTGTTGAGCTTGATCGTGCACCCTGCGGCCGACCGCTCGGCGCTCGCGTCGGAGAGCTCGAAGGCCTGCTCGACCTTGAGATCCGGGAGGCCTTCGATCTCGAGGATGCGGCCCGAGTAGACGTTCTTTTTGCCCTGCTTCGCCACCGTGAGGAGCCCACGCTGGATGGCCGCGTAGGGGATCGCGTTGACGAGATCGCGGAGCGTGATGCCCGGCTGCATCTTGCCCTTGAAGCGCACGAGCACGCTCTCGGGCATGTCGAGCGGCATGACGCCGAGCGCCGCCGCGAACGCGACGAGGCCCGAGCCACCCGGGAACGAGATGCCGATGGGGAAGCGCGTGTGGCTGTCGCCGCCCGTGCCGACGCCGTCCGGGAGGAGCATGCGGTTCAGCCACGAGTGGATGATGCCGTCGCCCGCGCGGAGCGAGATGCCGCCGCGGTTCGTGATGAAGTCGGGCAGGGTGTGCTGCGTCTCGATGTCGACGGGCTTCGGGTACGCGGCCGTGTGGCAGAACGACTGCATCACGAGGTCGGCCGAGAAGCCGAGGCACGCGAGCTCCTTGAGCTCGTCGCGGGTCATGGGGCCCGTCGTGTCTTGGGAGCCCACGGCCGACATGTGCGGCTCGCAGTACGTGCCGGGGCGGATGCCCGCGACGCCGCACGCGCGGCCGACCATCTTCTGCGCGAGCGTGAAGCCCTTGCCCGTGTCCTTCGGATCTTCGGGGCGGCGGAACGCGGGCGACGCGTCGAGGCCGAGGAAATCGCGCGCGCGCTTCGTGAGGCTGCGCCCGATGATGAGCGGGATACGACCGCCGGCCTGCACCTCGTCGAGGATGACCTCGGTCTTGAGGGAGAAGGTGGAGAGCGTCTCTCCCGCCTCGTTCGTGACCTTGCCCTCGTAGGGGTAGATCACGATGACGTCGCCCATGGCGAGCTTGGTCACGTCGCACTCGATGGGGAGCGCGCCCGAGTCTTCCATGGTGTTGAAGAAGATCGGGGCGATCTTGCCGCCGATGCACACGCCGCCCGAGCGTTTGTTCGGGATGAAGGGGATGTCGTCCCCGAAGTGCCAGAGCACGCTGTTCGTGGCGCTCTTGCGGCTCGAGCCGGTGCCGACGACGTCGCCCACGTAGGCGACCGGGTGGCCCTTCTTCTGGACCTCTTTGATCTGCTCGAGGGCGTTGTGGATGCCCTCGCGCGCGTTCTTGAGCATCGCGAGCGCGTGGAGCGGGATGTCCGGACGCGACCAGGCGTCTTGCGCGGGGGAGAGGTCGTCGGTGTTGGTCTCGCCGGTGACCTTGAAGACGGTGAGGGTGATCTTCTCGGCGAGCTTGGGGCGGCTCGTGAACCACTCGGCGTCGGCCCACGACTGGACCACGGCCTTCGCGTGCTCGTTGCCCTTCTTGGCGCGCTCGGCGACGTCGTGGAAGGCGTCGAACATGAGCAGCGTCTTCTTGAGCTGCGTGGCCGCGAGGGGCGCGAGCGCGGCGTCGTCGAGGAGGGCGACGAGCGGCTGGATGTTGTACCCGCCGAGCATGGTGCCGAGGATCTCGACGGCCTTCTCGCGCGAGATGAGGCCGCACTTCGCCTCGCCCTTGGCGATGGCCGCGAGGAAGCCGGCCTTCACGTAGGCCGCGTCGTCGACGCCGGCGGGCACGCGGTTCATGAAGAGGTCGAGCAAGAAGTCGGCCTCGCCGGCGGGGGGGCTCTCGAGCAGCTTCACGAGCTGGGAGGTCTGCTCGGCGCTGAGGGGCTTGGGCGGGATGCCCTGGGCGGCGCGCTCTTCGACGTGCTTGCGGTAGTCCTGAAGCATGATGGCTCTCTCCTTGGAAGGCGCGCGCCCGAACGGGGCCCGTCGATCCTTCACGCGGATGGATGTAACGCCGGACGAGCCATGCAAAAAGCAGATTATTCGCATACCATCGTTGCGAATCTCGCATGCATCATGGCTTCGAGGGGCACGACGGGGTCGCCTCGTTGGGTGCCTCGCAGATCCCGGCGCAGCGACGGTCCCTGGGGCGTCGCCGCGGGTGCGTCAGAAGTCGCCGAGCTTCTCGAGCACGCCCTTGCGCTTCACGATGTTCTTGTAGTCCCACTGGATGTGCTTCGCCTTGCGGAGCCAGCGGGCGAGCACGGTCTTCTTGATCGCGGCGACGTCGGTGAAGTGGACGTGCGCGGCCTTGAATTTTCCCTCGGGCGAGAGGCCGGGCTCGTCGAACGACTGGCCGCTCCAGAAGAGGAGCTGCACGCCCTGTTTGCGGACCCAGTAACCGACGATGGGGTTGCCATCGAGGAACCACACGGGCCCGCCGTGCCACACCTTGCTCTCGGCGTCGGGCAGCCCCTTGCGAATGAGGGCCGCGAGCGCGCTGCAGACCTCGGCGTTCGCGCCGACCTGGGCCTCGTTGTAGTCGTCGATGGTCGTCATGCATCGCCTCGTGGGGGCCGGGCTCTCCTCGCCGCGTCGTCACGTGTACCACGTGGGACGGGCATGGAGAACGCGCGAGCCCGCGGCCGATCCATGCGCAGATCCAGAGAATCTGCCTATCATCTCGCCAAAGCACGCATGGATCTCTTGCTCACTCGCTCTCTCCTCGCGGTCGCGCGCGAGGGCACCATCGGCAAGGCGGCGAAGCGGCTGCACATCTCCCAGTCGGCGCTGTCTCGGAGGCTCCAGCAGCTCGCCGAGGAGCTCGGCACCGAGATCTTGAGCCCTCAGGGGCGCGGCGTGGTGCTCACCGAGGCGGGGAGGCTCTTCGTGGCGGAGGGCACGGTGCTCGTGGATCGTTTCGACCGCGCGAAGGCCGAGGTGCGGGCGCTCTCACGGCTCGAGGCCGGCACGGTGCGCGTGGGCGGCGGCGCGACGGCGGTCTCGTACTTGCTGCCCGAGGCCATGGCGCGCTTCCGAAAGAGCCACCCGCGGGTGCGGTTCCGACTCGAGGAGGCGGGCAGCCGCGAGGTCGAACAGGCCGTCATCGAGGACCGTGTGGAGCTCGGCGTGGTGACGCTGCCCGTGTACGCGAAGGAGCTCGAGGTCCGCCCCCTCGCCAACGATCGCATCGTGCTCGTGGCCGCGGCCGATCACCCGCTCGCGAAGCGCAAACGCGTGGTCCCGGAGGACTTGGCGGGCCTCGCCATCATCGGCTTCGAGGGAGAGAGCGCCATTCGCACGCTCATCGATCAGGCGCTCCGCGAGGCCTTCGTCGAGGTGAACGTGGTCATGGAGGTGCGGAGCATCGCGGCCATCTTGCGGCTCGTCGAGTCGACCGGGAGCTGTGCGTTCGTGAGCGAGCTCGGCGCGGAGGGGCGGCCCGTGATCGACGTGCGTGGCCTGCGCATCGAGCGCGAGCTGGGCCTCGTCACGCGGCGCGGGAGACCCATGTCGGCCGCCGCGCGGGCCTTCGCCGAAGAGCTCGCGAAGAGCGCCGCGGGCAGCACACGCCGAAGCGCGCGGTGAGCCGGAGAGGGCCTGGGCGACCCTCGCGAGGAGGTCGGACATCGCGTGCGCCGATGTCCGAAAAGAGCAATGGTTTGGCACTCTTTGGCCCAGCCTAGGAGATGCGGGTCGAGCGCGATTTCCTGGAGAGAAGCGGGAGCCGAACCACACCATGCCCGTGTTGGTACGGACCGTGCTCAGGCCAGACGCATGCGCAAGCCCCACGTCTCGATGTCGGCATCCGTTCTCCTCGGCCTCGCGTTCGCAGCAGCATGCAGCACCACGGACAGCACGGCTGGCTCCAGCGACGGCGGCGCCGACGCGGGCGGTTCCGCGTGCTCGCTGTCCTCCCTCCCTCGAGAAGGAGACCCATGCAGCCCGCCGGGGCTCGAGTGCCCAGGACAGGGCGCGCCATGCGCGTTCAACCCGCAGTGCCCCGTGTGCGCGACGATCAAGCCGATCTGCGGGGACGATGGGCGGTGGCGCATCGTCTCGACGACACCCTCTTGCCCGAACCTGTGCCCGAGCGTGTTCCCGAAGGCCGGAGAGCCATGCGACACGCGCGGTCTCGAGTGTGCGGAGCCGGCGCGCCCGTGCGAGTCGCCGTGCGAGTGCCCACGCCTCGTGGCCACATGCCGCAATGACGTCTGGAACGTGGTGGACACGTCCACACCTCCGCCCGCGTGTTTCGCGGACGCTGGGGACGCGAGCCCGACGGACGGGGGCAGCGATGCGGACAAATAGCCAAGAGAGGAACGGTGCGCCCATGAAGCGCGAGTGCTCGCGACTCGTCGTGACATGGCGCGATGGCGCATGAGAGGTCGTGGACGTGGACGTGCCGCCCCCGTCGTGTCGTGCGGACGGAGGGGGACGCGAGCTCAGCGCGCGGGGACGCGGATCGGTAGGGGGAGTGTTCTATCGAGGCACGGAGGTGCTGATGCGAGGCTCGTGCCTACGGCCCGACGAACCCCGGTTTCGTGGAGTTTCGCGGTCTTGGCGTCAACGTCGGTCGGTTCTTCCATGGGGGCGGGGGTGGCCGGGCCGTTCGCGGGGTGGCCCGGGCCACCACACCGAAGCCCGCGGCTCGCCATGACGACGCCCGAGTGCTCTCCTTCGTGAGGTGACGTCGCACGACTCCCACCCCGACCGCCTCTCCCCCGGCCACGGCTGGAAGACACCCACCCGGACCGAGGTGGCGGTCCTCGCGGTCGTCTTCGCCGTCGTGGCCTCCCCGTGTGCAGCCTACACGTACCTGGCGCCGAAGGTGGGCTTCCCACTCGCGCCCGGCATCGTCATGGACGTGCTCGCGGTCTTGACCGCGGTGGTGGTCGTGTACGCGAAGTTCGGCCCCGACGACGCGAGCGACTCGATGTCGCCGCCGGACTGAGGACGGCACGCGCCCTCTCACCCGTAGCGCTCGACGTACGCGCCGAGCTCGCGTGCGACCACGTCGAACGCGGTCCGCACGCGCAGCACCCGGAGATCTTCCTTGCGGGCGACGAGATAGACCGGCCGCGTCGCCACGCGCCCTAGGCGTGTCACCTCTTCGAGCCCGGGGAACGTCGCGGCGAGGGCGCGCGGGAGCACGACGAGCCCCACCCCGAGCTCCCCGGCGCGCGCCAGGGCCACCATGCTGTTCGCGCGGAAGGCGACCTCGGCCTCACGTGCGTGCTCCTTCAGGTACGTGGCCTCGGGACCCCCGTCGAGCTCGCGCACCGGCACGACCACCCTGTGCCCCGCGTACGGCGGCATCGGCGCGGCCTTCGGGCACCTCGTGAGGTAGCTGCGCGAAGCATAGAGCCCGTACACGAGCCCGCCGATGCGCTTCGCGAGGAGCTCGCGGCTCTCCGGGCGCACGAGCCGGACGGCGATGTCGACCTCCCCCCGGAGCACGTCGGCCGCGAGGTTCCCAGTCACGACCTCCAAGACGATCTTCGGCGCCACCCGCGCGAGCCTCGGCATCACGTGCTCGAGCAGGTGGAGCGCCGTCACCTCGGTCGCGGCCACACGCACCACACCACGCGCTTCGTCGGTCGGCTCGAGGGGCTCACGCTCGAGCCGGAAGAGGCCCTCGGCGAGCGGCGCCACCAGCGTCGCCACGCGCTCCCCCGCGCGCGTCGGCACGAGCCCGCGCGACGTGCGCACGAAGAGCGGCACCCCGAGGGCGGACTCGAGGGCATCGAGCCTTCGCCCCGCCGTGGTCTGGTGCACGCGGAGCTTCTTCGCCGCGCGCACGAGGCTCTTGGTCTCGAAGAGCGCGTGGGCGAGCCGGAGATCGTTCCAGTCGAGCATATGCAAATGTGCATATCACGTATGTGCATGCGCGCATGGTGAGGGCGACGGCGCCGCCGTACATCCAAGGGCACCGGAGGCTCACACCATGTTCATCACCAAGACGATCCGCACCCTCGCCCTCTCCACGTTCGCCGCGCTCTCCTTGGCCACCTCGGCCTGCGGCTCTCCCGGAACCGAGGCCCCCGCGCCCGCGACCACCGCGGGCCAGACCCGCCTCGACATCACCGGCAAGTTCGCGAGCGCCTGCGTCAAGGCCGGCGGCTCGCCCACGAAGCTCACGTTCGACATCGGGGCCTCCGAGTGGAAGCTCGACTACGTGACCTACGGCGACGAGGCCTGCACGACCCCGTTCGTCACCGTGCACATCGAGGGGCCGTACGAGCTGTCGGGCCCCTCGCCCACGGTGAGCGGCGCGACGCTCGGGCGCTTCGCGTTCACGAAGAAGACGGTCAAGGCCCACATGGCCGCGGCCTCGGGCTTCCTCGCGAGCGAGAAGGGCTGCGGCGCGGGGACCTTCCCGGAGAACACCGCGGTCGACATCGGCGCCACGGGCTGCGCGGGGCTCGGACAGCGCCCCATCGCGCAGTGCGGGCAAGACTTCGATCTCGTGTTCCTCGAGGGCGACACGCTCACCTTCGGAGAGCGCCCCGCGGACAACGACATGTGCACCGAGGCCAAACGCCCGACGGCCAAGGCCGGGCTCTCGTTCACGCGCGTGAAGTAGCGAGGCGACGAGCACCCTCCCCTGGCGCGCCCGTGCGTCTCCCGCGCGGCGCGCCAGCGCGTTGGCCCCAAGGCACGCTACGCTTCGATCCTCGAAGGAGAAACCCATGTATGCGATCACCATCGTCCTCGCGCCCAAGCCCGGTCACGAGCAGACCCTGCTCGACGCCTGCCTCGCCGTGGTCGCGGCGAGCCGGGCCGAGCCCGGAAATCTCTTCTTCGACGTGCTCGTGAGCGACTCGCCGCGCGAGGTCGTGTTCTACGAGGCCTACGTCGACGAGGCGGCGTTCCAAGCCCACATGGCGGCTTCGCACACGAAGGCCTGGCAAGAGGCCGCGCTCCCGTCGATCGAGCGCTCGACGCTGCGCTTCCCGGCGCACAGGAGCGTGGCCCCCGCGCCCTGATGGCTCACATCACGCCGGCGGCGCGGAGGTTCGTCACGAGCGTCGCGCCGACACGGGAGCCCTTCTTGTAGAACACGGCGGGCTGACCGAGCGGGGCCTTGACCGTCACCTTCGTGCCCTGCCCCGCGCGGCCATAGCTCGTGCCGGAGAAGAGATGCGTCCACTCGCCAGGGGGGAGGTACACCTCCTTGTCGTACGGGCAGAGTGGGGCCGTGAAACACTTGTTTTTCACGGGCGCGACGAGGATCTCCGAGCCGAGCATCATCTCGTCGTCGACGTCCCACGAGGCCGCGTCGTCCGGGAACTCGAGGAAGAGCGTGCGCACGAGCGGGTAGCCGTTCGTCTCGGCCTCGGCGTAGAGCTCTTTTCGGTAGAAACCGAGGGCCTTGTAGATCTTCGACATGCGCGCGAAGTGCGTGAGCGTGTCGTCCGTGTCGTAGGCCTGGGCGTTCGCCGCGGGCTGGTTGCCCTCGTGCGTGCGGAGCACGGCGGTGAACGCGCTCATCTCGGCCCAGCGCTTGAGCTGCTCGTCCTCGCGCGTGTAGCCCACCCCGCCGGCCGAGAGCGACGTGTAGCCCCCAGTGTCGGAGTGGTTCAGGCTCATTCCCGAGAGGCCCCCGTTCAAGAGCCCGTGGAGCGCGCTCACGAGGCCATCGTACTTGTCCCACGTGGTGAGCTGATCACCCTCCCAGAAGAGGAGCGACGCACCCGGAGAACGCGTGTGACCCGAGCGATTCCACACGAGCACCTTCCCGAGGAGACCATTCTCCTCGACGACCTCGCGATTGAGCTTGGCCCACTCGACCGTGTACGTGTTGTGGTAGTCGGCGCCCGTCGCCCCCGAGCGCATACGCGCGTCGAAGGGCAGCGCCTCGGCGAAGTCGGCCATCCAGCCCGAGCATTTCGCCTTGTCGATCATCTCGGATTTGATGAGGCCCTTCATGAAGGTGCGCGCGCCGGGGTTCGAGAGGTCGAGGAGAGCGACGTCGAACGCGGTGACGGGGAGCTTGTACGTCCCGCCCGTGGGGTTCTTCACGAAGGCGTCGAGCCGGAGGCCCTCTTCGTAGGTATTTCGCTCCACCTTGCCGGCGTCGGCCGGCACCTCACGGAACATGGAGTTCACGTAGCAGAGCGTCTTGATGTTCTGGCCCGCGAGCGCCGACACGTACGACTGCCAGCCCGGGTGGTAATTGGGATTGTAGGCCCAGTTCCAGAGCACCTGCTCGCCGATGAACGTCTTGGCTTTGCCGGGCCACGTCTGGTTCCATACGGCCGAGATCTGCACCCCGGCGGCGCGCATGCGGTCCACGAGGGCGAGGCTCTCGTCGAGGGGCCGCGCGAGCGCCACGATCGCCCCTTCGTCGACCCAGTCGGGCAGCCGGGGCATACGGCCCGTGAAATCGGTATAGCGCTCGACGAGCTCGAGCGGCGTCTTTCCCGCGAGGATTCGGCCTCGCACTCGAGGCGCATAGGTGCGCACCCGCATGTGGGTGGCCTGCGTGAGATCGAACATCGCGAGCTCTTCGTTCTCCAAGAAGAACGACCTTCGCCGGCTCGTGAGCACGTGGGGCGCCGCGTAGTACGTCGAGCCCTCGTGCCCCGCCGACCCCTTCGACGCGGTGTTCACCGAGGCGCTGATGGGCTGATGGCCTCGACCCACTCCGCCCTCTTGAGCCAAAATGGGGAAGACGCGGCCGCGGAGATCCAGGCTATCGTGGGGGAACTGTTCGCCGAGCCCGTACACGCGCTCGTCGGCGTCTTTGGCGACGAAGAGGTCGACGCCCGAGAAGCTCGGATCGGATACTTGGGTATCGAAGGCGAGGTGGCCTGGGCGCGCCTCGCACAGGTCCATCGTGAACGTGAGCGCCGCGCACGCCGAAGGCCCCGTGGCAAATCCTCCGCGGAGGCGCAGGACGCCCCCCGACGCGCCCGCCTCTCGGACCACGGCCCCCGAGCAGGTCGTCGTGTCCTTCTCGTGAATCTCGAACGACCCTTGATGCTCTTCGACGGAGAGCGCGTGGCGGCTCGCCGAGAGCATGCCGGGCCCCGTGGTGAAGACCGGATCTTGCCCGCGCGAGGCGTGGGTCACAGTGAAGCTCGCCGACGTCGTGGCGACACGAAACGAGCCGAGGGAATGATCGCCTTCGACCGTGGGTGTCAGGCGGAGGTCGCTCGGGACGGCGCACGAGGGCGGGGCCGGCGGCGGGGAACCGGGGGGAACCGAGGCTTCGGGGGGCACGCCACCGTCACGCGCGATGGGCTCCGAGGGCTCGGGCTGACCTGCCCCATCGCCCGACGGACCTCCGCTGCAGCCAAGAGCCACGGCGCCGAAGACGAGCAGCGGGACGACGACGAGGGGCAGAATGCGACGGGCCATGCCCCCTCCCAAGCAACACGTATGCCTCGCACCTACACGTTCACACCCACGGATTGTCGGGGGCTTTCGTGCACTTCGAGGGCGAGCCTGGGGAGGCACCGAATCGGGGGTGGATCGATTCGTTCCTCTGCGGCACCTCAGGCTCGGGCCACGTGCACACGAAAGGCAGCCATGACCCACGCGTGAAACTGGGCCTGCGTCGCGACATAGAGGAGCCAGGGCAACCGCGGCGCGAAATCGTGAATGGCGGTGAGGAGCGTGCGCCCGTCGAGCACTTGGCGGAGCTCGAAGCGGCCAGGATAGTCGGCACGAGAGAGGGCTCCGCCGGTCACGAAGAAGAGCTGGCGGTCCGGGGTGCTGCGCTCGGGGGCGTACGTGAGCACGAGGAGCGGGATTCGAAAGAGCACGAGGAAAAAGGTGACGTCGCGCCCCTTGCCTGCCTCGACGCGGACGAGGCCGCGGAGCGCGCGCGGGAGCCATCTCACGTACTCTTCGGCGGCCCACGTGGCGTCGTGCGGCGCGGGGAGCCTCATGCGTTGCACCGAGCGCACGAGCGATGGACGCGACTCTCCCTTCTTCGTGAGAGCCGAGTAGGCACGAGGAGTGCCGGACTCTTCGGCGAGGGCGCGGGACATGGCCTCTCGGAGGGGAGTGGGCTCGTGTCCCGCGAGCTCGAAGATGCGATGATCGCGGGCGAGCATCTCGTGCCTTAGGCTCTCGACGAGCGGGGCGACGAGGGCCTTGGGCGCGCCGGTTACGAGGGAGACCCAGAGGCGGGAGAGGCCCGGCGTGAAGAGGGGCACCGAGATCATGGGCCGCGAGAGCCCGAGCAGCTCGGCGCACATGGCCATCAGCGTGCGGTAATCGATCCGTTCGCGCGCGCCGACGTCGTACGTCTCGCCGAAGCTCGGCTCGTGGCCGACCACGAACGAGAGGAGCGCGACCACGTCGTCGACGCCGACCGGCTGAGTCTGCGTGAGTGTCCATTTCGGGACGATCATCACGGGGAGGCGCCGAACGAGCCGTGTGAGCATCTCGAACGAGGAGCCGCCACCTCCGATCACGAGCCCTGCGCGGAGCACCGTGACAGGGACACCGTAGCGCCCGAGCGTCTCCTCGACCTCGAGGCGGCTCGCGAGGTGGGGAGAGAGGTCTCGGCGTTCGGGCAAGAGCCCACCCAAGAACACGATCTGCTCGACCCCGGCGCGCTTGGCAGCGCGGGCGAAGTTGTCGGCGCAGATGAGGTCGAGGTCCTCGAAGGTGCCCTGCGTGAGGCGCGCCGAGGGGAGCATGCTGTGCACGAGGTAAACGGCGTACTTCGCCCCACGGAGCCCCTCTTCGGCCTCCCGCAGGTTGAAGAGATCGGCCTTTCGCCACTCGGAGACGTGCGCGTCGGGCTTCTTTTCGCTGCGCGAGAGGCCGATCACGCGAAAACGCCGGGAGAGCTGCGCGGCGAGCGCTTGGCCGACGAAGCCACTCCCCCCTCCGATGACGACCGTGGGGAGTGCGGAGTCGTTCGACATCTCCCGAGCATAGCAGCCCGGTGGCTTCCCCCCGTCGGCCTTCGAGCGCGGTCGCCGCGTCCCGATGGCGACGAGACTCCGGTCGACGAGCTCTTCCTTGGGCTCGGGAGCCACACGACCCATTCGCATGTTGCAGGCGGCGACGACGTCGCAAAACGCGACCTCTTCCGTGCACACCGCCGCGCGATATCCGCGACGTTCTTCGCGCTCTTGCACGCGACAACGCTTGGGCAACGACGGCACACCGCATGCAGCATCGGGGAGACCAAGGAGGGTCGCCATGCATCTCGACGCCCATCATCAGGACGTGACCGAAGACGAGGAGCCCATCACGGTGAGGTCGAGCCGCCTCGGGCGGGCCCGCGTGCTCATCGCCGACGACGACGCCGACATGCGGGACGTGGTCAGCGAGACGCTGCGCTCTTCGGGATACTTCACCAACTCCGCAGAGTCGGGTTTTGCGTTCATCGACTCCATCGTCGAAATCGAAGAAGGTCTGCGCCCGATGGATGGGGTCGACCTCGTGCTCATCGACAACCGTATGCCCGGCATGTCGGGGCTCGACGCGCTCCGTGCGATGCGCGGGGCCGACCGGTGGGTGCCCGCGATCCTCATGACCGCCTACCCGTCGGCCGCCGTCGAGGCCGAGGCGCGAAGGCTCCACGCGGTGGTGTTGCCCAAGCCCTTCGACCGCGAGACCTTGCGAAGGGCCGTGCTCGACGCGCTCCTCCCGCGCACGTGACGGCAGCGCCTCGCTTCGGGGGGAAGCACCGCGCCGTAACCTTCCGATACCACGAACCATTCAGGGGACGACCGGGGGCCTTCGCATGGTTTCGTCCACCGGAGCGGCCTCGGTTACGCTCCGGGGATGCCTTTCCGGAACGAAGACGAAGCGCTTCGTGCGCGGCTCGACGCGGTGCTCGACGAGAACGCCGCGCTCAAAGAAGAGCTGGCACGGCGCGAGGCTGCGCCGAAGCCCGCAAAGCCGGAGCCGAAGCCTGCCCGCGAGCCAGCGACGAGGCCCGATCCGGACAGGGCCCCTCGCGCAGCGACGGAGCGGGACCCGCAGGCGCGAGCGAGGGTGGTCGTGATCCTCGCGCTCCTCACGTTCGTCTCCATGCCGGGCATCGTCTACACGGTCCTCGCGTTCACCTCGGGGAAGTTCCTCGGGCCGGCCATCGTGATGGATGGTGTCGCGCTGCTCGCGTGGGGGGGCACGGTCTACGCGCGTTACCGAATAACGAAAGAGACGAGATAGGCTCGTTCGCCTACTTGGGCTCCGAGAGGTCGATTTCGACCTCTTGCCCGTTCGTGGCGAGGACGGCCTGGCAGGGCAGAATCATGCCTTCGGCGAGCGTCGCGTCGTCGAGGGCGTCGTTCGCGCGCATCGTGACCGTGCCGCCCGAGAGCCTGACCGCGCACGACCCGCAATAGCCCTCTTCGCACGAGGCGGCGAGCCGGAGACCCGCGCGTCGGCTGGCCTCGAGCAGCGTCTCGCCCTCGTGGACCGTGACGAGGCGCACGCGCTCCCCTTCCCTCACGCGCAGCGCCCCCGAGCACCCCCGAGGCCGCTCTCCTTTGCGGGGAGCCGCCGCGAAGCGCTCGGAGAAACGGCGCGTCGAGGGCACGGCGTGCGCGTCGAGGAGCTCGTCGACGACGCTCTGGAACGGCGCAGGTCCGCACACGTACACCTCGGGCTCACCGCTGCCCAAAACGCGCTCGAGCGCTTCGGGAGTCGGCAATCCATGCTCGTCGTCGACGTGGAGGGTGAGGGCGAGGCGGTCTCCGAAGCGGGCCTCGAGCTCGCGCAGCTCGGCCTCGAACACGACGGACGCACGATCGCGGCTCGACGCGAAGAGCCGCACGGGGCGCTCGGTCTTCGCGAGGGCCTCTTCGGCGATCGCGCGAATGGGGGTAATGCCACTTCCGGCCGCGAAGCACACGATCGGCGTGCCCGGGCTCGACTCCCGGAGGACGAAGCGCCCACGCGGGGCCGAGACGCGAACGACGTCGCCCTCGTGTACGTTGGTGTGGAGAAACGCCGAAACGCGGCCACCGGGGATTCGTTTGACCGTGATACGCACCGAGCTCCCGTCCACCGACCGGCGCGAGAACGAGTACGAACGACGGAGGACCTCGCCGTCGATCACGACCTCGACGGTCGTGAACTGCCCTGCGGCGTGGTGAAACACGGGCCGTAGCGCCTCGGAGACCGTGAGCTCGAACGATTTCGTGCCGCGAGCTTCGTCGACGACGCGGGAGACCGTGAGGGCGTGAGTGTCGCCCGTGCCCTGCGGGACGCCCTCTTTCGCGCCGGCTGGGCCGATGCGGCGCACGAGCGCGCCTCGCGACACGAGCTCGTCTCGGCGTGCCCACCAGACGCGCCCGTACCCGTAAAAGGGCACTCCGGGAAAGAGGTGATGGATGAGGTGGTAGTTCTGAGAGAGCAAGATCGGCGTGAGGAACCGGTGCTCGATCACGGCCGTGGCGCGGAACGGGTCGGTTCGTCCGAGCACCGCGTGCGGATGATGCGGGAGCCAGTCGAACGCGAACGCGAGCAGGATGATCCCGAGCCGCGCGGGCACGGCCCAAAAGAGGAGGGCCTCGCGCCCGTACCCGAGAGCGGCGAGCGCCACCATGGGCGCATAGGTGAGGACCAGGCCGACGAACGTACCGAAGACCTCGCCACGGGGGCGCTCCTTCGCGCGCTTCGCGTAGAAGACGTAGTAGGCAATGTCTTGGGTCGCCCAGCGAAAGAGGCGCGACCACGAGCCGCCGGCGCCACTCCACATGTCGGGATCGCGAGCGGGATCGTTCGTGTTGCGGTGGTGCTCGAGGTGGAGGTGCCGAAACGCCGGAAAGGGCGCGGTGAGTACGAGCGCGGTGACCCACCCCACGAATTCGTTCAGAGGGGCCGCTCGCGCGACCGACCTGTGGGATGCGTCGTGCATGGGGGTGAACGCCGCGAACGCCGCGAACCCTTGGAGCATCACCACGAGCGGTACCGGGAGACGCCCGGTCGCGCCGAGCCACGCGAGGGACACGAACGCACCGACCGACCCCGCGGCGAGCGCGAGCGTGGGCACGGCGACCGCAGGCGCGACGAGATCCCGTGGAGCCACGCGCGGTTCGGAGGCCATCGTCGCCGACATGGCTCTCAGCGTGCCACGAGCGCGCGCTCCGCGAAAGGTCGACAGCCGCGTCGCGGGAGCTCACGGCGACCGGTCGCGCTCAGGGACTCGCCCCGCGCGCGCACCTCGGTGCGACTTCGCCGTTCGACTCTTCCCCGGGCCGAGTCCGAAGTGCGAAGGAGGGTACGTTTCGTTCCTCACCTGGCCACGGCGCGTGTCACGGCCACCCCGAGCCCATCGGCGGTGTGCTCGACCGCCTTCGGATCCTGGAGCGGGTCGGATCACCTCGCGACGGCACCCCCTGAGATCCGTTCGTTCCTCGTGTGAGGAAAGCACGCCCCATGGAGGCCGGTTTTTCGCGAAAATGAGCGTGTGCTCCGAGGTGGGATGCGCGGCACGAGACTTGAAGTGAGACGAGCATGGCCACGCAAGACAGCCCTCGCCGCGCGCTCTCGCTCCTCGGCGCTTCGCTCATGGCGACGCTCGTCGCCGCGTCGATCGTCGCGACGGGGTGCACGGCAGAATCGGCCGAGACCGAGCCCGACGACGACGACACGCCTTCGGCGACGAGCGAGGAAGACCTCACGTTTCGCTCGGCGGCGACCTCCAACGTGAACCTCCGCGACGGCGAGCTCGTGCTCACGTTCGACGACGGGCCGGCGGCGACCAGCGTGGACGTCGCGACGCTCCTCCAAGGGCGCGGACACACGGGGCTCTTCTTCACCGTGTCGCACCACCTGGGGACGGTCGAGGGCGGACGCGCGACGCTGAACGACACGGGAGCGACACGGCTCGGCGCGATCGCGGAGCGTGGGCAGCTCGTGGCCAATCACACCCACAATCACTGCATTCGCGGGGCGAGCGCGGCAGCCCCGTGCTCGGGGCGCGCGTTCGCCGATCTTCCCGCCGCGGAGATGAAGAGGCAGGTCGAGAGCACGGATATCTTGATTCGCGCCGCGCTCGGCCGGGCGAACCGGAGCTCGGCGTACTTGCCATTCTTCCGCGCTCCCGGAAATAGCTGGAGCACCACGGCCGCGACCACGCTCTCGTCGGCCGCGCTCCCCTCGAACGCGTACGGCCCCATCGCGTGGAACCTGCCGCGCACCGGCGAAGAAGACTTTCAGTGTTGGAGGCGAAACGAGACCGTGGCGACCTGCGCGGGCCGCTACATCGCGGCCTTCGACGCCATGCCCTCCGGCGGGCAGAAGGCCGTCGTCCTCATCCACGACAACTTTCCCAACGCGGCTGCGCTCACGCGAGCCGTGCTCGATGGCCTCGTCGGGCGGCGCACCAAGGCGGGCAACACGGTGCGTGTCGTGCGCCCGGGGTGCATCGTCGGCTGCACGCGCTGACGGGCTCCGAACGCGCCGCTACCGCTTGCAGTCGATGACCGTGGCTCCCGCGGCGCCGGCGCCGTCCGTGCGCACGCTGCTGGGCAATCGGGAGTTGCCCGAGTACGAGAGGGAGGCGGAGTCGGTCGGGGTGGAGTCGGACCAGCTTCGCCGCCACGACGTGAGGCGCTTGTCGCTGTCGTAGCTGAAGGTCTCGGTCTCGGAGGGCTTCGAGTCGGACCAGCTTCGCCGCCAATACGTGAGCATTCCGGCCGAGTCGAACGAGAGCGTCTCGGTTTGGCTTGGGGTCGAGTCGGACCAGCTCTGACGGTAGTAGGTGGGCAGGCTGCTCGAGTCGTACGAGAGCGACTCGGTCTCCGAAGGTTGCGAGTCGGACCAGGACTTGCGGAAGTACGTGAGCTTGTTTTTGCTGTCGTACGAGAACGTGTGCGTGTCCGACGCGGCCGAGCCCGAGGGGCTGCGGCGCAGGTACGTGAGGTTGCCGGCGCTGTCGTACGTGAGCGACACGGTGTATCCCGGCGTGCCGCCGTAGCTGATGTAGGTAGGCCTGCCCGCCGAGTCCCGCGTGACGTTGAGGCTCCCGGCTCCCGGTGCGGTGGAGAGCTGCTTGACGTACGCGGCCGTCGTCGCGAGGCGCACCGCGCCGCGGTCGGTCGCGTGGGACGACGAGATAGGCACGCAAAAGGCCGCGTTCGTCGGGTTCGTCGGGTTCGTCGGGTTCGTGGCGCCGTCGGGTGAGGGGCCGCCGTCCCCCGTGGGGTTGGGCGTGGGTGCGGGGTCGAGTGGGCAGTAGTCGGCTTTCTTGGCGACGGGGCACGCGACGTCGGCGCCGACACACGCGCCGTTGATGCACGCGGCCGCGGAATACCCGTCGTTCGAGCCCTTGACCGAGCACGCGCAGCACACGGGCGCGCAATCGGCGAAGGTCTGGCAGGCCGTGCCGGGCCCCGCAGTCCCCGTGAGCTTCTCGGGCTGGGCGCGGCACCCGCCGTTCTGCTGCTCGGCGCCGAACGAGGTCCGGTCGTTGGTGGTGCCCGCGTCGGCTTCGTCGGTGGACGAGGTGCTCGAGCACGCCGACCCGAGGGCGAGCAGGGCCGACGTAGCCGAGAAAACGAGGACAATACCGCGTGAGCTCATGCGCATGGCCGGGACCATAGCCGTTTCGTGTGCCAGCGCCACTCTCGTTGCCGCGTGGGCACGACGGCGTGGCCCGCACCCCAAAAGGGGGGCGAGCTCGACTCGGCTCGGTGCGCAATTCGGCCGTGCGCACGGGGAGCTCGAGCCGCGTGTCCGAAAGGAGCAACCGCGCCCGAGGGCTCGGCGAGCACGGCACACGCTGACTCAGGTCCGGAGGGCAACCGATCGACGATCGAGGCTGAATTTTCGGGCGATCGTGGAGGCACGCACGTTGCTACGGGCCCGCCATGCATCGAAGCCTCCTCGTTGGTCTCGTGGTCGTCGGTCTCCTCGGCCCGGCTGTGGTCTTCTCGGCTTGTGCCCCGGCCGAGAGCGACCCTCCGCCGGACGCGGCGACCGACACGGGCGCGACGCCCGACGCGACCCCTAGCCCCGACGCCACGCCCGTGGATGCGGCGACCGACGCTGCGGTAAACCCGATCGTGGCGAAGTGCGACGCGATGTTCGACGCGGCGCTCGCCATGGCACGCCGGTGCGGGTCGCGGGCGGGGACTCAGACCTCCAGCCAACCGTACAACCCATCGGACCGAACCAAATACGTGCGAGCCTGCGTGGCGCAGGCCACGGCACCAGGATTCGACACGTCGCGCGTCGACGCGTGCCTCGCCGAGGCGAAGACCACGACGGCGTGCGTCGACCTCATGGAGCTCGAGGCGTCACTTCCCCCGAACTTCGGGTGGAACGGGCCGACCATGCTGTTCGAGTGCCTCTCTCGCCCGGGCACGCTCCCCGCCGGGACCTCGTGCGCGTACGATAGCCAGTGCGCGAGCCTCGTATGCCAGTTCTCGCAGAGGGCTTCGGGCCCGAAGTATTGCGGGGTCTGCGCGCCGGGCGTCGGGCGGGCTCCGATCCCGGGCAAGAGCTGCCTCCTCTACGGCCCCGAACGATGCGCCACCGGCGACGCGTGTTATTCGGGGACGTGCAAGTCGCCCGCGGGCAACGGCGAACCATGCGCCGAGCGATGCGCGCCGGGGCTCGCGTGCTCGCGCAACCCGAGCCCTCCCGACACGTGCCAGCCGCTCGTGCCGCTCGGCGGCGACTGCAATGGCAAATACTGCGAGAAGACCCTGACGTGCATCGGTGGCAAATGTGAGCGAGCCACCATTGGCAAATTGGGAGACGACTGTTCGTACGTCTCGGGGCGGGAGACGCAATGCGACGAGGATCTCACGTGCGAGGCCGTGGGCACCTCGGGGAGCCGCGCGTGCGTCTCGATCCAGACCCGGTTCGCTCAGGTCGGCGACGCGTGCGACGCGCCGGGCACCATGGGCTGCGACCGTACGCTCTGGTGCGACCGAGGCACCTGCCAGCCCCGCGAAGCCTCGCGCTGCACGTTGCTCGACCCCGACGCGGGCTCGGACGCGGCCACGGACAGCGCTTTCCCGCCGAAGGACGCGAGCCGCTGAGGCAGCGACGCGCCGAGGGCGCCTCGAGTCGGGAAGACGACGACGACCCGTCGTGCGCGGGCGTCAGCGGACGTTCGGGCGAATGCGGGCGAGGGAGTTGATGCCGTTCGCGATGACCGTTCCGTCGGTGGTCGGGGTGGTGCTGAGGCCACCCCAGAGCGCCGAGGGCGTGCTCGTCTCGAGCATGGAGCGCAGGACCACCTTCGGGGGGCATACGACCGGCGAGGGCCCCGGAGGGCACTCGAGGTACGACGCGCTCGTCTGGACCATCTTCACCCCATTACGTTCCCCGATGGCGACGTAGGCGGCGTTGACCCCGAGCGAGGCGAAGAAGAAGACGCATTTGAGCTCGACCTCGGCGGGGTTCGCCGTGGGGGCCGAGAAGCACTCGACTCGACCGTTCGGGATCGTCCCGAGCTCCGACGCGTACGTCGCGGCCGTGCACGTGGTGTCCGTCGTCGGATCGCAGGGAACGGGGAGCGGAGGTGGCGGAGGCGGGGGCACCGATCCGTCGACGGGGGCGGCCGCGTCGACGGGCAAAGGCGGAGACGAGGGCGCGCAGCTCGGGTTCGTGGCCGCATCGCACCCCACCGAGACGGGAGCGGTCGCGGCCGGATCGACGCCGATGGTGATATCCGACGAGCCACCGCAGGCCTTCAAGAAGATGGCGAGCGCGAGCACGCCCACGGACGAGACGAACAGCGGACGGCTCACGAGGGCGCGATGCTCCGTGAGGCGACGAAGGGCTTCGTGCGAACGTTCGTCATCGTGGGTCGGTCTCGTCGAGAGTGTGCTCCATTTCGTGGCCGGGGCAAACGGGGGCGTGTGAGCCGCGCCCCCGAGCCGGCTCGGATCAGCGGACGTTCGGGCGAATGCGCGCGAGCGAGTTGATTCCGTTCCCGATGACCGTGCCGTCCGTGAGCGTGGTGCTGAGGCCACCCCAGAGCGCCGACGGAGTGCTCGACTCGAGCATGGACCGCAGGACGACCTTCGGGGGGCACACCACGGGGGAAGGCCCGGGGGGGCACTCGACGTACGAAGCGCTCGTCGGGACCATTTTCACGCCGCTGCGCTCTCCGATGGCGACGTAGGTGGCGTTCGCGCCGAGCGACGCAAAGTAGAAGGTGCACCGAAGCTCGACCCGCGCCGGATCGGCCGTGGGGGACGAGAAACACTCGACCCGACCGTTCGGGATCGTCCCGAGCTCCGACCCGTATTGCGCGGCGACGCAGGTCGTGTCCGTGCTGGGGTTGCAGGGCACGGGAGGTGGCGGCGGCAAGCCCGCATCGAGGACCGGCGGCGGTGGCGGAGGCAAGCCCGCATCGAGGACCGGCGGCGGTGGCGGAGGCGAGCAGCTCTGATCCGTGCTCGGGTCACACGGAGGGGGCGGAGGGGGCGGAGGCGAGCAGCTTCGATCCGTGCTCGGGTTGCACGGCGGCGGTGGCGGCGGCGGCGGCGGTGGCGGCGAGCAGCTCCGGTCCGTGCTCGGGTTGCACGGCGGTGGCGGAGGGGGCGTCACCGGTGAGCAGCTCGTGTCACCACTCGCGCTGCACGGCGCGCCGGCGCCCGTGCGCACGCCGAGCTCTCCTTGGTCGACGTCGTCGCCGACGCCGGCCGTGCACTGGATGAAGTAGAGCGAGGCAGCGGCCGTGACCGCCACGACGGGAAAGAGATGACGTGGATCCATGGTGGGTCCCCTGGGTTCGAAGTGGATGCGCGACACGGGGCTTTCCCGCGGTCGACATGGTTCGTCGCCCGTCGTTCGAGATGACGCGCGCACGGTTCGGAGAGTGAGTGCGCGGCGCCGCGTGGGTCCGTCAAAAAATCGTCATGGCCCTGCGCACGAGCCGCGCACCTTCGACACGAGGGCCGAGCTCGGGTGCCTTACGACGAAGCGGGCCGCGCCGGCCTTGGCCTCGGCCACGCGCCCGAGAGCGCACAACGCGAGCACACGCTGAGCATCGCGCTCCTCCGAGAGCACCCCTTGCGGATACTTGCGGGCGTGCTCGTCGAGCGCCGCGAGCGCGGCCGCGCCGTCTCCCCGTTGGAGCGCCGAGGTCGCGTCACGAACGAGGCGCGTCTCTGCCCCGAGGCTCCCCTCGCCCGTCGCGGAGGGGCCGGGCCGCGCGCTCGGCTGCGGGGAGGGCTTCGCCGTAGGCTTCGTGTCCACGGGCTCGGGCGGCGGAGGGCTCACGTCGACGGACGCGACGACCTTCGGAGGAGGCTCGCTCGGAGAGGACGGGGAGGACGGGGAGGACGGGGAGGACGGCAGAGGCGAGCTCGTGACCTCGGCGGCCGAGGGGGCGGCGGGAGGCCCAGGGCGCGTCGTCACGAGGACACCCGCGCCGACACCCACCGACAGCAACAGGGCGAAACCACCCACGATTTTGGCGAGGCCACCCACGCCCGACGCGGCCGCGACCGTGGTGCCCGATGCCCCAGCGGCGCCTGCGCCCGCCGTCGCCGAGGCCGTCGAGATCGACGCGGCCAACGCCACCTGCGCGGCGATGGCGCGACGCACCCGCTTCTGGTCCTCGCCGGTGGGCTCGAGGCCAACGCGCGCGCTCGCGAGGAGATCCTCGTCTTCGGGAGTAAGGCTCATTTCGACCTCCACGCGTCCCGCGCTCGATGCCGCTGGGCCGCCGCCGCGAACTCTTCACGCGCGAGGCGGAGCCGCGAGTAGACGGTGTTGACGTTCTCGTCGAGGAGCTCGGCGATCTCTTTGGCGGGGAGCTGTTCGAGCTCGGCGAGCACGAACACCTCGCGCTTGTCGTCGTCGAGGGACTCGAGGAGCTGGATGACGAGGCGCGCGGCCTGCGTCTTCGCCGCGGTGGCCTCGGGATCGCGCCCCTCCGCGTCGCGCAGCGTCTCGGGGTCGACCGACTTCTCCGGATCGCGGCTCGCGTCGTGCTTCTTCTTGGCGCGGCGGTGACCGCGGACCACGTTGCGCACGATCCCGTAGAGCCACGTGCGCACCGTCGACCGGCCCTCGAACTCGGAGAGGCGCTTCAGCACCACGAGGAAGATCTCTTGGGTCACGTCGTCGACGGCGTGCTCGACCACGCCGAGGGCGCGCACGCTCCGCCACACGAAGGCGAAGTGCTCTTCGTACGTCGCCTCGAACGTGGGCGGCGGGACGAGGCCCGGGGGGCTCGACCGCGCCTCGACTTGGGGGATCATGACCTGCGCAGTGGGTGTCACGTCGAGGGGGCTTCCATCAAAAAAAATGGAGCTCGACGCCCACGGACCCCGAGAACGAGCTCGCGGCCGGCCTGTGGACCGCAACGCGCGTGCCCCCCGCGTCGATGACGAACGTCGGTCGATCGAGGCTCCCGACGCCACCGAACCTCGCGCGAACGGCGAGCGGCCCGCCCAGGCGCACGAGGATCAGGGCGTCGCCGCCGAGGGCGCCCCACGTGGCCGATTCGGTGCGCGCGTCGACCGTCCCGAGCCCGGTCGCGACCATGTTCATCACGAGCGCGCCCCCGCACGGCCCGGCGGCGAGCCGCCCGAACGTCGCCAGGGCGCACACCCGACCCCCGAAGGTGAGCGCGGAGAACGAGCCGCCGCGGCCCGTCGGTGCGTCGACCATCGCCTCGCTGGGCGCGAGGACCGAGAGCTCGGCTTCGGCGCGGAGGAACGATGCGGCGCCGAACACGGAGAGCTGGCCTCCCCCCGTGGCCGAAGGGAGCGCGCCGCTCTCGACCGTGCCCGAGCCCGCGATGCCGGCGGAGAACGCCGTGCGGCGTGAAGGAGGAGGCGCGTCCGAGGACCGCGAGGGAGGCTCGGGAACGGGCCTCGGCGGAGGTGCCGGCGCGACCTCCGGAGGCTTCGGCGGCGCTTCGGGCGGCGCGGTCGGGGCCGGGGCCGGTGGGGCCGGAGGCTCGGAGAAAGGAGCGGTCTCGGGTGGGCGGGCGCTCGCGTCCACGGCGAGCGCGACGATGAGGGCGGCGGCACCGGCGGCTTCGACGCACGACGCCGCGCCGAAGGTGCGCTCGACGCGCCTGCCCTCCGTGACGAGCGAGAGGCTCACGCGGAACGCCTCGCGCTTCCCGCGTTCGACGCGGCCGTCCGCGGTCACGGACGTCCGAGGACCGGTCGCGGGGCCGAGCACACGGTCGATCTCGGCCAGCATCTGCTCACGCGTGGGGCACGAGGCCCCTTCGTCGGGCACGCGCCACGTGAGGGTGACCGGCGCGGAGGGCTCGGCCGCGGCCGCGCCGGCGGTGACGAGGAGCGTGGCTGCCGCGAGCGAGAGCGCCACCCGAGAGCGCCGCGAACGCGCCTCGATCCCGTGCGACGTCATGGTGCTCCTTCGTGCCATCGTGCGGTCGTGCATCTTACTTTCCCGCGCGTAGGGCGGTCGCCTGGTTGCGCAGGGCAGCGGCGCGCTCGGTGTGCCCCTCGCGCTCCTCGACCGACGCGAGCCCTTCGAGGCACGCAGGCTCGGCGGGGAGCATGGCCACCGCCGCTTCGTACGAGCGACGCGCCCCGGCGAGATCGCCCGCGTAGAGTCGGAGCGCGCCGTCGTCCGTGAGGTACCGAGGTTGGAACGGCTCGTCGTCGAGGACGCGGCGGATCTCGGCGCGCGCGACGTCGCACCCGACGACCCCCTGCGAGCACCCGAGGTGAGCGGCACGCGCGAGCTCACGACGAAGCTGGAACCCGTAGGGGAACACGGCGTTCGCGCGCGAGAGCCCCGCGTAGAGCGCGCGTGGGTCCGCAGTCGTGCGCGCCTTCGCCACGAGGTAGTCGGAGACGACCGCCCGGCCGTGGAACACGAGGAGCGCGGTGGCGACGACGGCGATGCCCCAAGGCCCGAAGCGCCCGACCAGGGTGGGACGTGAAGGCGAAGGCGCTTCGCGATCGGCAGGCGTGAGCCCCACGAGCAGCCCGAGCCACACGAAGAAGATCATGGCCGAGGCGGGCTTTCGGAGCGGGAAGTCGACCGTGGAGTGCAGCGCGAGGGTGACGATCCCGAGGGCGAGCGCGAGCGACACGAGCCTCCGCGACGCGCCCCTCGACGAGGCACCCGAGAGACCCGAGCGCACCGCCAAGGCCACGGCCGCGAAGAACAGGTACCCACCCAAGAGCCCGGATTCACAAACGATTTCGAGCGGGTCGCAGTGCGCCTCCCACGGCTGCACGGTGAGCGAGAAGTCGACGGTGGGGGCAACGCGCGCGTAGGCGGGGTACATCGCGCGCCAGCTCCCGAGCCCCACACCGAACGGGTGGTCGCGGAGCATGGCGACGGAGCTCGTGTCGAAGGCACGACGTACGGACATGGACGAAGCGACGACGTCCGCCCGGGTCGTGCTCGCGAGCGGCGTGCGCTCGGGCGACGCGGCGCCCGGGGACACGGCGAGGGCGATCGCGACCACCACCCCCGCGAGCGCCGCTGGCGCGACACGACGCCCGATGCGCATCGCCGCTCGACGGTGGCCTCGAGCGACGACCACGACGGCGACGAGCGCGGTCAGGGCAGCGGCGGCCCACGCCCCACGGGAGCGCGTGACCGTGATGCCCGCGACGACGAGGACGAACGAGAGGCCGCCGAGGATGCGTGATCTACGTGTGCCGAGCGTCGCGCCGAGGAGGGACGGGACGAGGAGCCCGTCGAGGTAGGTCGCGAGCACGTTTTTGTTGCCGAACGTGGCGGCCGGGCCACCCGCCACCTGGTCGAACACGTCCGTGAGGGCCCCGAAGCTCTGCGCCACGGCGAGCGCGCCGAGCGCCGCCCCCACGACGCACGCGCTCCGAACGAGCCACGCGGTCGTCGACGCGGGGTGGCTCTCGGCGACGCGCGCAGAGAGGAGGAAGAGGCCGAAGAAGGTGAGGAGCTCGGCCCCCCGGACGAGCGCGCCGCTCCGATCCACGGCCCAGGCGATCGACGCGAGGGAGAGCGTGACGTAGAGCCCCAAGAGGACCACCGCGCGACGCGACGTGATCGGCGGCCGCGCCGCGGGAGCGAGGAGCGCCGCGAACGAGAGGATGCTCACGCCGAGGCCGAGCAGAGCGTAGCGCGGCGCCGTGGTGGGGTTGCCGAAGGCACGAAGGTCCACGAGGGGGACGACGACGAGCAGCGCCGCGATGCCCCACACGACGCTCGGCGGAGCGGCACCCCCCACCGACGTCGCGACGAGGCCGGTCGGCGTCGAGGCAGCGGGGGACGAGGGACGAGGTCTCATGGATCCCCTTCCGGTGCGACGTGACCTCGAACATTCACGGGGTCGTGACGCGAGGACCTCTCACGTCCTCGTCGAGCGCGCGGTCAGACGGACACGGAGGCGAGAGCCTCGCGCGACACGGACCGTGAGCCAGGCGGGAGACCTTTCGGCGTCGTCAATCGACGGTGGGCGAATCGGGATTGGCGCCGATGGACATCTTGCCGGGAGAGACGTCCCCCGCGTCGATCGTGGCTTGGTGGATCGCGGCCTGGGCGCGGAGGTTCTCGATCTGCCTCGTGAGCTTGTCGCGTTCGGCCGGGTCCGCCGAGGCGAGGGCGAGCTCGCGCGCTTCGACGAGGCGCGCGATGAGAGGCAGGCTGAGCTCCGCCTCGAACGCGCGTGTCCCCGGAGGGAAGCGGCTCGGCCCGAGGCCAGCGGAGGGCTTCTTGCGAGAGAGCGCCACCACGACCACGACCACGACCACGATGGCGAGCAGGCCATAGAGCATGACGGCACGTGAGCACAGGACGGGTTCGAACGCACGCGAGGATCGGCCCGCTTCGGGGGAGGCATCGGACGCCGCGCCCATTTCCGCCGACGCCTACCACCCGCTCGATCTCCACGTGTCATCCGCACAATCGTACCGGGCGCGGTCACATTCGCGCGGCCGCACCCCCGAGCCGCGCTGCCGGGATCCGAGCGGCGAGCGCGACCGCTGCTTCCAAGCTCTCCGCTTCGAGCACCAGGAACCCGCTCACGCCCTCAGGCAGGTACGTCCCCTCCTTGACGATGGTCTCCCCGTCGTGGGCTCGCACCGTCCTCGCCACGCTGGCCGTGCCGAGCGGAAGCCCCGGTTCGACTCCCGGCGTCTGGTTGAGGGCGGCGTAGTCGGCATAGATCTGCCTCTGCTCCTCCTCCGGCAGCGCGTTCCAACGGTCCGAGCCGGGGAGGGGTGTGGTCCCCTGATAGATGTGCAGCACGAATTTCATGGTCGAGTCTCCTCGACTGCCATGACGTAGCGTGTTCCGGACACTTAGCGCCAACGTCGGTCGGCGCTTCGCTGGGTGGAAGTGCGACCCGTCGAGAAGTATTGGTAAGGCCCGATGAGTGACGATCGCTGGCTGGCCGAGCAGTTCGAGGAGAGACGCGACCGCCTTCGTGCCGTGGCCTACCGAATGCTCGGTTCGGCGAGCGAGGCCGAGGACGCCGTGCAAGAGGCCTGGCTGAAGGTCAGTCGGGCCGACACCGGCGACGTGCAGAACCTCGGCGGCTGGCTCACGACGGTCGTGGCCCGCGTGTGCCTCGACATGCTTCGCTCGCGCAGGTCACGTCGTGAGGAGCACCTCGCGCCGACGGAGGATGCTTCCAGCACGGCGTTCACGGAGACGGACACCGCGCTCGCGGACGCGATCGGACCTGCGCTGTTCGTCGTCCTGGATAGGCTCGCACCTGCGGAGCGAGTCGCCTTCGTGCTGCATGACATGTTCGACCTTCGCTTCGAGGAGATCGCGCCGATCCTTGGTCGCACCCCCGCGGCGGCGAGGCAGCTCGCGAGTCGCGCGAGGCGCCGGGTTCGTGGTGCGCCGGCGTCTGCCGATGACGACGCACGGCATCGCGAGATCGTGAGCGCCTTCCTCGCGGCGTCACGGGATGGCGATCTTCAACGGCTCGTCGCGGTGTTGTCGCCCGATGTCGTGATGCGCGCCGACGAGCTAGCGGTGCGGACCGCGGCCGAGCGCGCGCAGCATGGGGCACCGAGCTTGACCCGCGAGGCTCGCGGTTCGTCCCCCGTGGCCGACGTGTTCAAGGGGCGCGCCCGCGGGGCGGTGCCTGCGCTCATCGACGGCGAACCGGGCGCGGTTTGGGTGATGGGAGACCACGTGCGCGCAGCGTTCCTGTTCACGTTCGAGCACGGCACGATCGCGGAGATCGATCTCGTCATGGACCCTGCGTACCTCGCCGAGCTCCGCGTGGAGCGCGTGTAGCGCCCCGAGACCCAAGCGGGATACGTCACGAGCAGAGATCGGCCTCGAAGGGCTCTCTCGCGCGGCTCAGCCACTTCGCGCTGTCCCACGGGCACGCGGCGACGTAGCGACCTTCGGGCGTCCGTGGGCAGGCCGCGATCGCCTCTTCGCGCGTCGCGTGCTCCGAGACGACGGCGTCCTTGTCGTGGGTGTCGATCACGGACCACTTGGCGCGCTTGACGGTCATGAGAACCTCCGGGGACGTCGACCGAGAGGGTGACACGCAGACGCGACGTGCGCACCAAGAGGCGCGGCGACCAGCCCTTGGGCACCGAAGGCGCCGGGCATCCCACATCCACCCGCTTAGATTCACCGCAGTTCGGCATGCCCGGAGTATCGCCCCTTTACTTTCTCCCCGAACGCGGACCTACTGGGCATCGTGGCGGGGTCACTTCGCGAGGGCATCTACGAGCACGTGGTGACGAGGGCGCTCGCGTCGGCGCTCTCGTCCGTGGGGGACCTCTCGGCCGACGTGGGCGCCATCGACGAGGCCGACCTGCCGCGGGTCCTCGCGCGTCACGTCGCGCGGGAGCTCGAGGTGCGCCTCCGTGACGCGGGGGACGCCGAGGCCCAGCTCGCGCTCGCGAACCGGCTCGTCGCGCTGCTCGAAGAGGCCGACGCGGACGACGACGAGGGCGAACGCGAGCCAGGCGGCGGCGAGCACGTGGCCCGCGCCGAGCGACTGCGCGCCATCTACCGTGCGCTCCCTCCCGCGCGTCCTTTGACTCCGCTCGCGGAGAGCACGCTGCTGACGCGGAGCTCCGCCGACCCTGGCCTGGGCCACGAGCTCAAGGCCGAGATCGCCACGGCCGACGCGGTCGACGTGGTCGCCGCGTTCGTCACGATGGGAGGGTTCCGTCAGGTGGCGCACGAGCTCGAGGCGCTCGCGAACCGCGGCGGGCGCCTGCGCGTGCTCACCACCGTGTTCACGGGCTCGACGGAGCTCCGCGCGGTCGAGGCGCTCGCGAGGTTGCCCGGCGCCGAGGTGCGCGTCTCGTACGACGTCGAGCGCACACGGCTCCACGCGAAGGCCTGGCTCTTCACGCGCGAGCGCGGCGGGGACGACCTGCACACCGCGTACGTGGGCTCGGCCAACCTCACCGCGACGGCGCTCTCTTCGGGCCAGGAGTGGACGATCAAGGCGAGCGCGAGCGACTTGCCGAACATCGTGCGGAAGTTCCGCGGCACTCTACACAAGAGCTACAAAAGGAGCCCCAATGTCATCAAGCTGGCTTGCGCGCTTTGAACGCGACTTCTTTACAACATTCAACGCGCGCCTGCCAAAACCGAGGCTCGAAGCACCGAACCCGGCCCCCCCCAACGCAATTCTTCGCTTCAACGCGGACAACTCATGGTGGGAACTTGCATATATAGCGTGCGCACTAGAACTCGACAAAACACTGAAGGCTACCGTCGGAGGAAGAAGAAAGGAACGACAGAGGGCCAAACAGGAAGCAATCGCGTACCTCCAAGCACAATTTCCACAGCGCGCACCAGTACGAGCCAAGGACACGACACGGCGTTCAGAACTCTGCGCAACTGGCACAATCATCACAAGACTCCGGAAGGACATTTGCAAGCCGCGAGAGCACCTACAAAATCGCCATATACTAGGAACTCTTCTCACGAAACCCGACGTACCCGCGCCGCGCTCAGTAGAAGGTTTCCTGGAAAGGAAGATGGACAAGCCGGACAGAACCGCCGTACTCGTCTGGATTCGAAGACTTACCTATCAGCCGTATCGAAACTCACACCCAGCAGACATAGACAAAATCCTATCCACTGCACTAAGACTCGGACATACGCCAATCGTCCTCGGAAACTCCCCTGAGCGTCCTCTACCGCGCGGGGCGACTGACCTTACCGAGCACTGGAATGAGGTCAAGAGCTTCAACGACCAGCTGATGCTGCTACGAACGCTGAGGCAACGCGGTGCGCTCCTGCAAGTTGGTGTCCGGAGTGCTGCACTCGACACCGGAGCCTTTATGGGCATCCCGACTATCAGCATAGATCCGACACCTCCGACGGACAGAAGCGGTCATCTGGCCGATGTTTTGCCCAACTACCTCGAAGCACGGCAGGCCGAAGCCATCGACGCTATGGAGCACCTTCTGGCACCCTCTCGAGTGCAGATAGCATTCGGATGGATTCAGCAGGAACTCTACCGTACCGTGCGCACCGTGCAACAGATTCGGCGAGGTCGTCATCTTCTTTGACTGCGACTTCTGGCACGGTAGGAACCTCGCCGAGTGGGTGAGGTTGGTCTCGTGGTCCGGCGCGAAGCCCATGAGCATCACGTGGGAGCTCGAGTACGAGATGCCGCTCGGCTTGTTCGATCGATTCGCGACCGTCACATGATGGCCTAGGAGCTGCGTGTCAGACTAGTCACGTTGATTGAATCACCCTCACGTCGATGAGCGCTTGTAGATGGTCGCTCAGGGTCTTGGCGACGGGGCCGCCGTTGATGAGCACACCGGCCTCCATATTCTTCTCGAGGGCATGACCCGTGAGATTCGCGCTCGTGATGAATGCGCGTGCGCCGTCGACCACCGCGACCTTCGCGTGGACCTTGCCGTCGACGAAGGGCTCGGGCTTCTCCTTCCACGTGAAGAGTTCTGCCGTCGGCACGCGCGAGCGCATGGTCGCGGCCGGGTCGTAGTTCAACGTGCCGCCGTGGCTCGTCGAGGCCTCCAGCAGGATGCGGATGCGAACGCCCCGGCTCGCGGCGTCGTTGAGCGCCGCGACGACGCTGAGGACGTCGTAGGCGACGAAGCTCACGAGGAACAGGTCCTTGGTCGCGCTGGCGATGAGGTCGAGCAGTACCTGCTCGGTCCTGCGCGTCGGCACGAAGCGCGTCGTCGGGCCGGTCCACACCAGCTCGACGCTTAGCTCACGCTCGACGCGCAGGCGCGCCTCGGATGCGCCGAGGAGCATGCCCGCCACCTCGTCGCCGCTCGCCTGCACCTGGCCCCACGCCGCGACGACGCGCCCCACAGCGGCGCGCGCAGCGGGCGTGTCGGCCAGCGTGTTCGGGTTCGGCGCCGAGCCGGGGCTCGCGAGCCCGCGCAGCGCCGACGCGACGGTGCTCGCCTTCGCTGGAGAGACGAGAGCTACGAGGTCAACGACCGCATCGAGGAGCACCTGCATCAGATCCCCGCGAAGAAGGCCGCGTCGTTGGTTTGCAGCGTCGGGATGACGAGCGCGCGATCGAGGTAGCGGTTGCCGCACTCGCACGACGTCTCGGAGACGAACGAGCACGCGTGGCACGAGGCCGCGTGCAGCGACGAGTCGGTCCTCGGGTTGTGCTCCGCGCAGAGCGGGTCGGACGCGCAGATCTTCGCGCGGTCGAGTGCCTGCCGCAGCAAGCGCCCGAGGTTCTCGGGCTTGCCGAGGTCGACGAGCCCGCCGAGCGTGCCGTCGGAGTCGGCCGCTGCCGTGTAGATCAAGATGCCCGCCTGCGACTTGCCGTCGTCAGTGTCGGCGTAGACGCGCTCGCGGATGCTCGCCGCGTTGTAGCCGCAGTCGAGCGCGAGCTCGCGGATGAGCAAGTGCGCGATCGTATGAAGCAACGCGAAACGCATGCCGGGGAAGCCCGGGTCGGGCTCGAGCCCACGACGCGCGCGCCAGCCACGGTGGCCTCGACGAAGCTCGGCCTCCTGCCTCCGCACACCCGTCCACTTCGCCCAGTCGGAGAGCGCGTCTTCCGAAAACTGGAGGAAGATGCCCTCGCCGTGGACCTGCGTGGCGGGCACCCAGTGGGGCGCCGTACGTCCGATGGGAGCGCGCGGCGCACGGTCCGCGCCAGCGCCCTCGCTGGGCGACTCGACGCGCGTGAAGCCGAGCAGCGCGTTCACCTCGCGCAGCCGCTCGAGGAGCAGCACGCGCGAGAGGTGCTTCTCGAACCCCTTGGGCACATCCGCCTTCTTGCTCATGAAGTGCGGGTAGTCCGTGGGCGGCGTCGGCGAAGTGAGCACGTCCCACTCGGGCCCCTTCAGATCGAGGTCTTCGTCACCCACCGCGCCGCCACGATGGGCTTGGATGGCCTCCCACACCTGGTCGCCCGTGAAGGCGTCGATGCCCGGGAGCTGAGCCGACTTCTTCAACGTCTTCACTACGGCCGCCGCTTCGACGGCGCTCTCTACGTCCTCGAAGAAAGTCCAGCCGTCGGCGACGAGCTGCGCGAGCGGGCTGCCCGTCTGCGGGATGGCGAGAACCGAGAGCGTGACCGGGAACCAGCCGTTCGTCGCGCCGAGGAGGATGGCGCGCGGGACTTCGGCGCAGCCGTCCTCGAACTTGTTGAGGTGTGGATGCCTCCCACGACAGCCCGGAAGGTTGTCCTTGCCGGCCTGTCCGAAGGCCTGCGCCATACTCTTGGCAGCGCTGCACGAATCGCAGCGCACCCACAGGTTTTCGGTCTGAAGCGAGGCGCCGCTCTCGAAGAAGCGCAGCGTACCCATGCAGCTGCTCGGCCCACCGTGAACGAACCAGTGCCAAGGGAAGTCGTCGAGGTGTCCCTCGCGGCATGCAAGGAGGAAGCGCGCGGGTACCGCGTCTGCGTCACGGGGCTTCTGGTCGCCGCGCGAGCCGGTGCAACCCTTGTGGACGAAGCAGGTGCGTTCGGGCCGGTAGCGGTTCGCCTTCAGCTCGAAGAGGCCCGCGTCGAAAGGCGAGAGCAGCCCGCACTTCACGCAGCGCATCCATCGGGGGAACGGCTTCACCGGCACGCCGACGAGCGCCTCGGCCGAGAACGGATCGACGATGTCGCTGTCGGTCAGCGGCGGCATGCGCAGCGACTCGACCTGGTCGCCGAGCACCCGGCGCACGTTCGTGAGCAGCCGTGCTTCCTGGATCGGCTGGCAGCGCCCGATCTCCCAGCGGTCGATGCCCATCGTGACGACGGAGAGGTTCGGGAGATCGATCAGCGCGCCGGGCCCGTAGGTCCAGAGGAGCTGGCTCGGGCGGACTTCGCCCACCGGGGTCTTACTCATGGCGACTCCTCCACATCCGTCGCTTCATCCACGGGCGTTGGCCGTGGGCGCCAGACCGGATCTTGGTTCGAGCGATCGTCCTCCATCACGAGGTTCACACCAGGCTCGACCTCGCGCATCGACATGGGCACGGTCCACGTCGACCACGGCTTGATGCCCGGGGCTTCGAGCAGCGCGTACGCGGTCGGGCCCGCGCCGTACTTCTGGTAGACGAGCATGCGGCCTGGCACAGCCGCCTCCTTCGCCCATTGGTCGGCGCGGCTCTTCAGCTCGGCGGTCGCGAGATTCTTCTTCGCAGAGTCCTCGGTGACCTCCCACGTGCGCTCGGTGACCGAGTCGACGGTCGAGACCACCTCCGGGCGACTCGGGCTCGTCAGCGCACCGGCACCGGGATTCGGGGCGAACGGCTCGAAGCGGTTCCGCATCACGCTGAGCATCGCGCCGGTGAGCCCTCGGTCCATCGCGCGCGGCGAGAACGGCGTGACCGACTGCGCCTCGACGTGTTGGTAGAACGTCGCGTGATAGTGCTCGAAGGTCTCGTAGTGGGAGAGGTCACGAGGCCGCGCCCACGTGAGCACCGCCACGACGAGACCGGGGAACGTACGGCCCACACGGCTCGTCGCCTGGATGTACTCGGCCGTTCCCTTTGGTTGGCCGTTCACCACCATGACGCCGAGGCGGTTCACGTCCACGCCGACGGAGAGCATGTTCGTGGCGAGCACGACGTCGATGGGTCGAGGTGCTACCGGTCGTTGGCTGCCGGAGACGGAAGGTGGTGCCACCGTCGGCCGCACGAACTTGCCCTTGGTCGCGTCGAAGGCACCGTCGAACGGGATCTCGAGTTCGTCGAGGTACTTCGGAATGTCGGCGTTACTGACGCGTGACGTGAGCTCACGGATGTTCGCGATGCTCCGTTGCTCGAGCCCGGGCCGCTGCACGAGGCTCATCTTCACGCGGTACGAACGGGTCTGGACGTCGTCTTCCGCGAGCCGCTTCATCCCGCCGAGCTCGCGCAGCGAGTTGAAGTAGCCGACCATCGTCATGTACGGGTCGGCGACCCTCCCGAACGCATCGAAGAGCCGCTGCGCCGCAGTGAGGAACGCCGTGTACGTGCGGATGAGGACGGCGGGGCGTGAGCTGCCCGGCGAGCAGATGCCCATGTACCGTCGCCCGGGCTTGCTCTCGACCGAGCGCTGCACCGAGAAGAAGTCGTCTTCGACGTCGAGAGCCTTCGGCGGAAAGATGGCGAGGCGCCGCATGAAGACGTTGCGCACCTGGTCCGCCGCACGCCGCACCGTTGCCGTCGACGCGACGACCTTCGGGCGCACCTTCGTCTTCCCGATTCGCCAGGAGCACAGGTCGTCGACGGCCGTCTCGTAGAGGCCGACCATCGTGCCGAGCGGCCCGCTGATGAGGTGGAACTCGTCCTGGATGATGAGGTCCGGCGGGCGCACCCCGCGCACCGCCTTCACCTTCGCGGCGGGGTGAGGCTTCCGCGCCCTGTGGCCGCCACCGCAGTCGTGGCCCGGCCACAAGAGCCCGTGGCGCTCGCACTCCTCGCGCACGTTGCCGAAGAGCGTCCGCACCTCGGCTCGCCACGCCATCATCGCGAACTTGTCGACGGTGGCGATCATCATGGTGGGGGGCCGGTGGTAGATCTCCTCGTCGACGAGCTTCACCGGCAGGCCGGGATGGGCGTTGGTGCTCGACTTCGCCTTGCTGAACTCGCACTGCGAGAGCTTGTCGCCGCAGTAGATCGCGGTCCGCACGGCGGTCTTGTCGACCTCGATGTCGCGCCCCGGTTGAATCTCGGTCCCGCACCAAGGGCAGCTCGTGAGCTGCGCAGGCGACGCGATGCCGGCGCGGTTGCGGTCCTTGTCGCGGATCGCCTCGATGGCCTGGTGCGAGGCGTCGGTGGTCCCGGGCGTCACCTTGTTGCCGACCCACAGGCCGAGAGTGAACGGCTCCGCGCCCCACTTGGCGACATCGGCGGTGCGGATGAGCTCCATCGCGCAGAGCAGAGTGGCGGCGCGCTGGAACTGCTGCAGCGTCAGCAGGCGCAGTGTGTAGCGCATGATGACGGTGAGCCCGCGCCCGCCATCGAGGTTCTCGACGACGCCCTGCAGGCGCCGGATGCCCATCGCGAAGGCAGCGACGCCCAGGTATGCCTCGGTCTTGCCACCGCCCGTGGGGAACCAGAGCAGGTCAGCGAAGGCCTCGGCGGGGCTCGTGCGGTCGGAGTGCTTCGGGTCGGCGAGCGACGGGATCGAGAGCAGTAGGAACGCGAGCTGGAACGGGCGCCACGAGCGGTTCTTCCGCACGTCAACGGAGTCAAAGGTCAGGTCCTCGCCGCGTCGGCGCTTGAGCGCGTAGATGCCTCGAACGCGCTGGCGGGCCATCGAGCGGTTGGCGAAGCGGAAGGCCTGCAGCGCCTCCGCATCGGCGAGCAGCACCTTCAGGCCCGCGCGCAGGCGTTCGAGCGTGGTTTTACAGCGGTCGAGCGCGTCGTTGGCCGGGGCGTCGTAGCCCTTGATCTCTTTGCCGACGCGGGCGCGCTGGTCGCCGATCCACGCGGCGTAGTCGTCGACGAGCGTCTTCAGTGCCTCTTCGAGCTCCTTCTTGTCGAGGTCGGCAAGCGTGAGCATGTCGAGCCATCCCCGCTCGACCATTCTCTTCATTGCGGGGCGGTCGTTTGGGTCGAGGCCCGGCGTCTCGGTGACGGGCACCTCGAAGCTCGGGATGACCTCGGTGCGGACCTCGATGGCGCGTGTCGGATCGTCGTCGGGGGTCTCGGCGTGGACGGCCACGCCTTGGCCCACGGCGAACTCGACCTTGCGGCGGTAGATGAGCCCGAGATGGTCTCGCTCGGCGTCGTCCACGACGACATCGTTGCTTGGGCGACGAAGGAACACGGGCGTCCCGGCCGCCTCGCCAGAACCCTGCGCGCTCAGCACTGGCTGAAAGAGCCACGCGCTGTCGCGGTTCGTCTCGGGCTCGCGTTGGTCGTTGACCAAAAACAGCGTGACGAGGCGCTCGCCCTTGGCGTTGGTGCGCACGGCACCCTGGATTCGAACCTCGTCCTGCTCGCTGTCGGGCGCGAGCGGCTTGATGGGGCCGTCCTCGAGCGTGAGCGTCACGCGCCCGCCGCGCGGCGTGCGGCGCCAGACCTTCACCTTCGTCTCTTGGACCTCGCCGGTCTCGCGGTTCTTCCGCGGCCGCGTGTACTCGTGCTCCTCCTTCGGAACACGCGAGTAACTGCCCCAGCGCGCGGTGACATCGAGGGTCTTCACGTCGGACCCGACGCAGAACGTGAGGCCCACGCTAGACGGCACGAGCGACTGGTTGTTGGTCGTGTCGATCTCGTCGAGCGCGTCGTCTTCTGGCTCGACGCGCCCGCTCGCGCGGTTGAACTCGGCGCCCGGCTCGTGGGTCGGCGCTTCGTTTTCCTCGACCGAGTCGTCCTCTTCGTCGGCCGCTGCCGAGGGCTCGACCTCGCTCGCCATCGCCACGTCGCCCGGCGTGCGCGGAGCAAGCTTGCCGACGAGGTATCGGTCGCGGACGCTCATGTCGATGACCAGTTCCTCGGGGCCGTTGGCAGGGCCGAGGAGGTCATCGCGCGTCGCCAGCTCGAGCAGTTCGCGCACGTAGGCGGCGTCCTGGACGAGCGGAACGTCGTCCGCCGACGAGACAGCGTCGCGCGCGAGCACGGCGGCGAGGTCTTCGGGGCGCAGGCGGGTGACGAGCCCTTGGGGAAGCGTCAGCCCGAGGTCGGAGAGCAAGCCCGCCTTCCTCACCATGTGGAACTTGTCGAAGTAGAGCGTCGTCGCTTCGAGGTCGGCGCGGATGCGGAGGATGCGCCCCACGCGCTGCAGCGCTCCGTTCGCGTTCACGACGACCACCCAATGGCCAGGAGCGAAGGCGCTGCCGACGCGATCACCGTTGAGCCGAACGACGAACGGGCCGAGCGACGTCGCATCCTTGGCGAGCCATGCCTGTGCGTTCGGTGCGGTGGTCGTCGTCATGCGGTTGCTCCTCTCGCTACAGCTCGACCCGCGAGAAGTGCGGGTAGATTCGGTAGAACTTCTTGAACACTTCGAAGGGGTCTTCTCCGAGCCCCGACTCGGGAAGGTCGAAGCCGAGCCTCGTCTTGGCGTCGTCGTTGGACTCCATCGTCAACCGCTCCAGCGTCGAAAGTGCCGGGAGGTCGATGCGAAGTGGATCGTTGGGAGGCGAGTAGAACGTCCAGCCCTTCACCAGCGGCTCGACGACCGTGTCGTTGGCGGCGCACACGACGAGCGTCGCCGTGGCCATCGGCTGACCGTCCGCGTAGTGCGTACTCAGCGCCCACACGACCTTGCGGTCCGCGTGGCTGAGCACTTCCTTCTCAACGGCGAGGAAGAGCGCGCGCAGGATGCTCGGGCCATAGGTCCTTCGCTCCATGCCCTCGGCGGTGATGTCCGTCGGGCACAGCGAACCGAGGCGGTCCTTGAACTGCACGAGCCTCCAACCCAACAGAGCGGGGCCAGAGAGAGGCGGCTTGGGCACTCCCAACGAGCTGGGCTGAGCGTTGAGGGTAAGGCGCAGGATGCTGTTGAGCTTCACCTCGCCCACGGTGCTTGCGAAGCGCCTGATCTGCTCGACTGGCTTGGGCTCCGTGTAGTCGAACCAAACGATTGCTGGACGGTCGAAATCATGCGCGTCGAGGTAGTCCTCGAGTCTCGAGTGCACGCACTCGACGGACGCCGTGGGACGGTTGAAGAGCTGTCGCTTGTGGACCTCCTCGTCCGCTTCGACGCTCGTCATGCGGTCGATACCAAGTCGCGCGTGCAAGAGCCGGAAGTCCTCGAGGAACGAACCGCCGAGCCCGATGTAGTGGTGCCTTTCCAAATCCAAGGCAGGGGCGAGACGCATCAACAGCGAGAGGAACAGCTCGCGGTCCACGGCCTTGTTCGGCCGCAGCTTGTACGGCACTGAAGAACCGGTGCTCACGATCAGCCCTTCCTCTTCTTGGAGGGCGTGGCCAGCTCGAGCTGGATCTTGAAGCACTCGTCACCGACGGTGCCCGCGTTCAGGTCGGGATCGTCGAACAGCATCTTCGAGACGGCCCGCACCTCTTCAACGGGGCGAGAGAAGACGATCCGCTTCGACGAGGGCTTCTTCTCCTCGGGTTTCGGCAAGACATTGTTCTTCTTCGGGTTGAACTCGACAACCTCGCTCACCTCACCGGCCTGGTCGCTGGCGCTCGTCTTCTTGGCCGTCGTTCGCGACGCGACCTTCTCGATCGCCTTGCTCAGTGGCAGCGGCTGCGCGTCATTCCAGTAGCTCTGCTGGTCGGCGCGCGGGTGGTTCTTCCAGTCGTTCGTGTACGAAATCCAGACCCGCATGCCCTCCTTCATCTTCACGAGCGACTCGAGCCAGAGCTCGGACGAGGCATCGAGCGCGCGCTTCGTGGTCGTAACCGGGAGCTTCTTCGCATCCTTCGCGCGGAACTCGATGATACCGGTGATGACCGCGAACTGTGGGTGGTAGAGCGGCACGAGCGGGAGGTCGCCCCAGCCGGTCAGGCGGCTCTTGTCGCCGACGATGACCGCGCGGTCGTTGCAGAGGACCGTCCAGCCCGCCGTGGCCGATGCGCGCTGACCGGCGAAGTCCGCGTCGTCGTCACTGTCGTCCCCCTCGGAGCGACGGCTCGTGTTGAGGCCGACCGTGATCGACACCGTCACGTCTCGGGTCGTCTTGCGGAAGACGTATGGCGCCGGACCATTTTCGCGAGGGGAGACGAGCACCTCGACGTGGACTGGCTTCACGGACTCCCCGTTGATCTCGATGTTGAACCCCCACTGAAGAAACATCGTGAAGTGCTGCGAGATGGCGGTGGTCACCTCGTTCACGAAGGAGGGGTTGGCGAAGTGCCGGGCGACGCCCTCGTTTAGGTCGCTCACCTGGATCGTCGTGCCGGGCTCCTTGAGCTTCTCCTTGGCCTCCGTCGGCTCATTGATCGGCAGCGGATCCCAGTTGGTGGCGTCTAGCCACGCGGCCGTGATCGGCACCTCGTAGGTGTCGCTGCCGTGGCGGGTCTTCACGATGGCGTTGCGACCCATCTTGAAGATCGCGCGCTTCATGCCGACACCGTACATGCCAATGGTCTCGGCGTCGGAGTCGCGGTCGTCGTTGGGCTCGCGGCCCATCTTAAACGCGTAATTCTTCGCGACCTCGCGAGGGATGCCGCCGCAGTTGTCCTCGATGGAGAAGTGGTCCTTCGCCAGCGTGATCTTGACGAGGTGCTTCGAGTAGTCGGGCTGGCGGCCGTTGCCGAGGCGCAGAGCGCCGTCGAGGCAGTTGTCGATCAGGTCGAGGATGGCGTCCTCAAGCCTGATGTCGCGCGTGAGCATCGACACAAAAAACTGCTTGGTCGGGACCGCTGTAGCGGTGTCCACACTCGGCTTCATGTGCTCGTCCTCCGTGTTGGCCCCAAGGGACCAGCCGACGTCCGCTCGTGGTCGTCCACGTCCGGCTCGCCGTAGTCGATCGCCGCGTTCTCGAGTTCGTAGTCGTCGTTGATGACCCATGAGCCATTTTCGAACGTGATCGTTCCGCGCAGTTCCGCTCGAATCTCGGTACCGAACCACATGTGGTCTTCACGCTGGTCGCCGGTGTAATGCAGCGACGCCGTGAAGGGCGCAGAACACCTGGCGTAGTCGATCGGGCCAAAATTGGTTACTTCAACTGAGTTGACACTCCAGCTGTCCGCGTTGGTTTCCGCCGTCAGATCATTTATGCGCGAGTCATTGTCGAGGAACTCGTCGGCCAGCTCTTCGACTGCCGTGGTGATGATGTCTTCGAGTTCCTGATCGTCTCGGGGCGCGAGCATATCGCTGCGCACGAATGCGGAGACACTGGCTCCTGTACGTTTAGCGGCCCGCTCTACGAACGAGTCCGTCTGGTAGATGAGCACCGTCTGCCCCGCCACTCGGTGGGCTTCGTCAAGCAGTTCATGGCGAGGTCCCACCGTCTTGCCGTGGGCACGCTCCCACCAGTCCTCCTTCCGCTCGGAGGTCACAAGGATCACGGGCTTTGCGCTGCTCTTGGCCTGTTGAAGTACCTGGTGCCACACGAGGTAGTCACCGTGTGCGTTCCCCCCGTCCTTCCTCGCGTCCTCGTAGCCCGGCGGCACCTTCTCCTTGATCCGACGCTCGGCCTCCTTGTGAAGGTCGGCGAGCTCGACATCGTCAGGTGCTGCGCCCACGGAGCCGTCGAAGAGCGACATCACGTCGTCGAGAACAGCATCCGTAGATCCGCCGTCCGCGTTGCGCGTCCGAGCCTCCTCTATCGATACCTTCGCCGTGCGGATGGCCGCTTCGACCTCCGCTTTCAGCTTCAGTCCGACCTCGCGAGGCAGCGGGCGCCGCCCGCGCAGGTCGTCGGTCGCCTTCCTTGTCGCCACCTCCAGCGTGCCCAGGTCAGAATCCGCATCGCCAAGTTCCTTCGCAACAGCGGCGGCGGCGCGGGCACGGTTCCGAACGAACTCCGACGCCGCTTGGTGCGAGAGCCAGAGGCGGCCATTGAAGGCGCGCAACGCCTGGATGAGAGCGTCCCGCGTCGCCGGGTGGAACCGATACAGGTCGAGGAGAACGTTCGCGTCGACGGTGAGCGTGCCCGCCGTCCAGATGGCATCGATCTCGACGTCGGAGAGCGGCAGGAGGTGCCCGAACAGCTTCTTCATGGGCCGCTCCTCTTGGCGGCCTTCTTCGCAGGAGCTGCGGGGTTGGTCTTCGAAGTGTTCGCGGCGGGCTCGGGCGCATCGACGAGGCCGAGCGCACCCTGGCTCGCGGGCGTCGGTTTCGCGCGGCCCTTGTACGCTCGCGGCTTCGCGGCAGGTGCGGCGGCTTGCTCCTCCTCGTAGCGTTCGCGGTTCAACTCGCCGAGTCGACGGAGCACTTCTAGACGCGCGCTCTCGCTGATGGTGAAGCGCACGCGGTCGTTCTCAGGAAGGAACGACAAACTTTGGAAGTCGTGGCCGAGGTCGAGATCCGTCCAGCCATAGGCGCGCGCCACTGCGAGATCGACCTCGCGGTGGAGTTCGCGTAGCGCCACGAGTTCGGGGGCTTGGTCCGTGGCGGTGTGGAACCGGTTGTAGAGATCGGTCAGGCCGAGTCCAAGGGATCCGCAGAGCTTCCGGCGTTGGAGCTCATAGCTGGCACCAACGGGCTCAAGGTGCGAGTTGAAGAGATCGCAGAGAGGGAGCGTCTCGAAGGCGTCGCTTGGCGCGTAGTTCAGGCGCGTCTCCAGGGACGACGAATTCTTACGCGCCCAGACGTCGTTGATTGACGACGTGAGCAGCCCGAACATCGCCATCGAGTCCGTCGCGAACACCGCGAGACGATGCGCGTAGATCCAGTCTGCGGGAAGTGCCGCGACGCCGAGGTACTTGGACACGAGCGAGCACGCCAGTATGCGTTTGAGGCGGCGGCCTTTCGGGTCCCATCCTTCGGGGTGCTGCTCGAAGTGAATCCCGCGACCGATCGCGTGGTACAGGCCGGGGCGCTTGTCTCCGTACTGCCACCAGCGGTCGGGGAGAGGCTTCCTGAGCACGTACTTGCCCTTGTCGTCGCGACGCTGTCGCTCGGGACGAACCCGTTCTTCGATCCACGCCCAAGGCTTCTTGTACCTGCTGGCGCGTTCCTCCGGCCAATCCCAGAAGCTGATCACCCACCGGCTCGGGCGCTGCCCAGGATCCGAATTGAGATCCTCACCGTTCAGGTACGGGAAGATTACGTCGGAGTTCCTCGCGTCGGCATCGAGCATGCGCTTCGCCTCATCAGGCTCGAGAACGAAGCCCATGCCGACGACGACGGATCCTTGAAACGCCGTTCGCTCATTGACCTTCAACCGCTTGGGGCTCCACTCGTCTTGATCGGAGAGATACGCGGAGATGAACGAAACCGCTCGACCAAGCAGGGAGCGCTCGCCGTTCCATCCTCCTTTTCGGACATGGACGCGACTTGTGACGACTGCCGCGCTCCCCGGCCACGGCTCGTTCGGGTACGCGGCGTGGATTGTCGCTCCGGCGCTGACCATCGCTTCGAGTCCGACTTGGCGCGTGTCGCCCTCAGCGATTGTGTTGACGGCCAAGAGGCCAAACCCCCCGCTCTCACTCAGCAGGCTCCACGCTCGCAGGAAGAAGTAAGCGACAAGATCCGCCGAACCACGCCGACCGTTTGCGACGCGGGCCACGAGCCAGTTGCGGTATGCGTCGCCCGTCACGCCGGTGATGCGCTTGCCGCCGAGGAACGGCGGGTTGCCGACGATCGCGTCGAAGCCCGACGTTGCGCTCCGGAAGACGTCGGGAAACTCCAGCGGCCAGTGGAACGGGTTTCGAGGCCTCCCGTCGACTGCGTCCCTCGCCAAGTCCTTCAGCGCCCGCGCGTGGAGCGTCTCCGATGCGCGCGGCTCGCCCTTCACGACGCGATCGAAGTCGGCCGCGAGCGCGGCGATGCGCGTCGCTACGTCCCCACCGTCAGCGGCGAAAACGACGCCGATGAGGGCATCGGCAAGTAGCTCGGCGGCTTCGAGCTTCTTGCGCGCGTCGGCGTCGAGCGTGGCCATAGCCTCGACGTCGCGAATGTCACGGATCGGGATCTCATACAGCTTTCGGCGCAGCTCGACAGCCTCGGCCACCGCGCGCTCGATGGCCTTGCCGAACAAGCGGCCTTGCTTCGTGGCCGCCGGGTCGAGCGAGAGCTCCGTGAGCTGCTTGAGGCGGCTGATGCCGAGGAGGCTGTCGCCGCGACGGAGGTTGTGATCGAGGAAGCCAAAGGGGCGGCCCTTCGAGAGCGTGACCAGCCACAGCGAGAGCTTCGCCAGCTCAACGGCCAGCGGGTTCTGGTCGACGCCGTAGAGGCAGCGCTCGGCCACGATGCGCCGCGCGTTCTCGGCTCGCGTCTCCACCCCCGGCGGCATGGTCTCGACGCTGGTGCGCGGCTCGTGGACCTGGCCGGTAAGATCGACGACGCGGCCTGCTTGCTCTTCGACGGCCCACGCCTCGACGAGGCGCGCGCTCAGGAAGCGGCAGGCCTGAACGAGGAACGCGCCAGAGCCCATTGCGGGGTCGCAGACCTTCAGGTCGAGGAGCTGTTCGGGCGTCTTGAGCTTCCACTCGGCGCGCGGCGCGCCCTTCGCAGGGCCGTCGTAGACGAGCGGAGTCAACGTCTCCTCAACGATGCGCTCGGTGAGGCTCTTGGGCGTGTAGTGCGTGCCGGTCTCGCGCCGATCGGCGCCGAGCACCACGACGAACGCGCTCTTCGGATGGACCAGCGGGTAGCCCCACGGGTCGGTGCGCATCAGCCGAACGTAAGGCACGAGGCGATCGCGGAGCTTCGAATCGCCGCGACACGCGGACAGTAGGCGCGCGTCCTGCTGGGGCTCGACCTCGGCGGCCAGGGCGTTCCTGATGGCCGACTCCGAGCGTTTCGAGCGATCGACGAGGAGGCTCGTGACGGCCGCCTGGCCGTCGAGGCGCGCCGACTCCAGCTCGCCGAGCGCGACACGCGCGTCCTTGGCTTGCGCGCCGGCTTCGAGCTCCAGCGTCACGTCCTCGACGCGCGAGACGGTGCGTTCGAGCAGACCCTCGTAGACGTGACCGATCTGCTCGACGTCGAGCGCGCGGTACGAGAGCGTGCGCCCCTCGAAGGTCTGGATGGCTTCGAGCAACAGCAGTACCGTACGGTCGTCGATGGGCAGCGGCTCGGCGCGATGTTGCCGCCAGGTCGTGCCCTTCAACCGTCCTTCGAGGAACGGAAAGCGGTCGGGATCGAAGAGCGAGCCGCCCATCGCGGGCAGGCGCAACGTCGGGTGGTCGATGCCACCGAAGACGGCTCGGAACACGGCGAGCAGCCGCGACCACGACGCACGCCGTCGTTCCAGAATCTCGTCGCTCTCGGCGCGGAGCTGCATGCGCAGTGTCGAGACCGCATAGAACGAGTCGTAGCGGGGCTCGCCCAAGAGCAAGAGCCCGCGCTCCTCGGCGGCGAGGAGGAACACGAGCCGCATCATCACGGTGAGCCCGGCCTCGTACAGGTCCTGGGGCTTCACGTCGCGGAGCAGTTCGCGGTTGCGGTCTTGGTCGGCGCGGTCGAGCGCCTGCACCAGCACCTCGATGGCGCGCCGAACCTGGTCGCCGAGGGCTTCCGTGACCTCGTCCTGGTGCTTCAGCGAGCGCTCGAAGAGCGCCGGAAGCCGGTCCTGCGCGGGCGCGAAGAAGCGGCGCACACCGATCAGCGACACGAACGCGCGCAGTGTGGCGGGCTCCTGGCCCCAGATACGCGCATACCAGCTCGCGAAGGTCGCCACCTGGCCCGTGGGCGCGTGGACCAGCATCCAGCGCTCGCCGTTCGTGACGAGGCCGAACGACACGTTCAGCGCGCGCAGATGCATCGCCATGCGGTCGCCGGGCGAGCACGAGAGCCCGTCGAACTTCATCGACGCCGAGAGGTCGGTGTCGGGCGCAAAGACGTGGACGGGCGCGAGCACCGCGCCGCCGTGGGTCGGGTCGATGAAGACCAGATCGGGCGTGATGGTGGTGTCGTGTTCCGGGAGCGCGACGACCGAGGCCGGGACGTTTTTGCCGGGCTTCAGCAGCGAGTCGTCGGCCTCGAGCGCGGTACGCAGCACCTCGTCGATCCACGCGGTGTGGAGCTTGTCGCGGTCGGCGTCGTCACCATCGACCGCGTCGCGCCACTCCTCGTAGGCGCTGCGCAGCCGCTTGGCGTGCGAGGCGTCCAGCTCTTCGAGCCCCTGCGGGAACACCTCACGAAGCACCGGCACCGCGAGGAACGGGCCCGAGACCTCGAGCAGGTTCAGCCACTCGTGCTTGGCGCTCACGCCCGCCTCCGATCAGCAGGGCTCCGCGTCGCCAGAGACTCGGGGACCAGGAGGATCACGGAGACGGGGAACGTATGGTCGACGAGTCCGGTGTGGCGCTCCTCGATGGCGAAGCGCTCGCGTTCGCGCTCCTCGGGGATGCGGCGCAGACGCGCTTCGAGGGCGAGCTTGTCGCGCCGGACCTGCGTTCGCTCGTCCTCGGAGAAGAGGGAGAGCTGCTTCGGCTCCTCCTTGTGCAGCTCGGCGTCGAGGTTCTTGGCGAGATCGTCGAGGAGCTGGGTCATCTCGTCGATCTCTTTGCGCTTGCGGGCTTCGATCGTGGACCCGAGACCCTTGAGGCGGTCCCTGGAGCGCGTGGTGACGGCACTCAGGACCGCCTCGGTATGCTTGGTGAACCGCGTGCGCAGGGCATCGAAGAGCGAGTCGTCGATGGTCCCCGGCGCCGACGAGTCGAGCCAGTCGCGCAGCTTGGTGATGCCATCCTCGCGCTTGAAGCCGGTGTCGCGCAGGTAGCCGCCTGCTTCCGTCAGCTCCTCGTGCAAACGATGGTGGTTGCCTCCAGTGATGACGAGGCGCGAGACCACGAGGGCGGCGGGCGCGTCGAGCTTCGCATCAGGCAGCATGCGCACCGTGACACGATTGAGCTTCTTCACGTCGTCGCGAGCCCAGACCTCGGCGCGCAGGAGGCGCAGGCTCATCTGCACGAGCGGGTGATTCAGGTGGACGAGCACTACGTCGTCGCGCCCCTTGGCGACGTCGTGGTCGAAGGTGATGGGGCGGATGCGCTTGGTGTACGGGTGCTCGAGCCCGTCGAGGCACCGCGACCACGAGCCCGCGAGCGCAGGCATCTGGAACACGCGGGCCTCGGGAAGGTCGGCGAGCTTCGCGGGCGTGAGATCCGGCTTGTCGGTGAGCGCCAGGGCGACGCGCACCACGCGCTCGATGCGGTCCGGCGTGAGGTGCTGCTCGCTGCGCGTCGTCGTCAGCCGCTCGTGCAGCTTGGCGATGCGCTCGCGCAGCTCACGCTCGGCCTTCACGTAGCGCCGGGCGCGTTCGATGCGCTTCTCGGCGAGGCCAGTGTCGAGCTCGCGGCGGCGGCCTTCGAGAAGCGCCGGCAACTGCGGAGCGATGACCGGGTTCACGCTGCCCATGTCGGCGCGCATCGAGTCGAGCTTCTTGAGAGCGCGGAGGATGTCGTCGCCGTGGCCGCCGCTCGCGTCGACGGGATGCCAGATGACGACTTCGCTCTGCTTCTGCCCGTGACGGTCGACGCGGCCGTTGCGCTGCTCCATCACGTTCGGGTTGTAGGGGATCTCGACGTGGACCAGGCAGGTTGCAGTGGTTCTGCAGGTCGATGCCTTCCGAGGCCGCGTCGGTCGCGAGCAGGATGCGCACTGGCGACGCACGCGGATCGGCCTGGAACGCGGCCTTGATGGTCTCGCGCTCCTTCGGGTCCATGCCGCCGAAGAGCAGCGCGAGACGCTCGCCGCCGAGGTCGTGGCTGGCGAGGATCTCGTGCAGCCACTTCTGCGTCGTGCGGTACTCGGTGAAGAGGATGACGCGCGCGTTCGACCATTGGCCCTTGGGCCGCAGGTTCTCTTCGAGCCAGCGCAGGAGTGCTGCGGCCTTGGAGTCGGGCTTGTGGCTCGCCTGCTCGGCCCACGAGCGCAGGCGGCCGAGGAGCTTCTTCTCCTCTGCCGACAGCGGTCGCAGCCGACGGCTCGCCTCTTCGATGGCCTCGGACTCGGCGGCTTCGCGCGTGTCGTCGTCGGCGTAGTCCTCTTCCGTCTTGGCGATCGCGCGCCGGAGGATGCGCTCGTCGAGCCCCGAGGTGCGGCGCACCTCGCCCTTGCCCTCGATGGTCGCGGTGTGCCGCGCGAGCGTCGACATGAAGGCGGCGGGTGACGACGCGAGGCGCTTGCGAAGAAGCTGGTGGACGAAGTGCGAGGCGGCGCCTTCACGCTCGTCCTGCTTTTCGCGGCTCGCGATGTACTGTTCGAGAAGCTGTCGGGCCTCGCGCTCCTCGGCGGTGTACTCCACGTTCAGCGCTTCGAGGCGGCGCACCGGGTAGAGCTTCTTGCCCTTGGCGTCGACGAGGTCGCTCTTGAGACGGCGCACCATCACCCGGGCGAGCTGTTCCTCGGACGGGAGCACGTTGCGCGAGAAGCGCTGGTCATCGAGCAGCTCGAGGAGCGCTGTGAACGACTCGGTGTAGCCGTCGTGCGGCGTCGCCGTGAGGAAGAGCTTGTGCTGGAAGTGTGGCGCGAGCAGGCGCACGAGGCGCGTGCGCAGGCTCTCGACGGCGTACTTGCCGACGGTGGGCGCGACGTTGTGGGCCTCGTCGACGACGAGCATGTCGAAGCGGCGCGGGAACGTCGCCTGCGGCGGGAGCACGTCACGCAGGAGGCGGATGCCTTCGCCCTGCTTCGCCCAGTCGATGGATGCGATGAGCCGAGGGAACGAGGTCCACGGGTTGGCGTGCAGGCCGCGCTCACGGCGCGAGCGCTTCACTGAGTCGGTGTCGACGATGCGGAACTCGAGGCCGAACTTCTCGGCCATCTCAGAGCGCCACTTCTCCTGCAAAGACGACGGGCAGAGCACGAGGATGGTCCGCGCGCGATGGCGCAGGAGCATCTCCTGGATGACGAGCCCGGCCTCGATGGTCTTGCCGAGACCGACGTCGTCGGCAATCAGGAGGTTGGTACGCGCCATGTCGATCGCGCGCACGAGCGGATCGAGCTGGTAGTCCTCGATGCTCGCGCCGCTGCGGAAGGGCGCTTGGAGGTAGCCGCGATCGGCGTTGGTCGCCGCGCCCCACCGGACCGCGTCGAGGAAGGCTTCGAGCTTCGACGGGTCGTCGAGCGCCGAGAGCGTCGGCAGTCCTGCGCGCTCGATGACGTGGGCGCCGGGCTCGAGCTCCCACAGCACCTCGATTTCTTCTCCGAGCGCGTCCTCGTCGATCGAGGCGAGTTTCACCAGGTTGCGCTTGGGCAGTTCGGGCGAGACCGCCGAGGCATCGACGTCGGAGACGATCCACTGGCGGCGGCGTACCTCCACGAGCTGCCCAGGCTCGGGCGCCGTCGAAGAGAGCACGGATGTGTGGGTGGCGACGGCGTTGGTCATGCGCGGCGCATCCTCTCGCGGCGGCGTTCGAGGATGTGCGCGATGCGCCCCGCAGCGATCTTGGGCTCCTCGTGTGCCCAGACGCGGATGACCTTCCAGCCCTCGGCGCGCAGACGCTCGTCGGTGTCGTTGTCGCGCGCCATGTTGGCCTCGATCTTCGCGCGCCAGAACTCGGCGTTTTGCTTGGGCCACGTCGCGTGTGCCGGGCAGCCGTGCCAGAAGCAGCCGTCGACGAAGACCGCGACGCGGAGCCCGCTGAACGCGACGTCGGCGACCCTGCGGGGCTTGGTCAGGACGGGAACATGGATGCGGTAGCGAATGCCGCGCGCATGCAGCTCGCGGCGCAGCGCCGACTCGGCAGAGGTGTTCTTCTGCCGAACGCGCTGCATGCGGCGGCGCGCTTCAGGCGTGGACGCGCTTGGGCTTCTGTTTGACACGGGCCCTCCGAACGCTCGAACCAGAAGTCCCGCCAAGATGCGCTTGGACGTGTTCCACGATCGCTTCCCCGATGGCGCGTCCAAGATCGACGGGGACGGCATTGCCAATGAGTCTCCCAAGGATCTTGAAGTGCACGCGCCCGCCTGAAGGAAGGAAAGAATAGTCCACCGGAAAGCCCTGCAAGATCGCGCCCTCTCGCAAAGAGAGGGCGCGAGCCTGCCGAGGGTGTCCAAAGCGTCCGCTTCCGAAGCCGTAAAACTGCGTCGTAAGCGTAGGGGCTGGCTCATCGGGCTTCATTCTTCCATATACCGATGGATACTTGCTACCAGTCGTACGCCGATGGCATTCGGCCACCAGGTGAGCAGGCCACTCGCGCCAGGAGCCGCCGGGCTTCGATGCGTTGATTCGCGCGAGGTTCAGAGGAGAGAGCGTTGCAGCAGCATGGAGTGGATCGTCCTTGGAGGCCGACCCGTGACGTACTGGAGGCAGCGATCGAAGGACGTCATCGACCGTTCTCCGCTTGACTTCTCGCGAGGGCCGAAGTTCCACCGGGCCGAAGCGAGACGCCAGCAATACGGTTCGACGTCGCCTCTGCGGGAGACCGTAGTCCGCACAGTCGACTACGGAGTGCCAGACATGATATCCAGAATTCTGGAGAGTCTTCACGAACTCATGAAAGATACTGTGCCGTACGACTGTCGGCACGTTCTCCATCGTCACGATGTCAGGTGACGACTCGTCGACGAGGCGCCCGAATTGATACAGTAGCCTCCATCTCTGGGTTCCCACGGTTGCGTACCGATTCGAGTACGTCGAGAAGGGTTGGCACGGGGCACATCCGGCCAAAACTCGTACGCTTTTTGGACCGTACCAGCGCCGGAGTTCGTCCGCGCGAAGTGTGGTGACGTCGCGTTGATGAAAGGCGACCCCGGGATGGTTCTCCGCGTAGGGGTGTGCGCATGCAGGATCCGTATCGATGCCCGCTACGACACTGATGCCTGAGTCGATTAGACCGCGTGTGAGACCACCGGCTCCGCAGAAGAGGTCGACGCACTCGATTTTGGTTCGCTGAGGGGAGCTGTTCATGGAGTCAAGGCGTGGGCACTGAGCTAGGCTCGAGGGGCTGTCAGGTTACCATCGGCTGGGCAAGAATGCGCGACGTCGGTTCGGCAAAAAACAGGGAGGTGCGGCGCGGAGCATGTCCCAACCGGGTCGGGGCTGGGGCTGGGGAGCGTCGACGACCGGCCCCCCCCGCCGAGTGGTCGTGGTTCCCGCTTCCCCCCCGCTTCCCCCGAGGTCCGGCTAGGGCGGAGCCTGTGGGCACCAGGAATGGAGATGCTCTCCGCAGTTCCCGCATGCCGAGCAGCATAGGACGCCTGTGTTGCCGCACCCTGCACACTGCGCCACCAACGGGGTCGACATGCCCTTGGTGGCGTGAGCATGTAGGTGCTCCCCACACTTGCCGCACCACGAGCAGCAGAGGACCCCTGGCTTCAGGTCGCTCGAGCAGCGTGCAACCCTTGCGTTCACGATCGGCATTCGTCGACCTCCCGTTGTTCTTGGTCCTGCTCACGTCGAGAAAAGGAGCGCACCCACCCCACCTACCCCTTGAACATCAGCCGCGTCAGGTCCTTCGTGAGCTTCGCCTCTCCCTTTGCCGCGTCGTACGTCACGTAGTTGTGGAGCGCGCACCGGCTTCCGGTGTCGAGGTCGAGGCATGCGTCGTGGTTGCGGGCGAGCCAGTCGGGGAAGCCGGACCGGTCTTGGGCAGTGGGCTCGTCTTGGAAGTAGGAGCTCGCGCGCCGGAAGAGCTTCGGCCAGAGGGCGCTCGTGGCCGTGAGCGTCGTGAAGGGCGGGACCGCGAAGCTCGTCGTCGTCACGTCGGTCTGCCAGACGCCGAGCCCGGCGGCCAGCGCGGTCCGTCCGCCCCTCGCCGCCCCGTCGAGCGGTCGCGTGGCCACGCGCCATCTCTCGCCCCCCATGCCCATGCCTCCCCCGCCTCCCCCTGCGCCCTCGTACCGTCCGGGGGCGCTCGTTCATGGCACACCATGCCCAGCACGTGCGTCAACGATTTATTTTTCAGCGACCCCACGATCTTCCCCTTGCCAACTTCTCCGTTGCGGCTAACTCTTCCCACCCGCGGGCGGTTGGCTCGCCATTTCATAGGGTTGGAGGGGCATATGGCGTCGAAGCAGGTTGCCGCACGGGCGAAGTCGTCTACGTTCGTGGTCGCGGCGGCGAATACTCATGCGGATGCGATTCAGACCGGGGCCAAAGAGCTATTCGGCTCTCACCGCAGCAGACGACGCGCACGAGCTCGAGATGGCCGACGACATCGGCCCGCGTGAAAAACGAGACTCGGCGACGCAGGCGCTCTATTCCAAAGTCGTCGAGACGGGCGAGATCGTCGTCGGGCTCTTCGGCGGCGGTGCGCGCGAGCGGCTCGGCCTCGAGGGGACCACGCCGCGCGACCCCGCGCTCCTCGTCCGTCACGTGGCGGCGGTGTGCAAGGCGCTCCGCTCGGTCGACTTGGGCAAGCCGCGGCTCAAGGGCGCTTCGTTCTCCGGCAAGGCCGCGGCCGACGACCTCGAGGCGCTCCTGGGCGACGTGCAAGCAGCCCTCGACGACGTCGCGCGTGAGGCCCGCGAGGCCGAGGCTACCCTCGTCAAGAAGCGCGCGGCGATGAGCTCCTTCGACACCGCGTTCTCGAGCACGGCGACCCTGCTCTCCGCCCTCCTCAACGTCGCGGGCAACAAGGAGCTCGCGTCGCGCATTCGGCCTTCGTCGCGCCGGCCCGGCCAAGCCGAAGGCGCCGAAGAAGAGACGGGCGAAGAGCCCAAGCCCGCCCCCACCTCCTGACCCACCTGCGCACACGCGCGCGCCGGCCTCTCCCGACCACGAGGGGCCGCGCGTGCTGCCTTGCGCACACGCGACGACAGCGCCGGAGCGGCGCCCACGGGGTGAAGATTCGCGGGGTTACGTGATGCGATCGCCACTTCGGGTTGCCATGTCGCGTCCGCATCGGGTGCGAACGCGACGAATCCGGTTTCGATCGCCTTCGCATCCGCTGAGAACGGGACGGTGCGCGTTTCGGTCGCGTTCGCATCCGATGAGAACGCGATTCTTTGGCTTCCGACCGCGATCGCATCGGGTGCGGACGCGACGTTGCGCGGTTTCGTAGCCTTCGCATCGGATGCGGACGCGACGTTGCGCGGTTTCGTGGTCTTCGCATCGCGTGCGGACGTCGCATCGCGTGGTTTCGTGGCGAACGAGACCGGCGTCGACGGTGAGAAGTGGGGCGGCGCCGCGTGCTCTTCGCGTGCGCTCGTGAGCGAAGCGCGTTTCGTCGTGATGGCTTCGGATGCGGAGGGCGCGGCGACCGGATTCGTGGCGCGGGCCGCGCGCATGGGAGGCGGAGGTTCCCTCTCGCGCGCGGGCACACGAGCTTCGGGTGCGACGAGGCTACGTCGGGGTGAAGGATCTCTGGTTCGACGACGCGATGACCACGATCGTCAGGCCGGATGCTAACGTGCGTTGCGTCGCTCCTTCGCGGGCGACAAAGCGGCTTCGGCCCGGGCTGCATGGGGCACGATGCCCCATGCGTCGAAGGCGACCGGAATCCCGCGCAAGACGAGGCTCCCAGGGCTCTCTGTATGGCCGGAGGTCCTCGGAATCGATGTCGGTTGTAGGTCGCGCTCGGCGCTAGCGCGCCCCCGCGCCGTCTTCGTCGTGCTTGGGGTCGAACACGAGCCATTCACCGTTCACTTCCTCGGCCACGCCCCAGAGGGGGCGGTCGAGGACATAAGCGTCGCCGACCAGCCTCGCAGCGCCGACGTTGCAGATGTTCGTCCAGACCCGCTCGGCCGCGAGGTTGTGAGCGACGTTCACCGGGATTTCCCAAGCTACATGAGGGCCGACCTTCCAGCCGTGCGACGCTCGCCAAAGCGCCGCACGCACGACCGCACCGAAAGCCTCGTTCCCGAGCGCGAGCGTGGCTTCCGAAAACGCCTCGAAGGAAGGGATGACAACGCGGTCACTCATGGCTGTCTCAGCCTACCCGAGCCTCCGGCGCGCGTCACGCGCTCCTGACGGACCAGGGCTGACAAACAATGTCCGACACAGAGCCGACGGTAAACCACCGTAACTTAGAGGTTTTTCACGGAACCCGAACGCCCGACCGAAGAAACAGGGGGCCTCCCTGGGGTGGGTCGGTTAGACTTCTTATGCCGGGGGGGCATTTTGCCGGAGGACCTTAAGCATCCACTCAACTCCGGGCACGCTCGGAAGCTCATCAGCGAGATTCTTGCACGAGGCACGGTCGAGTACTGGAAGCACGCAAGGGACGAGCTGAAGAGGGACAGTCTCGAGACGACGGACGCAGAAAATGTCTTGCGGTGCGGTAAGATTTACGAGCCCGCCGAACAGTCCTCGAAGGACTCGACGTGGCGGTACCGCGTACATACGGATCTGATGGTGGTGGTGGTCATAATCTATTCGAGCGAAGAGCTCGCAGTGGTGACGGCATGGCGCAAGAGGTGAGGCGATGCCCGGAGTGCGGAGGGATGACGAACGTCCGCGTCGAGACACGTGCGTACGTCGAAGGGGGTCTACCCCACGTCACCCTTCGTAACGTCGAGGTGCGATTTTGCCTGGACTGTGACCATTCTGCCGTGCGCTTGCCCGCGCTCCAGAGCTTGCATCGGCTCCTCGCCCTCACGTTCGCGAGGAAGACGTCGCGCCTTGCGCCGGTCGAACGAAAGTTCCTGCGCAAATACCTCGGCTTTTCAAGCGCGTCTTTCGCGCAGACCATCGGCGTAGCCGACGAGACGGTGCTCGCGTGGGAGAGCGGCGAGAAGAGCATGCCCGTCAAGACCGAGGTCTGGCTCCGCCTCACCGTCGCAATGAGAAAGCGTCTCGAGAGCTACGATTCGACGACGCCGCGGACGGGAACAACGCCGCGTCGGCCGCCCACCTTCGAGGTTCACGCTTCCGCGTAGCGGCGACGATACTGTTCTCGATTGCCACGGGGAGGAATCTCGAAGCGTCGAGCCCGCCCCCGGGCTGCCGCGCTGGGCTCGTGAGCGAGGCGTGGCCGTCGTAGGGGGAGGCGCCGAGAAAACCCCCGTACTTCGGCAGAGGCAGCAGGGAGAGATCCCACCAGAGATCCGACCGACGTTGACGCCAAGCCCCCGAAATCACGGGCGAGCTCCGCGGCGAAGGATGGGAGCGAGGTCGGCGATGACGAGGGGCTCGAGGCGGCGGAGAGTCGCCCGCCGCGTGCTCGGGAACCACGGCACCCGTGTGGTTTCAACCACTTGGCGTCAACGTCGGTCGGTTCTTCCGCCTTGGCGTCAACGTCGGTCGGTCCTTCCCATCTGGCCCTACGCCGGTCGGTTCTTCCCCTCCGGCCCATGGCGGGCGTCCGTAGAACTGACCCCCTCGCGTCGCTAAAACTGACCCCCATCTCCGAGCCGGGCCGACCTGGGCATCCGCGTGGTTTCAAGCACTTGGCGCCAACGTCGGTCGGTTCTTCCGCGCCTCGCGCGAGCTCGTGCGCACGCACCCACGGAAGCGGGCGCTCTGGACGCGGATCGCGGCGCACGTGACGGCGGGGCTTCGCATGCAACGCGGGGCCGCGCGGGCTGGGCTCGCGGAGGCGGACGCCATCCTCGACGTGGACGGCCGTGTGCTCGATGCGTCTCCCGGGGCCTTGCCCGAGGTCGACGCGCTCCGTCGTGCCGCACGCGACGTCGACCGCGCGCGCCTCCGCGGGACGGACGACGAGCACGCGCTGGAGCTCTGGCAGTGCCTCTTTTCTGGGGCGTACTCCGTCGTCGACAGGTTCGATACGGACGTAAGCGCCTCTTCGTCGCGAAGCGCAACGCCCCCGAGGCACGTGGTCCTCGTGCGCTCTCCGAGCGCGAGCGACAGGTCGTCGCGCTGGTCTCCGTCGGCCACTCCGACAAATCCGCCGCCTACGAGCTCGGCCTCGCCGAGGGCACGGTCGCGGCCCACCTCCACGCCGCACTCAAGAAGCTCGGCCTCACCTCCACCTCCGACCTCGCTCTCCTCCGCGCCTCGCTCGCCGGAGATGTCTAGGAGCCCCCGTGTCCACGCCCCCGATGCTCGCCGTCATCGAAGCCGCCTACCTGCGCGTCGACTCCGAGTCCGCTTGGCTCACCCGCGTCGGAGAGGCCGTCGCCCGCGCGCTCGAGGCCCCCGCGGGTGGTGTGGCGTTCTTCGTCGATTGGAAGGCGCGAGGCTTTCCGGACAGCCACGGCTGGACGGCCATCGCGGGCTGCGACCCACGCGTCGTGGCGTACACACGCGAGCAACACTCTCCCGCCGGGATCTCCGACGAGCGCGCCACGACGATGGCGAGGGTCTACGCGAGTGGGAGCTTTCTCGCAGGAACGAGAGAGGCGCTCGGCGCGACGTTCGACGAGCTCGAGGGGCTCCACGGGACCTCCGAGGCGCGAGTCGGCACTTAACCTCGTATGCATGGACGCGTCGCACCGCGGAGTTGGCTTCGTCCATGCGGTCCCCGAGCTCGTGCGCACGCACCCACGGAAACGAGCGCTCTGGACGCGGATCGCGGCGCACGTGACGGCGGGGCTTCGCATGCAACGTGGGGCCGCGCGGGCTGGGCTCGCGGAGGCGGACGCCATCCTCGACGTGGACGGCCGTGTGCTCGATGCGTCTCCCGGGGCCTTGCCGGAGGTCGACGCGCTCCGTCGTGCCGCACGCGACGTCGACCGCGCGCGCCTCCGCGGGACGGACAACGAGCACGCGCTGGAGCTCTGGCAGTGCCTCTTTTCTGGGGCGTACTCCGTCGTCGACAGGTTCGATACGGACGGTAAGCGCCTCTTCGTCGCGAAGCGCAACGCCCCCGAGGCACGTGGTCCTCGTGCGCTCTCCGAGCGCGAGCGGCAGGTCGTCGCGCTGGTCTCCGTCGGCCACTCCGACAAGTCCGCCGCCTACGAGCTCGGCCTCGCCGAGGGCACGGTCGCGGCCCACCTCCACGCCGCACTCAAGAAGCTCGGCCTCACCTCCACCTCCGACCTCGCTCTCCTCCGCGCCTCGCTCGCCGGAGATGTCTAGGCGCCGTGGGGGCGCCGGCGCGTGTCGGGCGTCCGTAAAACTGACCCCCTCGCGACGCTAAAGCTGACCCCTGTGCGCAGGCGGGCCGAGCTTCGTGGCTGTGTATTTTCAACCCGTTGGCGTCAACGTCGGTCGGTTCTTCGGTTCTTCCGCATCGGTCGGTTCTTCGGTTCTTCGGCATGGCTCAATCGGCCTGGGGCTCGTCGAAGCAGGTCGCGCGCCCGTCGGAGCCCGTCTTGGCGAACGACTTGTAGGTCCCCTTGGTGAGGTGGCAGTACTTTCCCGAGGGGCACTGCGCGCCGACCTTGATCGAGCCGTTCTTGCACTCGAACGCGTTGTAGTCGTGGGTGGGGCGGCTGTCGCAGTACACGCCGTTCGCCCGGCCCTCGCAGCTCGGCGCCGCGGTCTCGGAGCCGTCGGTGGGGCAGATCACGCCATAACGCGACTTGGCCTCACCCGGCGGGATGACCCCGACGGCGGTCCACGCGCAAACGAGCGAGTGCTTGACCCAGCCCTTTTGGAGGTTGGTTTGAGACGCATTCAGCGCAGGGATGCCCTCTCGCTGATGGTGGAGCATCTTCTCGGCGAACCCTCGGATCGTCGCCGTCGGCCCCGCCATCGACGCCAGCGTCTCCCAGAAGAGGCGAATCGATAGCGGCAGCTCGAGCTCGGCGGTCACCCCCAGCTTCGAGTGCTTGTTGTACCCGCCGCGCACCATGAGCGCCCACGCTTGCGTCACGAGCAGCGAGTTGGAGTGGATACCCCCGGCGTCGTCGTTGCTGTCGAACGGGACCTTGCGATCGAAGTGGAGCGTGCCCCCGTCTGCGCCGCGGCGCGGGTCGATGTAGTCACGAAATGCCTTTCCGTCGGTGCGCACGTCGGGAGCGAACTTCCATAGACCGGATCCGTCGTTCGTCAGGAGGGCCTCGATTCCTCCGGCGAAGACGTCGGCGATTCCCTCGTTGAGCGCGCCCGCCTCACCCCTCACGCCGAGGCCGGCTCCCGGTCGCACGCGCGGGTTCGCGAGCCGTCCCGACGTGACGGCCTCGATGACGCCGTGGGTGTACTCGTGGGCGAGGAACTCGAGGCTCGTCGCCGGCGAGTACCTCCGCGGGCCGTTTTTCGAGCTGGCCGGCATCGCGTCGCTGATTCGAATGAGCCCACGGTTCGGGTCGTAAACGGCATTCCCCGTAATGGTGTCGTCGTGGAGGAAGAGCGTGACCTCTTCGCCGCAACCCCAGAGCGGCATGCTGAGCTGGTCCTTGAAGTAGTGGGCGATTCTCTCGACGTAGTGAGCGGCGTCGACGGCGATCCCTTGGGTCCGCTCTCGGCCGCCGTCATGGTCGCAACGCGTCGGGAGACGCAGATCGGCGGTGCCCGGCAGAGGTCCCAACCCAGGGACGAACGGGATGGGATGAGAGCTGGCCGCGGCGACGTTGTCTTTGGCGCAGGCGGGAATATCCTCTCGAACGACGAGCTCGCCGCTGTCGATCGGGCCGCCGATGTTCGTGCCGGTGACTTGGACCTGGAGCGCCTTGCCGACAGCCAATCTCCGATCCCCAGGAGGCAGAAGCGCCTGGGACGAGGTCAGGTTCGCCACCCCGCCGATCGAGGTCACTTCGTTCGACAGGATGGCTCCCGTCTTGGCGTCGACGTCGATGCGCCTCGACCCGCCTCCACTCAGGCTGATGCGAAAGACGAGCACGGGGTGATCCGGGTCGGTCGCGCGGACGCCGAGCGTCGGCTGGTAAGCGCCCGTCACGATCTCGGCTCCTGGTGCGACCGACTTCGCGATCTCGACCGCGCGCTCGAGGGTGATGCCCGGGGTGGCGTCGAACGCGTCGAGCCCCGATGCGGCCCACGACTCGACGTAGGCGAGCCTCCCGTCGTGAGCGACGCCGACGAGCACGGCGCCATCGAACACCGGAATGTCCGTCCCCGGCACGTGTTGCTCGAAGCGGAGCACACCGAGAGAGCTCGCCGTTGCCTTAGTGACGACCACGCCGGTGAGCTCGTTGGCGAGGGGCTCGTGAACTCCGAGGCCGTCGCGGAGGGGCTCGAGGAACGCGAGCGCTTCCTTCGGGTCCGTAGCCGAGGCGAGCACCGGACGTCCGTCGTCGAGCGAGAGAAAGAGGCTCGGCTTCCCCGTCACCGGGTGCGGGTTCGCGGCCCAACGGGCGCCGGTCAGGAGGGAGAGGTGGTCCGTGACCGAAGTAGGCGCCACGACTGGGAGCGGGGGCGGTCCGTCGTCGCCGGCGGAGCAGGCAGCGAGCGCGACGGCCGAGGCGGCGAGGAGGAGGAGGGCGAGGGCGGAGGTGCGTTTCATGCCCACCTGTCGGCCGGATGCTCACGGACGTTGCGTCCTTGGAGACGATTCTTCGGCTTCGACGCGACACGAAAGCTGACCCCCTCGCGAGGCTGGGCCGCGCCGAGCTTGGCGGCTGTGTGGTTTCAACCACTTGGCGTCAACGTCGGTCGGTTCTGCCCGCCCGCGCCGCTCGTACTTTCAACCACTTGGCGTCAACGTCGGTCGGTTCTGCCCGCCCGCGCCGCTCGTACTTTCAACCACTTGGCGTCAACGTCGGTCGGGGCTGGCCTTGGTGGCCTCGGTGGCCTCGGTGCCGAGTCGACCACAGCATCCGCGTGGTTTCAAATACTTAGCGTCAACGTCGGTCGGTTCTTCCCCTCAAAACACCCCGCTGGCCGCTCCAAAAAGGGCAGCGCCGCCTGGCTCCTCGGGCAGGGCGACCTCGCGCGCGACGGCGTCACGTCGGTCGCGATGTGAGGCGGGGAGCTCGTGCGAGGGCTCCCACGTCGCTCACGGTGCTCCTCAGTGGGGCCAGCTCAAGGAGCCCCGCAGGCCCAAGAGAAACGCATGGATCCCGAAGCGACCGAAGTGCACGTGATGCTCGTGCCCGGTGGAAAGACGATGCCCTCCCAGAGGCAATATCCCACGGTGCTCGGGGCGTAGCGCGCTCCGGTCGGGCACGTGTAGGCGGGCGTGAGCGGGAAGCTGTAGCCGAGGTAGCCCATGCTCGAGTACTCGCAGTAGGGGCGGGCGCCTGCGGGGGCGCTGAACGCGACCGAGCACGTGTGGGTCCTGCCGTCGTTCGAGTAGGTCCAGCCGGTCGGACAGACCGAGGGTTGGGGCGCACACGTCGTGGAGGCGTCGCGCGCGTCGGGTCGCCCTGCGTCGAGGAGGCTGGCGTCACCCGGTGAAGGTCGCTCGGGGGGCGGCTCTTCCGTGGGGGCCGGCTCGGGTGTGGGCGGGGCCGCTGGCTCTTCCGTGGGGGCCGGCTCGGACGTGGGCGCGGATGGCGCCGCCGAAGCGGAAGGGCTGCTCGACGAGATGCCGGTGGGGGCGGGGCCGAACAAGTCACTCGGCGCAGCGCCGCTGCACGCGGCGAGAACCAGTGCGACGGGGACCACGAAACGGCGGCAAATCGCGGAAGGGCTTCGCATACCGAAGGCCCATACGGCGCCTCGCCTCCCTTTCTTCCCCTCCCGGAAGAATCGGGTCCGAGCTCGTCGGTCGGTTCGTCCCCCGTGTCTTTTCAACCACTTGGCGTCAACGTCGGTCGGTTCTTCCGTCCGTCCTGCGGTTGCCGCGTCAGGCGAGCGTCGCGCGGAGGACCGGGAGCGTACTGCCCACTTCGTGGAAGCGGTCCTCGAACATCTCCTCGAACGTCGCGAGGTAGCCGCAGGGCATACGATCGAAATCGTCGTCGCCGAACGCGTGGAGCGCGAGCCGGAGGCCGCCGATCTCGACCGCGTCCCCGGCGCCGAGACGGAGCCCCGAGGCCACGTGATCACCGAGCTCGTTGAGCAGCGCCGTGAGCTCGGCGACACGACCTGGCTGCTCGTCGAGTGGCTGGTCACCCAGCATCACCTCCGGCTGCCCAAAGTGGTAGTGGAGGCCCAGCGTATAGATGACGCGGTCCTCCGGCACGGCGATCACCGCCCACCCGCGCGCGAGCAGCCCACTTGCGTAACCGAAGTCCACCTGGAACTGGTCGCTGTTCGAGCGCTCCGCGATGGCTTCGAGGCGCTCGCGCAAGCTCGCTGCCGGGTCCTTCTTGCGAAGCGCGAGGAAGTGAGCTTCACGCCCACGATAGACGCTCGACACGTCGTTCTGGGTCGCGCGCGCGACCATCGACGCCGGCGCGGCGTAGGCTCGCGCCGTCTTCTTCGCGGGGGCCTTCGTGCTCGCCGCGCCCTTCTTCGGGGCCTTCGTGCTCGCCGCGCCCTTCTTCGGAGCCTTCGTGCTCGCCGCGCCCTTCTTCGGAGCCTTCGTGCTCGCCGCGCCCTTCTTCGGGGCCTTCGCGCTCGCCGCGCCCTTCTTCGGAGCCTTCGTGCTCGCCGCGCCCTTCTTCGGGGCCTTCGCGCTCGCCGCGCCCTTCTTCGGGGCCTTCGCGCTCGCCGCGCCCTTCTTCGGGGCCTTCGCGCTCGCCGCGCCCTTCTTCGGGGCCTTCGCGCTCGCCGCGCCCTTCTTCTTCGGGGCCTTGGTCGTCGGTGAAGGGGTCTTGGCAGGCTGTCGGGTCACACGACGAGCCTACACGCGGCACGCCGGATAGTGTCAAGGGACGCGTCCGAGCGGACAGGCCAAGAATCGGGATGCAGCTCACCTGCCACGAGGAGCGAGCGAGACGCACGCGATGAGATCCGACCGGATGAGATCCGACCGAGCACGTCAATCGCCGCGGAGCATCGTCGGCAAAGGGCGCAAGAGACCGACCGACGTTGACGCCAAGTTCGCGAAATCACGTCAATCGCCGCGGAGCATCGTCGGCAAAGGGCGCACCGGGAGCTCGCGGCGTGGCTCTGTCGTCACCACGGAGGCGAGATCCGACCGACGTTGACGCCAAGCACGCGAAATCATGCCAGTTCGGGAGAGAGAGCCTGCGCGGAGATCCGACCGACGTTGACGCCAAGCGCGCGAGACCGCGGTGGCGGCAGGTGGCCGGGCCACCCCATGGCCTGGCCGGGCCACATGCTCGGACGCCATGACATCGGAGCGTAGGCGCGGGCCGGGGAGACACGACAGCCCACCTTCCCATCCGTACCGAGGCTCTCCCCTATCCGTACCGAGGCCTTCCCCTATCCGTACCGAGGCCCTCCCCTATCCGTACCGAGCTTCCAGTATCCGTACGGGAGACGCCCGACCCCAAACGGAGCTCCTCCCCATTCGAACGAGGCGCCCGGGACGTCGAACGGCGCGCTGCCGGGCCCGTACCAAGCGAAACCGGAGGCCGTACGAACGCGCCTCCCATCCGTACCGAGGCGATCGGGCCCGTACCGCGCCGGACACCCATGGCAACGGCGCTCTTCGGGATGGCAACGGGACGTGTCGACGTGACCACGGCGCCCCTCGGCATGGCAACGACCGGCGCGGGGGTGCGAACGCCGCGCGAGCGAGCGACGACCGACCCTAAGGGGATGCGAACGGCGCGTGCGTTGGCGCATACGGCGGGGGACGGCGCGCGAACGAGCGACGAACGCAGGGCAAAAACCGAGGGACGACGAAATCGGAGGGGCCTCGTCGAATTTTCGCAACAACGGGGGCGGGCCTGCCGAGACGGGGGTGTGGCGAACGTCGGAATCGACCGGCGCTCGACCCGAGAAGAACAGGTAACGATGGCGACTCTCTCCCCCCGCGCGGCCAAGACCACCAAGCCGGCGAAAAAACCCTCGCAGAAGCCCGCGATCACGACCGCGTCGGTGACGCTCCTCCTCCCCGAGGGGCACACGGCGGCGTCGTTCGTGGCCGAGCACCAGCTCCTCCTCCAGCCCATTCCGATCACCGAGCATAGGCTCCCGCCGAACGTGCTCGTCCACCACGGCAAGCTCCTGCTCGACGCCGTGAAGCCGCACACGAGCGCCCTGCTCGCCGTGGGCCTCGACCCGATGTACCTGTCCGAGCTGCCCAAACGCATTCTGCTCGTGCAGGCGACGCAGACGCTCCGGCAGATGCAGCGCACTTCGTACACCGCCGAAGAGAACGCGACCATCGAGAAGGCCGAGGCCCACCGCCGCGAGATGATGCGCATCGCCCGCTACGCGTTCCGCGCGCTGCCGGACGTGCAACAGACCCTCACCAAGATCCAAGAGGGCAGTGGCGTCGCCGACACCATCGAGGACTTTGGCGCGCTCATCCACCTCTTCACCGAGCACCGCGCCCTCGTCACCAAAGTACGCGTCGACGTCGACGCCACGATCGCGACGGCGCGCGACCACGTGCGCGCCTTGAGCGAGGTCGCGAGCCTCCGCACCCGCCGCGCCAAGGGCGGCCTCTCCGAGGTCATCCTGCGCAAGAAGGCGATGGCCTATGCGCTCGAGGCCCTCCGCGAGGTCCGCGACGCCGCCACCTTCGCGCTCGCGAGCGACGAGAAGCTCATGGCCGTCCTCCAGGGGCTCGGCACCCTCGAGCGCGCCACGCGCGAAGCCGCCATGAGCGAGGACGACACCGAAGAAGACACCTCGATCGACGACGACACCGAAGAGGACTCGGCGCCCACCGAGTGACCTCACGACAGCAAGGCCGGTCCCCCGGCCCGGACGAGGCCCGCCGAGCCCTCGAACGAGCCCCGAGCCCCCTCGGGGCTTTCGTGTTTTGGGCGCGCCCTCGTGGTGATCGGCGCGGGCGTGCCCTTCCGACGCGGGCCCGGGCACGCGGGAGAGATCCGAGGGACGCCAGCGAGATCCGACCGACGTCAGCGAGATCCGACCGACGTTGACGCCAAGTCCGCGACGTCAGCGAGATCCGACCGACGTTGACGCCAAGTCCGCGAAATCACGTCAGTCCGCCGAGAGGCCCGACCGGTCGCCCGCCAGCGCCCCCCGTCCCCCGACGCGGAGCAACGTTGGTCCCTTGGCGCGGCAAGCGACATCGTTCCCCGTATACTTGGGGCATGACCTTGTCCTCACGGCATGCCCAGGTCCGCGCTGCCCCATCGTCGGCAAGGGCGCGCCGGGAGCTCGCGGCGGGGCTCCGTCGTCACCACGGGGTCGCGCGATGAGCTCGGCGCTCCGCGTGATCGAGGCCGCGTACGTGCGTCGCGCGTCGGACGAGGCGTGGCTCTCCGAGGTCGCCGAGGTCGTCGCGAAGGAGATCGGACCGCACGGCGGGGGCGTCGCGTACTTCGTGCGATGGCGGCCTCACGGTGTCCCGGAGACCCGCGGCTGGACGCGCGTCGGGACCGCGACCGACGACGACCTCAACTGCTGCCGCGACCAGCACAACGCGCCCATGCCCGAGGAGCTCGTGAAAGACGCGGCCCGCGTCTACGCGCGCGGCTCGATCCTCACCGGCTCGCGCGAGGCGTTGCCCGAGATCCTGAAGAAGATCGAGGCGATCCAGGGGGAGATCGAGGACCGGACGGGCAGCTACGACTCTCTGAACCTCCTCTGCACCGACGCGACCCACGAGGGCGTGAGCTTCCTTCATCCGTCCCGCGAGGAGGTGCGCACCCACCCGCAGAAGCGCGCGCTCTGGACACGGGTGGCGGCGCACGTGACGGCGGGGCTACGCATGCAGCGGGCGGCGAGTGGGTCGTCGCTGCTCGACGGTGCGGACGCGATCCTCGACTCGGCGGGCCACGTCCTCGACGCCGCCAAGGGCGCCGAAGCGTCCCTCTCGGTGCTCCGAGACGCGGCACGCGACGTGGACCGCGCACGCCTCCGCGGGACGGACGAGCACGAAGCGTTGGACCTGTGGCAGTGCCTGTTCTCTGGCGAATACTCCGTCGTGGACCGCTTCGACACCGACGGCAAGCGGCTCTTCGTGGCGAAGAAGAACGCGCCGATCGCCCGGGGCCCTCGCGCCCTCACGGACCGCGAGCGTCAAGTGGTGGCGCTCGTCGCCGTAGGTCACGCCGACAAGTCCGTCGCGTACGAGCTCGGGATCGCCGAGGGCACGGTGGCCCGCTACCTCCACGTGGCGCTCCGGAAGCTCGGGATCGCGGACACGAGCGACCTCGGTCTCCTCCGCGCCGCGATGGGCGACGAGGGGTGAGGGTAGTCGGCCTCTCCGCTCCGGACGGGACGACCCGCGAGGGGGAGATCCGACCGACGTCCGTGCATGGGAAAATCTGACCGACACGGGATACGGGAACAAGATCCGACCGAGACGGCGGAGGCAGCAGGCATGCGGGAGAGATCCGACCGACGTTGACGCCAAGTTCGCGATATCCGCCGAGAGATCCGACCGACGTTGACGCCAAGTTCGCGATATCCGCCGAGAGATCCGACCGACGTTGACGCCAAGTTCGCGAAATCACGTCAATCGCCTTGGCGCCCCCGTCGAGAGATCCCCCGTCGAGAGATCCGACCGACGTTGACGCCAAGTTCGCGATATCACGTCAATCGCCTTGGCGCCCCCGTCGGCGAATGGCGGACGCGAGGACGAAGCCCAGGGCGACCACGCAAGCCCCCCACATGGGCGCCGACGAAGAAGAGACCGCGCAGCCCCTAGGCGGCGGCCCCTCGCAGACGAGGACCGGAGTACCTCGGCACAACCCGCCGTCCGAGAGCGCCACGCCGGCCTCGAGACCGAGCTCGAGGCACCGGTCGATGCAGGTAGCCTTCGTGTCTCCGTACGAACAACTGTCGCCGATGGACTTGTCGCCGCAACCGTCGGACGACCCCGGCTCGGGACCAGGGAGGACATCGGCGCGGGAGAGTGACGGGGCAAAGACGAGCGTGAACGCGGCGAGCGCGGCACCCAAGCGAAGGATAGTCATGGAAGGATCACCTCGAGGTCTGCTTGGTCGTCCACGCGTGATCCCATTTCGATTTCGCGACGAGCATGTCCGGTCGTGGACAGTCACCCATTCGGTCGGAACCAAGGGAGCAAGAGATGAGATCCGGAGATCTGGAGATCCGACCGACGTTGACGCCAAGTCCGCGAGATGCGACCGACGTTGACGCCAAGTCCGCGAAATCATGGGAGCGGCGAGCTCCAACCGACGCAGTCACGGCATGGGCACGGCTCGCGAGCTCCGTCAGACACGGGCACCAGGCACGCGAGACAGCGGAAGCGCGAGGTGGCCCGGCCACCCGCATGGCCTGGCCGGGTCATATACTCGAGCGAGTCGTCTCCGTCCTTCGAGCGCCAACGTCGGTCGGTCCACCACCGGCCCCTGAACACACGAGTCCCGACGCAGAATGCCCCTCAAGATCACGACCGTCGCCGCCTCCTCCCGCACGGCCACCGAGGACCGGCTCGCCGTGTTCCCGTGCCGCGATGGAGCCGTGGTCGTCGTCGCCGATGGCACCGGAGGCGCCGCAGGTGGTGGCCGGGCCGCCGACCTTGCCGTGAAGAGCGTCGGCGCCGCGCTCGATCGCGAGACGTTCGACCCGTCCTCGGCCGATCGGTGGATCGAGGTGCTGGCCGAGGCCGACGCTCTCATCGCCTCCGACCCCGGGGCCGGCGAGACGACGATTGTGGTGGTGTCCATCACCGAGCATGGCCACTTCGCCGGCGCGAGTTGCGGGGATTCGGGCGCCCTCATCGTCACGACCAGGGAGCACCTCGACGACCTGACGGAGAAGCAGCACCGGAAGCGTCGGCTCGGCTCCGGACGTGCGCTGCCGGTGCCCTTCTGGTGGCCGAAGCTCGATGGCACCCTGCTCGTCGCGACGGACGGTCTGCTCTCGTACGCTGCGCTCGAGAGGATTGCGCACTTGGCGGGCGAGCACGACGACCTCGACGCGCTGGGCCGCGCCCTCGTTCGTGCGGTCACGCTCTCGAACGGAAACCTCCAGGACGATCTCGCCCTCGTGCTCGTCCGCTGACGGGGCCACCAAACGAGCGAGGAAGGTCTGACCGGAAGGTCTGAACCCCGACTCCCCGCGAAGACCGCAGAAATCCGACAAGCCGTATCGGGTTCCGTGACGCGCCGTCGACCCGGGCGAAGCTTTCAAATGGAGATCCGACCGAAATGGAGATCAATGGAGATCCGACCGACGTTGACGCCAAGTCCGCGATATCAGGGGGGAGATCCGACCGACGTCAGGGGGGGAGATCCGACCGACGTTGACGCCAAGTCCGCGAAATCACGGGGGTGCATTGGAGAATCTTACCGACACGGGATACGGGAACGAGATTCGACAGAAACGGCGGAGGCGTCGGGTGGCCAGGCCACCCCCAAAATGTGGCCTGGCCACCCAGAAGATCCCATTCTGCCCGACATTTCCCGCAATTTCGCGTTGGCCCGCGACGTGCCTAGTGGGCGGTATGTCCAACCCTCGTCGCATCGTTCCGGGCACCACCTACCTCGTCACGCGCAGGACCACGCGCCGCTACTTCCTCTTGAACCCGGACAAGCGGCGCATGCTGCTCGCGTTCTACTGGTACGCGACCGCCGTGCTCGCCGCAGAGTTCGGCATCGAGATCCATGCGGTGCAGATGCTCTCGAACCACCTTCACGAGGTGCTGACCGACACGCGCGGTGAGCTGCCAAAATTCCTTTCGCAGAGAAATCGCCTGCTCGCGAACGCCATCAAGGTGCTGCGTGGGTGGCCCGAGGAGGTCTTTTCGCGCGAGGGTGCGAGCGTGGTGGCGCTCTATGGCGAGGATGCGGTGCTGCAGAAGATCGGCTACACGCTCGCGAACGTGGTCGAAGCGGGCCTCGTCTCGAGCCCCGAGGATTGGCCGGGTGTGACGCTCGCGGCGACCGACATCGGCACGCGCACGTTCCGTGTGGCGCGGCCCGAGGTGTACTTCGACGCGGAGAACACGCGTTGGCCTGCCATGGCCGAGATCGCGATCACGGTGCCGCGCTCGCTCGAGGCGAGCTCCGGTCACGAAGGGGCGCGGGAGCGCATCGTCTCCGCGGTGAACGCGGCGGTCGAGAAGGCGCGCATCGTGGCGCGGAAGGCGGGCAAGTTCGTGCGCTCGCTCGAGTGGATTTTCGCTGTGCCGCATACGACGCGTGCGTCGTCGTTCGAGAAGGAAGGGGCGCGGAACCCGAGCTTCGCGGCGGGCGGGAACGTCGAGATGGCCGTGCGCGCGATGAAGGAGCGGGCGGCGTTCTTGGGGGCGTACCGGGAGGCGTTCGCGAAGTTGAGGAACGCGGTGCGGGATGTGTTGTTTCCAGCGGGGACGTGGCGCCTCTTCCGCGAACTCGGCGTCAACGTGGTTTCAACCACTTAGCGCCAACGTCGGTCGGATCTTCCCGCCGCGCCGCCGCGCCGGTCACGAAGGGGCGCGGGAGCGCATCGTCTCCGCGGTGAACTCGGCGGTCGAGAAGGCGCGCATCGTGGCGCGCAAGGCGGGGAAGTTCGTGCGCTCGCTCGAGTGGATCTTTGCGGTGCCGCACACGACGCGTGCGTCGTCGTTCGAGAAGGAAGGGGCGCGGAACCCGAGCTTCGCGGCGGGCGGGAACGTCGAGATGGCCGTGCGCGCGATGAAGGAGCGGGCGGCGTTCTTGGGGGCGTACCGGGAGGCGTTCGCGAAGTTGAGGAACGCGGTGCGGGATGTGCTGTTTCCAGCGGGGACGTGGCGCCTCTTCCGCGAGCTCGGCGTCAACGTGGTTTCAACCACTTAGCGCCAACGTCGGTCGGATCTTCCCGCAACGTCGGTCGGATCTTCCCGCAACTTAGCGCCAACGTCGGTCGGATCTTCAGGTGGGTGACCGGCGCGAGGGAAGCCCGCGCCGACCGCTTGCCCGCGTTCAGAGAGGCGCGACCTTGCCCATGAACACGAGCATCTGCCGGAACGCCTCGGTGCGCACCTCGTCCCGCTCGATGAAGATCTCGTGCTCGGCCTGGAGCGGCACGCGCGTGCACGTCGTCTTTTTGGCGCCGTTCATCGCGTTGCAGACCGTCTCGTGCGACTTGGGGTCGACGATGTCGTCGGAGAGCGCCGACAGGAGGAGCATCGGCTTCGTGATCTTCGAGGCGTCGCGCTGGATCTGCTCGGTCGCCTCGACCGCGCGGCGCACCCAAGCGTAGGTGGGGCTGCCGAGCTGCACCTCGGGGAAGCGCTGGTTCACGTAGTGGCGCAGAGCGAAGCGGTTCTCGCTGCCCGTGAGGACGTTGCCCTGGAAAGCCTCCTTCGGGTCGTACGGGCCACCGCCAGGCACCCACGACTCCGAGAGCGCGAGGCCGCCGACGCTCGCGAGCCCACGCTGGAAGAAGCCGATCTTGATGCCCTGCATCGGCGCGCTGAGCATGAGGCCCTTGAAGGGGTTATTGGGTCGCGTCTCGGCGTAGCGGGTGCAAATGCCCCCTCCCATCGAGTGGCACACGAGCATGAGGCGCTTCTCGTTCGGAGTGGCAGGCACGACGACCTTCGTGACGAAGTCATCGAGATCGGACACGTAGTCGTCGAAGGAATCCATATGGCGGCGCTGCGACTCGTCGGCCGCCGTCGAGGGATCGTCGGACAAGAGGCGGGCGTTGAAGCCCTCGCCGCGGTTGTTCAGGATGAAGAGCTCGTAGCCCTTCGCCGTCCAGTCGGCGACGAACTCGGCATACCGGATCGACGACTCGGTCGTCCCGGGGACGACGGCGAACGCTCCGCGCTTCGGCCCCTTGGCCGGGCAGCGGTGATAGACGAGGGTGTACGGTCCGCCGCGGTACGGGAGCGCCGTCGCGCGCAGGGTGCCTCGCTGGCAGCTCTGGGTGAACGCGTCGACCACGGACTTCTTGCCCTCGACGGTGCGGAGCTCGGCCTCGGAGCGGAACGTGGCGCTCTGCGCGTTGATCTCGTCGTCGGCCTCGTCGATCCCATCGGTCTCGGCCGTGCAGGCCATCGTCGAGAAGCTGACACCGACCGCCACGAGACCCATCATCCATGCGCGCACCATCGTAGGCTCCTCCCGAGCTCGCCACCGTGCGAGCATGACCTACCGTTGTGCACGGTGTGTGCCAGCACGAACGCCGCGCGGTCGGAAGGAATCCTGGCGAAAACCCGCGGTACGGCGCCGATCGTCGGGGCCGCGCCGCACCAGGCGAGGAACCCGTCGTGCCTGCCCGTCGCCGGCGCACGTCGCTCGAGCGCCGAGGCCCGGGAGGAAGGCAACGACGACCGCCACTGTCGTACGACCTCGTCGCGTGAGAGCCAAGATCGGCGCCTCACGACGACCGCCTGCCGTGCGATGCTCGCAGCGATCGATGTCCCCGACAGTCTACCCCCTCGAGGTGATCTCCCGACCGGCGGCGCGGACGGCGACGAAGGCAACGTTGCTCGCCTTGGCCGTCGCGCTCGTGTCCGCCTGCGGGACCCTCGACTTCGACCCCGCGTCGGAGGCGCCGACCGACGCGAGCGTGCCGGAGACGGGCACCTTCGCCGACGCGCGGGTCGACGCGGGTCCCGACGCCACCCCGGACGCGCAGGTAGACGCTGGGCCCGCGCGGATGGCCGTGAGCCACCCGAGGGAGCTACGCGCCGCGTGGGTCGCCTCCGTGTTCAACCTCGATTGGCCGAGCAGGCAGGGCCTCACCGCCGCCGCGGCGCAGGCGGAGCTCACGACGCTGCTCGATGCCCTCGTCGCCGCGGGCGCGAACGCGGCGTTCCTCCAGGTTAGGCCCGAGTCCGACGCCCTCTACGACTCCGCGCTCGAGCCGTGGAGCCGCTTCCTCTCGGGGACGCAAGGCGCGAGCCCGGGATGGGACCCGCTAAGGTTCGCGATCGACCAAGCGCACGCCCGAGGCCTCGAGCTGCACGCATGGCTGAACCCGTTCCGTGCCGCGACGAACGCCTCGCTACCGCTCGCGCCGACCCACGTGGCGACGCGCCTCGCGGAGCACGCTCATCTCTACGGCAGCACGGTCACGATGGACCCCGGATCGCCCGCCGTCCGAGACCACGTCGTAGCCGTCGTGCGCGACATCGTCTCGCGGTACGACGTCGACGGTGTCGTCTTCGACGACTACTTTTACCCTTATCCCATCGCTGGGACTCCATATCCCGACGACGCGACATATGCCGATTATCAAGCGGGCGGAGGCTCCCTGTCCCGGTCGGCCTTCCGGCGCGCCAACGTCGACGCGTTCGTCCACGCGGCACACCTCGCCATCCGAGCTGCCCGTCCGGGCACCCGCTTCGGCGTGAGCCCCTTCGGCATCTACCGGCCCGGGCAGCCGACTGGAGTCGTCGGGCTCGATGCGTACGAGGCGCTCGCCGCCGATTCCCTCGCGTGGCTCGCGGCTGGCGACGTCGACTACCTCGCCCCTCAGCTCTATTGGCCGACGACCTCGACAGGGCAGCCGTTCGCGAGCCTCGCGGCGTGGTGGTCCTCGAAGACCGCGGCCGCCGGAAAGTGGCTCGTCCCCGCGCTCGATCTCACCAAGGCCGGCACGACCAACTGGGACCTCGGCGAGTACCGCGCTCAAGTGAGCGCCGTCCGTGGCCTGGCCGGCTCGGGTGCCCGCGGCGCGACCCTGTACGCCGCGCGCAACCTCCTCCGCGACACGGGCGGAGTGGGCACTCTCTTCCGCACCGAGCTCTGGGCAAGGCCTGCGCTCCCTCCTCCCCTCGCGGACGCCACGGGCCGCGTCGAGCCTCCCACCGTACGCCTCCGCGGGGACGTGGCCGAGCTGTCGCACGACGACGCGCGGATCCGCGGGTTCGCCGTCTACCGCGTCGACGGGCCTCCGGCGCTCGATCGCTGGATCCGGGCTCGGACCGCCAGCGTGACGCTCGAACGTGGCAGCTGGGCGATCAGCGCCGTCGACGCCCAGGGGCTCGAGAGCGACGGGGCCGTGCTGACCAATCCGTGAACGAGCGCCCAAGGAGTCGGTGGCCGGACCGACACGGACGACGGGACGGAGCGCCCCCGGCCGCGCGTCACTCTCCGACGAGCCGCTTGGCCTCGGGCGCGCGGAACCCGCTCGGATACCGGCGCAGGTACTCACGCGCCGCGTCCCGAGCGCCTACCGAATCTCCGCGGCGGGCACGTGAGGTTGCCCTCAGGAAGAGCGCGTCCTCCGTGCGCGAGTCGGAGGGGAAATCCCGGGCAAAGGCCCCGAACAGGGCATCGGCCCGACCGTAGTCGCCGGCGTCGAAGGCCCTCATGCACTCGGCGAAGCGCGTCCCCGGTGGCTCGATCTTCGCGACCGACGGCACCGGCATCGGCGCAGAGGGGGCAGCGTGCGAAGGCGCCACGCTGGGTCGCGTCGAGGGCGTCGTGGATGGGGCGGACGGCGCGACGGCGACCACGGACGCAGGCGCGGGCGCGGGCGCGGGCGCGGACACGAGCGCGACGGAGGCCGACGCGACGGGCTCGGTGGAGGGCCATCGCTCCCCCGCTCGGAGGAACCCGACGAACCCCTTGAGGCGCACCTCCACGAGGCCCTCGACCACCGTGACGGAGCGGGTGGTTCCGTTCTGCACGTCGACTACGAAGCGCGTGCCGCGGACCTCGATCTCGCCGTCCGGGACCGCGACCACGAAGCGCCCGGCCGCGCGGACGCGCTCGACGTGGAACGAGGCGACCCCGCCGCGCATCGTCACCCGGGAGAGCTCCCCCACTTGCTCCTCGTGCAGGTCCGCGTGCGCGACGTCGGCGACCTCGAAGCGCGCGGCAGGCGGCGGCACGGACGCCCCCTTCGGCGCCTCGGAGCGCCCGAACACGAAGGCGAGCGCGGCGGCCAGGGCGACCCCCGCGGTGAGCGCAAAGGCGATCCGTGGGACACGAGGCTTCGCGTCGACGACCGCCGCGTTTGCGGCGCGAAGCAGCGCGTTCCGCTGCCGACGGCGATCGAGATCGGACCGCGGCGTAGAGGGCACGCTCGCGAGCAACGAGGCGAGCGTGCGGAGTCTCGCGACGGCGTCACGGCACGCCGCGCACTCCGACGTGTGCCGGTCGAACGATGCCTTCTCCTTCTCGCCGAGGCGCCCGTCGACGACGGCCTCGGCCTCCCACGTGCGTTGGCAAGGCGAAGCGGACCTCATGATTCCTCCTCGAAGACGTGGGCGAGCATCTCTTTGCGCGCGTGGTGGAGCCGCGTCCAGACCGTCGCGACGGGAATGTCGAGCGCCGCGGCGACCTCTTCGCCGGAGAGCCCCTCCAGGGTCACGAGGACGAGGACGTCGCGTTTCTTCTCCGAGAGGCGCGCGAGGGCCTCCGCCGTTCGCGCGACGTCGCGAGAGACCGTGGCCTCGCGCTCGGGCGTGGGTACGTCCACCTTGGGCTCGTAGGCCCACGCCGTGAGTCGCCTCGTCCATCGCGCGAGCGAGCGACGATGCCCGCGCACCTCGCGAACGGCGAGACCGACGAGCCACGGACGCGCGTCCGGGCGCCCGTCGTAGCGCTCGGCGGCGCGCGGCACGGCCAAAAACGTCGTCTGCACGAGGTCGTCCACGTCACCGGGCGCTACACCGAGCCGCTCGACGATCCTCCGGACCGCACCCTCATGGCGATCGAAGAGCCCGCCGAGCGCACCGAGATCTCCGTCTCGGACCTTCGCGAGGAGCGCGGCGTCGTCCAGGTCGTTCGAGGTCGCGTCCTTGCGCATGGTCGCTGTGCTCATGGGAGGAGACGCGCCTCCACGCCGAGGGCGGCGACGAGCCCGTAGCGAGGCAGGTCGGGCAGATCCCTTTTGTCCGAACCTTGCCGCGCGAGCGCGCCGAGCACGGTGTCGGCGGAGATTTCGAAGAGCGGCCTCACGCGGGATCGTCCGAAGATGCAGCGGAGGTCGAGCGTCGCACGCGGTTGAGCCGTCTCGAGGCTGCGGGCCGTCCCGTCCGGGGCCGGGTCCGCCGACTCACGAACGGCGGCCACGCCGAGGCCGAGGCCCCCCACGAGCTCGACGGGCCCCACGGGCTGCCGACGCGCCAGCAAGAAGCCCACGTGGAACGACCACGCCGAGAAACCGGCCGGGGCGCCCCCCGGGAGGTAAGACGACGACGGCGCCCACTCGCCAGACACCGACACCTCCCACCTCCCCACGAGCACGCTCGGCCGCAGCGCGAACGCCGGGGAGCCGTACGCGCCCGAGAACCCGAAGCGCGCCCCGGCTCCCGCTGCGACCGACCACACGGCGGGCGGACCGGAAGGCACGGCCCCCGACGGAGGGGCGTCCGCGCGCGGAGGCGGCGGGGGCACCCTTGGCGGGCCGTCGTCGAGCGGCAACGCGGGCGTCGACGCCGGTACGGCGAGCAGCGCCTCGAGGGTCGGGAGCGCCTCGTCTGCGGTGGCCAGGCCGCGAGCGGCGCGCCGCCCGTCCTTCGTGACGAACGTGAGCAGCGCGGTGCCCTGCCGCGTGACCTCGACCTCGATGCTCCCGCAGTCGCGGGCGTCGTCGGCCACCACCCGCGCGCGCAGCGCCTCCACGGCGCCTTCCCACGCCACGTCCGGGCGAGGGGCGACGAGCGCTACGGGGCAGGCGGCGCGGGCAGGGAGAGAGAGTCCCACAGAGGCACACACGAGGGCGAGCCCGACGCCCAACCCGCTCCCCCCCGTGTTCTCCGGCCGAAATACGCCCACGCCCCTCTCTGCCGGCCGAGGCTACGACCTTCATCGTCCGAGCGATTTTCTTTTTTTGAAGGTTCGGGCCTCGACCAGCCGAGAGGGTACGATTGGAGGTCATCATGCCGTCGTTCCGAATCATCCTCGTTCCGCTCGTCGCCGTCCTCGCGTCTGCGTGTGCCCTCTCTCCCGGCGAAGGCCAAGGGGAGGAGGAGGCGTCGACGACCACGTCCGCGCTCGAGTCCGGGCTCAGCGCGGGCGAGCTCGAGTCCATCATCTCCCCCGACGCGCGCGCCGCCGTCGAGAGCATGCTCGCCGCCGAAGGGAAGGCCGAGTCCAAGAAGGGCTGCCGCACCAAGACGCGCGACCCGATCGATCCGAACGTCGTCCACGTGGTGCTCACGAACTGCACGGGTCGCCTCGGGCGCCACGTCGTGAACGGGGAGATGCGCGTGACGTTCAGCCAGAACCCGGACGGCTCGCTCCACGCGGAGCACGAGAGCGTCTCGCTCACGATCGACGGGCGCCCCGCCACGCGAAAGGCGTCGTCGGACATCACGTTCGAGGGCTCGCTGAAGCGCGTCGTGCGCCGCGGCGTCAAGACGGGCATCTCGGCCAAGGGCGTCGACATGACGAAGGAGACCGACGAGGTCATCCTCGTCGACCGGGCGACCCGCTGCCGCACCATCGACGGCAAGGGCATCGCGACCTTCGCCGACGGCCGACAGGTCGAGACCACCATCGCCGCACTCCGCATCTGCGAGGACGAGGCGGGCAACGATCTCTGCCCGACGGGCTCGGTCACCCACGTCAACGCCCAGAAGGGAAAGACGGTCGTCCAGACCTTCGACGGCTCCGACGTGGCGACGATCGACACGACCACGAAGAAGGCACGAGAGACCTCGACCTGGGATCTCTCCTGCGCCGCCGTGCCCTGACGATCCCGCGAAACCGCCCCTCGACCCTCCACACGACGACCTCGGCGCCACGACGCGACGAGGCCTCGGGTCGAGGGTCGCTTCGTTCGGTGGCGCCCCCCGCGCCGCGCGCGTCGACGAACCGGGACGATTGACGATTACGAAAACTGGCAATTGGCGATGAAGGTCGGACCGACGACGGGCCGATACCCCACGAGTGAGCGATTCGTCCCACGCTCGCCACGGGAGATCTCGCATGCGCCTCGCGAAAGGTCCTGTCGTCCCTACGCTCGCCCTCGCCTTCTCGCTCGTCCACGGCTGCTCCGGGGCGACCCCTGAGGTGGAAGGCCCCGACGCCGACGCGAGCGTCGGTCCGGACGGAGGAGCGACGGGCGAAACGTCCGTGCCCGTGACGGACGCGACGGCGTCCCCCGACGGGGCGAGCCCTGCCGAGCTCCCGCTCGTCAACCCCTCGAAGTACAACACCCTCGTCGGCAGGCCGACGGATCGCTCCGCGGCGGTGAGCGTGCTCGCCAAGGCCGGCGACTCCGCGTACGTCGAGGTGGCGAGCGCGGTCGACGCCACGCGCACCTCGCTCGTCGCCCCGCGCACGCTCGCCCCGCGTACGTCGACCTCGGGCGAGCCCATCGTGCTCGAGATCGACGGCCTCTCGCCCGATACCCGCTACTACTACCGTGTCGTCTACACCGCGGCAGGAGGCACTCCGACACAGGACGCGCTCCACACGTTCCACACGCGGCGAGAGAAGGGGAAGACCTTCCACTTCGGCGTGCAGGGCGACACGCACCCGGAGCGCTTCAACGACAAGATGTTCCACCCGGAGCTCTTTCGTCGAACGATGGAGGCCGTCCGCGACCGCCAGCCGGACCTCTACTTCACTCTGGGCGACGACTTCTCCATCGAGAAGATCATCGAGACCTTCAAGGCCCAAAACTACCCGGCCGGGCACAGCTTCCAGCGGGCCGTGGAGGGGGCCCTCCCCTTCTCGGAGTACCAGGCGCTCGGGAGGCCGTTCTCGCAGCCCATGATCGTCGACGGCGTCGGGGCTCCCCAGGGAAGCGCCGCCTACCTCGGGATGCGACAGGACTACTTCGGACTCATGGGCGCCTCGACGGCGCTCATGCTCACGAACGGGAACCACGAGCAGGCGCATCTCGCCAACCTCGGCGGCATCTTCAACAACGCCTCCATCTGGGCGGCCGAGTCGCGCCTCAAGTACTACCCACTCCCCGCGCCCGGTGACTTCTACTCCGGGGACGACGCCAAGCTGCTCTCCGCGAACGGATACCCGACGTTGGGGGGCGACGGGCTCCTGCGTGACTACTACGCCTTCACCTGGGGCGACGCGCTCTTCGCGACGCTCGACCCGTATTGGCACTCTCCGACGGTCTCTCCCGACAGCACGCTCTTCGACGAGCCGGAGCCGAAGTGGGGCGCGACGCTCGGAGACGCCCAGTACCAATGGCTCAAGCGAACGCTCGAGTCGAGCACCGCGAAGTGGAAGTTCGTCTTCGCCCACCACGTCAACGGCAACAACCGCGGCGCCGCGGCGATCGTCGGCTCCCAGGAGTGGGGCGGCGAGCCCGGGTTCTCGACGAACCGGCCCGGCTGGGCGAAGCCCATCCATCAGCTCTTCGCCGACACCAAGGTCACCATCTTCTTCCAGGGACACGACCACATGTACGCCCGCGAGAAGGTCGACGGCGTGGTGTACCAAGAGGTCCCGAACCCTGCGGACAATAGCTACTTCGCCTACAACTGCGACGCCTACACGCCACCTTCGATCACGTGGCAGGGGCCCTCGGGATACGGCGTATACGACGCCGCCTTCGGCCAGCGGCTCCCCAACACCGGGTTCTTGGACGTCACCGTGTCGGAGGACCGTGTACGGGTCGACTACGTGCGCACCTACCGCGACGTGGATCTCACGACCAACCCGAACAAGGTCTTCACCGGCTCCGAGCGGAACGGCGAAATAGCCTTCTCGTACAGCATCCCGTCGAGCCCTGCCGACTCTCCCCGCGCGCCCTACACCTGCCTCGGGGCCGCGCCCCCCGCGGGCTGGATCTATAACCGCTGATCCTCGACGGTCCACGTCGAGCCTTGCCTACGAGGTCACCCATGAACGTCCCCACTCGAGCGAAGGCCCTCGGGGGCCTGTCTCTCCTCGTCGCAACCGGGCTGCTCGCGGGCTGCCCGAGCACCACGGACGGCGTCCCCCAAGCGCCCGACGCCGCTTGCCTCGGGGACTGCGACGCCACGAGCCCTGACGCACCCGCCCCGACGCCTACGGGGACCGACGCGTCGTGTGCGCCTAGCTGTCCTCCACCCCTCGACGAGAGCGCCCTCGGCACGTGGGTCCTCGGGAGCCCGACCGCGAGCGGGGTCACGTTGTCCCTCCTGCCCAAGACCGCGGTGGAGGTCTACCTCGAGGCCGGCACGAGCCCGGGGCAGACCAGCGTCAAGTCCGACATCACCCGTGGACCGGGCGGCGCTCCCCTCGTGACGACGCTCACGGGTATGCCGGAGGACGCCACCATCTACTACCGCGTGCGACTCCGCCCACCCGGGGCGACGGACTTCTCGACGTCCAAGGAGCGGACGTTCCACACGGCCCGAAAGGCCGGCTCCACCTTCACCTTCACGGTTCAGGCCGACTCGCACCGCGACGAGAACTCGAACCTCGACATCTACCGCCGCGCGCTCGACAACGTCCGCGCCGACACGCCGGACTTCCACGTCGATCTGGGCGACACCTTCATGACCGAGAAGTTCGCCAAGACCGAGGCGGAGGTGGTCGATCGGTATATCGAAGAGCGCTCCTACTTCGGCCGCACGACCGACACGGTGCCGCTCTTCCTCGTCAACGGGAACCACGAAGGCGAGGTGGGGTGGGTGTTCGACGGCGTCACGGACAACCTGGCCGTATGGGCGACCAAGGCCCGCCTACGGTACTTCGTCGCTCCGACGCTCGGCGGGCTCTACACCGGAGACGACACGACGAACCCGCTCGTGGGCCGGCGCGTGGGGTACTACGCCTTCACGTGGGGCGACGCGCTCTTCGTCGCGCTCGACCCGTTCTGGTACACGGAGACGAAGCCCCGAAGAGGCGGCGAAGGCTGGGGATTCACGCTCGGAGAGGCCCAATACCGCTGGCTACAGAGGACTCTCGAGGCGAGCACGGCCAAGTACAAGATCGTCTTCGCGCACCACCTCGTCGGGGGGCTCGATGACGCACGCGGCGGAGTCGAGGGAGCGGATCTGTGGGAGTGGGGCGGCCAGGGCGCCACGGGGGCGGACGAGTTCGCGACGCGCCGCCCCGGCTGGGCCAAGCCGATCCATCGGCTCCTCGTCGACACCAAAGCGAGCGCGTTTTTCCACGGGCACGATCACCTCTACTGCAAGCAGGACAAGGACGGCATCGTCTACCAGGAGGTCCCCCAGCCGAGCCACCCGGGTGGGAACGCCGCCGTCACCGCGGCCGCTGGAGGCTACGTCTCGGGCACCATCCTCCCGAGCTCGGGGCACATGAGGGTCAAGGTCGCGCCCGACAAGATGACCGTCGAGTACGTGCGGGCCGTGCTCCCCACGGCGGAGACACCGACGCTCAAGAACGGCAGCGTCGCCGACAGCTACACGATCGTCCCACGATGAGGATTCCCAGCGGCCGGACGAAGCGCTCGCCCTGCCCACGGAGGTCGACATGAACGAGCCCACCATTTCCCCTTCTTCGAGCCATGGCACACGTCCGTTCGACGCGAGGCCGGCCCTCGTCCGCGCGGCGTGCCTTCTCCCCGCGCTCGTCGCCGCGGCGAGCGTCGCGTGCGGAGAGGTCACGTCCGTCCCCGGGGACGACGCCTCGACGGAGGCGGGCTCTCCCCCGGTGGACGCGGCGCCCGGCGAGGACGGCGACTCCCTCGCCCCGCCGGGCGCCGACGCCGCCCCCTTGGACCACTGCGCGGCCGTCGCGGCCTCGGTGACGGAGGCCGGCTTCGGCGCCACGGTCGGCGTGCGGTGCGACTCCGAGTATGCCTACGTCTCCGGAGACACGTATCCTACTCACGCCAAGATGGACGGCATCACCGGCACCAACGACCAGGTGCCCGTCCCGGCGCCGGGGTACGTGTCCCCGATCCGTCTCGCCCCGAAGGTCGCGGCGAAACCGACGACCATCGACGCAGCCCTCGGGGTCGCCGTCAACGGCGTGCCCATCTACGACTACAGCTCGCAGGGAGCGCTCGATCCCTCGGTGTACGATCCGAAATTCGACACCAAGGCGACAGGAGAGCTCGACGTGTGCAACGGGCACTCCGGCCGCGGCGACGACTACCACTACCATGCCGCCCCGACCTGCATGATGGCCGCGATGAAGAACGCCGGTCCTCGCGCCATCCTCGGGTGGGGATTCGACGGATACCCGATTTACGGGAACTCCAACCCGGACGGCACGCCGATCGCCGCTGGAGAGCTCGACGTCTGCAACTCGAAGCCCGACCCTACGTTCGGACGGCGCTACCACACCTCCGACGCGCATCCGTACATCGTGCAATGCCTCGTCGGGGAGATCGACGCCGCGAAGGCGCCGCGGGTCTCGCCCCTCACGAAGCAAGGAGGTGGTGGTGGGCGCCCGCCCGGACAGAAGCCCCCCGGCGGCGTACAGAACCTCAAGCTCGTCGAGCAGAGCGACGGCTCGAGGACGATGACCTACGAGCACGGCGGCCAGACCTACTCGATCGCCTACCGCCTCTCGACGACGCCACGATGCTGGGATTTCGAGGATCGTTCGTACTCGACGGGAGGCGTACTCCAGCGGGGCACGTATTGCCGCCCATGAGACACGACACCCGACCGAGGGGCATCACGCTCGCGCTCGCGTTCGTGGTCGGAGGGGCGCTCGTGGCCCGGCCCGCGCTCGCGCACTCGCTCGACGTCGCGACGGCGCGCCTCACGCTGCGCGACGAGCACGCCGACGTCCTGGCGGAGCTCGACCCGTTCCTCGCGACGGGCGTACTCCCCACCGAGATCGCGACCGCTCCCGACGCCGCGGTGGACGCCTTCTCCACGAAGCTCCGGCTCGTCCTCGAGCGAGGCGTGCGCTTCGAGGCCGGCGGGACACGGCTCCCCGTCGTCGTGAAGGGCACACCGGGGCGCGACGAGCTCCGGGCGAAAGCGGCGGTCCTCTCGGCGAAGGGCGAGGTGCACGGCGACTTCGTCGTGCTCCGGCTCGACGTCGAGGGGCGAGTCCGCTCGGACGCGCGGGTGACCGTTTCGTTTCCGCAGGAGCTCGGTCCGGTCCTCGTGACGTTGGTGCGGCCCGAGATGCGCTATTCGACGCCGGGGATGGTCGCCGGGTTCGATGCTCCAACGGCAGGCCCACGCGACGATGTACCGACCACGGCGCCCCCCGCGAGCCCGCTCACGAGCCATCACGCGCTCGTCACGCTCGGCCTGGGAGCCCTCGCCTCCTTCGTGCTCGTCTTGGCGCAATGGCGCGCCGGAAAGGTCGCCCATTCATGAAATCGCTCGCCCGCTTCGTGTTCCCCCTCTTCGCGCTCGCCGGCGTTTGGGCCTGCTCGGGCACGGCCGTCGACAGCGCCCTCCCCGACGCGGGTGCGGACACGGGGCCCTTTGCGGACGCGACGGGCCCGGACACCGGAGACCTCGACGCGACAACGCCCTTCGACGCGGCCCCCGAGGCGGAGACGGACGCCGCACCGCTCCCGTTCGTGCTGACCAGCGCCGCCTTCCTCGACAAGGGCACGCTCCCGGCCACCTACACGTGCGACGGCGCGGGCACGAGCCCGCCCCTCGCATGGTCGGGCGTCCCGAAGGGCACGCAGGAGCTCGCGCTCGTCATGAGCACCGTGGCTCGCGACGGCAAGAAGTGGAACTGGGTGCTCTACCGGATCCCCACGACCACGCGCGAGCTCGCGACGGGAGAGACCAAGGTAGGGAACTTCGGGATCACGAGCGACGGACCGAACCTCGCCTACTACCCTCCCTGCTCGCAAGGCCCCGGGGCCAAGGAGTACACGTTTACGCTCTTCGCGCTCGGAGCCACGGCTTCCGTCCCGGCGCAGCCGTCGCAGGTGACGGGCGCGGCGCTCGAGGAGGCCGCCGGCAAAGCCCTGCTCGCGAGCACGTCCCTCACGGTGAGCTACACGCGCCCTTGAGTGACGGCGCCGGCCCCGTGTCGGCGAACGTCCCGCAGACGAAGAAGCGTTTCGCTACCGAGGCTCGCGTGGGCTCACCCCACCTCCCGTGGCTGCGGGGCCACTCGCGGCACCACGCGCGTGTAGCCCGCGCGCCACAGCTCTCGCCCCAAGCGGGCCACTCCGTGGAGCCCCCGTCGCTTCAGCGCGGCGGCCACCACCGTGAGCGACCGATGAACGAGCGGGCTCCCGGAGAGGACGTCCCACGCCCCGGGCGCACCGGGCCACGCGAAGTGCGTCGAGAGGTTCACCGAGGCCTCCGCCGCGCGCACGCAGTGCCACCAGTACTTGGGAACGAGGAGCGTGTCCCCCGGCCGGAGCGCCGCGATCATCGTGGGCACTCCGTCGAACAGCGGAAACCGGCCGAGATCGGGCGCGAACGGGTTTACCGGAGACTCGGCGCTCCCGTAGGCGTACACCTCGCGCCGATACGCTGGCGGAATCAGCAAGAACTCCTTCGCGCCGAAGATCTGAAGGTTGAAGTTGTCGAAATCGCCATCGTGGTGGAGCGACGACATCGTTCGGGCGGGCGCGACCCAGAGGGTATCGCGAAGGCCATGGGAGCCCGCGGGCAAGAGCGCCCGGTGCGGCGCCGGCGCGGCCTCCAGCTCGACCCGCATCGCCGGCACCCGCGAGAGAAACTCGAGCCCCTTCCAGCGCAGCGCCCGGTCCCCGGCGCGCACCCGTCGCATCGCCTGCGCGAGCCCTTCGCGACGCCGCACGCGCTCCCCTACGTAGACCGCAACGGCATCCTCGAGCTCGATCGTCGCTCCGCCGAAGCGCGCTTCCATGGCCTCGGGGCTCCAGCGCTCGAGCCACGCCGCGGCCCCTGGAAGCCGCACGACCGCCGGCAGGTTCTTCGCGAGGTACGCCGGCGCATCGGCCGCGTCGACCACGTCGACTCGAGCGTGGGACCGTCGCGTCTGCGAGCTCGCCTGCATAGCCGCGTCGTTCGTTAGCCCGCGTACCGCCCCGCCACAAGGGTCGACGGCCACGAGCCCGCGAACACGGCTCGACTCGGGCTAGGTGCACGCGCCTCGGACCACGCATCGACGACGGCCCGCCCCCGTGGTAGCGATTTCGTGGGAGCCCGACGCGATGGCCTTGAGCGATGGCACCACACTCGGCCTCGTTGCAGCCGCGGTAGCGTGCGCCCGCGTCATGCTCTTCGTCCTGCGGCGACGTAGCGAGAGCGACACGGCGACGCCCCGCCGGCCGGCCCCCCCGCCTCCGGACGACCCACGGTGGCAGCCCTCGACGGGCGAGCCGCAGATCGTCGGCAAGGCATGCGCCCATTGTGCGACATCGTTCGTGACAGCCCGAGACGGGCGTGCCTGCAAGGCCTGTGGCGTGCTCGTGCATCGGAAGCCGTGTCACGGGGAGCACAAGAGAGCGGCACACCTCGGCGGGAACGACCCGTACCGCTGAACGCGGCCGTACGCGGCGCCCCATCGCGGCAACCCCTGGATCTTCCTGGCCTATCGCCGCCCCCATTTCCCTTGGGCAGGTCGTGTACGCTCGTGTTCATGGGGCAGGGCGAGGTCGACGCGAGCGTTCTGGACGACGTGCCGTTGCTCGCGGGGCGCTACCGCATCACCGCGCTCCTCGGGACGGGAGGCATGGGCTCCGTCTACCGAGCCATCGACGAGCTCCTCGACGAGGTCGTCGCGGTGAAGGTCCTCCGTGGCACGCTCGAGAGCCTCGCGGACACGCAGCGCCGCCTGCTCCGTGAGGTCAAGCTGGCGCGACGGGTGACGCACCGGAACGTCGTGCGGACGTTCGACGTCGGGGTGCACGATGGCCTCCATTTCTTCTCGATGGAGTTCGTCGACGGCGTCTCACTCTCCCACGTGAGGCAGGTCGAGGGGCTCATGGATGCGAAGCGCGCCGCGGCGCTCGGCGTCGAGATCGCGCGAGGCCTCGCCGCGTCGCACGAGGCGGCGGTCGTGCACGCCGACCTCAAGCCGGCAAACGTCCTCTGCGCGCCCGACCGTATCGTGCTCACGGACTTCGGAGTCGCCCGTGCGTTCGGGCGAAACGACCGCGTCGATGGGGTCTCCGACTCGAGCGATCTCGGGGGCACGTTGACCTACATGGCACCCGAGCAGCTCGTCGGAGCACCCATCGACGGGAGGGCGGACGTCTACTCGCTCGGGTGCATCCTCTTTCAGCTCGTGACGGGTCGGCTGCCGTGGCCGCGCGGCTCGGAGCCCCTCGCGCGCACCGTCGTCGCGCCACCGGATCCACGCGAGCTCGTGCCCGACCTCTCGCCCGAGCTCACCGACGTGATCCTCCGATGCCTTTCGACCCGGCCGGGGGATCGCTACCCGAATGCCGACGCCGCGGCGGAGGCCCTCCTCGTCGTGAGCGGTGGGGCCTCCTCGCCTGCCCCGCGGGCGTACTTCCACGCACGAACGGCCGCACGGTCCGTCGCCGTCCTTCCGCTCGCGAATGCGGGGGTCATGTGGGACGACTACCTCGCCTTCGGGCTCGCCGAGCACATCACCGACGATCTGAGCCGACACGCGACGCTCGGCGTGCGCCCGTTCGCGGCGTCCTACGACGCGGCTCGTTCGGGGCAAGGTGCCGTCGCGACCGGGCGCGCCTTAGGGGTCGACGTCGTCGTCGACGGCACTCTCGCGAGGACCGGCCACGAGGTGACCCTCACGGTGCGGATGACGAGCGTCGGGGACGGTTTCCAGATCCTGGCCTGGCGCGCGACACGTGACGCCGCAGAGGTGGCGACGTTGGCCACGGACGCCGCGACCGTGTTGGCCGAAGCCTTGATGGTGGAAGAGCCCCCTCGCGAGGCGCTGACGGGCGACACGGCCGCGCGCGACCTCTACCTTCGCGGGAGGTACACGTTCGCCACGAGCTACTACGGTGTGGGCGAGGCCATCCCTCTCCTCCGCGCCGCTTACGAGCGGTCGCCTCATGACACCCGTATCGCCTCGACGTATGCGCTCGCGCTCATTCGCCATGTCCGCATGGCCCCACCGTCCCCCGACGGCCACTCCGAGGTGCGTCGCATCGTCGTCGAGACGGCGGACCGGCACCCCGAGGCCCCGGACGCGCAGACGGCCCTCGGGGCCCTCGCCTTCGAAGACGGCGACTACCGAAGCGCGGCCCTCGCCCTCGCGCGGGCCCTGACCTTGGCCCCCCGCCACGCGCCGGCCCTGGATTGGTGCAGCCGCATGCTGCTCGACTTCGGGCGCCCCGAGTGGGCCTACGAGCTCCTGTGCGCCGCGCGCGAGCAGGACCCGAGCCTGGTCGCGGTCGACGTCATGCTCGCCCGCGCCCGCTTCGTCTTGGGCGACCGCGAAGGCGCCCTCGCTCTCCTGCGGCGGCGCACCACCCCCGAGGACACGTCGCCCCTCCATTGGGCGGCCCTCTCCCGGCTCGTCCTCTGGTCCGGAGACCGCGACCTCGCGACCTACGAGCATGGACGCTTCCTTCGCGCCGTGGCAGAGACCGCCGCGCCTCCCGGCCCGACGTGGGGAGGCATCGCCTCCGAGGTCGAGCGCCGCCTCCGCCTCGGCCGGACGGGGCTACTCGCGGACGACGAGGCCGAGAGCGTCCACAGAGGGCTCGTCGAGAGCGGAATCCCGCGACGTGACGCGCACGTGCTCCAGCTCGGCATCGAGGTCTTGGCCGCCGCGCGAAGGTTCGAGTCGGTGCTGCGCCTGCTCCCGCGGCTCGAACGGGCAGCCTTCGTCGACGTCACGTGGATCGATCGCTGCCCCCTCCTCGAGCCGCTCCACACGCACACCGCGCTTCACGCCTTGCGCGCCTCGGCGAGCGCGCGTGTCGCGCCGGCGCTGGACATCCTCGAGCGCGCGAGAGTGCTGTTCGAGCCGTCCCACGGGGCACCACCCAACCGGCGCTGAACCACCGACGGAGCGCCCGAACGGAGCGTGTCCTCAGCGCCCGAGGGCTCGGCCGAGCGCTCCCATGAGCCGCTCCAAGTCGTGCGCGTCGTCGTAGAGGTGCGGTGTGATCCGAAGCCTGTCCCCACGGACGCTGACGTGGACCCCCTCGGCGGCGAGGCGCGCGACGAGCCCCTCCGGAAGACCTTTCTCGAAACGAAGGCCGAGGTAGTGCGGGGCGCGAAGGGACTCGGGGAGCGCACGGGCGCCGAGAGGCCGCGCGCCGTCGGCGATCGCGGAGGTCATCGCGCCGAGGGTCTCCGAGAGGTTCGCGCGCCCCCACCCGAGGAGCTGTCGGCAGGCAGCGATCGCCGCCGGTACGAGCGCGAAGCTCGAGCGCTCACCGACGTCGAAGCGACGGGCGCCCGGGAGGTACTCGTCGCGGTAGTCGACGAGCCGCGCGAAGTCGTGCGACGCCTCGCGGACGATCCACCCCTCCTCCAGCGGAGCGCCGCTCCTATGGCGAGGCGCCACGTACAGAAGGCCGAGTGAGTACGGCCCCATGAGCCACTTGTAGCCAGCGGCCACGACGAAGTCCGGATCGCAGGCCGTGATGTCGGGGTCGACGACGGAGATCGACTGCGTGAGATCGAGCACCAGCGCCGCGCCGACGGCCTTGGTCGCGCGCGAGACGCGTGGGAGGTCGAGCATGCCACCGCACACCCAGTGCACGTGACTCGCGCATACGACCGCCGTCTTCGCGTCGATCGCGGCCTCGATCGCGCGCGTCCAGTCCCCGTCCTCGGGGCGCGCGACGGTACGGACCTCGGCGCCCGCCGCGCGGGCCTTCTTTCGCCACGTGTGCACGCTCGAGGGAAACTCCTCCGCGGGCAAGACGACGTTCGATCCGGCGACGAGCGGCAGGTTCGCCGCGGCGGTCGCCATGCCGTAGCTCACCGAAGGGACGAGGGCGATCCCCTCCCTGTCGACTCCGAGGATCTCGCCGTAGAGACCGCGAAGCACCTCCGAGCCCTCGAAGAAGCTCGCAGGCGAGATCTCCCAAGGGCGAGCCTTGGCGGCGAGCCCCGCCGTGCCTGCCGCGACGACCTCTCGCGAAAGCGGCGACATGTAGGCGCAGTTGAAGTACGCAACATCACGGGGGATATCCCAGAGGTGCCGCTGGCTGGCGAGGATGCTCACGCGCCCTGACTAGCAGAGTCGCGCGACGACAACTTCTCCTCGATCGACGCCCGAGAGCCTTCGCGAGATACCTGCCAGCTCCCGTTCGTGCTCTACCTCGTGGCTCGCGGAAGACGTGCGACAGCGCTCACACCCGACGGACCAAGGCATACGCGAACGACTGCGAGCTCCCCCACGGCGTGACATGCGCCTCCGTGCGGGACTCCACGAGTCGGAGACCCGGCCCGAGGGCAGCCGCGATCTCTTCGGGCGAACGCCGCACGACGGGCAAACCGCTGCATCGCTCGGGACCATCGGGGGCGAAGGTCGCTACGATCGCGTGGCCCCCCGGCCTCAGGGCGCGGGCGAGCGCGCGCACGTAGGCCACCTGCGCGTCGGCCTCGACGAGAAAGTGGAAGACGGCGCGGTCGTGCCAGAGGTCGACGCTTTCCGGCTCGAGCTCCACGGATGTCACGTCTCCCGCGACGAAGCCCACGTTCGAGGCGCGCTCCCCGAGGCGAGCCTTGGTCGCCGCGAGCGCCTCGTCCGCGAGATCGAGCACGGTCACGCGGGTGAACCCGTCGGCCAAGAGATCGTCCACGAACGTCGAGGCACCGCCGCCCACGTCGAGGATCGAGGCGTCACGCGCGAGGCCGAGCCCTCGAACGAGCGACAGGGAGACGTCGAGGTGGGGCCGGTACCAGCTCACCGCGTCGGGGGACTTCGTCGCATAGACGGAACGCCAGTGGTCGCGAACGCTCATGCCCCGAGTCTACTCGCTGCAGCCCGGCGACGCGATCGACCTCCCCTCGTGTCGGCCTCGTGCCCTCGCCTCTCGACGGAGAGGAATCGCGCGAATCGACTCGCTCCCTCGAGACACCTCGCCTTCAAAGTGCCGGCCATCCGCGTTCGAGAGCACCTCGGCGCGTCCGAGGCCCCGGGGCGGCGCGCCTTCACCCCCCGTAAGGAGAGTCGTGAGAGACTCTGCGACGACGATGAGCCCACAGGCCACGGCGAGGGACAGAGGCCGCTCCCAGCGCGCTCGGAGAGGCGACCGTGGTGCGCACTCGGCGAGCACCGCGGCTCGCACACGGGCTCTCAGGTGGACCGGAGGTGACGGGCCTTCGTCGACCTCGAAGGCACGCTTCCACGCGACGAGCTCACGCACACACGCGAGGCAACGGCCAAGGTGCTGCTCGACCTCGCTCCGATCTTCGGCTTCGAGGGTCACGAGGTGGTAACCCGGCAAGCGCTCACGCACACGCGCGCACGACGTCATCTCCCAACCTCCGTGCGGAGCACCTCGACGAGGCGGCTCATCCTCGATTTGATCGTTCCGAGCGGGACGTCGAGCGCCGAGGCCACCTCCTCGTACGAGAGCCCCGCAGCGCGCAGGTGGTAGACCTCGGCGAGCGGATCGGGCAGCCTCGCGACGGCCTCGGAGAGCGCCGAAAAACGCTCGTTTCGAAGCACTCCGACCTCCGCGTCTTGTGCGGGCTCCCCCGCGTGCACGTGGGCGATGGCCTCGAGGGCGCGCCCGGACCGCTTTCGAGACCGCAGTCGATTCGCGCACAGGTGGCCCGCCGCCGTGATGAGCCAGGCCCTGACGCTCCGTACGGTCTCCGTGCCGCGCCGCTCACGAAACATCGCCACGAAGGCCTCCTGGAGCACGTCCTCGGCCTCGGCGGCGTTCCCGAGGCGCGCGCGTACGAACCCGAACAGCGGAGGAGCGTGCCTATCGTAGAGCGTATCGAACGCGCGCGCGTCCCCCGTGCGGACGCGCTCGAAGAGCGCCTCGTCGGTCTCCATGGTGGAGCACGCTCATGCCCCGCGAGGGGAAGGCTCGTCCGAGGCCCGCAGTGCGCCGACGCTCGCGACGAGGCCCGCGAGCACGACGACCACGAGGGCGAGCACCACGTTGTGGATCGACTCACCGAACCCTACGGCGAGAATCTCGAGCTGGTCGCCCTTCGGGACCTGGGGGATGAAATGGGCCGTCGTCGCCATGCCCGCCGATGCGCCGAGGAGCCCCGAGGCGAGCGTGACCGTCCCTAGCACCAGGGCCACCCTCGCACGCCGCCCCGATGGGCGCACCGCATAGAGAACGGCGGTCGCCAGGAGGAAGAGACCGACGACGAGCGTCGGGAACATGCCATAGCCACCATTTTTGAAGAACTCGGACATCGCAGGACCTCGCTTTCGCCCGGAGAGAAACCGGACGGGGCGAAAGGTTCGCGACGAGCGCGCACTTCATGAAAATGCCGCACTCGCTAGAAATGCACAGTGGCGCGGTACGCTCCGAACGGCGCTATCCGCAGGGCGTCATCGGCCCGAGAGCCCCGCGCGCACCTTCGTCCAGTTCTCGAGCAGGCACGGCCGTTTGGCCAGCTCGGGCGGCGTACCGACCGAGCACCGGCGCCGCTCCCACGTGATGGCTTGGTCGAACGCCTCGGCCACGCCGGGGGTGCCCGTGCGCGCGAGGTGCTTGCCCTTCTGCAGGTACCAGTTCGCCACCGCGCCGCAGCTCAGCTCGTCTCCGGCCTGGCACGCCTTGGCGACCCGCCGCGCGAGCCCCTCGTCCGCGAGGCGAAAGCGGGCCTCGTCGTGCACGTGGAACGAGAGGAACTTGCACCCGTCGAGCGAGCCGAGATCGCACCCTCGGGCGTAGAGCGCCAGGGCCTTCGCGGGGTCGGCATAGCTCCCCGGTCGATCCTTGCCTTCGGGGTCGTAGAGCATGCCGAGACCAGTACACCCGTGCCCGACCTGGCCATCGCACGCGGCGCGAAAGAGCCGCTCGGCGCGCGCTTCGTTCTGCGCCTCCACCTCACGATGCCCGATCGTGACGCACGCCGCGAGATCCCCACGATCGCACTCGGCGGCGCAGTCGACGCACGAGATCTTGCCCCACGCGTCGCCCGGCCGCGTGAGCGCGCTGGCGCCCGTGACGGGCCGGAGTGTCACCTTGACGAGCGCGTCGCACCCCTCCGCCGGCGCTCCGGCCGAGCGACAAGCCGCCGGATCTCCGTCGCTCTTCGCAACCAGCGAGCGCTGCGTGGACCGAGCGTTCGCTCCGAACGCCGCGACGTCGGCCGACGCCGAGGCTTCGCTCTTTCCGCGCCGAGAGACCGTGAAGGCACCGCGCACGACCGAGGTCACCACGTGCGTCGCGCCCGTACAGTCACCACGAAGCTCGCTCGTGGAGAACGCGAGGGCCGGCGCGATCGACTGGCGCCGCGCGAGGATGGCCACCTCGACGACCTCGTCGCTCTCGTGACCCGCCCCGACCTTGCCGGTGAGCCCGAGCGCCGAAAAAGGGAGGGCGGCGGCGATCTGCTCGTGGGTGGCGAGCTCCACGACGTCGTGTTTCGGCGAGAGGGTGACGCTCCGATACGACGCGCGCGCCGTGCAGCCGGGGAGCACCTTCAGGCGCTCGCCAGGGCGCAGAGAAACCACGCCGAGCCCGCTCTGCATGCTCGTCTCGAGCTCGGCGCGCATCGTGGAGGGCCAATCCACGGCGAAGAGCGGCTCGTCTTCTCCGACCATGCCGGCGACACGAACCTGAGCGGGCGGCGGCGATGGGCTCCCGCCGCATGCCGCGGTTCCGGCGGCGACGGCGGCGACAAGGGCGAGCGAGAGGCGACGTGAACGACGATCCATGGTCGGTCCTTCGACGGCGGAGCCTCTCACATATTCGGATACTCGCCCACACTTCACGCCCCTGTAGCCGTTCGCGGCCCGCTCCCCGCTGGTGGCACTGTCGACCGCAGCACATGCAGGAGATCTCGGGGCGGTACGTCCCGCCTCCAATCGTTCCCTTTCGGCACGTCGTGCGCTTCGGCCTGCAGCACGCCGAACCAGGGAACGCGCCGCCCTGGACACCCGCACGCGACAGGTCGAGCGCTCGGGATGGGCTCACGCGGTACGATGCTCGAGCCCGCAACGTTCTCACGAGCCCGATGCACGACTGCCCCGAAATCTCGGACCTCATCGTCGACTACGACGCCACGACCCTCGCCCGACGGCCGGTGAAGAAGTCGACCGTGCTCGAGGCGCTCGCCCAGCACCAAAACGCGTGGGGCCTCCGCATCGCGCGGCGCTTCCCCGCCGAAGAGGATCGGCTCGATCCGGGCTTCGTCGACGCGGCCCTCGTGCGCTCTCACCTCGAGCTGCAGCGCCTCCACGAGGAATTTCTCATGGGCCTGCGCGTGCTCGAGGTCCTCGAGCCGCTCGTGGCCGCGGTGAGCGAAATCCACCCCGGTCGCCCGGTACGTGTCGTCGACCTTGGGTGCGGCCTCGGGTTCGTCGTGAGGTGGCTCGCACGTCACGGCGGGCTCCCGAGGCACGTCGAGCTCGTCGGGGCCGACTACAACGCGACCTTCACCCACGCCGCGCGGCACCTCGCCGCGCAAGAGTCACTCGCGTGCACGTTCGTGACGGGCAATGCGTTCCGACTCGCCGAGCCCGCCACGATCGTCACGTCCACGGGCGCGCTTCACCACTTCCGCGGGGCGGGCCTCACCGAGATCTTCGCGCAGCAAGAGCAGGCCGGCGCGATGGCGTTCCTGCATTTCGATATCAAACCCAGCGTGTTTGCGCCCATAGGCTCGTGGATCTTCCATCGGGCGCGCATGCGCGAGCCACTCGCGCGCCACGACGGGTACTTGAGCGCGGTGCGGGCGCACGACGGGGATGCCCTCGTCTCGGCGGCACGATCGGGAGCCTCCGGGTTCCTCTGCGCGCTCTTCGACGGGCAGGTCGGCCTCCTCCGGCTCGTGCGTATCATGCACGCGATCGTGGGCGTGCGACCGGAGCTCGAAGCGGGCTTCGTGCGCGCCATGGGAGCCAAGAGGCCGCGACTCTCCGCCTTCGCGGGGCACGCATGATCCCCGCAACGCTCGTGCTCCTCGCCCTCGTCGACGGCGCGCTCATCGGGTTTCGATCGGGAGCGGGGCGCGTGGGCCTCGTCGGGAAAGACGCTCACATGCGCCGCGCCGTGCTCCTCGGCGTGCTCGCCGCGGCCCTCATCGCGCTGGGCGGCATCGTCCTCGCCTTCGCCCTCACGCTCCTCCCGGGGCGCGAGCGTTGGGCCTCCCTCGAAGCCGGGGGCGCGGCGGCGGTCACCGTGTTCGGGCCCTTCGCCGGGCTCATGGTCGCCTCGCTGCTCGTGTGGCTCGTGCCGATCACCGAGCTTCGCACGCTCGTCACGGTGAGCCTCCTCGGCCCGGGGACCCTCCTCCGACCTGCCGTTATCGTGCTCGGAATGACATACGCCTTCGCCCGCGTGCCCACGTGGGAGGTCGCGGTGCTCGGTGCCTACGGCGCCAGCGAGATGCTCCTCGTGGAGCCCTGGCTCACCCGGCGCTTCTTTCCTATCGATCCGCGCCTCGTACCGCCGAAGTAGCGCTCCGGCGGTCGAGGCCCCTGGACTGCGAGCCGTGTCAGCCGTCGTCGTTGATGGCCTTGATGAGCTCCTCGAGCACGGCCTCTGCCCTCTCGGTCTCGATTTGGCAGGTACCCGCCGCCTGGTGGCCACCGCCGCCGTACTTGAGCATCAGCTCCCCCACGTTCGTCTTCGAGCTCCGATCCAAGATGGACTTGCCCGTCGCGAAGACGACGTTCTGCTTCTTCAGGCCCCAGAGCGCGTGGATCGAGATGTTGCACTGAGGGAACAGCGCGTAGAGCGTGAACCTGTTCGTGGGCCAGATGTTCTCTTCGCTTCGGAGGTCGAGCACCACCAGGTTTTTGTAGACTTTGGAGCAGCACATGAGCTGGTCCTGAGCCTCGACGTGGTGCTTCGTGTAGAGCTCCACGCGCTCCTTCACGTCGGGGAGCTCGAGGATCTGCTCGATGCTCAGGTTCAAGCAAGCATCGATGAGATCCATCATGAGCTGGTAGTTCGAGATACGAAACTCGCGGAACCGGCCGAGCCCCGTCCGCGGGTCCATGAGGTAGTTCAAGAGGACCCAGCCCTTGGGGTTCAGGATCTCCTCGCGCGAGAACTGAGCGGCGTCGGCCTTGTCGACCTCGCGCATCATCTCTTCGCTGATCCGGGGGAAGCGCTCCTTCCCGCCGAAGTGGTTGTAGACCACACGCGCAGCCGAAGGGGCCGACGCGTCGATGATGTGGTTCGCCGGCTTGTCCGCGACACGCGTGACCTCGCTCAGGTGGTGGTCGAACGCGAGGTGCACCCCCTTCACGTAGGGCACGTTCGTCGTGATGTCCTTGTTCGACACCTCGACCTTGCCGTCCTGCATGTCCTTGGGGTGGACGAACTTGATGTCCTCGAGCATGCCCAGCTCCTTGAGGAGCACGGCGCACACGAGCCCGTCGAAGTCACTGCGCGTCACCAGCCTGTATTTCTCGGTCATCCTCGCCCTCCGGTTCGCCTGTCGACCCACGAGCGTATGTTCTTTGCGCTCGCTCGCGAGCAGAAAACTCGCAGGAGTCGACGGGAGAGGGCTTCGACCTCCCCTCCGCGTGACGGCCGCGCACACGTGCCATCGTCCTCGGTTGACCTTCGACGGGGACCGGTCGAGCAGCCGTGGACATGACGACGTCCCCCGAACCGACCCACGTTCACCTACACGATCCTATTATTCTCGGTCGATCCGCGCGAGTCGCCCTGGCACGGGACATGGAGCACGCCGCCGCATGGCCCCCTCCGCTCGCCACCCCCTTGCGTTCTCCCTTGGGTTCGTCCCCGTGCTGTCCGCGCTCGTGCTCGGCTCCGCCTGCTCCACGTCCACTCCCGAGGAAACCGCGGACGCCGATCCTCCGGCGAACGACGCCGCCTCGATCGACGCGACGCCCCCTGGCGACTCCGCGCTCGAAGCCGCGACCTCCGACGCGTCGGCCGACGGCGGCGGTGCCTGCGCGAGCAAAGGGATGCCCTATCCACCGGGCACGACGACGGAGGGCTCCGTGATGGTCTCGGGAAAGGCGCGCACCTTCCGCATACACGTCCCGCCGAGCTACCGCGCCGACCGCCCGACACCCATCGTGCTCGGGTTCCACGGTGGAGGCGGCAGCGGCAAACAATTCGAGGAGTCGTCGCTCATGAACGTCCAGTCCGATCGAGAGGGCTTCGTGGCCGTGTACCCCGATGGCACCGGCCTCGTCCGCACGTGGAATGGAGGCCTCTGCTGTGGGCGCGCGGTCGAGGACAACGTCGACGAGAAAGCGTTCGTCTCGGCCATCTTGGACCACCTCGAGGGCGCGCTCTGCGCCGATACGCGCCGGATCTTCGCTACGGGCATGTCGAACGGCGGAATCCTCTCGCATAGGCTCGCGTGCGAGCTCTCGTCGCGCATCGCGGCGGTCGCCCCCGTGGCAGGGACCATCGGGGTCTCGACGTGCACACCGTCACGCGCCGTCCCCGTCATGCACGTGCACGGCTCGCTCGACGGGCACGTGCCGGTTGGTGGCGGCGTCGGGTGCGGCCCGTCCGGAGCTTCGTTCGTCTCCATCGCCGACACCATGGAGGGGTGGCGCGCTCGCAACGGATGCGCGACGACCACCTCCTCGTACACGACCATGGGAGATGGGTCGTGTGTATCTTACACCGGATGCATGGCGAGCACCGTCCTCTGCACGGTCGAAGGCGGGGGTCACTCGTGGCCCGGCGGCGCACCGAAGACCGGGGTCTCCGATTGCCCCGGCGACGGAGCGCAAAGCACCAGCTTCGTCGTGAACGAGGTTCTCTGGAAGTTCTTCCAGCAGAACCCCATGCCGGCGAAGTAGCTCGTCACACGTGGGTCGGGAGCTCGGCGTCCACCTCCTGGAGGCGGAACCCGGCCCGAAGCAGCCGCGAACAACCCCGCGCCCGGCTGAATCGAACCTGCCGCGTGCCGTCCAACGCCCGTGGGTCGCCGAACGCTCGCGCTGCTCGCCTCGCTGTCGCTGGTGTTGCTCCTCCCCGAGCCACCCGAGGCCGAGGCTCGAGCGAGGCGTGGAGCGCTGGTCCCTCGGTCGAGCTCGACCCCGACGCCCACGGCGCCCCAAGAAGCGAGCGCGGCGAGCCTCGTCGATACGGCCGTCGCTTGCTCGTGCACGTCGACCTCGTCGTGCCCTGTCATCGCCACGATCCGCGTCGGAGCGCTCTCGGCGCAGCCCCTCTACTGCAACCAGCTCCACGGGGCGGTGAACCCCGGCACGCGACGCGGAGGAACTTGGTACTTCCAATGCGCCGAGCTCGCCAACCGGTGGCTCGTAGAGAGCGTGGGAGCGCCCCGCATCGAGGGCAACGCCGACGCCATGTGTGGAAACGCCGATCGCCGCGCGTTCGACGTCCACACGAGGGCCGACGGCTACGAGCCGACCCCCGGCGATTTGCTCGTTTGGGACGGCTACACGATGGGGCACGTCGCGGTCGTGACGTCGGTGTCTCCGTCGCGCATGCTCGTCGCGAATCAGAACTACGGCCGCAACGGACAGCAATATCCGTCGTTGCTCGTCCCTCGCACACGCGGATTCTTCGGCAGCCCGAAGGGCGACCGAGGTCTCTCGGCGAAGTGCGTCATTCACCCGAAGCGGCTCCCCCGTCAGCCGAACGGTACGGTGTCGCCCGCCTCGTCCGTCCCTGCGAGCGCGGGGCCGTGCGCGCACGTCCGATCCGCACAAGACGGCCCGTACTGCGGAGCGTCGAGGCAGAACGGCTTCTCGGGCGGCGACCCGACGATCCTCTACACGTGCCGGAACGGCGTCACGACCTCGCGCCGCTGCCGATCCGCGTGCGTGATGGAACCCGCCGGCAAACCCGACCATTGCGACTGACGAGGCGCCTGGCCGAACGAGTCGGCCCGGTACTCCCTACGACCTCGAGGACCTCGGGCTCAGCGGATCCCGCGCGCGGCGCAGTTCGCCGGATTGCGGATATACGCGCGTTCGGCGGAGGAGAGTGCCCAAAAACCCGTGGGCTTCCCTACCTTGCATGCGCGGCTCTCGGGCGCGTTCACGTCGTAGATTCGGTTCATCCCGAGCCCGCAGACATCGGCCTCCGAGACGAACTGCCCTCGCGAATTGCATCCGACGTTGGCGATCCGAGCCGTGGTCGTCGACCGCCGCGCGAAGCTCTGGGCAATGTTCTGGCAAGCTGCCCCCGCGAGCCCGCATCCCGTCGCGCACTGAGCGGCGCTGTTGGCGAGCTTGGCCGCCGTCACTCCCGCGGACGATAGCCACACACACACGGGCGCGTGGGTGCCTCCGCTCGCCGGAGTCGTAACCCAGCAGACGACCGTGCCGACGAGCGCGGCGCCCGACGCCACCTTGGAGACCGTGCAGGCGAGCTCGCCACCGCTCAGCGCATCGGCCGATTCGTCGGGGGCGTCGACCACGGGAACGTCGTCCCCTGCGTCTTCGGCTTCGACCTCTGCGCTGCACCCCTGCGAGCACAACGCGGCGACCACGAGCGGCAAGACGGCGGAGAGCGCATGCTTGAGGGTCATGAGGGTCTTCCTTCCTTGTCGTGTGTCCCGCTCCGAACGCGGGGGATCTCGGCGAGCTCGAAACGGGTGTCCAGACGTCGCGCCTCGGATCAGAACGCGCAGTGGATGTGATCTTGATGGTCCGACCGGTTGCTCGGGCCGAGCACCTCGACCCCGCCCAGGTCGCGGCACGCCTGCATGAAGCCGCGCGCCGCGGCGCTGTCCCCCGAGATGATACGGCCGTTGATCTCGCCCACGTCGATCGCGCGGCCCGCGTAGTGGAACGAGCCAGGCGAGTGGGCCGCGCCCGCGATCGCCGTGACGAAGTAGCGGTAACCATACTTCTCCCGGAGCGCGATCATGGCCGAGACGAGCTTCGTCGAGAGGGCCACACGACCGCAGGGCGCACCGCCATGGCAGCTCTGTTTGGCGCTCCTCCCCGCGGCCGCGTCGCGGATGTTACTCAGCGCGTCGGCCCCGTCGTTCCTGCCGAACGTGGTGTCGTAGAGCTCAATCTGTTTCGACGTGTGATAGCTCAGAATTCGCTGCGCCCCACTACCCGACACGGCGCTGGGCTTTCGGAGGTACTGGCCCGACACCCACCCCGTCTTCCCATTCCACGATACGCCGTACCAGTTCGCGCGGGGGCTCGCCGCGGCGCTCTTGACGACCGTCCCTCGCGGGATGACCTGGAGGACGTCCGCCGAGGGGCTAGGCGAGCTGCGGTGATTGAGATCCGCGGTGGTCTCGAGGTCGGTCCCGACGGCGAAGCTCCCGCTCAGGGCCTCGGAGCTCTCGTCGGCGTTCTGCCCCTCTTCTGCCCCAGCGACCTCTTCCTCTCCGAGCTCCGCGGAACATCCGGAGATCGACACCATCGAGAGGGAGCAAGCGACGACGACGGCCAGCGAGCGAACGTTCATGGGAGACCTCCGAGCGTGGGGCGGACCACCGGACTACTGCGACGGACGTGCCACCGCGCGAAAGCGCGACGGAGCGCGTGCTCGAACGCGTACCCGCGCCGAAAAGCTCGCTCTTCAGGCCTTCCGACGACGACCGCTGACGCGACGGAGCGCGGGCACCTTCCGTTCCTCGGGTGGGCGATCGCTGCACCGGCGATCGGCGCCACGTCGGGCCTGACCTCCGCGATCGTCGGGAAATCGCATCGGGCGAGGGGCGCGAGGCCTGGCACGCTCGGTGCTCACGTCCACCTACATCGCCGTCGCCTCTGTCTCCGCGCTCCACGCGCCGGCGCCGGTGGGGGCGGCCACGTCGATCTCGACGCCTTCGTGCGCGAGCTCCCCGAAGTGACGCGGACCACGGCACGCGCCGTCCTGTGCACGAGGAGCACGGCACTCCTCAGGCACACTTCGATCCTCGTCTACGATTCGGACAACTTGGCATTGCGGGCATCGGCGCGAGTGCTACGAAGGCGCCCCGCTCGGCGCGATCGACCCTCGAGGTATCCCTATGAAGCTCCTGCACACGTCCCTGTCCTCGGTGTTCGCGGTCCTCTGCGTCGCCGCGTGTGCGAACGGCCAAACCTCTCCCCGGCCCGAACCTCGAGGCGATTCGTCGGAGGACGCGAGCGCACCATCGACGCCCAGCTCCGACGCATCGACCGAGCCGGATTCGGCACGTCCAGAAGACGCCGAGACCGACGCGACGTCGTGCGACTCACCGTGCGGCCTCGCCCCTCAGTGTGGGTGCAGCGCCTCCCAGACGTGCGACGTGAGCGCGACCGATGGAGCGCGGAGCTGCGTAGGCGCCGGGGTCGCGCCGGCGGGAAGGGGGTGCCTCGGCACCTTCGAGTGTGCGCGTGGCCTCGTCTGCGTGAGCGGGGTCTGCCGCGAGCCGTGTGCGGCGCCAGGGAGCGCCTGCGGTGGCCCGTCGCAGGGCGCCTGCCGCGAGTACCCCAAATCCGACGCCGACGCCGGGTCGGTGTCCGTCGCGGCGTGCGGCGTCGTGTGCGACTACACGAACGAAGCCTCGTGCGGCTTCAAGCCCGGGGACCTCGCCGCCTCCGGCTGCGTCTTTCGAGAGGACACGGGCACGGCCGAGTGCACGAAGGTGCGCGATGTCCAGCTCCAGTCGGGGGTATGCGAGCGTGACGCCGAGTGCGGGGCGGGGCGGGTTTGTGTCGCCACCTCGATGGGTTTTCGCACGTGCCGAAGGCTCTGTCGCCCCGGAGACCCCAACGCGTGCGGAGGATGCGGCCCGTTCCCCACGGCGCGCGTCGTCGCCGGGGTGACGTTCGGCTACTGCCCCTGACAGGCTGTTGATTGTCTCTGTCCCCGGTCGGGGAATTCCGAGGCTCGCCCTCGTCCGCGGTCGTCGTTTCCAACGTCACGCTCGATGTCCGTGGGCCCGCCATCCATCGGATCGTCGGCTCGGCGCGAGCGGGCTATGGGCGAATTGGATTGGCATTCCTCTATTCCCTCGAAGAGTCGACGGCAACTCCATGCGTCAGCGCCTGGGAGCGCTCGGCGTTCGAGGATTTTCGACACGATCGGACCGTCACTCGAGGAACATAGCTATCCTCTTGCAGGAGCTTCCTGTTCCTATCGAATCGCCCCGGCCTGGCTTCGAGTTTTTCTGGAATCATCCGCCGCCACGATTCCTTCGAAGTGTCGTACGGTTCCATCCCCTCGAGCGGAGGGCGATCGTGATGATCCAAGCCACTCACTCGTGGCATGTTCGTTGCTGAGCGGCGCGCGAAAGGTAGTACTCGTGCGCACCAAAACTCCCCTCGTCCTCCTCGCGATCGCGCTCTCTCCCCTCGCCGTCTTCGCGGCCTGCACCGACGCCGTCACCGCCGACTCGGCCGACTCGGGGGTGCCGCCGACCCCGACGGACACGACGCCGACGCCCACGACCACCCCGACGGGCTCGGCCCCGGAGGACGCCGCGAAGCCCGACCGCGCGATCGCCCCCGATGTTCGGCAGCGCATCGACGCGTACGACACGGCCCTCGCCAAGGCCGTGTGCGGCAAGATCACCACGTGCTGCAACGACGCCGACCGCGACCTCTTCGCTGGCCAGTTCAAAGAGGCTCCCTACAAGAACACGACCCCCCTGACGAACGAAAATTGCGAGACCGTGCTCAAGGCCTCGTACGACGCGCTCTACCTCCAGAAGTGGGGCGTCTCGGCCTCGGTCGGGAACATCGTGTTCGACGACGCGAAGGGTCAGGCGTGCATCGCGAAGGTCGCCGCGGCGACGTGCGGGACGACGCTCACGAGCGTCCTCTTCGACGGTGCCTGCTTCGGCATCCGCGGGAACGAGGTCTTCCGCAAGGTCGGCGCGCTCGGTGCCGCCTGCGACGACATCGGCGATACGACCTTCATCGGCGAGTGCGATCCGGCCCAGGGCTACTGCAACGAGAAGAAGAAGTGCACGGCGTGGCGGAAGACGGGGGAGTCGTGCGGCATCCTCCTCAACGACGCGGGCCCCGCCGAGCGCCTCTTCTGCGCGCCCGGGACGAACTGCGACGGCCAGACGCTGCGCAACCCCGGGAAGTGCAGCGGCCCCGCGCGCAACGTCGCGCTCGGTGAGACGTGCACGGCGCAGACGGGCCCCGATCTCGTCTGCCCGGCCGGGTCGTACTGCGACGTGCTCGGGACGGGAAAGTGCACCCTGGCCAAAGCGAACGGGGAAGCGTGCGGCGCCGACGACGAGTGCACGGCCCCAAGGCCTTTCACGTGCCTCGCCCCGCGTAGCGACGCCGACGCCGGCGCCGACGCCTCGACGGCACGCGTCTGCGGGAGCACGGCGTACTGCGGAGGTCGGCAGTGAGCGCCCGATCCGTCCTCGTCGCGCTCGCGCTCGCGGGCGCGGCCTGCTCTTCGGCGGTCACCACGGAGCCTACGCCCGCCCCGTCGGGGTCACTCCCCGAGGCCGCCCCTCCCGCGCGGCCCGCGGTCGAGGCCGAGCTCGCGCGATTCCTCACGGGCTCCTTCGACTCGAAGGATCAGGCAGCATCCGACAAGAGTTACTTCGAGATCTCGCTCGAGATCTGCCCCATCGACGCGAAGGAGATCGGGGAGCGTGTCCTCTACGTGGAGCAGGCGCGCGTGGGGTCCGCGCCCTACCGCCAGCGGCTCTACGTCATCGACCGAAAGGACGAGACGACCGCGGTGTCTCGCGTGTTCGAGCTGAAGGCCCCGAAGAGCTGGGTAGGTGCGTGTGCGCGCGCGGAACGCAAGGCGAGCCCCGCGGACGCCGACGAGAAGGTCGGGTGCAGCGTCGAGATGCACCGCGTGGGAGACGCGTTCGAAGGCGCGACGCCCGATCTCGCGTGGACGGGCTCGAGCTTCGAGAAGAGCTCGGGGAAGGTGCGCTGCCCGAGCGAGCTCAACGGCGCCACGTACGCCTCCTCCACGGTACGCCTCGAGGAGAACCTCATGGTGTCCTGGGATCGCGGATACGACGACGCGGGGAAGCAGGTCTGGGGCGCGACGGCCGGCGGCTACCGCTTCGTGCGCCGACGCTGACGGCGTGCTCTCGCAACTCGGCTCGTCGGTGGCGACCCTGCCGGAGGGCGCCGCCCCGAGCCGTCCCAACTCCGGGAACGAGCCCGCGGTGCGTCATGGTCGAGCTCGACAAGAACCGCGGGGCTCCCCTGCACTTCACCACCACGCGAGGGTAAGGTCGCGTTAGCCTAAAGGTCATGGTTCGGCGCGCTCACGCTTGGGGACGCACGAATCCCCGGCAGCGCTCGGCCGTCGTGGGCATCGTCGCGGCGTTCCTCGTGGGGATCCATCCGTCCGGGGCCATGGCTCGCTCGAGCACGTCGGCCACGTGCGCTGCGGCGGCCGAGCGCGGCCAGGCCCTCCGCGACGAGGGCAAGCTCGGCGCGGCGCGAGAGGCGTTCGCGCAGTGCCTCCGCCCCGAGTGCCCGAAGGTCATCGCCACCGAGTGCGCGACCTGGTTCGACGACGTGGGGGCGCGCCAACCGTCCGTCGTCGTCGCCGTGCGCGACGAGCGGGGTCTCGACGTCGTCGGAGCCACGATTCGAATCGACGGAGCCGCCCGCGACGACGCGGGAAAAGGGCGCTCCGTGCCGCTCGATCCGGGTCCCCACACCGTCGAGACCATCGTCGACGGAAAGCCGCTCTCTCAGCGCTTCGTGATCCGCGAGCGCGAGAAAGACCGAAGCGTCGTGCTCGAGCCGCCGCGCGCGAGAGCACCAGTAGCGCCCTCCACGCCACCACCACGGTTCCTCGAGGAGCGGCCCATCCCCGTGGTTTCGTACGTGCTCGGGGGCGTGGCCGTCGTGCTCGGCGCGACCGGCACCATCTTCGGGGTGAGCGCCGCGAGCGACTACGCCAACCTCGAACGCACCTGCCCTGGTCAGTGCTCGGACACCGACATTCTCGGCCTCCGAGCGAAGACGGTGACGGCCGACATCGCGTTCTCCTTGGGACTCGCCGCCGCCGTCGGAGCCGTCGTGGTCTACGTGGTGCGCCCTACGATCCTCAGGCCCGCTCCCGTCGAGAAGGCCTCGGCCTGGATCGACCTGAGCCGCGGGATGGTACGGTTCTGACATGCGGACGAGAGCGATCGCCGGCTCGGCGCTCAGCATCCTCGCGCTCGCGGCCGGCTGCACGCTGATCTACGACGCGGGCGATTTCGAGGCATCCACGGCAGTCCCAGAGGCGGGCCCGATTCCCGACGGAGCCACGCAGGTCCCGGATCCGTGTGAGCACGCCATCCCTCGAGGCCGCCCCGACGCCACGGCCACGGGCCCCAGACAGAAGTACGTATTCGCGCTCTCTCACCTCGCACTCGTGGCCGGCAACGCCGACCGCATCGGGTACGACCTCGACGGCGTCTGCACGTGCGACTCGAGACCTGGAGCGTCGCGAGGAGGAGCCTCGTCGTGCGTCCCGAAGCGCCCCGACCAACCCACCTGCGACAACGAAGGGGGCCGCGACAACGGCGCCGCCGCGCTCTTCGCGCGAATCTTCCAGAACCGTGCAGACGCCTCGGTCGACGTCGGCTTCGACCTCTCGGTGGCCGAAGGGGTCGAGTCGCTCTTGGTCGAGCTCGACGAGCTCGAGGGCGTCGGCGACGATCCGAACGTGCTCGTCGCCATATACGACTCGCCGGGCCTCGACCCGCCGGCCGCATGCGACGCCGGGCCTGCTGGCGACGGCGGCGTGAGCTCCTCGGGGAGACCCAAACCCGCATGGACCGGGTGCGACGCTTGGCAAGTGAGCGAGCGCTCCGTCATCGGAGCCATGCCACGCACCTTCACCCGGGAAGCCTGGGTCACGGGTGGCAAGCTCGTCGCTCGCATCGACCCTCTCCGCCTTCGCATCGGGAAGAGCGATTTGCTCGTGCTCGACGCGATCCTGACGGCGACGATCGATAGGTCCAGCGCTCTGCCGCGGCTCACCGAGGGCGTCGTGGCCGGGCGCGTCCTCGCGCCCGACCTCATCCGAACCTTCTCCGAACAAGAGATCGTCCCGGGCTTTCCGATCTGCACGAGCCCCGACAACGTGGCGGATTTCCGCGAGAGGCTCTGCAACTCGCTCGACCTCGCCGGCGCACGCGACGCCGCAGCTCCCTGCGACTCCATCTCGTTCACCGTCGAGTTCGAAGCGAAGCTCGCGCAGCGCGGGACGGTCGCCCCCCCTTCCGACGCGGGCACGCGCTGCAAAGACCTGGGCGACCTCGGCAAGTGCCCGTGACCGGCAGCGCGCCCCCCCCCAGCGCGCTTCGGACGACGAGCAGCGGCACGGACACACGTAGACGACGAGGTGGGTGTGGCACCCACGGGTCCCACCTCGCGACCTTCAGCGCGCGCGGAAGAAGAGGCGCGTGAAGTTGCGCCCCATCACGTCCTTCTGCTCGCTCTCGCTGTACCCCGCGGCGGCCATGGCCGCGCGCACCTGCCCCACGTAGCCCTTCACCATGCCCGAGAACTGAGGCCCGTCGGAGCCGAAAATCGCCTTTGCGACGAGCCCATCTTCCTTGATCCGCGTCATCACGTACGGGAGCTGCGGGGTCTTCGGATCGGGCGTGAGATCGGCGCCGTTCTCGTCCTTCAGGAACGGGCGACCGAGAGCCGATATCTCGAGGTGCACGTTCGGGTAGCGCTTCGCCAGGTCGAGCGCGTGCGCCACGGCGCGCTTGTCCCCTTGGCCCACGTGCCCGAGCACGAAAGGGACGTCCGGGTACGAGCGGAGCACCCCTTCGAAGTTGATGGGGTCGTAGCTCTCGGGCACGTTCTTGGCCGTCGGGAAGGGCGAAAACCCCGTATGGAGATACACGGGCACGCCATACTTCTTGGCGACGTCGTAGACTCCCAAATAGCGACGATCGTCGAGGGCGATCTGCTGGTGGGGGTGGGCGAGCTTTATCCCCAAGAAGAGGTCCGGCCGGCGCTCGAGGCACGACGCGAGCGCCGCATACCGCCGCGCCGCCACGCTCTCGTCCACGGTGCCGTCGTCTCGCACGAAGCCGTCGAAGAAGCTCACCGAGGCCAGGCCGAACGCCCACGGGAGCCCGTCGGCGGCGACGTTCTCCTTCTGCGTGAGCACCGACGCGAGGTCCTCGTTCGTGAAGAACCCCGTCGTTTTTTGCGTGTAGACCGCAAACAAGACGGCGTGATCGACGCCCGCCCATCGGGTCTGGTCGACGATGCCGAGCACGGGCGCGAAGGTGTCGAGCGCGGCGCCGGAGACGCCCGGGGCGTACGGGCGCGCGAAGGGAGGAATCCCTTCGACGAAGAGCGCCTTGGTCGTGGAGGGAATTCGCCCGTAGAACCCGGGGTGAAGGTGCATGTCGACCACCCCGAGCGCATCGAGGCCGAGCGCGGGGCGCGTGGCCTTGCCTGGCGGAGCGGCGATCTCGGTCATTTCACGAGGGCTCGACTCGGGGGTGTACGGCGCGAACGCCGAAACCTGAGTCGCCGTGCCGTCGTCCGCGTACACGACGGAGAGCCCCTTCCCGTAGAACGCGAGCGTCTTGGTCGCGTCGTCCGGGGCGCCAAGGCGCGCCTCGATCGCGTCCTTCCGCTCGCCGGGGCAGGGAGAGCCGGCGCACGAGGCACCTCGCTGCACCCCGACGGCGACGAGCCTCGACTCGTCCGTGAGGCGGTCGGCCTCCACCGAGGCGAAGACGAGCTCGAGCCCCTTCGCGGGATACCTCGCGAAGACCAACCGATTCGAGCCGGTCGCTTCGGCTTCGCCGAGCTTCGCCCTGACCGCACCGTAGGTGTCCCCCAGGCGAACGTCGGCCGCACCCAGCCCTGGCAGGAGGGTGGAAGCGGGCGCCTCCGGGACGGGGTCGGAGGGGCTCGTACACCCCGCACTCCCGGCGACGACCCCCGCTGCGACGATGGCCGCAGCGACCGCGAACGAGGTCCTCATTTGTCCGCGAGCTCGACGTCGGCGGAGGCGCCCTTGTCCGCCGCGAGCGTCAGCGGCGTCGAGGCGGCTTGAATGTCGCCCGGGAGCGCCGACTGCGCTTGAGGATCGTTCCCCTCGGCCGTCATGCGAACGACGGCGACGTAGGTGCCCGCCGCCACGTTGGGCACGCGCAGGGTCGTCGGAAACGTGAGGGGCGCGCGCGCGGCAGCGACTCCGGCGGGAGGGCCTTTGGGAGGAAAGTCCGTGAAGAGCGCGACGGACAGGGCGGCGCCCTTCTTGGTGCCGGCGTACTTCACGTTGACGACGACCTCACCGGCCTTGGGCGCCCCCGAGGCCGCGCTCGACGCGGACGGAGCGGGAGCCGCGCCGGAGTCGGTCTCCGTAGCCGAGTCGGAGCAGCCGAGCGCCGCGCAGAGAGAGGCGGCGAGCACGATCGAAGTGACACGTTTCATAGTTCCTCCTTTGGAAATGTCCCGAGCCGAGGGCCCTTCGACGGGACGAGCTCGAGCCGCACGGAGATCTTCCGCGAGACACGGCCCGCTCCTCCCCAGACGCGCCCGGGCGGACTCCTAAATCACGGCACGACAGCACGCAATCGACAATCCGACAGGCGGCGCTACTTCGCAGTAGAGGAACGAATGCATCCTCGAAATACCGAACAAATCCGAGGGAGGAACTACCCATTCCATGCAGGGAGGGGGCGATCTCGAGCTCGGCTCGCGGCTCGCAGGTGGGGGGATCCGGCGACGAGGCACCCGCGGTTCCTCGCGCACCAGTGGATCGCCGGGGCTCGCATCACGCACGAATCGACCCCGCCACTTCCCTCGTCGGCGTACTCCAAGGTGCTGGTTCGATTCGAGAAATGGCCAGGATCCCGCGCAACGCCCATCGGCACACGGGGTGCAACGTGGCGAGATGGCCGCGTGGCGCGGCCCGAGGAGGTGCTCATGGCTCGATGGCTCCCATGTCTTTTTCTCGCGGCGACCACCGCGGCACTCGGCTGCTCGGCCGAAGCGACCGACGACGGCTCGGCGACGACCGAAGACGGTGTGCGAGACGCGCAGGGGAACGAGATCGTCACGGCCACGGTCGACACCTTCCTGAAGACGTCGACCCAAGACTCGTCGACCCTCCCGGCGAGCGACGTCTGTCGAATCCCCAAGGGTTCGCAGGTCAAGCTCGGTGCACCGACGACCTTGGGTGCCCACGTTCGAGGGAGGCTCGCCTCGGCGCACGGGTGCGGCGGGAAGTTCGGAGGAGGTGCGACGGTGTACGTCTTCCGTCAGCATTTCTCGGGGTGGTCCGCCGCCCCTCAGCCGACGCCGGACCCCACGGGACCCACGTGCTCACCCGCCCGCGCGCGCGGCATCGTCCCCACGATGCAGAAGGCGCTGCTCGACACGATCGCCTTCGCCGAAGGCACCAAGGGCCGCGGACAAGACGGCTACAACGTGCAGTTCACCTACGTCTACTTCGACGACTGCACGCGCCACCCTCGCCGTATCCAGTCTTCGGGTGGTCTACGCTCGGATGCTTCGGGCCGATATCAATTCCTGAGCACGACGTGGGACACCCTAGGATACGCGACGTTCTACCCTGACAACCAAGAACGGGGCGCGATGGCCCTCGTCCGGCGACGCGGGGGATCCGTGCCCGAGTCCAGGGCCATGACGGCGACCGAGCTCGCGAACCTCATGGACCGCATTTCCTACGAGTGGGCCTCGTTGCCCCCGGGCCGCTACGGTCAGCCGAACTACAGTCAAGCCCGAATCCGTTCGGAGTACTGCCGGAGCGCGGGGTGCTGACGTGAGCGCGAAGCGGCGCCTCTGGGTCGTCCTCGGCGCGGCGTGCCTCGTGCTCGCCCCGCTCGCGTGGCGTGGGGCCCGAAAGGCCCCATCCGGTCCGGTCGTGCACGCGCCGGCCGACCTCGCCGCACCCCTCGGTGTCGAACAGACAGGCGTCGTCGCGCTCGAGCCCCGCGCGGTGGGCGACACCGAAGCTCGGGCCGAGCCCGACCCGAAGGCGACGGGCACATCCGAGGCCCTCCCGGGAGCCGAGCCCAGCGTGGAGAACCCCACGTGGGCCCTCGTGCGTGAGATCGAGGGCGCGGCGGAGCGTTCCGACACCTCGAAGCTCGCGGGGCTCCTCTCTCGAAGGCTCGACGCCGATCCGGAGGCCTCGGGCCCCCTCATTCGTACGATCGGGCACCTCGCCGCGCTCGCCCCCGCGCGCGAGAAGGATCGTGCGGCCACGACCCTCGCGAAGTGGCTCGACGAGCAAACACGAGAAACATCGACGTTCGCGAGGGGCAACGTGTCGCTGCTCGTCGACGCGCTCGCCGACACGGGGAGCCTCACGGCCGTCGAACCGCTCGTTCGTTTGCTGGACACCGGCTCGCTCGCGATTCACCTCGCTACTCGCACGGTCGAGGCCCTCACCGCGCTCGGCGACGGGAGGGCCCGGGATGCGATCGTGCGGTTCGCGAACCGCATCGACGCCTTCGTGATCGACGAGGGCCTCCCGAGCGACGAGCTACGGGCGGAGGCGAGAGAGGCGACTCGAAGAGCCCTCGAGTCCCTCCCCGAGAACGGGTGACACGAGGCCCGCCCGGCCCACCCCCCACGCGTCAGCGAGACTTCGACTTGATCTTGGTGAAGTACCGTCGCGCGATACCGAAGTTCGCCGCGGCGCGGGCCACGCTGCCCCCGGATTTTTCGAGCGCGACCGCCACGAAGCGGCGATCGAACTCGTCGAGCACGCGGCGCCGCGCGATCGTATAAGGGACGTTTTCGTGGAGCAGCGTATCGAAGAGATCGTTGCCACTTCCCACGGGCTCGGGCGTCGACTCCGAGTCGTCCCATACGTCGGAGTGACCGAGGGAGAATCTCCGCTGGACGGCGTTGAAGAGCTCTCGCACGTTGCCGGGCCAATTGTAGGTGCCCCAGCGCGAGAGGAAGTCGGCCGGGAAGGGCACGGTGCCCCCGGAGAGCTTGTTCCAAAGGTGTGTCGAGAGCAGCTCGACGTCCCCCTCGCGGGCACGGAGCGGAGGCACGACGAGACGCGCGACCGCGAGGCGGTAGTAGAGGTCGTCGCGGAATCGGCCGGCCTGGATCTCGGCCTCGAGGTCGCGGCGCGTGGCCGAGATGAGGCGAACGTCGACCTTGATCCACTTGCTTCCGCCGATACGCTGGACTTCTTGCCGCTCGACGGCGCGGAGCAGCTTCGCTTGGAGCGCGATGTCGAGGTCGCCGATCTCGTCGATGAGCAACGTTCCACCGTTCGCCACCTCGAAGACGCCGGCGCGGGCCTCTTGCGCCCCCGTGAAGGCGCCCCGCTCGTGTCCGAACAGGCTCGATTCGAGGAGCTGGGGGGAGATCGTCGTGCAGTCGAACACGACGAACGGCTTCTGGGCGCGCGCGCTCGCCTCGTGCAGCGCCTCGGCGACGAGCTCTTTGCCCGTCCCCGTCTCGCCTTCGATGAGCACGGGGATGTCCGTCGGGGCGACCTGGTCGCACCGCGCGAAGAGCCTCCGCATCGCGGGGCTGGCTCCCACCACACGCCCGAACCGTGTCCGCGTCGAGACGCGGGCTCCGCGCTCGTCCGAAGCCTCGACGGCCTCGATCCCGAGGAGAGTATCGCCGAGGCGCAGGCGGTCCCCCGATTGTGCGATCCCTTCGATCGTGCGAGAGCCGTTGAGGAACACGCCGTTCGTCGAAGACAGGTCGCGTACGCGCAGACCGAGCGTGTCGGCGTCGAGCTCCACGTGCCGGCGCGAGACCTTCGGGTCGGTCAGCTTGAGCTCGCACGTCGCGCTCTTGCCGACGAACGACGGCGCCGAGACGACGAACGATGCGCCGTGATCCTGCCCCTCGAGCACGAACACGCGGTACGCCGTGGCGGCGGGGGCAGAGGTTCCGGCGTGGGCGGTACCTTGTGTGGTCTCGTCGAAGTGGATCGGCATGGGTCGCTCTCCGTTCGGCGGCTCGTGCCGCTCGGGGGATAGTGTCGCACGATGTATGCCAAGCGAGGATCGAGCATATCCTCAGGAACGGCGACGCCCATAGCCACAACCAGGAACGTCTTGCTCCTGCGCGGGGAACAGCGCGTTCCTCTCCGACGGCCTCACGGGCCCCTCTCGGTCGGGCCTCACGGGCGAGCCTCACAGGACGGCGCCCGACCGCCATGCTACCTTCTCCCACGTGGGTGCACCCGGCTTGCGACGCATCGACGCGTACGAGGTCGTGGCTCCGCTCGGAAGGGGCGGAATGGCCACGGTCGACCTCGCGCGGCGCATAGGGGAGCAAGACCTCGTCGCCATCAAGACGGTGCGCCCGGACGAGCTCGACGACGAGAGCGCCGCGACGACTCTCCGCGACGAGGCCCGCGTGCTCGCCCACATCCGGCACCCGAACGTCGTCCCTCTCCTCGACGTCTTCTCGGACGGCGGGAAGCTCCACTTGGTCATGCCGTTCGTGCGAGGGTCGTCGCTCTCCGAGCTCATGATCGCGATCTCCAAGGCGGACGGCGTCACCCCGGCGAGCGTCGTCTCGGCGATTGGGCAAGACATGCTCGCGGGTCTCGGAGCAGCCCACCGCGCCCGAGGCACGGACGGGGTCCCACTCCACATCGTCCACCGCGACGTCTCTCCTCAGAACGTCATGGTGAGCGCCGATGGGCACGCGCTGGTCCTCGACTTCGGCATCGCGAAGGCCCAAGGCCGAAGCGCGAAGACGACACGCGACGGCGCCCTCAAAGGCAAAATCGCCTACATGGCGCCGGAGCAGGTCCACGGGCTCGAGATCGACGCACGGGGAGATCTCTACGCCGTCGGGGTGATCCTCTGGGAGATGCTCGCGCTCGATCGGCTCTTCGCCGGCGCGAACGACGCCGACACGCTGCGGCGCGTCCTGCTCGCCAAAGTCCCGAGCCTCGCGACCTACCGCAACGACTTGCCACCCGACATCGACACCTTCTTCGCGCGTGCGCTCGCCGGCTCCCCGAATGCCCGCTTCGCGTCGGCAGAAGAGATGTCCGGAGCGCTTCAGCTCCTCTTGCCACGGGCCTCACCCAGCGACGTGGCCGCCTTCACCTCCAGCTTCGCGCGCCCCGCCCCCGTGTCCGTCTCCGTTCCGACCCCGGTCGAGAGCCACCGCTCGATCGACCCGCTGACGCTGGCCTCCAACGAGGCGCCCGCGCCGAAGAAGGCGACACGGCGCGGCTTCGTCATGGCCGCATCGGTGGGGCTCGTGGTGTTCGTCACGCTCGCCGGCTTCGCTGCCCGCCGCACGCACGCGGAGGGCGCGCCCCCCTCCCCCGAGCCCCAAGGGACCCAAGAGGCCCCGACAGCATCGGCCATCAGCGTCGTTCCTCCGCCCCCACCACCCACGGCGCCTCTGTCTACGCCCGATCCGGTGACCGCGCCGAGCGCGCCCGGGACGCACAAGGCGGGTCCGAAGAAGGCCCCTGCGTCGGTCGACACGCCGACCTCCAAGGCCTGCCATGTGCCCTATACGATCGACGAGCACGGCCGAAAGAAGTTCCGCCCCGAGTGCTTGCCTTGAGCACGCACGGCGCGCGCTCGGCTCGTGCGAACCATCAGCTCCGCGTTATGGAACATGGTCACATCGTGAAGTAGACCTAATGCATCCGCTAAGGGACCTTCGATGGTCGCCGGCCGGGGCGGGCCCATGTTGTGGGGTGTGGACGCGACGGACGCGCCCCGCAACGAAAGGTCGGTCACCATGTCTCCTCGCAAGCTCCTCGTCGCCTCCGGGCTCGTCGCCTTCCTCGCCGTCGGCTGCGCCGTCGACTCCACGAGCCAAGCCTCGCCCGAAGGGGCGGTCGGGACCGGCACGGCCGAGCAGGCGCTCGGGCAGGACAACATCGGTACGGTCGGGGACGGCTTCAACGCACGCACGGGAGACTTCTCGACCATCCGTTGCGTGAAGGGCGGCGGGATCGAGCGGGTCCCCGGCAGGCTCGAGAAGGTCATCCGCTTCGACAAGGTCGAGTCGCTCGCGAGCGCGAACCAGCTCCTCCAGGTCGACGTGGACGCCTCCGCCAAGTTCGGCACCTCCGGCGTCGACGCGAAGGCGAGCTTCGCGCGCAACGTGGCGTCCACGTCCCGAAGCATCGGCTACGTGTACACGCTCGGCTACGACAGCGGCGCCGAGCGGTTCATGGGCGACACCATCGAGCTGTCCGACCAAGCACGGGAGCTCCTGGACGAGCCCGAGAATTTCATGGCGGCCTGCGGGGACCACTTCGTCCGAGCGAACAACCTCGGAAGTCGACTCTACGTCTCCCTCCGGATCGACTTCGCCTCCGACGACGCCAAACAGTCGTTCGAAGCTTCGGTGGGCGGAAACGCGAGCTGGCTCAAGGTATCGTCGGGCATCAAGACCCTCTCGGAGAGCGCGCGAAAGAACCTGAGCGTGCACCTCGACGTGTACGCGGAGGGCGGGGGCAACGGGATGAGCCGTATCCTCGGCTCGCAGGATCTGGCCCATTGCAGCGTCGACGACCTCGAGTCGTGCAACAAGCTCATGACCGACGCCGTCGCCTACACCCAAACTTCGGAGTTCGTGGAGGCGACCACGCGCGAGCCGGCCGTGGTCGGACACGACCTTCGAGGGTACGACGCGCTCGGCGGGGGAAACCTGGGAATCGACGAGCTCCCGACGGCCGTCGTGAAGGCTCGCACCTCGCTCGCCGAGGCCTACACGGAGCGCCAAGCGCTCGAGTCCTGGGCCTACGGGATCGACGGTATGGACGCGGCGAAGCTCCGGGCCGTGCGCGACCTGATCCGCGCCGACCTCACCGCCCTCGAGGGCGCCGCGGCGCCGTGCACCTCCGGGATCAGGACGGCGAGCTCCGCCGACGACCCTCGAATGCGAGCGTGCGTCGACGCCGCGAGCCACGTGGCCCTCCACGGGATGGACGACCTCCGGGCCGCAGTGCGCGACGCGATGCGCCCGGTCTTCATTCGCCGCGTCGTGTCGAGCCCCATGTGCCTCGACAACTATTACGGTCGGCTCGCCGAAGGCAATCCCGTCGGGTCGCATGCCTGCAACCGCGGCTCGACCCAAGTGTGGACTCTGACCGACGATCACAAGCTCCACGCGGGCGGCGGCGCTTCGCCCTGGTGCGTGACCAGCGGTGCCGACGGCGTCGTCCTCACCCGGTGCGATGGCCCGAACGTCGACGCGTGGCACCTCGACGAACGCAAGCAGCTCGCGAACACCAAGAACCAGTGCATCCCCCTCGGCTACCAGACGAACGAGGGATTCCACCAGTCGAGGCCCGCTGCCTGCGGGAGCGACGAAGCCATGCGCGTCGTCTTCGAGTGACCGAGACGAGCGCAACGGCACGACGAGCCGGCCGGGAGCCTTCCCGCGCCGGCCTCGGCGTTGCGCGGCGTGCGGCGCGGCGTGCAGCCCGGCGAGTGGGTCAGCTCCCCCGGCCCAGCTCGGCTGCGACGAGCTCTTCCTGGTACGAGAGCAGCGCCCTCTCGTACCCCCGAAAAGCTCCGGGCCTCGAGGCCGAGAGCGCCGTCTCGAGCATGGTGGCCAGCGCCAGGCGCGAGTGACCGGCCGAGTGCAGCGCGAGCGCGAGGAACGCACGGAGCGCCGGGTCTTCCGGCGAGGCCATGACCGCCTCACCGAGGTGCACGACGGCCTCGTCGGCTCGCCCCACGTTTCGCAGCGTCGAACCGAAGCCCACGAGAAAGTCGGCGCGCTCCTCCTCGGGGACGCCGAGCGCCCACGCACCGTCGTAGTACCGGATCGCGCGAGCCTCGTCGCCGGCTCGGTCACACGCATAGGCCGCCGCGATCTGGGCTCGAACGTCGTTCGGTCTCGCGCGCGCGGCCGAGACGAGGTCGTCGAGGGAGTCCTTTCGTTTCATCGTAAGACCCATACACCCATAGGTCGTCTCGTGTACGCAAAGGCGTACGGAGCAAGCCTTGGTCAAGGCGAGACAAAGCCGCTAAGTAGACGATCTCACATCACTCCCACGAGGAAGAACCATGACCGATCTCTTTCACGACAAGGCCTCCGACTGGGACGCGCGCCCCGTGCCCCAGCAGATCTCCGAGGGCGTCTTCCGAGCTCTCACGGCGGCCGTGCCCCTCGCAGAGAGCCTCACCGTGCTCGACTTCGGGGCGGGCACGGGGCTCCTCGCGGGAAAGCTCGCCCCCAAGGTCAAGAAGATCCTCGCCGTCGACGTCTCACCGGCGATGCTCGCCGAGCTCGCGAAGAAGCCCGAGCTCTCCGGAAAGGCCGAGATCGTCTGCACGAACATCGTCGAGGCGCCCTTGGGCCGAACGGTCGACCTGGTCGTGAGCGCGATGGCCATGCATCACGTCGAGGACACACGCGCGCTCGCCCACGCCCTCTTCGCGCACGTCTCCCCCGGCGGGCGGATCGCCCTCGCCGATCTCGACGCGGAGGACGGGAGCTTTCACCCGGCGGGGGCGGAAGGTGTATTCCACGCCGGCTTCGATCGCGACGCGCTCGGCGGCCTCCTGCAGGAAGCAGGTTTCACGGACGTGCAGTTCTCGACGGCCTGCGAAGTTGCCAAAGAGTCGAAGAAGTATCCCATCTTCCTCGTCACCGCCACGAAGCCCTCGTAAGCGGATATTTGCCAGTACGCTCGTTCGACCCTCGTTGACCTACGGGCACTCGCTCGGAACGGCCGAGAGCGTCGGGGCGGCTCCGCCGTCCGAGATCGTCGGAGGAGCCGCGGGCTCGGGTTCGGGTCCCGGAGGGCCCTCCGGCTCACGCTCCGTCGGTGCGGGCGACACCAGCGTGCTCGAGGGGTCCGCGGCGGCCGCGACAGGAGGGCCGTTGGCGACTTGCGTGGCCGCGGGTGCGAGAGGTGGCGATGCATGAGGCGTGTACCCCTCGGGCGCTGGCCTCGCCCACGGTGCCGACCATGAACGCGCGGCGAAGTAGGCCGAGACCGCCTGCGGGTGGATGCCCGCGACACGCATTCCGATGCCGTGAGCGCCGAGCCCCGTCAGCCCGAGCAGGTCGAGGATCCGCGGAGCGACGAAGAACTTCTGGACGAGCCAGGCGAACACCGTGAAGAGCACGGCGACCTGGAGGAAGAGCGTGAGGACCAGCACTTCACCGAGGGCATCTTCACCGCCGATGGAAGATGCCATGATCAGCGTGAAGAACCAGGCGACGAGGGGGAGCGCGATGCTCCAACGTGCCCACTGCGCGGCGGAGTAGCGGCCGAGGCAATGGCGGCACAGGCAGCCCGAGAGCCAGCCCTTCGGCATACCCGAGTCCACGACGAAAAACGTGATGAGACCGACGAAGAGGAATCCGTAGACCCAGAACGGGCGACGAGAGAGGGGGAGGCGACGACGCTCGAGCCCATCCAAAGCCCCGCATTTGAGGCATACGTCGGGGAGGGTGTCGCCGACCCAAAGCGCGAGCGCTCCGTCGTCGGCGAGCGGGCTCGAGTGGTGCCCATGGGATGGCACGGGGCTTTCGGCGACCGGGGGCGCATAGGGATTGAAGCTCATGGCGGGTAGGCGTGGAGCGCAAATACCTCCCCACGTGCTGAACAGACTCGCATGGGTGGCGGTTCGTGTCCACGCTGCGAGCTATCCCTTCGGTCGTGCGCGTGTGGCCTACATGTCGAGCTCGGGCAGCGGCTTGCCCAACGCGAGGAGCTTGGCGCACGCGGGCTGCACGGCCCTCCGGCACGCGAACGATAGGTACGGAAGCGCCGCGTCGACGTCTTTGGGTGTCCCCTTTCCGTCGGCCGTCATGATGCCCACCGACGCGCACCCCTCGACCCCGTCGGTGTCGCACGCGGCGCGGGCGAGGGCGAACGCCTTCGTGAGATCGCGCGGCACGCCTTCGGCCGTCGCGTACGCTTGGGAGAGCATGTCGCAAGCCGTCGCGTCGGCGCCGTCGCAAGCCTTCCGAAAGAGCTCCACGGCGCGATGCGGATCTTTCGATTGCCCGCGCCCCTCGCGGTAGCGAATGCCGAGCTCGGTGCACGAAGGGAAGTCGTCGTTCTCGCAGCCGCGTTGGAGCGCCTCGGTCGCGCGCACGTCGTCTTTGGCGACTCCGAGCCCACGCGAGAGGAAATAGGCAGCGTCGGCGCAGCGCGACTCCGCGTCGCAGATGGAGATGGCGAGCCTCGCGGCCTCGGGCAAGTCCTTCGGGTGGCCCTCGGCGCCGGTCTCGTAGAGCTCGACCAGGACGTGGGACACGACCTTGCGTTTTCCCTGCGCGACGAGCCCCGCCACCCCTTCGGCCACGCGTTTTCCGTCGGGCAGGCCATTGACCAAGTGGCCATAGAGGGCCGTGCACGAGTCTTCTTCGCCGCCCTTGCACGCACGCTCGAGGAGCGAGAGCCCCGCGCGCACGTCCCGCGAACGACCGAGCCGCACGGTGAGAAGCTCGGCGCCCTGTTCGCCGCAGGCGCCCGCGTCTCCACGCATGCACGCGTCGGAGAAGAGCTTCTCGGCCGCGGCGCGGTCCCGCGGGACACCGAGCCCGGCGTGGAGCAACGCCGCTTGGTTGACACACGCCGTCGTCAGACCTTCGCGGCACGCGCGGTCGAACGCCGCATACGCCGCGCGCGGATCGGTCGGTGAGCCCTTCTGGAGGACCTCGCGTCGCTCCCCGAAGCTCGCGCACCCCGCTTCGATGGCACCCGCACATCGGAGCTTGTACACGAGCTCTCCGCGCGGCCCACGACGAGGCGAAGCGAGGAACCCTCCGAGCAGGAAACCGACGTCGTTGCAGGCCGCGGCTTCTCCGTCGGCGCACGCGCGCTCGAAGGTCTCTCGCGCGACGATCGGGCTCGGGGCCCGCCCCTTGGCGCCCTCTGCGACGGTCGCGGCGAGCGCGGTGCACGCGAGCGACGACCCCGCCTCGCAGCCACGCTCGTACGCCTCGTGGCTGGAGTCGCCCGCGGCCTCGCCATCTACCCACACGAAACCACACGCGTCACCGGGGTACGTGGCGCACGTGCGCGCGGCGAAGCCCTTCGGGAGAAACACCCTCGCCGAGGGGGCGTTCGTCGCGAGATCGTGACCGAGCGCGTAGAGGCAATCGAGGTGCGCCTCGTACCCCACCGGTGTTTCTTTGCAGGATGCATTGAAATAGTCTTGTGCGGCACGCGACAGGCCGAAGCCACCCGCTCCGCGCAGCGCCCCCGCCACGGCGCACGCTTGGCCCGACTTGCAGGCGGACTCGAGGGCCGTAGCGGCCTCTTTCAGGTCTCTCGCGAGCCCACCTTTGGGAGGAAAGGCGAGGGCGAGGCCCAAGGCGCCACACGCGGCGCCATCGCCGCTCGTGCAGGCCCCACGAAGGAGGTCTGCGGCCGCTCGAGCTCGGTTCACGTCGCGACCACGAACGTCGATCTTGGCGAGCCCGACACACGAAGGTCGGTCGCCACGCGCGCACGCCGCCTCACAGGCCTTCGCGTCCGCCTTCGAGGCACAGGCTTCACGGTCGGCCGCCGCCGTTCGCGCACGGACGCCAAGCGCCGCGGCGCCCGCGAGCAACACGGCGAGCGCCGCGACGACGAGGGGTGTGCGTGAGCGCGGCTTCGGGGGAGCGCCGAGCGACGGTTGTGTGACCGACACGGGCGGTGCCTGGCCCGGAGTCTCCGAGATCGGAGTCTCACGCTCCTTTCGGCTCGCGTCGGGAGGGGGCCGGGTAATGACCGGTACCGGCGTACCGGCGGGTGTGCCCGGAATGGCCACTTCGGTCTTCGCGTGGGCGACGGACGACGTGGCGGCGTCCAGCGGGGGCTCCGAGAAGACCACCGTCTCGGAGGCGCTGCCTGGCACGCCGAAGACCCGCGCGAGGCGCTCGGTCGCCATCCCCACCGACCCGGCGCGGTCCTTCGGATCGCGCGCGACACACTCGGCGAACCAAGCGTCGAAGCCTTCACCGAGGTCGCCATCGAAGCCGAGCGCCCTGGCCCGCATGGACGCCGGATCGAGGGGATCGAGGCACACCTCGCGCACGATCGCGAGCGGTGACGCCTCGCCCAACGAGGCTTTCCAGTATGGGCGGCCCGTGAGCAAGAAAAACGCGATGAGACCGAATGCCCAGACGTCGGTCCATGGGCCTACCGGGTCCCCCGAGCCCGCTTGCTCGGGAGCCATCCAGAGCGGAGTGCCGAGCGACTCGGTCTTCGTCTCGAAGGCCTCGTGCAAGATGCGCGCGATGCCGAAGTCGAGCACTTTGACGAAGAAGGGCACGCCGCTCATGCGCGACGTGGCCAAGAACACGTTGTCGGGCTTGAGGTCGCGGTGAACCACCTGCGCCGCGTGCGCCGCGTCGATGGCGTGGGCGAGCTGACGAAGGACCGCGATGGCGAGCTCGGGAGGGAGCGCTCCTCGTGTGGCGACGAGGCCGTGCAAGGTCTCGCCATGAAGGAGCTCCATCGCGATCCACGGGAGACCGAGATCGGCGTCGACCCCGGCTGCCACCACGGACACGACGTGATCGCTCGCGATGCGGGCCGTGACCTTGGCCTCTTGGGCGAACCTGTCGCGGAGCTTTCCGTGCCGCAAGAGCTCGGGGCGGATCACCTTGAGCGCGCGCTTCGCGCCCGTCGACACCTGCTCGGCGACGAAGACCGCGCCCATGCCGCCCTCGGAGAGCTTGCGCTCCACGCGATAGTCGCCACCGACGAGCACTCCCACCTCGAGCATCTCCCTCAGCGTACACCTACATGCGGCGCGCTTGGGCCGAAGGTTCGCGCCGGCGTCACCCGAGCCTCGATTTCTCGTCGTCCCGAGCCTTCGTACCTGAACGGATTGTCGTGCCCCGCCGTGAAGGACCGAAGAAGGACGGAGGGAGCCCGGCCGGCCCTCTTACCTCCGGGGCGCGCTCGTGGGGCGCTTCGGTCGGCGCTTCGTGAAGAGGTCCACGAAGCGCCGCGACTGCCAATCGTACGTCCTCACGGTGAACCGCTCGTCGTCGACGTGGGCCACGGCGAGCTCCGGCGCGCCCCCCTTCACCGCCCCAGGCTTCCACACATCGTAACCTTGCCAGACGTAGTGGGCTCGCGCGTGATGATGCCCGTGGAAGATGCCGAGGACCTCGCGGCCCGAGAGCAACCGCGCAAGGCGCGCCCGAGCCTCGGCGTCCGGGCGATCCTCGAGCCACGGCCCCGCGAGCGGACGATGAAAGAGCAACACGAGCGGCCGCTCGACCGGGGTCTTGGCCAGATCACGCTCGAGCGCGTCGAGCGCCGGCCCGTCGGGCGACTCGCCGAGGCCGACGAGGTGCACGTCGTCCCAGTCCCACGTGTATGCACCTCCACCGGGGTGGCGCTTCGCCACTTCGGCCGCGAGCCACGGGCCGTGCACCATGTCGTGATTGCCAACTACCTCGAATACGGGGAACGGAGATCCCGGTTTTTCACCGCGCCCGAGGCCATAGACATCGCAGAATGCCTCCCACTCGTAGGTATTGCCCCACTCGGTGAGATCGCCGGCGACCAGCAGCCCTCGAACGTGCCCCACGGCGGCGCCTCCCGGATAACGCATGCCTGGCAAGGTCGCGATCGACGCGACGAGCGCCCGGTTCTTCTCTTCGTTTCCGTCGAAGCCGAGGTGCGTATCGGAGACCACCGCGAACGTGACGTCGAGCGGCCCCGTGCGCGTGGGCGGTGCCGCCGTACCTCCTCCCGCCGGGGCGGGGGTCTCGGGTGCTGGTGAAGGGTCGCCGTGGCCGACTGGCTCCGGCTCCCGTCGCCGCGGAGCGCACGCGACGACGGTCGAAAGTACCAGCGCCCACAAGAGCCACGAGCGCCGGAGCGACCCGAGCACGCGACCAACCGAGAGGAGAGGAGCCGCTGCCATGGGATCCTTATCGCCTTCGAGGCGCCGATGTGACACGGCATGCCCGTGCGGACGCGTCCGTGGTCCGAAGACCACCATGTGCCGACCTGCGCCGCGAGCACAAGGAGCGCCCCACGAAAAATCGCCGGATCGGCCCCACGGACCGGTTTCGCCATTGGCACGTCGGGTGCAATCTGCGGCGTCATGAGGAGAGGAGCGCGCGCTGGCGCGGTCGGTCTTGGGAGCGCGGCGCTCATCGCCGCCCTCGCCCATTCGCAGCGGTGGATCCACGACGATGGCTTCATCAACCTGCGCATCGTGCAGAACGTGGTCGCGGGCCACGGCCCCGTGTTCAACGTGGGCGAGCGCGTCGAGGCCGGAACCAGCCCCTTGTGGCTCGGCCTCCTCTCGATCGTGCATGGCCTCGGGGCTCCGCTCGAGTGGGGTGCGGTCGTCGCGGGGATCACGTGCATGGCGCTCGCCGTCGCGCTGCTCGCGCTCCCGTCCAGCTTGGCCTCGGCTCGAACGCGCGCCCCCCTCGGATACTCGGTCCCGGTCGGGTTCTTGGTGTTCGCGTCGGTGCGCCCGGTGTGGGAGTACGCGTCGAGCGGCCTCGAAACGAGCCTCTCGTGCCTCTGGATCGCCGCGTCGTCGACCGCGCTCGTCGCCGTGCTCCGTCGCAGCGAGCCGAGCCGCGGCGCACGCACCGCTACGGCGTTCCTCTTCGGTCTCGGGCCCCTCGTGCGGCCCGACTATGCCATGTACTCTGCACTCTTTCTGACTCTCCTCGCATGGCACGGGAGGCGGCGAGGTGCACGCGCGAGCCTCGGGTATTTCGTGGTCGCCCTGGCGCTCCCTGCCGCCGTGCAGGTGCTGCGAATGGGCTACTTCGGCACGTTCGCCCCCAACACCGCTCTCGCGAAGGAGGCATTTCGTCTGAACTTCGGCCAGGGACGCTGTTACCTGAACAACTTCCTCGGGACCTACCGGCTCGGGATCCCGCTCGTCTCCGCGGCGTGGCTCGGCATCCGCCACGTCCGCGCCATTCGAAAGCGCTGCCCGGCCGCCGCGCTCGCCCTCACGGCCCCTCCGGTCGCCGCCACCCTGCACGCCGCCTACGTCGTCGCGATAGGTGGAGACTACATGCATGCACGGTTGCTCCTCCCGGACCTGCTTGCTTTTCTCGTCCCGGCGGCGCTCGTCGCGCTTCCCCGGCGCCTCTCGCTTCGGGATCCCAGACCTGCGGTCGCGGTCGGGATCGTGCTCCTTTGGGCGCCCACGTCGACGCTCGGTTTCCACGTGAGGACCGAGAATCAGTGCGGCATCGGCGACGAGCACGGCTGGTACGTGCGCGAGGCGCAGCGCAAGAACCCGGTGCTCGTCCACGAGTACGCGAGCCACCCTTTCTACAAGGATCGCGAGCCTGCGACCTCCGGAGAGGCCTTGCAGAAGGTCGTGGGAGGAGATCACCCGAGGCCGCTCGTGCCGTTCGAGGGCACACCGAAGGACCGTGCGCTGCTCGCGGGCGCGATAGGGATCGTCGGTCTCTCGCTCCCGTCGACCGTGCACGTCATCGACCGCCACGGCCTCGCCGAGCCCGTCGCGGCGCGCTTTCGCCTTGAGCGCCGCGGGCGACCCGGGCACGAAAAAGAGCTCTCGCCTCCGTGGGTCGTGGCTCGATACGCCGCCCCCGACCCATCCGACGAGAGCGACGTCCTCGCCGCTCGACGCGCCCTCTCGTGCGGTGCCCTCGCCGAGCTCGTCACGTCCGTCACGGCCCCGCTCACGGCGGCTCGCTTCGCCGAGAACCTCACACGAGCCCTCTCTCGACATACCCTCCGCTTCTCCGGCAACCCGTTCGTGGCCGCGGCCGAGCTGTGCGACGGCACGAGCCCGCGCCTCGATCTTCACGGCGGACCCGGCGGCGCACACCATCTGTGGATGTGCGCCGAAGGGCAGTCTCCCACGGGTCTGCGCGCACGCTTCGACGAGCACCACACGGCGTTCGTCTCGATCGCGCTCGCCTGCAGTCAGGGGAGCGTCGGGCGCACGTTCGGCGAGAAGAAGCACTTCGACGTCGAGCTCGAATGCCCCCGAGGCACCACCGTCCAGGGCTTCTACGGTCACGCCGACACCTGGGTGCACGAGCTCGGGCTCCTCTGCGGTAACGGCACGACGGCGATGAAGGTCACGCGAGCGGGCGCGAGCATCGGTACCCCGTTCGAGTCGACCTGCACCCACGGAGAGGCGCTCGGGCTCGCGGCGCGCGTGGGAGATCTCGTCGACGCCATGGGCACGGCGTGTCTGCCCGCTCGGCCTCCGCGCTCGTCCCGATGATCCTTACCGAGGATTCAGGCCCGTCGAATCCTGGCGGGGCGGGCCGCGCGCGCCTATAGACCTTCGGCATGTCCACGTCGTTCGCGCTCTCGCCCGAGCTCGTCGGGTACCTCGCCCAGGTGAACCCCGTCGAGCATCCGTCCCTCGAGGCCTGCCGCATCGAGACCGCGCGGCACCCCTACGTGCGCATGCAGGTGAGCCGCGAGCAGGCCGCCTTCATGGGCTTCTTGGTGCGCCTCACGGGTGCCAAACGAGCCGTGGAAGTAGGCGTATTCACTGGATATTCAGCCATCGCAACGGCGCTCGCGCTGAAGGACGTCGCAGGCGACGACGCCAAGCTCTACGCGCTCGACGTCTCGACCGAGTACACCGATCTGGCCAAACCCCACTTTCGTTCGGCCGGGGTCGACGGCATCGTCGATCTTCGGATCGGGCCGGCCTCCGAGGGCCTCGCGCGGCTCGCGACCGAGGGGCTCTCGGGCACCCTCGACATGGCGTTCGTCGACGCCGACAAGACGGGCTACCCCGACTACTACGAGAAGGTGCTCGGCCTCCTGCGCCACGGGGGGCTCGCGCTCTTCGACAACGTGCTCTGGAGCGGGAGGGTGGCCGACCCGAGCGACACCGATCCGGACACGGTCGCGCTCCGCAAGGTCGCCGAGATCGCCAAGGCCGATCCTCGTGTCGAGGCGGCGATGATCGCGGTGGGAGACGGTGTGCTCATGGTGCGCAAGCGGTAGCTCACACCTCGACGAACCCGAGACGCGTGTAAAGTGCACGCGCGGGGCTCTCCGGGTGCACGGCGAGCCTCACGGTGGGCTCGCTCATGGCGCCGAGCGCGGCGATCGTGCGCGCCGCGAGCCGCGAGCCCAGACCACGCCGCTGCGCGCGCGGATGCACGACGAGGTGCGCGAGCAGCGGGACACCTTCGAACCGCGTGACGAGGCTCGCGCCGACGAGGCCTTCGGCGTCCTCCGCGACGAAGCTCGCGGCCTCCACGAACGGACCGTAGGCCCCCCCCATCGTCCGCGCGATCTCGGCGCGCCCTTCGCCTTCGTCGTTCTCCTCTTGATCGGGTCCGCCGAGGTACGCGAGAAAGAGCACCTCGCCGAGCGCGGGGCCATCCGCCGGGAGGGCGCCACGGATCGTGTGGTGCGCCTCGCTCGGGGCGTCGGGGAGGGTGAGGTCGAGGGTCGACCGCGTCATGCGGACTCGCTTCATGAGGAGGTGCTATCCCATGGGTCGGAGGCCCTAGTCGAGCGCTCGCGGAGGCGACGACGGCTCGCCCGAGCCGAGGGCTCGCGACGAAGCGAGCGCCACCGTGAGGCCCGCGTGCCCGCCGAGCATGGCGCCGAGCCCCGCGCCGACGATCGCTCCGAGCCGCGCGAGCCCTGCGGGATCGATGTCTTCCGTAGCCGACGAAGACAGGGCGGCGGCCCCTTGGATCATGGCCCGAAGCGCCTCGTCGTCCGACACGACCAGCGCGACGACGCCCCCCGTAGAGACGAAGGGCACGAGCGCGACCAGCGAGGCGACCGCGAGCCATCCCGTCGCGAGCGTTCGCCCTTCGTGCAGCAGCGAGGCGCGAGCGACCACGAAGGCGGACGCGAGCGCCCCCACGAACGGCGCGAGGACGATGGCCGAAACGCCCATGAAGGGCGCATGTTTCGCCCCGAAATACCCGGCTCCCACGGCCCCCGGGAGCGTGCCCACGAGGCCGGTGAGCGCCGCCGCGAGCACCACGGTGAGCCCACGACGCACGAGCCCGTCGTGAGGCCGGAGCCCACGCGCCGTGGCGATCCCGAGGCACGCGCCGACGGCCACGGCGACGCCGATGCTCGCCCCGAGGGCCACGAAGAGCGAGCCCTCTTTGCCCCAATCCATCGCGATTTTCCCCGCGAACGCGAGGTAGTACGGCACCCCGGAGACGACGCTCGTGAGCCCTCCGAAAGCGCCACAAGCGGCCGACACCCGAACGGCGCGCGCTCCCCACGAGGGCCGATCGTCCGACGCGGGCTCCGTCGTCGCGGCGAACCCGAGCGGAGCGTCGTCGTCCTCGTCTCGGCCCATCGTGGGCGATTGTGCGCCGGGTGACGTGGATCCCGAAGCGCCGCGCGCGCCCCTAAGATTTCTTCGGACCTCCTTCGTCGTGATGGGCGCTCGGCGCGCGTGTGGGTACGCTCGCGGAATGGCACGCGTGCTCGTCCCCCTCCCCGATCGCGACTTCGACGTGACCGAGGTCGCCGTCCCATGGATGGTCCTCACGCGCGAGGGCCACGAGGTGGTGTTCGCCACGGAGCGAGGTGGGAGCCCGCCCGCGTGTGATCCGCTCCTCCTCACGGGGGTCGTCTTCGGAAAGCTCGGCGCCGAACCGGAGCCGAAGGCCTTCTACGAGAAGATGCAGGATACACGCGCCTTCCGCGAGCCGGTCGCGTGGGGCGGCGTCGACATCGGCACCTTCGATGGGCTCGTGCTCCCAGGCGGGCACGCGCCGGGCATGCGCCAGTACTTGGAGGCCGAAGCGCTCTTCGCCAAGGTGGCCGAGGCCTTCGAGAAGGGCATGCCCGTCGGCGCCATCTGCCACGGCACGGTGGTGCTGGCGCGCACGAAGGGCGCACGCGGGGCGAGCGTGCTCCACGGGAAGAAGAGCACGTCGCTCCCGAAGTACATGGAGCGGGCCGCCTACTTCTCGACGTTCTGGAAGCTCGGTCGGTACTACCGCACCTACCCCGAGTACGTGGAGGACGAGGTCACCCGAAACCTCGCGAGCCCGGCCGACTACCAAAGGGGGCCCTTCGAGCTGTCGGCGAGAGGCACGGACACGGACGACCGCCACGCCTTCGTCGTGGAGGACGGAAGCTACGTGTCCGCCCGCTGGCCGGGGGACGCGTACCTTTTTGCCAAGCGCTTCATGGCGCGCCTCTGACCAGATTTCAGGTACTTGGCGCGAACGTCGGTCGGTTCTCCGACCAGGTTTCAAGGGGTTACGCGCGGGGCAGGTCCGGCCACCCGATGGCACGGCTCACCTGACCCTCGGCCCGCGTTCGCTCATCTGAGCCAAACGGCCCCACGTGTGCCACCCTGAGCCGACTCACCCGATCCACCACTGAAATCATTCATCATTTCAGTGGCACGCGTTCTGCTTAGCTCTCCCCTCATGAACACCACGCTCCGCACGGCCTCGCTCGCTGCTCTCGTCGGTCTCGGCATGCTCGCGGAGGCCCGCCCGGCCGCCGCGTGTGCCGTGTTCACGCCCCCGGTGGCGCCCATCGTGACGGACCACCGCATGATCGTGTCGGTCGGCCGTGACGAGAGCACCCTCTACGACGAGGTGCGGTACCAGGGCTCCCCCGAGTCCTTCGCGTGGGTGCTCCCCATCTCCGGCGAGGCCAAGGTGGGCCTCTCGGCCGAGGTGCTCTTCTCCGCCCTCGACGCCCGCACCCGCGTCACGGTGCGCGCCCCCGACCCGAAGTGCCCGCCGCCGCCGCCGTCGTCCGCGAGCTGCCAAGGGCGCGCCGGGGCCTTCGGTACCCCGGGCGCGGCGAACGACGGCGTGACGGTGACGAAGCGCGAGGTCGTCGGCCCGTACGAGACGGTGCAGCTCCAGAGCAGCGATCCGAAGGCCCTCACCGATTGGCTCGGCAAGAACGGCTTCGTCGTGCCCGACGACGTGAAGCCGCTCGTCGCCACCTACGTCGCCGAGAAGCTCAACTTCCTCGCGATGAAGCTCGTGCCCGGACAGAACGTGAAGGCGATGCGCCCCATCCGCGTCACCACGAAGGGCTCCAACGTCACGGTGCCGCTCCGCAGCATCTCGGCGGGTACGGGCCCGTCGGTGAAGCTCGCGCTCTGGGTCGTCGGCCAAGGTCGCTACGAGCCCGTGAATTTCCCCACGTTCACGATCCCGAGCTCCGACCTCGTGTGGGATTGGACGGCGAACGCGTCGAACCGCGAAGCGCTCCGCAGCGAGAAGCTCGGTATCTCCAAGGGCCGTGGGTGGGAGCTCCACTCGAGCGTGGACCTCTCGCTCGAAGGCCTCCGCGAAGAGGTCTCGCAGCCGCGCCGCTACGAGCCGAACGACCCGAACGCTCCGAGCGACTACGCGGCGATCGAGGCCAAAGAAGGCGCTCCGGCGAAGTCGATCGCCGAGGTGAGGGACGAAGATCTCAAGGTGCTCGGGGGCTCGAGCGGCGGCGGCGTTCGTGTGACCTTCCTCCAGGCCGAGCTCCCGCGCGAGTCGCTCGGCTCGGACATGATCCTCGCGGCGTCGGCCGACCAGAGCCCGCTTCCAGCGGAGCGCACCGTCGCCAAGGAGATCGGCGAGCCGCAGTGCCCCGTCTACGGAGAGTGCGGCGAGATCGAACGGTACGTCCCGCGCTCCGAGGCCGAAGCCGCGGGCGGGAGCTCCCAGGCGGCCACCTCCGGATGCTCGACGACGAACGGCGGCACCTCGGGCTCGGGAGCGGGGTCGTTCGCCGCCGTGCTGGGCGTCGCGCTCGCGGTCGTTCGCGCGAGGGGCCGTCGCGCGCGGTAACGAAGACCACGCCGTCCGAAGGGAGAGGCTGCGGGCCCCGAGCTCGCGGCCTCTCTCGCTTTTCGAAGGAGCCGATCTGCGTCCACGAGCGCACACCCGCTTAGACCCACCGAATCGTCCCGAACAAGCGCCCTCAGCGTCCGTGCACTACATGAACGCACATCCAGCGGTTCACCCATATTGCGCCGATGGCTCAATCTGTGGTTGCCCGCTCGCCCCTCGAGCCGTACGCTCCGTCGCGGTCTCATTCAGGTCGAAGCGACGGAGTCGCGTTCGTACACGGAGAAGACCACCGGGGCCATCGACGGAGGGAAGGCCGCGAACCCGATACGGAGCCCGACGCCGGCTCGCCGAAAGGTCGGCCGCCTCGAACGGCCCCAGCGCCGAGCAGGTCCACGAAGAGAGGGGAAACGCATGAGTACGAACGACAACGGTAGATTCGCCGAAGCGCTCCAGACCGCCCTCGACGGCGCGGTCTTCAACTCGACCCTGCGCAAGAACGTGGGAGAAGGCGCGCTCGATTACGAGGTCTACCTGAAGACCGGCGAGCTCCTCTCGCTCCAGACCAAGCTCAGCGCGCTGAGCGCCCCGGACGAGCTCCTCTTCCAGATCGTGCACCAGACCCAAGAGCTCTGGATGAAGCAGCTCGGCTTCGACGCGGTCGTGCTCGTGCGCGCCATGGACGAGGGCAACCTCATGGGCGCGCTCGCCATGCTCCACCGCATGTTCGTCACGGTGCGCAGCCTGGCCGACCAGGTGCGCATCCTCCAGACCATGCCACCCGACGTGTTTCAGGTCGTGAGGCGCCAGCTCGGAAACGGGAGCGGCCTCGAGTCGCCGGGGTACAACCGCTTCCACGTGGCGGCCGACGCCATCCGCGCTGCGTTCTCGCGCTGGTGCGAGCGGCGCAGCACGAAGCTCGTCGACATCTACCTCGAATCCGAGAAGAACGCCGAAACTCACCGCCTCGCCGAGGCCCTCGTCGATCTCGACGAGGCGTTCCAGGTGTGGATGGTCGTGCACTACATGCTCGTGCGTCGAACCATCGGGGTGGCCAAGTCGGTCAAGGCGCTCGACGGCTTCCCCACCGTGCTGCTCGCGAGCCGCATGACCCGCCCGCTCTTCCCCGAGCTGTGGGACGTGCGCGTCGAAATGACCGAGGCGTGGAAGCGCGAGGGCGGGTATTCGCCCGGCGCGGAGCGTGAGGGCGAGGGCGCGTCACCTCCGGTCCACGCGTGCGCACACGCAGCGGCGCTCGGCTCGCAGGGGCCCTACGGCGGATCGCACTCCGGTCTCAGGCCCGCCGTCCGCGAGGGCGAAGGCGAAGGGCCCGCGTCGACTCGCTCGGGGACACGATGACCTTCGACGGCACGAAGCTCCGCGCCATCCGCGAGGAGTTTCCGGTCCTCGCGGGCTCCATCTACCTCAACACGAACTCGACGGGCGCCTTCCCGCGCGCGGCCGAGGAGGCGCTCGAGGGCTTCGGCGCGCTGCTCGGCTCGTGGCGCGACGAGCTCTGGAAAGAGCGCTTCTTCGGCGATCTCGCCGCCCACGCCGACGCCCTCGCCGAGCTCGTCGGCGGGGAGAAGGGCTCGGTCGTGACGGACGCGAACGTGGCCACGCTGCTCGGGCGCGTGGTCTCGTGTTTCGCCTTCGAGGATCGCCCGAAGCTCGTCACGACCACGCTCGATTTTCCGACGGCGCCCTTCCTCTTCCAGGGCTTCGCGCGGTACGGCGCCGAGCCCGTCGTCGTGCCGTCTCGGGACGGCGTCCGCGTCGACACGGAGGGCCTCCTACGCGCCGTCGACGAACGCACGCGCCTCGTGTGTATACCGCATGCAACTCCGGGCACGGGGGCCCTGGTCGATCTCGGCGCCGTCGTCGCGAGGGCGCGCGAGGTAGGCGCGCTCGTCGCGGTCGACGCGTTCGCCACCGTGGGCGCCGTCCCGATCGACGCACGCGCGCTCGACCTCGATTTCGTCCTGGGCGGCTCGCACAAGTTCTTGTGTGGCCTCGGCGCCGCGTTCCTCTACGTGAAGCCGAAGCTCCTCCCCGAGCTCCGCCCTGCCGTCACGGGCTGGATGGGCACCGAGGACCCTCTCGCCTTCGGAGACGCACTGACGCACGCCACGGGCACACGCCGCTTCCTCGCGGGGACGCCGAGCGTCATCGGGGCGCTCGTGTCCAGGCCCGGCCTCGCCATGGTCCGCGAGCTCGGGGTCGACGCGATCCGCGCGCGCTCCACGGCGCTCACCGGCCGCGTCATCGCCCGGGCCAAAGAGGCGAAGATCGACGTCAAAACCCCGGAGAGGCCGGAGGAGCGCGGCGCGATCGCGTGCCTCTCCTTCCCGGGAGACGCGGCGGTGCACAAGGAGCTCCTCGCCCGAAACATGGTGACGAGCTACCGCGGGCTCATCCGCGTCGCGCCGCACTTCTACACGACCGACGAAGAGCTCGAGACCTTCATGGATACGCTCGTCGAGCTCGCGCGAAAGGCCCGAGCATGAACGCGCGGAGCCTCCTCAGCCTGCTCTTCCATGGGAAAAAGGCCCTCGATCTCGTCGACGCGGCGAGGCGGATGGGCATCGTCGCGCGCCTCGATCGTGGGCCCGTCACGCTCGCCGAGCTGGCCCGCGAGACGGGTGCCATCGAGAAGCGCCTCTACAAGCTCATGGACGGCCTCGAGAGCCTCGGCCTCGTCGTGCGCACCCAGCCCGAGGACGCCATCGGCTCGGCCGTCTACTCCACGAAGGAGCCGCTCGGGCCCGCGGTCGACGCGGTCTTGGGAGAGGGCTCGATCGAGCGCGATCGCGACACCTACCCGTGGCAAGAGACGTTCGAGAAGATCCCCGAGATCGTGCGCGGAGAGCGCACCCCTCGAGGGTTCTCGTGGCCGCCCGCCACGGACGAAGAGCTCCGCGCCTTCGAGAAGAGCATGACCCAGGGCGCGCCGCCCATCGCGCTCGCCCTGCGCGACGCGGGAGATTGCCTCTTCCCGAAGCGCGACGCGCGCTGGCTCGACGTGGGGGGTGGCGATGGCTTCGTCGCGGAAGAGCTCCTCGCCGTGCACCCCGAGCTCCGCGCCGACGTGTACAACCTCGCCGCCGCCGAGCCGCTCGTGCGGGCGCGAAGCGAGAAGCTCGGCCACCGGAGGCTCGGGTTTTACCCGGGTAATTTCCTCGAGGAGCCGTTGCCTTCGGGCTACGACACCATCTCCTTCGTGCGTGTCCTCCACGACTGGCCGGCCGACATCGCGCGCACCCTGGTGACGAAGGCGTTCGACGCCCTCCCCTCGGGCGGCACGATCTTCGTCTGCGAAGAGTTCCGAAACGCCGAGCGCCTCGCGGTGCAGTTCTTCTGGACGTACTTCCTCGTCGGCTTCGACACGTGCGTGAGCCGCCTGCGCGAGCGCGAGTGGTACGAAGAGGCGTTCACGCGCGCCGGCTTCGTCGACGTGGCCTTCCGCCCCGGCGGGTTCGAGGTCGTCTTCGCGCGAAAGCCGTGAGCGGAGGCCGCCCCTCCCCCTCACGTTCGTGTGACACCGGCGCGCGCCCTCGCGCCTACCCACGCCTTCGTTCGTTCTGTTTCGTGGAAAGGACTCCTCGATGATCCCCCGGATATTGGTGCTCGACGACAACGCGATGACCCTCGAGATCACGAAGGACGCCCTCGAGAACGAGGGCTTCGTGGTCGACACCGCGCTCACGCTCGGCGAGTTCGAGTCGCTGCGCGACGCGCGCCCGAGCCCCGATCTCTTCCTCGTCGACGTGCAGATGCCGGAGATGGAGGGCGACGAGGTCGTCTCGCTCCTGCGCAGGAAACACGAGGTGGCCGTGCCCATTCTGCTCGTCTCGTCCCTCCCCGACGGGGACCTCGAGCAGCGCACCTCCACGTCGCTCGCGACGGGCTTCGTCTCGAAGGCCGCTGGCGTCGACGCGCTCGTCGCGATGGTGCGCCACCTCATGGCCGACTACGAGCCCCACGAGGGCTGACAGGTCTGCCTCGCCGCGTGTACGTCGCCGAGGCAGGGGGACGGGCTGTCGCTGCCCCCACCTCCACCCTCGAGGGCGAGGTCCACGGCATGCTCGGTGAGCGCCCCGACGTCGAGTGCGCCCTGTCGATCTTCGGGCGGGCCATGCACGAAGACCTGCGCGCGATCGAGATGCGCCGCGCGCCACCTGCTGAGCCTCCTCGACCGCCCGCCGCAGCGCTACCTTCACCTGAAGATGAGCGTCGTGCGGCGCTCCGCTCTCTCGAGTCAAAAAACGGCGGCTCCGCGGCGCGCGCGAATGCGCGAAGAGGACCCGCTCCGCGATTGGAAGGGGGGCTCGAGCGAGGCCCCCTCGTCCACGAGCGGATGCGAGGCGCGCCCTCCCAAATAGGTCTAACACGATGATATCAAACAGTATTTTTGCTTACATCGGCGATTCGATGAGGGAACCTGCATTTCGATAAATGCTCGTTTTTGGTGATAATTTTGGATACATCGTGGAGACGCATCGAAATTTCGATATATTCATCGGAGGTTCGATGCGCTCTTCTTCCCCGAGCTTGAACACCGCACGTCAGAACATTCGCCATGCCCTGCGTGAGCTTCGAATCTCGCGTGGGCTCTCCCAGGCAGACCTCGCCCGGCGCCTGGGGATGTCGCAGAGCCGCCTAAGTGAGGTCGAGCGCGGCGCGGGATCGTTCACGGCCGAGCAGCTCGTCGAGGCGCTTCGCACGTTCAACGTTCCGCTCGATCACATCATCCCCGGCGGCGCCGTGGAGGACCAGCTCCAGAGCACCCTCGTCCGGTTCGGGGCGCTCCACCTCCACGCCCCCGAAGGCACGCTCCCGAGCGAGCGCCTCGGCCGCCTCGCGACGGCCCTCCGCGAGACGTTGGTCACCACGAAGTCGCCCCGCCTGCTCGCGGCGCTCGCCCCCGTGCTCGCCCGAAACGTGGACACGATCGACCTCGGCGAGCTCCAGCTCGAGATGCGGAGGCTCGGGCGCGAGGCGAGGCTCGGATGGGCCCTCGAGAGCACGCTCGCGGCACTCGGCGCCGAGCTCGAGGCCCCCCTCCCGCTCGACTGGGCCAAGCTCTATCGGCGCGCGAAGGCGGTCCTCGGGCCCGCCGTGGCGCACCTCGAACGCACCCGGCGCGCCGACGCCCCACCCGACGTCCTCGACGCCTCGATTCGAAGCCAGAAGACGATCGACACGATCCGAGCGCACGCCGACACCATCGCCGCGCGCTGGGGCATCGTGACCACGATGACGACGGAAGACTTCCAAAGGGCCCTGCGAGACGCCCGTGAGTGAGGCCTTCTTTCGCGACCTCGACACGGCATGGAGCCTCCCCGAGCGCGCCACGCTCTGCCTCATCGGCGGCACCGCGCTGCGCCTCGGCCACGCCCACACGCGCGTGACGAACGACGCGGACATCCTCGAGACCGCCGAGCTCTCGCCGGCGATCCGGGGTGAGCTCCTACGGCTCGCGGCGAGGGGCACCCCGCTCGCGCGCCGGCACAATCTCTACGTGGAGGTCATCGCCCCCGGCCTCCCGTTCCTCCCCCGGGCTCCCCGCTACCACGCGGTGGCCTTCACGCCCCCGCTGGCGAAGCTCGCGCTGCTCACCCTCGACGCCACGGACGTCGCCGTCTCGAAGCTCAAGCGCTTCCACGCGAACGATCGGAGCGACATCGAGGCGATGGTCGACGCGGGGCACGTGGTCCATGCCGACCTCGTCGAGCGCTTCCGCTCCGCCGTGGACGGGTGGCTCGGGAGCGCCTACGAGGATGACCTCCCTCGTTGCGTTCGCAACTTGCACGCGGTGGAACGGGACATCTTCACCGTCGCCGAGTCCGCCGTCGAGCTCCCGAGCTACCTCGACGAGGCCTGACCTAGAGGGGCGTAGAGCTCACTCCCTCGAGGCGCTCCCAGCGAGCGATGGCGAGGACGTTCGGGGCGATGTCATGGTCTTCGTCGGCAACCCATGCATGATACAAATCTACTCGGGCAGGGTGCGCAAGGTCGCCCCGATGGGCCCGTGGATCAACGTGCTCGATCCTGGCTTCGACCTCCACGTGCGCGAGGGCGCCGCGACCTCGGCGTTCGTCGTCAGGAAGGCCACCTCGGACGGCGTCGTCACCTCCCTCGAGCTCTACACCCCGGACGGCGAGACGCTCGTCTACGTCGTCGGGAAGCGAAAGGGAGGGATGCCCGAGAACGAAGGGTGGCGAGCCACGCTCGAGGCCGCGAGGACCGCCGTTTCGTCCTGACCATCACGGCAAGAGCCCGGGCCCCTCGGCCTTCTTCGGCCCCGCGAGGAACGGCCGCGCCTGCACGACGAAGACCTCCTCGCCGCGGAAGAGCCACTCGATGTCGAGCGGCTGGTCTTTGGGGAACGTCGTCTTGATACGGAGCGCCGCGGCCGCGAGCCTCTCGACGCGCGCCGTGGTCAAGATGGGTTTGCCCTTCTCGGGCGTCGGGACCTCCCTCACGCCGCCCTTCGGGTCGAAGACGAGCATCGCGTCCTCGTCCGAGCGCGACACGACGCGCACGGCGCGGTTGTGCGTGTTGTAGAGGATGATCTCGGGCACCTTCTTCCCATCGACTACCCGAATGCCGAGGCCACTCTTCGCGTTGATCGTGAAGGTGCGCGTGTCGTCCGCGTTCGTCGGGTGGGCCGTGACGAGCACCCCCGCGGCGGTCGCGTCGATGCCGATCTGAACGAGCACCGCGCCGAGCACCGCCGCGTGGTCGATGCCATAGAGCTCACGTTCATCGTACGCCGCGAAGTTCCATACACTCGCCCACACGCGCTTGATCGCCTCGATCACCGCCGCGTCGCCGCGCACGTTGGGCACCGTGTCGTAGAGCCCGGCACCCGAAAATCCGGGCAAGTCCTCGGCGTTCGTGGACGACCGCACGAACACACGGGGCGGCTCGAGGCCCGCGTCGGAGACGCCCGCGTCGGGGCTCCCTTTGGCGCCGAGGGCCTCGAGGCTCGCCTTCACCGACGCGGCGAACGCCGGAGCCACGGGCGACGCCACGATGGCCGCGCGGAGCTCCGCGAGCTTCTTTTTGCGCGATTCCGGGCTCTTCCGAAAGTCCGGGTCGGCGAGCATGGCCGTGATGCGCGCGTCGAGCCCCGCGGCCTTGAGGTGCTCGGCGTAGTGCACGACAGGCACGCCGAAGCCCGCGGGCACCGTGAACCCTTGGAGCTTGGCCGACACGATTCGCCCGAGGTTCGCCGTCTTCGCGCCGTAGATCGGAGCGTCCCCCGCGCCGATCGCGTCGAGCGTTCGGAGCTCTCGTACGGCGAGGTTCGCCGCGGGCACCTTGATCGCCGTCTTCGCCTTCTCGTCCTTCCGACGCGCCTCTTCACGGTCCACCTCGGCCTTCGTCGCGGCGCGGATCGCCGCCGACGTCGACGTGGCCTCGAGCACGACCATCTTGCCGTCGAGCGCAGCGTACGTCGTCGCCGCGCCACGGAGGCCGACGTTCGGGATGTCCCACGCGGCGGCGCGTAGGTTCACGTGCGACAGGGGCGTCGAGAAGGTCTGCGACACGATGCCCGCGACGCGCGTGATGTCCGTGAGCGGCTCGGGCAAAATCACGATCTCGCCCGGGTCGAACACGAGGTCTTCGGCCTTCGCCCCCGCCGGCACGAGCCGCAGCTTTCCCACCGCGCGCCCCCCCGAAACGGTTGGTACTCGCCCGCCTTGTAGAGCACGTCGTTCGTGAGCACGGGGATCTCGGGGACGCTCTTGGCGACGGCCTCTTGTTCGTCCGACGCGGGCCGAAACGCGAGCTTGTCGGCGAGGTAGAACGTGGCCTTGGCCCGGGCGAACGCCTGCTTGAGGTGCGCCGCCTGCGCCTTGTCGCCGTCCCAGAAGGCGAGGGTCCACTTGTCCTCGCGGAGGTGGTGCACCACGTAGAGCATGAGGAACGCGGGCTTCACTTTGCCGTAGTTCTTGTCGATCTCTCGCTGCGCCTCGGGGGTGCGCGGGGTGCGCAAAATCTCGGCGAAGATGAAGTCTTTGTGCATCGGGTAGAGCTCGGGGTCCACGTAGAACGTGTCGCCCGAGGCGATGGCCACGACGAGCTTCGCGAAGCGCTCGTTGCCGACCTTCTTGGAGTACGCGAGGAAGGCCGCCTCGTCGCCGAGCTTGGGGACCCATGTAGGTCTTCCGCGCGCGGCGGCGTCCGAGGCGGTCGTCGTCTCGGCAGGTGGCTCCAAGGCGCTCGCGTCGGTAGGCGACGCGGTCACGTGGGGGGTCGCGTCCTCCACGGCGGGCGCGCCCTTCGGGCAGGCGGGGAGCCACACGAGAGACGTCACGAGGCAAAGCCACGAGGTGCGAGACATGCGCCCAGCGTACGCCGCGCAGGACGAAACGATTCCCATGTTCGCGCGCCTCGGCTCTGCGGCGGAGAAGTGCGTGCGGTCTGCACGTAGAACCCCACCCATCGCGGCTCGTTCCGATGACGCCGGGCCGGGCACGGGGATGGCTCGAACGTGGGGACACACGCAGTCCCCGCCCGGGCGCTCCGTTCGCAGAGGCCATGACCGCGGCGTGCGATACGCTGACGCGATGAGGACGCGGGACAATCGGCGGTTCGTGGCAGGGGGCGTCGCCCTCGTTTGGGCCTGCGCCTCGGGGTGCGGTCGCGAGGTCGCGTCGGTTCCGGCGCTTCCCGAACCCCCGAGCGCCCCCCCTGCGGCGAGCACGTCGGTCTCCGCGGCTCCGCCGAAGAGCGTCGGGCCGCTGCGTGAGATCGCGGACGAAGAGCCGCTCGCCGAGGGCCGTGTCGTGTTCGAGGGGATGGCGCGCCCGACCAAAGGCGGGGTGAGCGTGCGTGGCGTCACGCTCGACGAGGCCGACGTGTCGCGCCTCCTCCAAGCGAATGGCCGAGGGGACGCCGAGGCGCACCTGGGCGCGCGTCTGCGAGTCGTCGCCGTGCTCGAGAAGGTCGAGAGCTCTCCGCAGAAGCCGGGTGAGCCGGTCATGCAGATGCGCGTGGGCACGTTCTTCGCTCCGCGCGCGGTCGAGGCGATCACGGTCGTCAGGGCAGCCGAGGTGCTCGAAGGGGTGCTGTCCCGCTCGAAGGGCATGTTCGCGGTGGGCGACCGTCTGGTCACGAGCGAGGACCTCGGATGGTCGCTCCGCGACGCGAAGACCGGCGACCGCGTACGGCTCTATGGCCAACCGCGCACCTACGTTTGCCCACCCGACGCCCAGTGCCTCATCGGCGGCAGCATCCCGCTCTTCGACATCGGTCGCGCCGAGCGCATGCGTTGAGCGCGTCTCCTGCGGCCGCGGAGCCCCCGACGAGAACCGGGGGACGACCCGATCTCACCGAATCCACGCCGCTCCCAGGGCGAACGCTGCCTGGCGAGAGGGCCCGGCGAACGTGCGTCCGCGCGGGGCGCATGCTAACGATCTCGGGAGCGCCCTCGCCATCGCGAGGGGCTACGCGGCGGCAAGGCTGCCCCGCTCGGTGAATGAACGACGAACTGGTCTCGCTGCTCCACGCCCTCGACGGCGTCCGGCAATCTCCCAAGTATCACCCCGAGGGCGACGCCCTCTTCCACTCCCTGCAGGTCTTCGAGCTCGCCACGAGCGCCACGAGCGACCGCGTGCTCTGGGCCGCGGCGCTCTTTCACGACGTCGGCAAGGCCGTCGACGGTCCCCTCCACGACGAGATCGGCGCCGATCTCCTCGAGGGGCTCGTCTGCGATCGCGCCGTGTGGCTCGTTCGTCATCACCTCGATCTCCTTCGTGAGCCGCGCCTCACGCGGCGCCGCTACCACGGAACGAGGGCGCTTCGTGAGCTCGAGCAGCTCCGCCGCTGGGACCTCGGAGGTCGCGATCCACGCGCGCGTGTCATGACCGTCGAAGACGCGCTCGAGCTCTTGTTCGCGGGCGATCCGACCGCGCTCGCTGCCGACGACGAGGGGAGCTTCGACCCCCTGTCCTCATGAGCTGGGAGCGCTACGGGGGCCTGCGCGCCGCCCTCGCTCAGCTCGCCGCGCAGATCATGTACGGAGAGGACGTGAAGCAGTACTTCACGGCCAAGCGCCTCGCCGCCAAGCGGCTCTTGGGCAGAGGGGAGAGCGCGCGCTCGATACGTTATCGTCCGCAAGACTTGCCCTCGAACGGGGAGATCAAGCAGGCGCTCCTCGAGCTCGTCACCGAGATCGAAGGCGACGCACGGACGCAGCGGCTCTTCGCCATGCGCATCGTGGCCCTCGAGGCGATGGAGGCGCTCGCGCCCTTCTCGCCGCGGCTCATCGGCTCGGTGGCCACGGGGCACGTGAGGAGCGGGAGCGACGTCGATCTCCACGTGTTCGCGTGGGACGCGGCCGACATCGTCGCTCACGTGCGCGCCCTCGGTTGGACGCACGAGACCGAGCACGTCAGCATCCAAAAACACGGCAAAATCATGAACTTCACGCACGTGCACGTCGTGGACGTCTTCCCGCTCGAGCTCACGGTCTACGCGCCGAACGAGCTCCGGAACCGCCCGCGCAGCAGCACCGACGGAAAGCCCATCGTCCGAATCCGAGACACCATGCTTCGGAAGCTCTGCGAGGCCGAGCACCCGGAGCTCTACCGCCGCTACGTCGAGTCGGGTGAGGTGCCGTCCCTCGACGACATCCTCGCGGCCGAGGAGAAGGGCGACGATGGCGACTCCCTGCTCGACCTCGCCTCGGTCGATGACGACGATCCGTCATGGCACGAGGCGCTCGTCGATCCGTGGTGCGAGACCGGGCCCGACGAGCCACTCGCGGCGTCGGAGACGGAAGACGAGCCCGACGACGACGAAAACGAGCCGAGGATACGACGCGTCGGCGAGGGGCGGCGCCGAGGCCGGTACGGAAGCGACGGCTGACGTTCGAGACGCCATGTCCCGCGCAGGGCGGTCGGTCGAGGGGACACCGGGCCCCTACGGCTCAGGCTCGCCCCGCGCGCGTGGGCACCCTCCTTTTGGTTATCCCGTTGGAGATCGCCATGGCTCCGGAGAAGACCAAGAGGAGCCCGAACGCCGACGAGACCAGAACCCCGGCGCCACGCAGCCCGGAGCGCGAGCGCTCCACGTCCGTGTCGAGGGTGCGAACGACCTCGATGGCGCCACGGACATCGCCGACCTTCCAATCGGTCTTGGGGCTCTCCTCGTGGGAGTTGTGGCAACCGACGCACGTCTCCTTCAAGACTCGTGCCTTGGCATAGCGAAGTACCATTCGTCGCTCGTGAGTCGTCGGGCTGACGGTGCTCTCGAAGGCGTAATACGGGCGGCTCGGATCTTTTCGAAGCTGCACGAGCGCCTCGCGCTCGAAGGCGTTCCGAGGTCCACCGTCTTTGCGGTTCTGGAACGGCAAATCGCTATACATCCGGAGCTCTTGGCCAACCTGGCTCGCGCTCGTCACGACCTCCCCGAGCTCGATCGTGAGGGTCGCGGGCACCGGGATACTCCCGGGTCGCTCGCGGTAGCGGGTGCTCGTACGGCCCTCGTGGGGATTCAACCGACCGACGACGTTCTCCGTGTAGTAGTCGGTCACCTTCTCGAGAGTCTCGAGCTCTTGCGCCGCGCCCTGCAGCGCCGTCGTTTTGGCCACGTCGTTCGAGAGCTTCGACATGTAAGAAACGGTGAGACACGAGCCGATCGCCGTGGCCATGAGCGCCGACGTGGGGATGGGGTTCGCCATACACCATCGCACGAACCTCTCTGCGGGGCCGCGGCGACGCGCCACGATCGGCTCACCATGGAGGTAGCGCTCGAGATCGTCCGCGAACGCAGCGGCCGTGGGATAGCGGTCGGCCGGCGCCTTCGCCAGGCACTTCGCGCAGACCACCTCGAGGTCCCTCGGGACGTCGGGCCGCGTCTTGCGTAGCCGGGGCGGCTCTTCGAGGAGGGTCTTCCGCAGAGTGTCCGCGACGTCCTTCCCTACGAACGGAGCCGTCCCCGTCAGGAGCGCATGGAGAATGGCGCCGAGCGCGAACACGTCGACCGCGTGCGTCGCGGCCCACGGAGTCGCGACGGTCTCCGGTGCCATGTACCCCGGTGTCCCGAGGAGCATGTCCGGGTCCTCGATCGCCGCAGAGCTTTGCGTGCGAGCGATGCCGAAGTCGGCCACCTTCGGGGTCCCGTCCGGCGTAAGCAGGATATTGCCGGGTTTGAGATCACGATGGACGATGCCTCGCTCGTGGGCAGAGTGCACGGCGCGCGCGAGCGTGACCACGAGCTCGGCGGCCTCACGAAAGGGCGTGTCGCGCCTCTTGACCTTCGTGAGGAGGGTGCCTCCCTCGACGAGCTCGAGCGCGAAGTAGGGGCGCCCTTCGGCGTTCCCGATCTCGTAGATCTGAACGATGTGAGGGTGCTTGAGGCTGGCCAAGACCTCCGCCTCCAAACGAAACCTCACGAGCGGCTCCTCCCCGACGAGGGAGGGATGCTGCAACATCTTGAGCGCGACGTGACGCTTCAGGGCGACGTGCTTCGCTTCGTAGACCACGCCCATCCCGCCACGCCCGAGCACCCCGACGATCTCGTAGCCCGGCACCACCGGGGACCGCGACGGGTCCCCCTCGCGAAGGCCGGGAGCTCCACGTACGGTCTCCACCTCTGCCGCGACCTTCGCTGGCATCGCGGGGTCGGCGAGGGTGTCCGCCTCCAATCGGTCGGTGTCTTTCAAGGCGAGCTCCTTCACCACGAGGCAAGCAGAGGTCTCCCCGCGGGGAAACTGAGATCTCCGGCAGGGCCCAAGGACGCCCTCCCCTGGCCGGGCCACCCCATCGGGCAGGCCGGGCCACCTCCGAGGCGCGAGTTTTGGCTAAATTTCCCGAGCGATGACCCGGCACGTGGTTCGCATAAAGCCCCGCGTATGGAGACAGGGCCCGCTCGCACGCGCTATACCGAGGTCGATCACGGCATGCCCACGGGAGCCCTCACCCTCGTCGTCGCAGAGAAGCCGAGCGTCGCGCGCGACATCGCCGAGGTGCTCGGGGCGCGCGCCCGCCACGAAGGCTACCTCGAGGGAGGGGGCTACCTCGTCACGTGGGCCATCGGGCACCTCGTCGAGCTCGCCGAGCCGCACGAGATGAACCCCGCGTGGAAGCGCTGGGCCATGGAGAGCCTCCCCATGGTGCCCGGCGAGTGGCCCCTCGTCGTGAGCGAGAAGACGAAGAAGCAGTTCGCGGTGGTGAAGAAGCTCCTCCGCTCGCGGGAGGTCGCCGAGGTCGTGTGCGCGACCGACGCGGGCCGCGAGGGCGAGCTCATTTTTCGCACCATCGCCGAACATGCCGGCGCGCGCAAACCAACGAAACGGCTATGGATTTCGTCACTCACCCCGGACGCGATCCGCGCGGGCATGCGCGCCCTCAAGCCCGCATCGCACTACGACGCGCTGGCCGACGCCGCGCGGGGGCGGAGCCGGGCCGACTGGCTCGTGGGCATGAACCTCTCGCGCGCGTACAGCCTCGTCGGGGACGACGTGCTCTCCGTGGGGCGCGTGCAGACCCCGACGCTCGCGATGATCGTGGAGCGGTGCCGCGCGATCGCAGCGTTCGTGCCCGTGCCGTACCTCGAGGTGCGCGCCGTGTTCTCGCCCCCGGGCGATCCGCGCCCCGAGGTCGCCTACGAGGGCGTGTACGTGCGGCCCGGCGTGAAGGGCCCCGAGGCACGCCGCCTCCCCGAGAGCGCCGAGCTCGCCGAGGCGGTCATGGGTCGCGCCAAGCGTGGCCGAGCCCATGTTCACGCCGTCGCGCGCGACTCGAAGCGCATCCCGCCCCCGCTCCTCTACGATCTCTCGGAGCTCCAACGCGACGCGAACCGGCTCTTCGGCATGACCGCCAGCGCAACGCTCCAGACGCTCCAGGCGCTCTACGAGCGGCACAAGCTCGTGAGCTACCCGCGTACGGACAGCCGTCACCTGTCGACCGAGGTGGCGACGACGCTCCCCGCCATCGTCGAGACGATCGCCCCTTCGTACCCGGGTCTCGTGGCCGAAGGCTCGGGCTCACGCCCGCTCGGGAGGCGCTTCGTCGACGACACGAAGGTCGGGGACCACCACGCGATCGTTCCCACCACCGCGAGGCCGACGGGCACGCTCACGACGCCCGAGAGAAACCTCTACGATCTCGTGTGCCGGAGGCTGCTCGCCGCCTACCACGACGACCACGTGCTCGCGACCACGCGGGTCACGACCCACGTCACCGAAGGCCCCGACACCGACACCTACGAGACGTTCGGTTCCTCGATCGAGAAGGTAGGCTGGAAGATCGCCGAGCGCGCAGGGCGAAAAAAGCCCGAAGGAGAGGCCAACGTGCCGCCCGGGCTCGCGAAGGGCCAAGCCCGCGACGTCACGGCGGCGCGCGCGCTCCACAAGACGACCGAACCGCCTCCGCACCTCACCGATGCCTCGCTGCTCACCGCCATGGAGACCGCCGGCAAGACGCTCGACGACAAGGAGCTCTCGGACGCCATGCGCGAGCGCGGGCTCGGAACGGCGGCCACGCGGGCGAGCATCCTCGAGACGCTCCTCACGCGCGGCTACGTGGTGCGCGACGGAAAGACGCTGCGCGCGACCGAGAAGGGAGAGGCCCTCGTCGATCGGGTCCACCCCCACGTGAAGAGCCCCGCCATGACCGGCGAGTGGGAGGCGAAGCTCGTCGCGATCGAGAGGGGGCGCGCGTCGCTCGACGCGTTCATGAGCGAGATCGAAGACTACGTTCGGCTCGTCGTGGGGACCGCGCGCGAGCTGCCCATGGCCCCCCGAGCCCCGCGCAGGGACGCGACCGACGAGGGCACCCCACGAGAGCACGAAGCGCGTCCGCGGCCCGCGCGCGACGAGCGCTCGTCCTCGTCTCTCCAAGGCCCAACCACGGAGGCGACCACGCCGGCCCCGAGCCCGCGACCGACGGCCACGCGCGAGCCCACCCGCGGCGCCGAACCAGAGCAACGTTCACCAAAGATTACGGACAGTTACGCGTCACCGCCCGCGTCGCGACCTCGCGATCTCGACGGGCTCCTCCGCGGCGTGTTCGGGCTCACGTCGTTTCGCCCGGCGCAGCGCGAGGTGTGCGAGGCCGTCGCCTCCGGCGAGGACGTGCTCCTGGTGATGCCCACGGGCGCGGGAAAGTCGCTCTGCTACCAGCTCCCGGGCCTCGCGCGCGGCGGCACCACGCTCGTCGTGAGCCCCCTCATCGCGCTCATGGAAGACCAGGTCGAGAAGCTCGTGCGGCTCGGTCTTCGCGCCGCGCGCATCCACTCGGGGCGCGACCGCATGGACTCACGCGCGGCGTGTGTCGCCTACCTCGCGGGAGAGCTCGACTACCTCTTCATCGCGCCCGAGCGCCTCCGTGTGCCCGGCTTCCCCGAGATGCTCGCGAAGCGCAGGCCCACCCTCGTCGCCATCGACGAGGCCCACTGCATCTCGCAGTGGGGGCACGACTTCCGACCCGACTACCGCATGCTCAAAGAGCGCCTGCCGCTCCTCCGCCCGGCGCCCGTGGTCGCCCTCACGGCCACGGCCACGCCGAGCGTGCAGGACGACATCGTGCACGAGCTCGGCATGCCCTCGCCGCGGCGCATGATCCGTGGGTTTCGGCGCGACAACCTGGCCATCGAGGTGACCGAGATGGGTCAGTCGGCGCGCGCCGACGCGATCGTGGAGCTCTTGTCGCAGCCGGGCCGGCGCCCCGCGATCGTGTATGCGCCCACCCGAAAGGAGACCGAGTCGCTCGCGGCCGCGCTCGGAAAGCGAGGGCACGCAGCGGCGTACCACGCGGGCATGTCGGCCGCGGCGCGCGAGCGCGCTCAGAGCGCCTTTTTCTCGGGCAAGGTGAACGTCATCGTCGCGACCACCGCCTTCGGCATGGGCATCGACAAGGCCGACGTGCGCACCGTGGTTCACGCCGCGCTGCCCGCCACGATCGAGGGGTATTACCAGGAGATCGGGCGCGCCGGCCGTGACGGTGAGCCCTCGCGCGCGGTGCTCTTTCATGGGTACCGCGATCGGAAGACCCACGAGTTCTTCTTGGAGCGGGACTACCCCGAGCCCGCCGCGCTGACGAAAGTGTACAAGGCGCTCCGCGACGAGCCCGAGCCCCTCGCCGACGTGCGCGCGCGCGCCCGCCTCTCGGAGGAAGACTTCGAACGCGCCCTCGAGAAGGTGTGGGGCCAAGGAGGGGCGGTCGTTCGCGGCGACGAGGCCATGCGCGGAGGCCTCGCGCTCGACGCGGTGCTCACGAAGTACCAAGCGCACCTCGACCACAAGAGAGACGCGCTCTCGCGGATGCAGGCCTACGCGGACGGGTCGAGCTGCCGCATGGTCGCCCTCGTGCGCCACTTCGGCGACACGACCGACCGCGGGCAGGCCTGCGGGGCGTGCGACGTGTGCGACGTGAGGGCCGTGGTGTCGCAGCGCGTGGCCTCGCCGAACGAGTCCGAGGCGTCATGGCTCCGGCAGATCGTGGCCACGATCCGAGGGTTTTCCCGCGGCTCCCCCACGGTCGGCCAGGTGCACCGCGAGCTCGAGCCGAGGGGCCTCGAGCGAAAGGAGCTCGAGCGCCTCGTCGCCGGGCTCGTGCGCGCGGGCTGGATCGTCTCCGAAGAGGACCGCATGGAGAAAGACGGGGAGACCATCGTGTTTCGTCGCCTCACGCTCGTCGACGGCGGCCCGGACGACGTGAGCGACGTACAGCTCCTCGCCAAGGCCGAGGACACCGAGCCCTCGCGTGGGCGCGGAGCCCGCGGGCGCAAGACCTCCCGACCCAAACGAGAGCGGGCGACCTCCTCGCGGAGGCCACGAGCGAGCGCAGAGGCCGATGGCCCACTCGCGCGTGCCCTCCGAGCCTATCGGACGAGCGAGTCGAAGAAGCTCGGAGTGCCGGCGTTCCGCATCTTCACCGACAAGACACTAGAAGCGCTCGCCGAAGCCAGGCCCCAAACCCTGGACGAGCTCGAGGAGGTCCCAGGCATTGGGCCGTCATTCGTGAAGCGCCACGGCACCGCCATACTCGGCATCGTGGGGCGCGGCTGAGGCGCATACCCGCCCCCACCTCGGCGTACGTTGGCGTCGATGAACGCCCAAACAGCCTGAAATAGTTAGTCTTTTCGAGATGGATCGGCGTGGTGCACCCCAAGGGAGCATCGTAGGCTGAACGCTGAGGTGACCATGTCCAAGCTTCGTACCCTCACCGCATCCACGCTCTTCCTCGTGGCGAGCGCGCTCGCCGCCAACTGCGGCTCCGCCGAGGATCCGAGCCCCTTCCCGGACGGTGACTCGGGCGGCGGTGGTGGAGGTGGCGAGGGCGGCGGCGGCACGGGGTTCGGCTTCCAAGACGCCGGCAACGAGGCGAGCCGACCTTGCGTGGGCCTCGAGTGCCAGCAGGTCGCGTGCTCGGGCGGAGGCACCACGTCGCTCTCGGGCAAAGTGTTCGCCCCCGAGGGCACGGTGCCGCTCTACAACGCGATCGTGTACGTGCCGAACTCGAAGCCCGAGCCCTTCAAACAAGGGGTCGTGTGCGAGCAGTGCGGGCAGGTCACGGGCTCTCCGGTGGTCACGGCCCTCACGAACGAGAAGGGCGAGTTCAAGCTGAACAACGTGCCCGTGGGTAGCGACATCCCGCTCGTCATCCAAATCGGAAAGTGGCGCCGGCAAATCACGATTCCCAAGGTGGAGAAGTGTGTCGACACGCCGCTCGCGGCGACCGAGACGCGCCTCCCGCGCAACCAGACCGAGGGCGACCTGCCCCAGATGGCCTTCACGAGCGGGAGCGCCGACTCGCTCGAGTGCTTCCTTCGGAAGCTCGGTATCTCCGACAGCGAGTTCACCCCTCCGACCGGCACGGGGAAAGTGCACTTCTTTCAGGGCAACGGCTCGACGCTCGCGGGCGGTGTCCCCGCCGCCGCGACGCTCTGGAACGACGCCGCCAACCTCAAGAAGTACGACATCTCGCTCCTCTCGTGCGAAGGCAGCGAGCGCACGGGCGACAAGTCGCCCCACTACGCCAAGATGCTCGACTACCTCAACTCGGGCGGGAAGGTGTTCGCCTCGCACTATCACTACGTGTGGTTCCGCTACGGCACGGCGCCTCTGCCCACGGCCGCCACGTGGTCGCCGGCTCCGAGCACCTCACCGCCCTACCAGGTCGACACCGACTTCCCCAAGGGCGTGGCCTTCGCCGACTGGCTCCAGAACGTGGGCGCCACCACCACGCGGGGGGAGATCAACCTGAGCGAGGTGCGCAACAGCATCGGCGACTCGGCGCCCACCGTGGCGCGTCGCTGGATCCGCTCGGACAACCCCAAGACGGCCAAGTACTTCTCGTTCAATACGCCGATCGGCGAGGCCCCCGAGAAGCAGTGCGGAAAAGCCGTGTTCACCGACGTGCACGTGTCGGGCGCGGGGGGGCAGACCTTCCCCAACTTCTGCAACTCGAACCCGCTCAGCGCCAACGAGAAGGCGCTGATTTTCCTCTTCTTCGATCTCTCCTCGTGCGTCCAGCCCGACGACAAGCCCCCGGTGCCGCCCCCCTCGATCCCCAAGTGAGATCCGGCCCGGCCGTTCACTTCCAAATCGTTTCCAAACGGCGCGCCCGGGCGTGAAATCCAGCGCGCCCGCGGCAACCTAGTGGGGCATGACCAACGACCGACCTTCGCTCGTCCAGCCGTCCTCCCCTCGCCCGAACCTCGTCACGCTCGCGGCGCTCGCCCTCGCGCTCACGACCGCCGGTCTCGCCCCATCGGGCTGCGGGATCGGCGTCGGGGGCGTCGATCCTTCCGATTCGGGCGTCGGGGGCGACGTAACGTCGAGCCCCACGGTCGCCACGCCGCCTTCGTCGAGCGCCTCGGCCAGCAGCACCGGCACCTCCGCGCCGCCCGGTGTGCCCGCGCCGAAGGTGCACGTCGTCCTCTTCACGCACATCGAGGACAACACCCCCATGGGCCCCCTCGACTCGCCGCAAGCCCGTGTAAGCTACATGAACATGCGGGCGCGCATCGTCGAGATGGGCAAGCTCGCGGCGGCCCACAAGGTCGCTTGGTCGTTCCAACCCGATTGGAAGATCCTCGTCGCCGCCAAGCAGCTCGAGGACACGCAGACCATGGCGTCGACGGGCGGCAAGAACTTCCTCGTCTACCTGCGTGATACGCTCGGCGTCTTCGTCGATCCGCACTCGCACGAGAACAACGGCTACAACTACCCGGACGTCGCGTACCTCCTGAAGGACCTCGGCGTCGGCGGGAGCACGGTCATCGGTGGCCACGTGTGGGACCCTTCGCTGCCCCAGTTCGCCGAGTGGGATACGTTCCGGTCGCCCGTCGCGGGCCTCATGTTCCCGGCGTTCACCTGGCGAGGCGATATCCTCATGGGAAGCGGGACGCCCAACCACGTGAACGACCCGATCGTCTCGGGGGTGTGGCGACCGAAGGACCGAAACGCCTACTTCGTCGACGATCCGACCGGGAACGTCGCGGCCGTCGGGGCGTACACGAAGGGGCTCGAGGGGGTGACCGAGCTCGTGGGCAAGTACGCGTCGGGCGAAGTACCTGCATCATGCATACTCACGTCGAGCTACCACGTCGCGCCGGCCGCGCTGCTCGCGCCGGACGGCATCGCGGCCATCGAACGCGACGTGCTCGCGCCGCTCGAGGCGCAGGCCAACGCCGGCAAGGTCGTGCTCACCGATTTCACGAGCCTCGTCGCGACGTGGAAGCGCGACTACGGGGCCAAGGCGTGCCTCTACCCGACGCCGAAGTGATCTTCGGATCGCTCCGCCGGCGCCGACGCGCTCGCTACCTGCGGCCGGGAGACCGAGGTGTCGTCGAGGGGGAGGAAGGTTCGCCGCTCGAGAGCCCGCAGCGCGCGGCGTAGTCGGCCCGAGCGGCGTCGCCACGGGGGAGCGGCGCCAAGCTCCCGAGCGCACGAACACGGGTCTCGACGACACGGGCGCGCTCCTCGGAGGCGAGCGCACCCGAGAGGCCTCGGTCGCATCCGTCGCCGAGCCCGTCGTGAAAGTGGACTCCGAGGTGGGCGAGGCGCCCCGCGAGCGCCGCGTCCGAGGCGTTCGTGTCGAGCATGGGGCGCCCGGCCACGAGCACCCCCAGCGTGTCGATCGGGCCAAAACACACACTGGGTAGATCACGCACGGCCGCGCGCGCCTCGGCGTCGGCGGCGAGCCACGTCACGAGGCGCGCTTCTCGCGAGGCGTCGGCGAAGAACGGCGAAGGGCACGCGGCACGCGGCGTGTCCGTCCGCAGACTCTCGTGCGCGCACCCGAGAGGGACCAGCGCCACGAGCCCTGCGAGGGCGCGCTTCACGTGGCGCGTCGCCGGAGCACACGAGCCACGAGGGCCACGGCGACGAGAACGAGGGCGCCCGTGGGACCTTCGCTCGGGGTCGCGCTGCAGCCCGCGCACCCTCCTGCCTTTCCGGGCCTCGGGGGGGCGGCGGGCGGCCTCTCGGGGGTCGCGGTCGCGGCGGGGGGCTCCTCCACGCGGGGCTCTTGCTCGAGGGGGATCCCGGCCCCGGCCTCGCGCGGAGAAAAATCGGGGATGATGCCGCGCTCGTCGCCGAAGGTCACTGCCGGAGCTGCGTTCTTGGGGCGCGATACGGGGGCGCTCACGTCGGCGGGCAAACACACGCTCGCGCGGAGGCACCTCTCCTGAGCGCTGCACGTACCTCCAGCCCCACACGGCCCCGAGTACACGCGCGCCCGAGCCGCCATCGGCGGGGCCCCCAGGAGCGACACGGGCCCCTCCGGAACGGGCGAAGCTTCCCCCCAGCGGAGGTGCGAAGGATCGTCGAACGCGCAGAGGTCCACCTCTTTGCAGCGCGCACCACCACACGAGGCATCGCTCCGGCAGAGCACGAGCGTGCACTGCCCACCCTCGATCCCGCGCCATCCGACCGGACAATCTTTTGGTGCATCTTGCACACAATGAGTGCCGCCGTGATCGTGCACGAGGTGCGTACCCGCGGGGCACGCGAGCGGTCGCGGCGGAGGCAGCGCGTCGGCGTGCGCGCGCGCTGGCGCGAGGGCAGCGAGGAGCGGGAGGCAGGCGAAGAGACGCGCGGAGAAGGACGAGGGCACGGCGGCATCGTCATGGATGCGCCGCGGCACCGCAAGGGTCGCGCGACGCGACTCGTTGCCGGCACGCGCGCCCGGCGGTGAAAGAACGGTTCCCCTCGGCTTCGCTGCATGAGACCGTGGGCTCATGCGCCTCCGATTCGCCGTGTCGCTCGGTCTCCTCGCACTTTGCCATTGCAAGAGCCCACCCCCGGTGGACAAGCCCGGCCCCGCACCGAGCGCCTCCACCGCCCAGGCCTCGGCCAGCGCCGCGACCAGCGCGTCCGCGACGCCTCCCGCCGCGAGCGCACGACACACCCAGCCTTACAAGGCCATCGCCCGCGCGGGCGCCGACGTGGCCGTGGCGGGAGGCGCCGACGCCGACGGCAGCTCGAAGCCCACCGTCACCCCCGCGTCGGTGGGGCTCCCCACGGTCGACTTCGGGCCCCCGGGCCCCGTCGCCCTCAAGGGGTATCCCGACGGGCCGATCGGAAACGGCATGAGCGACCCCGCCACGGCTCTCGGCTACTCCAAAGACGGCTCCGAGCTCGTGGCCTGTGGCGACATGGTGGGCGGGTTCTCCGAGGGCGCCCCCAAGGGGTCCGAGCTCGGGACGCTCTGCTACGTGGCCGGGCGAACCGGGCCTACACGCTCGTTCGCGGCCGAAGAGAAGGGGCTCAGCCCGCAGTACGTGGACGCGGTGACCTCCCTCAAGAGCGGCTCGATGGTGCGCCTCACGCCGACGACGACGCCCCCCGCGGTGGCCGCCACGTGGGGCTTCGCCAAGGACATCACCATCGAGGTCACGAAGGGCAGCGCGCTCAAGATCGGCGGCCGCGTCGGCGCCGAGGAGCCCGTGTATCCGGTGACCCTGTCGGTCAAGCCGCCGCACCCCGACATGCAATACGACGGCACCTGGAACGCCATTCTGCCCTCCCCCGAGAAGACCGAGCTCGGGTTCGTGGGCCACTTCTTCTGCATGGAGTGGTGCAACGACCTCGTCATCGCGCGACTGCCTTACGGCAAGCTCGCGAGCCTCGTCTTCAACGACACGGGCTTCCGCCACCACCAAAAGAAAGACTACCAAGTCTCCCGCGAGCTCTTCTTGAAGGCCACCTGGGCGAACCCCACGGCCCCGCTCCCGCCGTACAACCTCGCGTGCGCCTACGCCCTCACGAACGACGCCACGAACGCCGAGAAGGCCCTCAAGTTGGCGATCGCGGTGGGCGGCCCCAAGGTCAAGGCGCGTGCCGTGAAGGATCCCGACTTCAAGGCCGTGGTCACCGCCAAGTGGTTCGTCGAGCTCACCAAGTGACGCCGCGCGCGCCGAGGAGCGCGAGCGCCGCAGCTCGTGTTTCATGCGGCGCCCGGGCAGCCCACCGCCGCGCCGAGCCCAATGTGCGAGGGGCCGGCGCATCCGCTACGAATCCCCTCGCGACGCCGCTCGGCGTGGCCTCGTTCCCGCCGTGAACGCGCCCAAGAAGGCACGCGCGAACGGCGTCATCGCGGAGAACCGCAAGGCGCGGCACCACTACGACGTCGTCGAGCGGTACGAGGCGGGCATCGTCCTGAAAGGCAGCGAGGTCAAGTCGCTCCGCGAGGGCCGCGTCGACCTCTCTGAGGCGTTCGGCGCCATCGAACGAGGGGAGCTGTGGTTGCGGCAGCTCTACGTGGCCTCGTACTTCGCCGCCCGCTCGTTCCCCCACGCCGAGAGGGGCGCGCGAAAGCTCCTCCTCCACGCACGAGAGATCGTCAAGATCGAGCGCGCCATTATGCGTGAAGGATACACGCTCGTGCCGCTCGACCTGCACTTTCGCAACGGCTTCGTGAAGGTGACGCTCGCCGTGGCGCGCGGCAAGAAGGACCACGACAAACGCCGCGCCATCGCCGAACGAGAGCTCGATCGTGAGCTCTCCGCCACGGTGCGTTCCATCAAGGGCAAGCCCCGCTGAGCTTGGAGCCTGGCCCATCGGCCGCCGAGGTGAAGCTCACCCTCGAGCTCTCTCGCGAGAGAAGGCCTGTTCGACGTGCGCGCACGCGGTCTCCACGCCGAGCTCGCGTTCGACCTCTCGGGCGAGCCTCTCGGCGCGCTCCTGGAGCTCGGGCCGTCGCGCCGCCCGCACCCTCGCCGTGAGCCCCGACTCGTCGAGCGTACGAGCGGGCAGAGGCTTCGGCGCCACACCACGGCGATAGAGGAGGTCGGCCCAAAAGAACTGGTCGGCGATGTGAGGGACCACGACCTCCGGGCGCCCGGCGCGCAGGGCGGCGTGGGTGGTGCCTGCTCCACCGTGGTGCACGACGACGGCGCACCGTGGAAAGACCGCCGCGTGCGGCGCGCGCACCGTGACGAACACGTCGTCCGCCGGAGGGATCTTCTCGACCTCGGGGAGCTGCACCACGGCGCGCATCCCGAGCACGCGGGCCGCTCGTATCGCCGCGTGCGCCGCCTCGAGCGCTCGATCGGGCTCGAGGTTCGCCATGCTCCCCAGCGTGAAGAAGAGCGGCGCGTCCCCCGCGCCCAAGAAGGCCGCGAGCCCTTCCTCGACCGTGGAGGTCGTGCCTCCCTCGCGGAGCTCCCAGAACCCGGTCACCGCGATCTTCTCGTCGAAGTCCGCGGGGCGCGGCAGGAGCGCCGGCGACATCGCGAGGAGGCCGGCGCACGCCCGTTCGGTCACGGCCGTCGAGACGTTCTTCACGGGAGGCAGCCCGGCCCGCTCTCTCACCACCGCGACGCGCGCCCCGAGGACGCCGTCCATCGCCTTCGCCGCCACCCACCACAAGAGCGGGTGGAAGAGCCGGCCGAGCCGAGGAGCGCCCATGGGAGGGTAGTCCCGCGTGGGAAAGAGGGGCGCGAACGCGACACACGCGAACGGCTTCGCGGCGGCCTCGGCGGCGCTCACGGCAGGGTGCGCCATGGAGTGCACGACGAGCGCGTCGGCCCACTCCGCGAGGTCGCGACCTGCGTCGAACATGGCATCGGCCACGGGGTCGAGCGCGTCCGTGAGGATTCGCTCGAGCTGCTTCACGGGGTTCTTCACGCGGAAGTTCTCGCGTGCGCCGTCGGCGATTCGCGCCCGCGCCTCGCGGAAGTACTCCGCGCCGACGCGCTCTTCGTCGACGTGTGCCCCTTGGCCAAGCGCCGACAACGAGCGCCCCTCCACGTTCGTCGTCACGAGGCGCACCTCGTGCCCCCGCGCAGAGAGCGCCCCCGCGAGCGCGAAGAACGGCCGAATGTCCCCCTCGGTCCCCCACGTTTGTAGCCCGATTCGCATACGCCGCTCGATAGGGTGGACCCCATCCGTGGGGAAGCCCGTCCGGAAGGGGCTTGCGCTCTTCTTAGGCTGCTGAGCGCGGAAGGGCTCGCCGATCCGTAGCTTCACGTGCGTACGGAGCCATGGAGAACCGCAGCACGTCGCGCCGGTGAGGTTCGCGGGCTACACTTCGTCGCATGAGTGGACATCGCCTCGCGCTCGCCATCGTCTCGCTCGTCGCCGTGGGCATGGTGGCGGCCGAGCCCGCGCGCGCCGCGTTCGCGGCCCGGGTCCCCGCGACCGACGCGCCCGTGGGGCTCCCCATAGCGGCGGCTCCCGCAACGGCTCCGGCGCCCACGGCCCCTCCCGGTTCGCCTGCGGCCGTCGTGGTGCCCGCGCTCGATCCTTCGGAGGGCACCCCGGTGAGCCCCGCGCCGCCTCCGGCCATGCTCCCGCCTCGCAGGCGCGCCGTCGAAGCTCCGCGGCTCGACCTCCACGATCCGTGGGGGGCCGGCACGCTCGCGGCGCCGACGTCAGCCTCCAAGGGTGCGGCGCTCGACCTGGTCGATCCGTGGGATCCGTCGCGCTCGTTCGCGCCTTCCGGCCCACGAAGCGAGCGCCCCCTCGACCCGTGGACGTCCCCGTCCCCTTGAAGCGGGGACGTCGGGGCCGGCGGGATGGCGAGAGGAGATCCGACCGACGAGAGGCGCTAGAGGACCTCCATCGCCCCCGGCAGCTTCCATTCATCGACGGTGCCGTGGCGTAGTGGCAGCCGAGCCCGCACGCGCCGAGTAAACCGCTCGGAGAGCCGCGAAAGCCGCCTCGCAAGGCTTCCCGCGTCGACGCTCTCGGGAGCACGCTGCTAGCCGGACGTCGGTGCTGGCGCGCGCCGGGTAGCGCTGCGCCGTGCGCTACTTGGGAGCGGGCGCCGCCGACGCGGAGGGAGCCACGGAGGGCGCGCCGTCGGTCGAGATGGGAGAGTTCAGAACAGCCCCTCCGATGTCCGTGCCCCACTTGTAGGTCCCACGCTTTCCACAGCCGCGCGCCCCAAAGGTCGCGTCGTAGGAGGAGATCGTGACGACTTCAATTTTCTCTTCTGGGCAGTTGAGGTCGAACGCCGCCCTAGCACGAACCGCACCCGTCCGGTCGCAGCCAACGGCGCCCAGAAGGACAACGAGGCATACGCCGTTGGCCGGCAACGCCCGAAATCGGCCTAGCAGTGCGGGGAAACGGAGCGAAAAGCGCGACAAATATGCCAGGTACATGTTTTCTCCGAGGGGACCTCAGGGCGCCCATCGTCTCGTGAGAGGCGCGACCTCGGATATGTCGCACACTTTCTTTTCGGAGCCACGCAGAAGGAGAGGTCCGACCGACGTTGGCGCCAACGAGCGAAGACAGGCGAGCGTCCAAGCGCCCGCTACCGCGCGAGGCCCGCTGCACGGCGAACGGCTGCGATGCCCGCCGGCGTCACCGGGCCTTCCACACGCGCGAGCACACGCACCGTCTCGCCGGGCTTCGGCGCAAGGTGCACCTGAACGACGATCTCCTTGTTCGCTGGAAACCCGAGGATCGGGCGGAACACCTCGCCCTTCCAATCGCAGAGGATCGGCAGTCGTGGAGAGATGGCGCGGAGGTTCTTTCGAACGGAGCCTCGAGGTACGAAGAACGGGAGGGCGTCGAGATCGGCGATGCCGAAGAGCGCAAGATCCGCGCCGAGGCGCGCAAACCACTCGCCGATCCGATCGCCGGTGTTCCGCTGGTCTCCCCCCACGATCACCACCGGTGTCCTCGCGTACACGGAAGCTTGGGTGTGGGTGCGCTCGAACTGATCGGAGAGAGAGAAGGCCGGCGAAGCCATCGCGAGCCGAGGCGCGCCGAGCACCAACCCGAGACCGAGACCGAGACCACCCCCGAGCGTCGAACGTCGCGAGAGCTTGGGCAACGGGACCATGATCGCCAAGAGAGCATCGGGCGTGCCATCGCGTGGCGCGAGCACGCGTGCGACTCGGTCGCCACGACCTCGCGAACGAGCCCCAAAACGTCCCTGCCATGGAGAGGCTTATTTTCCAGGGTTTCGTGCCACTCGGCTCGTTCATTCCAGGCGCCTGGAAAATTTTTCCAGGCGCCTGGAATGGAACGGAGAACGAACGTCGAGGCGCCTCTTTCGTGCGGGGCCCGCCCGCGACATCGAGCCCTTCCCCCCGTGCCCCCTTCGAATCGCAGCTAAGAAGGCGGCCGAGAACGCGCCCCGAGGGAAGCTCCCTACGCGTCGCACGTAGCTCCGTGCATGGGCGAAGCTCTCCCCCTCTTCGGGGTCTCACTCTTCTTTCTCCTCGCGATCGGCGGGGTCGTGGCGGTCGTGGTCACGATGAACGGCCAAACGCGCAAGCACCAAACGGCGATCTGGCAAGCGTTTGCGCAGAGGTACGGGGGCATGTTTCGCGCCGGATCCGGGGCGTTCGGCGGCCACGAGATCCGCTTCGCTCTCGCGCACACGCACGTGGTCGTTCGCACCACCATGGTCTCGGTGATGGAGGCGATCGGCTCGCCGTACTTCTCGGACGGTGGGACGTACACGCTCGTCTCGGGCGCGCACCCCCACCGTGGCGGGCCCACCCTCAAGGTGCAGGGCCCCATGGCGCGTACGCTGCCGGGAGCGGTCGGAGAGGCTGGAGCCCATCTCCCACCAGGGGCCGTCGTCGTCTCCTCGGCGACCGAGGCCACGGTCGTCTTTCCCGGCGCCGTGATGAACGAGCACATGCTCTGGGCCGGGCTCTCCGTCGTCGCGGCGCTCACCGCGAACCCTCGGGACTGACAGCCCGCGCACGCATGGACGCGCCCGCGTCTCCGTGGCACGGTCTCCACCATGTTCGGCGACGGCTTCGTGAACGGGACGCTCGCCAGGAGCCCCATGACGCGCGCCACGCCATGCACGACCACCGCCATAGGCGCGCCAAGAGGGATCCAGAAGGACCGGGGGAAGGCGCCGTGAGCGCGCGTGTTCGTGGATCGAGCTCGGGGTGGGCTGCGTGGCTCGTCGGCGCTTCCGTCGCCGTCTCGGCAACGCTCGTCGCCTCCAACGCGGCGGCGTGCGAGCCGAGGACGGCTGCGCTCGAAGGATACGGGGAGCTCCCGCTGCCCACGGACCGGCTCGGGTGCAACCTCGTCGACGCTGCCACGGGTGAGAACCTCCTCTTCTACGGCGCGGCGGTGCTCTCGACGATGGAGCTCTCCGCGTCCGGCGCCGACCACGAGATCCGCGTCTTCGTCGAGGAGAGGCTCGGGACGCGCGGCTTCTCGGATTTCACCGTGTCGCTGGGGTACTACGGCCTCCCCGCGATGGGAGCGCTCGTCTATGCGACCGGGCTCGTCGCGCGCGACACCAAGCTCACCGGAGCCGGAGCCGCGGCGCTGCAAGCCATGACCGTGACCTTCGCGACCACCGTGCTCCTCAAGGGGCTCACGGGGCGCCCCTTCCCGAACCACGGGGGGCACCCCGAGTCCCCGGATCGCCTCCTCCACCCGGAGTGGGCCCGCGAGTGGCGGGGACCTCTGCTCGAGAACAGCGCGTGGCCCTCGGGGCACACCTCGGTCGCCGTCGCGCTCGCGTCGTCGCTCGTGTCGTACTACGCCGACGTCCCTTGGCTCCCGTGGGTGCTCTATCCCGGCGCGGCGAGCATCGCGTTCGGCATGATGAGCGGCGCGCACCACTGGGCCTCCGACGTCGTGGCCGGCGCCCTCATGGGGCACGCGATCGGAGCCTCGATCGGGGCCGACTTTCGACGCATGCATGATGCACGCGTCGGGAGACCACGGGTCGCGCTCGTCCCCTTCGGGACGGCCGGTCTCGCCTTGGCCGGCGCGTTCTGAGGCACGCTCGAGAGAGCACGCTCACACGAGCGCGGCGAGCCTCGCGAGATCGACGTTCGACCCGCACACGAGCACACCGACACGCTCTCCCTTCTCGGGGCGATAGACTCCTTCGATCAACGCCGCGAGGGCCGTCGCGCCGCCGGGCTCCGTGGCCGCGCGCACACCCAACCACAAACGCCGCTGCGCCTCGACGATGGCCGCGTCGGGCACGAGCACGACGTCGTCGAGGTACGCCGCGCACGTCTCGTAGACACGCGAGAACACGTTTCGCGCGCCGAGCGAGTCGGCCGCGACGGACTCGACCGAGACGTCGACGGGGCCACCCGCGCGGAGGGCTGCGTGGAGAGCGCACGACCCCTCGGGCTCGACCGCGACGACCTTCACCTCGCGCTCGAACCACCGCGCGATCCCGGCGACGAGACCGCCACCTCCCGAAGCGACGAGCACGGTGTCGAGGCCCCGGGTGCGCGCCTCCCACTCCGCGCCCACCGTGCCTTGACCGGCGATGGTCTCCCACGCGTCGTACGCGTGCACGGAGAGCGCTCCCTCCTTAGCCGCGTAGGCCTCGCACGCCTCGAGCGCGTCGGCGTAGCGCGCGCCACCCACCACGAGCTCCGCACCCGCTTCTCGAATGCGCGCGACCTTCGCGGGCGAGGAGATCTCCGGGACGAAGATGCGAGCGCGGTGCCCGAGACGGCTCGCTGCGTGAGCGACGGCGACCCCGTGATTTCCCCCGGACGCGGCGCAGACTCCGGACGACGGGACAGGGTGGGACAAGAGCGTGTTGAAGGCCCCCCGTGGCTTGAACGTGCCCGTCACCTGGAGGAGCTCGAGCTTCAGCTCCACGTCGAACGCGAGCCCGAGGTCGTCTCCGCGGACGGCGAGGAGCGGCGTCTCGCGGACGTGGGGGCGAATGCGCGCGCGCGCCGCCTCGATGTCGGCCTTCGTGATCATGAACGATCGATACCAGAGGTCGCAGGGCGACGGGGCGGCGGACCGCTCACTCGCACGAGAGCTGCGAGGTGTGCACGAACGCCGGGTCCGCGGCGGTGCCCCAGTCCTTCCCGCCGAGGCGGAAGGACACGGCGTACCACGCGCCCTCCGCGCGCGTCGCCTGCACCGAAGCGCCGGAGCTCAGCACCTTGACGATCGTGCCGTTGGGGGCGGAGCGCACGTTGGCAGACGCGGTGACGACCTTGCGCGACCCGGGGGGATCCGACTGCGCGACCCGGGGGGATCCGACCGACGTTGGCGCTAAGTACCTGAAATGACATTGACGCCCAACTCGCGGAAGAGTCGCCACGTCCCCGCTGGGAAGAACACATCCCGCACTGCATTCCGCATGGCTCGCAACGCCTCCCGGTACGCCCCCAAGAACGCCGCGCGCTCCTTCATGGCATGTACCGCCATCTCGACGTTCCCACCGGCCGCAAAGCTCGGATTGCGCGCCCCCACCTTCTCGAACGACGACGCACGCGTCGTATGGGGCACCGCGAAGATCCACTCGAGCGACCGCACGAACTTCCCGGATTTCCGGGCCACGATGCGCGCCTTCTCCACCGCAGTGTTCACCGCGGACACGATACGCTCTCGCGCTCCCGCGTGCCCCGAGCTCGCCTCGAGCGCACGAGGCACCGTGATGGAAATCTCCACGTCGTCGGGCCAGCGCGTGTTCTTCGCGTCGAAGTAGAGTTCGGGACGCGAGACACGAATGGTTCGCGCCCCGATGTCCGTCGCCGCGAGCGTGACGCCCGGCCAATCCTCGGGGCTCGCGACGAGCCCCGCTTCGACCGCGTTGGCGAGCGTGTACCCGATCTTCTGAAGCACCGCGTCCTCACCATAGAGCGCGACGACGCTCGCTCCCTCGCGCGAAAAGACCTCCCCGGTCCACCCGCGCAGCACCTTGATGGCGTTCGCGAGGAGGCGATTTCGCTGCGAAAGGAAGTCTGGGAGCCTTCCTCGCGTATCGGTGAGCACCTCGTGGAGGTGGTTCGACAGCATCTGCACCGCGTGGATCTCGATGCCGAGCTCCGCCGCGAGGACGGCTGTCGCGTACCAATAGAACGCGAGCAAGATGCGTCGCTTGTCCGGGGTCAGAAGGAAGTAACGGCGCGTGGTCCTACGCGTGACGAGATAGGTGGTGCCCGGGACGATGCGGCGAGGGTTCGACATGCCCCGGCCCATTTCACTTTGTGGGCCAACACGAAGTGGCTTTATTTTAGGGGATTCGTGTGCGGCCAAGGTGGCCGGGCCACATTTCGGGGGTGGCCCGGCCAGGCCTTCGCCTGCTTTCGCGGAGTGGCATCAAGGCTCTGCTCGCATCCGCTGCCGTGCCGGCGATGAAGCTGTTCCCCTTGCGAGACTGGACCCTAAGTCCTTTCGCGAACTTGGCGTCAACGTCGGTCGGATCTTCCGCGGGATCTTCCGCGTCCGCGGCCACGGGACCCTAAGTCCTTTCGCGAACTTGGCGTCAACGTCGGTCGGATCTTCCGGGATCTTCCGCCGTCCGCGTCCGCAGCCACGTCGGTCGGATCTTCCCGCGGCCGAGGTGGCCGGGCCACATTTCGGGGGTGGCTCGGCCAGGCCTTCGCCTGCTTTCGCGGAGTGGCATCAAGGCTCTGCTCGCATTCCCTGCCGTGCCGGCGATGAAGCTGTTCCCCTTGCGAGACTGGACCCTGAGTCCTTTCGCGAACTTGGCGTCAACGTCGGTCGGATCGAGCGAGGAGCGAGAGACGAGACGGTCGGATCGAGACGAGACTGGACCCCGAGACTGGACCCTGAGTCCTTCCGCGAACTTGGCGTCAACGTCGGTCGGATCTTCCCATCGGTCGGATCTTCCTCTCTCTTCCTCTCGGTCGGATCTTCCTCCTCGTCCCCTCGTCCGTCGGTCGGCTCTTCCTCGTCCGCCACGACGCGCGCCACGCCGACCTCACCCCACGACGCGCGCGCGGTACTCCGACGGGCTCTCGCCGGCGATCTTCCGAAACGCCCGCGCGAACGCGCCGAGGCTCTCGAACCCTACGCGGGGCGCGACGTCGGTCACGCGAGCCCGAGGCTCGGCGAGGGCCGCCATCGCCGCCAGCACACGCGCGCGTACGAGGTAGTCGCGGAACGAGAGGCCCGTCTCGCCCACCAGGCGACGGTGAAGGGTCCGCACCGACACGCCGACCGCCCGCGCCACGTCGGACGCCGAGACCTCGGACGCGATATCGGCGCGGAGGATCTGCGTGGCACGGCGCACCTCGGGAGACTCCCCCGCCGGTAGCTCGAAGGGGCAAGGCGTCGAAGCCCACGTCCCCGCGAGCCGCGCCAGCAACGAGAACGTGTCTCGGCCGCAACCATCGAGCGGCACGTGGGCCTCGTAGCGCATGGCGAAGGCCACGAGCTCCCTGCCCAACGGCGGGAGCACGAACACCGAGAACGAGCGCGGCACCCCTTCGAGCTTCGGCGAGAGGTAGATCGTGCGCAGCGACACCTCGGCGTCGGCGCGGACGCGATGGACCATTCCCGCGGGGAGGAACGCGCAGCGCTCGCTCGGGAGGAGCCACGACCCCGCGTCGGTGAGGAGCGTGAGCACCCCACGGCTCGCGTAGAGGAGCTGGTGGCGCACGTGGGCGTGCGGCCGCGCGCGGATCTGCGGGTGGTCCTCGGCGATCGCGAAGCTTTCCGCGACCGCGCGCGCCTCGTCGACGTGCGCCCTAGCCAACGCCGCCCTCGGGAGCCCGAGCGCCCCTCATTCGCGCGCCTTGGAGAGCGCGAGCCCGTAGACCCCGTACTCGACCATGTACGGGAGAGCATACGACGGAAATCGCTCGGAGAGCTTCACCGAGAGCGCCTTCCAGTGCGCGGTGCTCGCCTTCGGATCGGAGAGCTCCACCCGCCGCGAGCCGAGCGCCTTCACGTAGGCGCCCACGATGGTATCGGCGGCGTCGAGGTACGCGGTCTGCTCCTGCGTCGCGACCTCGCGCGGCAACACATCTCCACGACCTCCGTACACGTCGACGTCCCCGAAGCGGGAGAGCTCGGCGAGGGCCCGCTTCCACGAGGCGAGGTCGGGTCGCGGCGCGCCGTCGACGATGCCGCCCTCGAGCCACGCGTGGGCTCGACCATGGACGAGATCACCGACGACGAGCGCCTTCGCCGCCGGTACGTAGGCCACGGTCTGCGTGCTCGAGACCCCCGCGTTCGTCAGCTCGTGGAGCTCCACGGCCACCCCCGTCACGGGCAGCCGGAAGCTCCCGTCGAACGTGACGTCGATCGTGGCGAGCGCGGGGTAGGTCTCCTCGGTGAAGCTGCGGGCGACCTGCGTGAAGTAGGCCTTTTTGTAGGCGTGCACGCCCGGAAGCGCCGCCGCCGTGCGCTTCGACGCGACGACCTTGGCGCCCTCACGACGAAACACCTCGGCGCCGTTGAACTTGTCCGGGTTCGGGTGCGTGACCACCACCCACGCGACCGGGGATCGTGTCTTCTTCCGGATCGACGCGAGCATCGATTCGGCGGCGGCGGGCGTGAACTGAGCGTCGAAGACGACGACCTCGCGGCCCGTGTCGAGCCAGTAGGCGTGGGTGTCGAAGCCCGCCGCGTCCGAGGTGTACGTCTCGAGCGAGACAGCGGCGACGACACCGTCCTCGGCGGAAGAAGGCACCGTCGAGGAGGCATCGGCGCTGCAGCCGAGCGAGAGCGAAGCGAGTGCCGCGAGGGAGACGAACGTGAGCGTGGAGAGGGAGCGGAGCATGAGGGATCCTTGGGTGGGGGTCGCGTTTCGACGGCCCCAAGGTGCGACGTCCAGGAGCGCGCGGCGCGCCCGGACGAGCCAGAGACCGATCCGCTCCGGCCACACGCGGACCTCCACCACGGCGCGAGGACCTCGAGCGCTGCCCCCACGCCGGACCGATCCGGCTTGCCAACGCATACACCGATCCATATATACACGCTCGTGCATACTGCCGACGTCTTCCAGACCCTGTCCGATCCGACGCGTCGCCTCATCGTCGAGGCGCTCCTCGAAGGCGAGCAGGCCGTGGGTGACATCGTCGAGCGGGTCGACATCCGCCAGTCCGGCGTGTCGAGGCACCTACGCATCTTGGGGGAGGCGGGCTTCGTCCGCGTCCGCCCGGACGGAACACGCCGCCTCTACTCGCTCCGGCCCGAGCCGTTCCGCGAGCTGTCGACGTGGGTAGACCGCTACCGCTCGCTGTGGGAGGCGCGCCTCGACAGGTTCGCCGTCGCCCTCGGAGAACGAAAGAGGGCCGCCCGCGCGCGGCCGAAGAAAGGTCGAAGCGAATGAAAGAACACCGCGTGTCCCTCGTCCTCGAGCGCATCTACCCCGCGACGCCGAAGGAGCTGTGGGACCTATGGGCCACGAAAGAGGGCTTCGAGTCCTGGTGGGGCCCCGAGGGTTTCCGGGTCGAGGTCACGACGCTCGAGCCCAAGGTCGGCGGCACGCTCGCCTACGCCATGATCGCGTCCGACCCGCGCGCCATCGAGGCGATGAAGAAGGACGGGCACGCGACCTCGCACGACGTTCGCGCCACGTTCTCCACGTTCACGCCGTACACGGCGCTCGCGCTCACGAGCGTCATCGATTTCCTCCCCGGCGTCGAAGCGTACGAGAGCCTCATCGCGGTCACGTTCGAGGAGCACCCGAAGGGCGCGCGCATGGTCGTCTCGCTCCACGCGATGCACGACCCACACTGGACGAACATGCAACAGCAGGGCTTCACGAGCCAGCTCGGCAAGCTCGACGCACGCTACGCCGCGAAGTAGCTCTACGTCACTTGCCACCGTCGCCGTACGGGTTCGGCCGAGGCCCCACGGAAGGCACGGGCCGCGCGTGCGGCACGGGGGCCTGGCCGAGCGCGGGCTTCGTGTGCGGGGCAGTAGCATTCGCCGTCGCCATAGCCGTGGCCGTTGCGGCGACGGGAGGCGCGACGACCTCCGGGGCCGCGTCCTTCGTCACCGGGGGCGCGGCATCGACGACCCTCGGCTCGGACGGGCCCGCGTCGAGGCTCGCGGGAACGTCGCTCGTGCTCGAGAGGGTGCGCGCGACGAGCCCGGCGACGGACAGCGCGACGAGCGCCCCTGCGACGGACACGGCGACGCTCTGCCCACGACCACGCGCGGGAGGCTCCTGCGCCACGTTCGCCGCGAGCGGAGCGGGATGCGTGGGCACCTCCGTCGGCACCACGTCGGTGCGGGACATCTCGCGCACGGTCGCTTCGTCGGTCTGCCCGGGGTCGGGCGGCGAGGGCGCCGGAGCCGGCGGCGCGCTCTTCGCTGACGCGCTGTCCATGGGTTCGGAGAGCGCCGAGACGACCCGCGCGATCTCCTGCGTCGATGTGTCGAGACCGAGCTTCTTCGCGACGGCGTCGAGCGCGTCGGCCAGGTCCGTGGCGCTCGCGTACCGCGCCCGAGGGTCGCGCGCGAGCGCCCGCGCGACGATCTCGTCGAGCTCGGCCGAGCCCGGGAACGCGGGCAGCTCGGGGATCGGCATGCCGAGGATCTTGCCGAGGGCGTCGGGCTCACGATCGGCGCGAAAGAGCCGCTTCTTCGCGAGCGCTTCCCACAAGACGACGCCCATCGCGAACACGTCCGAGCGGCGATCGACGGGCTCCCCACGAATGTACTCCGGGGAGAGGTACCCCACCTTTCCCTTCAGGACCCCCTCGGTCGTCGAAGCGTCACCGGACGCGGTGGCCTTCGCGAGCCCGAAGTCCGAGAGCTTCGTGATGCCGTCCCGACCTACGAGCACGTTCTGAGGTGAGACGTCGCGGTGCACGAGGCCGAGCGGGGCCCCCGCTTCGTCGCGGAGCTCGTGGAGCGCGTGGAGGCCGCGCGAAGCCGCCGCGACGATCGCGACGGCTGCGGCCGTGGTGTCGACCTCGGGACGCGCGAGGGCCGAGCGGATGAGCGCGGAGAGCATGGGCCCCTCCACGAGCTCGAGGACGAGGCACGGCACGGCCTCGTGCTCCACGACGTCGAGCACCTGGACCACGTTCGGGTGCCGGAGGCGTACGGCCACGGCCGCCTCACGATGGAACGCCGCGACGAACGTCGGCTCGTCGACGAGGTGGGGATGGGGCTTCTTCAGCGCGACGAGGCGCTCGATCCCGAGGGACACCGCCTTCGCGACGTAGACGGTCGCGTTCCCACCCGACGCGATCTTACGGACGACGGTGTACGTCGTCATCGGAAGCGAACGACGAGGTTCGCGCCGAGCGACGTCGGCGAGATCGCAGCGGAGAGTCGCGGCTCGCCGCGCTTCGGGACGAAGAAGAGCTCCGTGACGAGCGTGGTGGCTCCGGCGAGGAGCGTCCCCCCGAGGAGGAGACCCGTGCGCACGTTCGCCGCTCTCCCCTCGTCCGCGAGGCGCCCGCACTCCGCGAGCGGCGTGGCGGTCGCGGGGGCGTCGATGGCACACGCCCCGTCGACGAACTCGGTACGTTTGCCGAAGAGGTCGGCCGCCGAGATCGCCGTCGCTACGCCGAGCGCGGCAGTCACGCCGAGGCCGACGACCACGACCACACGGCCCGGTCGAACGGGCTCGCCGACGGCAGGGCGCGCGGGCTCGCCGCCGCTGCGCTCCGGGGCATCGACGGCGACACGAACGCTCGCGCCGGGGGCCACGTCGACACGCGTCGTCGTGGTGCGCCCGTCGCGGGACGCCGTCACGGCGTGAGCCCCGACGCCGACGAGCACGGGCCCCGCGGGGGCCACGGGAGGCCCGTCGTCGACGCGGACGGTGCACGTGGAGGGTGCCGGACACACGACGACGACCTCTCCGACACGGCGCTCGAAGGCCCGCCTCGCGGCGTCTCGGGCCCGCGCTGCGCGAGCGTCGAGGGGGCGGCCCTCCGCGCGTGCGACCAGGGTCATTCCGAGCACGGGGTCGTCCGCGGCGACGGCGTCGTCGAGCGCAGCTTCGATGGCTTCGTTGCTCGGAACGGCCGCGTCCGCCTCGGCGAAGGCGCGCGCGGCGCTGGCGAGGCGACCTCTGGCGTGCTCGGCGAGGCCACGCTCGTACGAGGCCTTCGCCGCGGCGGTCGCGGTGTCGTCGGCCGCGGCGGGGGCAGGGCACCCGAACGCGAAGACCACCGAGAATACGGCCGCGAACGCACGTCGCATGGCAGGCGATGCTACCATGGTGCACCGTGACGAAGGGCACCGGGAAGCGCATCTCGACCACCGCGGCGATCCTCGTCGCCGCGAGCCTCTCGCCCGCGGCGTGCTTCGACTGGACGGCACGTGAGGTGCCGGGCCCGGCCGACACGTCGACGGACACCGCGATGCCTTCCGAACGCGACGTCACGCCACAAGACGCCGCCGACGCGACGCCGGAGCCCGACGCCGCACCCGACTGCGCCGCGATCGAGGCCGAGCTCGTCACGCTCCGCGCCGCGGCCCGCGCCTGCCAGCTCGCCCAAGGCCACTGCGCCACCAAGGCGAAGGACGAGTGCGAGTGCGACGTCTTCGTGGCGATCGCCGGGAGCGCGGAGACCTCGACCTACACCACCCGGGCCCGGGAGGCGCGCGCGCTCGGTTGCACGTCTCGGTGCGGCGCGCCCTGCCCCGTGCTCCCGGTGCAGGGCGGTTGCGTACAGCAGGGCGGCCCTCTCACCTGCTCACCCTGACACGCCGGGTCGGCTCAGCGGCCGACAGCGGCGACGATCGCCTCGAGACCTTCGATCGACACGGTCACGACCGCGCCCCACGCCTTGTCCACCCTGCGCGGCACCACGGAGATCTCGAGGCCTGCCCTGCGCAGCGCGGCTTGGGCCGTACGAGCCGCCCGAGCGGCGGCGCGCTCGTCCTCCGAGGGTTTCGTGTTCGCCTTCGCGATCTCCTTACGCTTCTTGGCGATGTCGCGTGACGAGAGCTTGGTGAGGTCGACCCGTCGCCTGTCCTTCGGACCGCGCACGCCCGTCTCGAGCACGTCGTCGACGGTGTCGGGCTCGGGGGTCTCCTCCGTCAAGCGGACGAGCTCGTAGGCCCTCTCGGACCCGACCTCGATGGCCTTCTCGCGCGACACGGAGCGAGCGATCGCGACGAGCTTGTACGCCTGCGACTTGCCCATGACCTTCCGCGCGTCGAGGAGCTCGCCGAACGAGGCGACCCCGGCTTGGAGGTAGAGCTTCTTGTCGACGATCTCCTTCAGGGCCACGCCGATGTCGTAAAAGTCCTCGACGATGCGGGCCTTGCGGCGCTCGATCGTCTCGAGCAAAGACTCGAGCCGCCGCCTCTGCGCCGGGCTCGCCTTCACGCCGGTGAGCGCGGCCTTCCGCACCACGGAAAGGGCCTTCGTCGTCGCCTTCTTCGCTGCCATCGCTCTCTCCCCTTCGTCGACCGGGCTCTCCATTCCAGGCGCCTGGAAAATTTTTCCAGGCGCCTGGAATGAAACCCATGCAAGCCCGGTGTGTCTGCGCGAGGTCCCCCTCGCGGCCTCGATGATGGCACGACGTGGGCGCGTTCGACCGAGGAATCACGGCCCCGAAGGCCGTTGGCTCCGACACCCGTCAGTCGCCGAGCTCCGACGGATCGATGCCCAGCTCCGAGGGCGTGACCCCGAGGCGCGCGACGAGCCTCTGGAGAAACCTCCGGCTCACGCCCGCGAGCTCGGCCGCGTGCGTGACGTTCCCCCCCGCACGCGCGAGCACGCTCTTCACGTAGAGGAGCTCGAAGTTCTCCGTCCACGCGACCCTCGCGTCCTTGAGGGGCAGATGCAGCGGGGGCAGCTCGTCGATGCGCGCGCCCAAATCCGGCGGCCTCTGCACCGGGCCGGGGCGGATCGTCCCGAGGAGCATGGCGCGCTCGACGACGTGGGCGAGCTCGCGCACGTTCCCCGGGAAGCTCCGATGATCGAGCCGCGCGAGGAAGGGCTCGGGTAGCTCTCCCTCGCCGCCACGAGCACGGAAGAAATGCGTCGCGAGCAGGCGGACGTCGTCCGGGCGAGAGCGCAGGGGAGGGAGCACGATCTCGACCACGGCGAGCCGATAGTAGAGGTCCTCGCGGAACGTCCCCTCGTTGACGCAGCGATCGAGGGGACGGTTCGTCGCGGCGAGCACACGCACGTCGACCGAGCGCACCGTGTTCGACCCGACGCGGCGCAACGTGCGGGTCTCGAGCACACGGAGGAGCTTCGCCTGGAGCGCGAGGGGCAGCTCGCCGAGCTCGTCGAGGAAGAGCGTGCCGCCATCGGCCTCTTCGAACACCCCGGCCCGATCCTGCGTGGCGCCGCTGAAGGCCCCTTTCACGTGACCGAAGAGCTCCGACTCGAAGAGGTTCTCGGGGATGGTGCTGCAGTCGAGGGCGACGAAGGGGCCCTTCCTCCGCGACGATGCGGCGTGGACGCTCCGCGCGACGACCTCCTTGCCCGTCCCGGTCTCGCCGCGAACGAGGAGCGTGCTGTCGGTCGGGGCCACACGCTCGAGGATGGCGTAGATTCGCCGCATCTCGAGGCTCTGGCCGATGAGCTCGCCGAAGCCCGTGCGGTCGGAGATCTCCACGTAGTCCCCGTCGTCGAGGTCGGCTTCGACGCGCACGGCGCTCCCACCGAGAGAGAGCACGGTGCCCGCCGGCACCTCCGCCTCGACGAGCCGCATGCCCATCGCCGACGTGCCGTTGGTGCTCCCCGAGTCACGCACGAGGATGCTCTTCGATCGCAGGCGCACCTCGCAGTGGAGGCGCGACACGGACTTGTCGGGCAGCACGAGATCGCACGTGCTCGACGAGCCGATGCGCGCCACGCCCCCCGCCGGCACTCGCACCCGCTCCCCTCGCGCGGGCCCCTGCACGACCACGAGCTCCACGGTAAGCGAGCGTGGACGCGCCGTGAGCGGGCTCTCCACCCGCCGGGTCTCGTCGTCCGGGAAGTCGTCGTCGACCATGTCCTTCCACGGTATCACGCCGCGCTGCCGAGCCCCGCCTTCGCGACCCGTCGCGTTCCATCGGAGCTCACTTCATCACCGCCCGGAGCGCGAGGGTGAACGTGCGCTCGCCGGTGTCGTCGATGCCGTTCTGGTGCTGCTGCCACCACGCGAACCGCGCGCCGACCGCGAGGTACGGGAGCGCCCAGAACGTCGCGCCGACGTTCGCGTACCGGATGCTCGTGACCACGCCGTCGCCGATCTGGAACTGAACCTGCTCGAACTGCGCCCCGAAGCCGTCGCGGCACTCGTGTTTGCAGGCGTGGCGCTCGGCGACGTTGACGTCCACGCCTCCACCGAGGACGATCGCCTTGTACCGCTCGGGCGCGCGGGTCGAGACGTCGTTCGGGAGGACGGTGTCGTTGCGGGTGGTCGCGACGTTGAAGAACGGCACGACCACGCCGCCCGCGATCTTGCCGCGGACGGTGCCGCGGACATTGTACCCGCGAATGGAGTCGTTCTCCTTCGAGGTCGTGTTCGTGTCGATCGTGAACGCCTGGAGCGCCACCTTCGCGTCGACGTACCGCGTGTCGAGCATGAGCGAAGGGGTGACGATCGTCGAGTGGAAGGTGTCGTCGGGGAAGTGGTTCGCGCCCGCATTGACCGACTGGAACGCCTGCGTGAAGAGGCGCTCGAAGGGTGGGAACGTGCCGCCGACCATGAGCGTCGCCGTGTTCGAGACGGGGTTCCCTGCGTTGAACGCGAGGCCGATGCGCACGGGCCCGACCGCGACGGTCGAGCGCAGGCCGTTGCCGAGGTTGTAGCCGCTGTAGAGCAGCGGGTCGCGCGTCGCCGTATCTTGGAGGAGCGTCTCTTGCACGTGCGCCGAGACGTAGTCGGCGCTCGCCTCGTCGAAGACACGACCGCCCTCCACCACGAACCTGTCGAACGCGACCCGAACGAGCTGCTGGCGCACTTGGAGGGCGGCCTGGCCTTCGTACGTGCTCGTCCCGTGGAGCCCGGTGCCCGCGCCGGCCATGAGCTCGCTCCTCACCGAGAGGTGCTCGCCGTAGCTCCCCACGAGCCCGAACTGGCTCGTCGCGTAGGTCGTCACACGATCTTCGCGCTGCTCGCCCGTCCGAAGGATGACGTTGTCGTACTTCAGGCCCGCCGCCACGACGACGTACGGAGCCAGGGAGAACGCCCCCGCCGTGAGCTTGGGGGCCTCGGGCGCGCGCGACAGGTCCTTCTCGCCTTCGGGCTTCGGCTCGACGGCCTTCGGCTCGGCGGGCTTCGGCTCGATGCTCGCGGGAGGCGCGAGGGGAGCGACCGGCGGCGGCGCGGGCTCTCGCGGAGCGTCTTTGGGATCTCGCTTCTCGGGGTCGGTCTTTCCCGAGCCCTCTGCGCCCGTGTCCTGGGTGCGAGCGATCTTCCGCCCCTCGGCGTTCGCGCTCGGCACAGCGACGAGGTTTTGGGCGACGAGGGCGAACGCCGTGAACATGCCAATCTTCGATTTCATGACAAAGGGACTTCCTTCGAGCGGCGCGAGCCCTCGATGACGGGTGCGGCGCGAGCCACTCGGGCCGCGCGGACGCGGAATCTCGTGCGTCGATTCGGAGCGACGCGCGCCGGAGAGGGGCCCTTGGCCCGGGCTCTCTTCGCGCGCGTCGCGGGGTGTCAGGTGCCGGAGAGCGCTTTCACCAGCACCGTGAGCGCCTTTTCGCTGCGGATCGCGCCCTGGTGGTTCTTGAAGAGACCGTTGAAGAAGTACCCCGTCTCGTCGACGTCGGTGAGCTCCACGGTCTGGTTGTCGGCGCCCGCGAGCGCGCTCGCGGCCTCGGAGACGAACTCGTCTTGAAAGGTGCCTTCTTTGATGTCGCGCATCACGAGGGTGAGGTAGCGCACCTTGTTTCCTCCACACACGCCGGCCTGCCCGTACGCGGTGTCCCCGTCGCGGCACGGCGTCTCCCATGCGCCACCCGGGCCGTTCAGGGGCTTCGAGAAGTCCGTGTCCACGAACGCCGTGCGATCCCCGAGCTCGCAGGCGATGCGCCCTCGCATCGTCGGGTTCGCGCCGCACAGCTTCCGAAACGTGGAGACGCCGTGGTGCCCACCCGCGGCGAGCGCCAGGAGATCGATGCGCTCGAAGGGCTTCTTCTTCGCGCGGTGCAGCCTCCGGAGCGCGTCGCGCACGATCGTCGAGCCGACCGAGAACGACACGATCGATATCTTTCGGCCGGGGTAGGCCGCGAGCACGCTGTCGACGAGGTGCTCGAGGATGGGCGTCGCCCACGCGTGATCGAAGTTCTGCGCCGCGTTCTCGGTGTCGTTGTTCCCGGCCGGGTCGTCCGATTTGTCCTTTCGAAAGTCGACGGCGAAGACCCGGAAGCCCGCGTCGACCAGCCGCTCGGCGAGCATCGGCTTCGCGTCGGCCTTGTCGGCAGGGAACTTCTCCCAATCGGCGGGCGTGGACGAATTGCCGTGCACGAGGACGACGATGGGCTTCTTCGTGTCCTCGCGATCGGCCGGGTAGGCCTTCGCGGCGCACGTGTAGCCCGGGATGCTCGCGGCCGGGTACGAGAGGCCCGCCGGGGTGCACCCGGGGTGGCCCGCGAGGACGCGGTACTTCACGGAAGGGGCGTCGGCGTTGCCCGGGTTCTGCGACGGGTCCGACCCCTCGACGACGACCGTAGCGTCGGTGCCACCTCCGTCGGCGCGCGCGAGCGAAGCGTCGGACGTGAGGCAGCCCGCGGGCGCGACGAAGAGCGCCGAAGCGACGGTGAGACCGAAGAGCGAGGCGAGGGAGGGACGAAGAAGGGAAATCATGACGAGGTCCTGTCGGCGTGGGGAGGGCTCATTCGCCCGGGGTGGGCTCGGCTTCGAGGTCGGCGTGCGCGTCTTCGGGCGAGGGCGCGCGGGTCCTCCCGAGCGTGGCGAGGACGAGCACGACGAGGCAAAGCTCGAGGATCGACGTGACGATCATGACCGCGAAGCCGAGGGAGGTGCCCGCGCGCTCCGCGAGGGTGGCCGTTGCGAGGGGGAGGAAGCCGGCCACGAAGGCGCCCACGTGGTACGTGATGCCGACGAGCCTCGCCCGCGCCTCCGCCGGGAACATGGTGGTGAGCAGCATCGGCGTCACGCCGCAGAAGCCCGCCCCGAACGCCCCTCCGAGGAACGCACCGACGCCGAGGTGCGACGGCGGGTGACCCACGTAGAGCGGCATCACCAGCACCGAGAGCCCGGCAGGCACCACGATGGCGAGCGCCACGCTCCGCTTCGCCGCGACCACACCGCTCACGATGGCCCCGAGCATCATGCCGACGTTGAACAGCGCGACGAGCACGAACGTCTCGTGTGCGCCGAGGCCGAGCTCGACCTTCAAGATCGTGGGATAGAGGCCCGTCAAAGCGTAGTACGCGCCGAAGCCGACCGACATCGCGAGGGCGCCCCACACCGCGCGCCCGAGGAGCCCCTCGTGCTTCGCGAAGAGGACCCGGAGCGGCTCGGGCCTCGCCTTCGCGACCTTCTTCCACTCTTCGCTCTCGGGCACCCACGAACGCAGCGGGAGGACCAAGAGCGCCGGGAGCGCCGTCACGACGAAGAGCGCACGCCACCCGAAGCGAGGGACGACGAAGGCCGATACGGCCGCCGCGAGCAAGTAGCCGACGGCCCAGCTCCCCTGGAGCACCCCCGACGCGATCCCGCGTGTCTTCTTGGGCCAGTTCTCCATCGCGAGCGTCGTGCCCGAGGTCCACTCCGCGCCCATACCGAGCCCGAAGAGCGTGCGGAGCACGAGGATCGCGGTGAAGCTCGGGGCGAGGGCGATCGCGCCGTCGCACACGGCGAACCACACGACGCTCACGAGCAGCGGGAGCTTTCGGCCCCACCGGTCGGCGGCCTTCCCGGCGAAGTACCCGCCGACGAGGCGCATGAGCAGCGTGAGCGCGATCGCGCCGGCGCTCGCCGTGTGCTTCACGCCGAAGGTCTTCTCGATCTCCGGCATCACGAGCAAGAACGCGGTGAAGTCGAAGGCGTCCATGACCCACCCGGCCCAGGCCGCGGCGAACGTGATGGCCTGGGCCTTCGTCGGCATACCCTCGCGGCTCACGGCTGCCTCCGCGAGCGACGGCGCACGACCTGCGCGGCGACGACGAGCCCGAGGGCGACGAGCGACAGCGCCGAGGTCCGCGTCGCGCCAACCTGCATACTGCACGTACTTCCGTTGCGGCTCCCGTAGTCGGCGTCCTCGGCGGCGTTCGTACCCCCCGACGGTCCGGAGGCGTCCGGGCCCGCGCTACCCGAAGGTCCGCTCGGCTTCGCCCCCGCGTCGGCCGCGGAGCCACCGTCGGTGGAAGGGGTCGGAGTGGCGCTCGAGCCGACGAGGCCGAAATGCTCGGCGATGCGCACGGAGGCGCAGATCCCCTTGTCGTACGCGTAGGCGCCGGCGGTGCCGCAGCCCGCCATGATGGGCACGCCGTGGTCCATGCCCGCGATCTCGTACGACTCGACGACGACCGCCCCGCTCGCGCTCTTCCAGGCTTCGTGCTTCTGGCCGTCGACGGTGTCGGTGACCTGGGGGGCCTCGGGGAGCCCGTGCACGTTCGACCACTGCTTCGTGATCTGGGCGCGGTTCGACGGGCCCACGACGGTGTCGCTCGCACCTTGCCACACGGAGATCTTCGGCCACGGGCCCGTGAAGGTCGGGTGGGCCGCGCGGACCTTGTCGCCCCACGCGTCGGCCGTGAAGGTCTTGCCCGGCTTCTGGCACGACGAGACCTCGGCGTACGTCGTGGTGCAGTTGAACGGGATGCCCGCGATGGACGCCGCGCCCGCGAAGACGTCGGGCCACGTCGCCGCCGCGAGCAGGGCCTCCGCCGCGCCCGCCGAGAAGCCCGCCACGAAGACCCGCTTCGGGTCGAGCTTGTGGTCCGCGACGAGCTTGTCGACCATCTGCTTGATCGAGAGGTTTTCGCCCTGACCGCGCGTGACGTTCGCGGGGTTTCCGTACTCCCCGGCCCAGTTGAAGCACCGAAGGGGGTTGTTCGCCGTCTGCTGCTCGGGATACCCGACGACGAAGCCGTTCGCGTCGGCGAGCGTGTCGAAGCCGTACCGCGTCGCGTCCGCCGCGGTCTGCGTGCACCCGTGCATGACGAGGAGGAGCGGCGCGCCGGGCCGAAGCGCGGCGGGCACGTGCGCGTAGAGCTTGAGCGCGCCGGGGTTCGACCCGAACCCGGTCACCTCGACGAGCGAGGGCGTCGCCGCCTGGCTCACGGCACCGACGGACGTCACGGAGATCTCCGGAGAAGGAGCGTCGGCGCTGCAGGCGGCCGCGGCGAGGGCGAGGAGGAAGAGGGGGAGCTTCTTGCGCATGGTGCGCGCCCTTGAGCAGCGTCCATGCCAGGAGGTCACGCGCACGAAACCTCGTAGAAACAAGCCGATCGGCCCTCGCCGCGTCACGCGTGACGCACCGAAATCGAAGGTCGCCCGCGTCCTCGGCGACGCGAGCGCTCGGACCTCGGGGGCCGAGGTCGCCAGAAGGCTCGGGCGCCGACACGTCGGCACGCTCGAACGCACCGCGGCACGACGGTTGCTGTTCGGCGAGCATGCTCCGACCCCTCTTCGTGTCGCTCCGCCCTGCCCTCTCCCTCGGCTTCCTCGCGCTCGCCATCTCCTTCGCTGGCTCGGGCTGCGCCGACACGAGCGAAGCGACCGGCGCATACGACCCGTCGTGCGCCCCCTCTTCTTCCGTGGGCGCGCCCTTCGGTCCACCGCGCGAACCGGGCGAGGGCGATCCTCCCGTTCCGTCGGGGCCGACCGGCGCTCCTCCCGCCGCCGGGACGACGTCCACCGTCGACGACTTCGGCGACAACCCCGGGAAGCTCCGAATGCATTTCTATGCGCCGAAGACGCCCGCGGCCGACCCGAGCGTCGTCGTGGCGCTCCACGGCTGCACCCAGTCGGCCCAAGCGTACGAGGCCGCCGGATGGAACGAGCTCGCCGACGAGCGCGGGTTCTTCGTCGTCTATCCGGAGCAGGTGACGGGCAACAACTTCAACCGGTGTTTTCGCTGGTTCGAGCCCGCGCAGATCGCACGCGGGGGCGGCGAGGCCGCGTCGATCGCGGCGATGGCCGAGTACGCGAAGCGCGCGACCGGGGCGAAGCGCGCGTTCGTCACGGGGCTCTCCGCGGGGGGCGCGATGACCGCGGTGATGCTCGCCACCTACCCCGACGTCTTCGAGGCCGGCGCCGTCATGGCCGGGCTCCCCTACCGCTGCGCGAGCGGAATGGTCGACGCGTACTCGTGCATGAGCCCCGGTCGCACCAAGACGGGCGACGCGTGGGGCGATCTCGTGCGTGCGGCCTCGAGCGTGTCGGCGAAGGCGCGCCTCCAGGTGTGGCACGGCACGAGCGACTCCACGGTGAAGCCGATGAACGCCGGCGAGCTCGCCAAACAATGGGCGAACGTCGGCGGAGCGAACGAGACCCCGAGCAAGACGGACAAGGTCGGCTCGGCCACCCACAAGACCTACCTCGACCCGTCCGGCAAGGTGCAGGTCGAGACGTACGAGGTGCCGGGGATGAGCCACGGCGTCGCGGTCGATCCGAAGGGTGGCTGCGGCAAAGCCGGCGCGTTCGTGCTCGACACGGGCCTCTGCTCGTCGAAGCTCGCGGCCGACTTCTTCGGGATCTGAGGCTCGCGCGTGGCCACCGCTCGGCCCATTCCAGGCGCCTGGAAAAAAATTCCAGGCACCTGGAATGCGAGGGGGCCCGGGTCAGCGCCCCTCGGCGACTCCGGCCACCCAACGCACGAACGGCGCGGCGGCCTTCGCGTGTTTCACGATCGTCGTCAGGATCTTCCGCGACACGAGCTCGGCCGGCTCGAGCTTCGGGAACATGACGATGAGCCCCTTCCGCTTCAGGAGCTCGGCGCGCGGGTGGTCGGGCTCGAGCCCACGCGGCACCTTCTTCAGCGTCTCCATCGAGTCGAGAGAGAACCCCTTCTTCACGAGGCCGAGCACGATCTTCTCGATCTCTTTTCCGCGTTTTTCGTCGGCCACGGCCGCGCGGTACCGAGCGAGCGCCTCGGGGCCCATGCCGTACATGCCCGCCGCCGCGAACGACTCCGTGCCGACCTGCACGTAGAGGGCGGCGCTCACGTCGAGCGCGACCTTCGCGTGACCGAGCGGGACGAGCCCACCGGCGTGCGTCTTGTAGGGAGACTTGTCGGCCGAGAAGCGCACGTCGCGGTGGATGCGGAAGACCTTCGCCTCACCGAGCTCGAAGTCCGGATAGAGATCGTCGACGGCCTCACGCGCCTCGGCGAGGAGCGCCCCGAGCGGCTTTGCCCACCCCTCGTCGTACTCGGCCTTGTGCGCGGCGAACCACTCGCGGTCTTGGTGCTTCGCGAGCGCGGCGAAGAACGCGCCCTTCCTGTCGGCGAACCCTTCGAATCGATCGGTCGGCATACGCGGAGCGTACAGCGTGCCCCGTGGGGCACGAGACCGAAATGCCGCCGAAGGGCGCGCGGCTACCCCGCCCCCGAGAGCAGGCGCTCACGGAGCCGTTTCCCGGCGACGTGCAGAAACGCGTCGCGGAGATGGTCCTCGACGGCCGCCCAATCGGGCCGTGTGTCGAGCACGACCCCTATCCACCCGCTCGGGCCCACGTACGGCGGGCGAAAGTAGCGTTCGGGGGCGGCTTCGACGAGCGTCGCTTGCACGCCGTCCGGCGCCGGCACCCACACGGACAGATGCTCGGCGCCGTGGTGGTGGTCGTCGAGCATCGCGAACACCTTGCCCTTTCCGGCGAACCACGTCGGTGACCCGTGAGAGATCCGCTCGTTCGCGTCGGGGAAGGCCAAACACAACGCGCGCAGGCGAGCCACGATCGCCTCTTTGCCGCCCTCGGCTCGCCGCTTCGCCGCCATACGGGCATCGTGCGCGATGTCGGGCCTCGTGAGAAGACCGCACCTTGCCGCCTCGAAGGGCGCGAGGTACGCATTCTGGGTGTCCACCTACCGCGAGGCCGGCTCCCGCCCCGAGCCGAGGGACGTCGAAGCCGAAGCGATCGCCGAGCTCGTGGCGCGGGCGCGGCGCGTACGGATGCGCGTGCTCGTGCCGGGCGTCGTGCTCGCGCTGGTCGTAGGCGGTGTGCTCGCGGTCGCCGTCCGGGAGGCCCAGTTCGTGGTGCTGAACGCGCACTTCCCGTACGCCACGGCGCTCATGGTGGCGCCGGTGGTCGGCTTCGCCATTCGCGCGGTGCAGCGCCTCGCCGACGCCGCGGTCGGCGCACGGGCGAGCGCGTGGCGCCGAGAGCTCGTGGGGCGCCATGGGCTCGACGCCGAGTCCCTCGAAGAGCTCACGCGCTTTCTCTGACGGCGCACGCGAGCGCACACTTCGTCCTACACGCGAGCTTCACGCTGGCGCACCGTGCACGAGCCGCGCACCCGCGCAGTCCTTGCTGGCCTGGGAGCTCCAGCATGCGCGGGCGGACAGAGCCGGAGCGGCGTGACGGAGCCCATCCGGCGGGCCCACGACTTGCACTTCACCCTCGGATGGCGTTCCGTCGGAAATGTCTCACTGGGCTCATAGCGGCGGTGATGGTGGCCTTGGTCTCGAGTGGCTGTGAGCCACCCAGACCGGCCGCCCCGAGCAAGCCGATCGAGACGGAGATCGTCGTCGACGCGCCTCTCGATCCCGTATGGGACGCCACCGTGGAGTGGTTCGCGACGCGCGGCCTGCCGATCAAGAACATCGACAAGACGTCGGGGCTGCTCGCGACCGAGCACGTGATGCCGACCTCCCTCGTGGCGACGGTGATGCACTGCAACGCCCCAGCCCCGAAACCGAACGGGAAGGTGGAGCTCGTCGAGCACCGCACGCACTTCAACGTGCTCCTCCGCGCCCAAGGACCACGACAAACCAAGGTGACGGTGAACGCGTTCTTCGATTGCCTGGCGAACAGCTACGAGAGCGTCGGCCTCTTCGGGGCGGACGTGCGCCTCGACTCGAGCGTGCGCCAAAAATGCACGTCCACGGGAACGCTCGAGCGCTCCATCCTGTCGCGGTTGGCGAGCATCAAACCCACACCGGCGACCGAGAGCGTGACGGCCCCTTCGGCCTCCGCGGCGCCGAGCGCGACGCCACCTGCCGCGCCCGCGGTGAGCGGATGCACCACCGACGCCGAATGCCGCGGTGGCCGTGTCTGCCGCGAGGGAGCGTGCACCACACCGGCGTGCGCGAAAGACGTGGACTGCCCCGCGCCCCAAATCTGCGAGGGCGGGGTATGCCGAGCGCCGACCCCGTGAGCGAGGACCGTCACGTGGACCGACGCGCTGCGAGCTCCGCCTCGAGGGTCGCGATGCGCTCGTCTCGCTCCGCGAGCGCCCGCGCCACGTCGCTCGCCTCGAGGCGCTGGGGGATGTGCTGCGGGCAGTTCCCGTCCCAGGCGACGACCTCGATCACGAGGGCTTGTTCGGGTTTCGCGTCGTAGCCCTCGGGCATCAGCGCGGAGACGCGGGCCGGGTCTTCCTCGACGTGCGCCGTCCCCCAGATCTTCACGCGCGCGCGCTGCGCGTAGTCGATGAGGAAGAGCTGCACCTTCGGGTTCTCGGAGAGGTTCCCGAGGCTGATGTACTGCCGATTTCCCCTGTAGTCCGCGAACGCGAGCGTCCGCGGCCCCGTGACCCGCAAGAAGCCGGGCGGCCCGCCACGGTGCTGGATGTACGGCTGCCCCTCCGCGTTGGCCGTCGCGAGGAAGAAGCTCCTCTGCTCCGCGATGAACGCCGCGAGCGACGCGTCGATCTCGGTCTCCCAGCCACCTGCAGCCTCCATACGCGCGTAGGCCGCCCGGGACCCACGCTTCGCCTGGATGGCCTTTACCGCGGGTGTGAACGCCACGTCGCTCGGATAGGTAAGCGTCCTCGTCATGTCGCATCTCCTGGAGCTGCGCGGCGGACCGGCAGGTCCACGTTCCGCGTCGGGTTCAGAATCGGAATCCGAGTCAGAGCCCGAGCTCGGTGAGGCCCGGGTGATCGTCCGGACGGCGCCCGAGGGGCCAGCGAAAGAGCCGTTGCCCCTCCGCGATGGCGACGTCGTTGATGCTCGCCTCGCGGCGTCGCATGAGCCCGTCGGCCTCGAGCTCCCACAGCTCGTTGCCGTAGCTCCGTCTCCAGGCCCCCGCATCGTCGTGGCACTCGTACACGAAGCGCACGGCGATGCGGTCGGCGGTGAAAGCCCAGACCTCCTTGATCAGGCGGTACTCGAGCTCCGCGCGCCACTTTCGCTCGAGGAAGGCGCGAATGGCGTCGCGCCCCTGGAAGTGCTCCGATCGGTTCCGCCAACGGCTCCCCTCGGTGTACGCGAGGGCGACCCTCGCGGGATCACGGCTGTTCCAAGCGTCCTCGGCCAGCCGAGCCTTGAGGGCGGCGGTCTCGGCGTCGAAGGGAGGCAGAGGCGGTCGTTTCATGGGTCGTCCTCGCGGGTGTTCGTGAGCATCGAGCTATCCGAGGAGCGGCCAGCGCGCGTCGGCCTTCGCCACGAAGCTCGAGGGATCGGCGTCGAACATCGCCTTGGCGGCGGGGCTCGAGAAGCGGAAGGTGCGGCCCGCGTAGTGGCTCGTGGAGCTCGCGTCCGACGGCACACGCTCGCCCATGGACACGGCGACCGTGCACAGCCCCTCGTACTCGGCGTGCGCGCGCACACTCGGGAAGTCGACCTCGGTCGAGGCCACGCCATTCATGTAGTTCGTCAGGGTGTTCAAGGCGACGTGCGCGACGATCTCGACGAGCTCCGCGTCGGAGTGCCCCGCCTTCCGCGCCTCGTCGAGGTCGGCTCCCGAGACATGACCACGCGTCGTCATGACGGCCTTGGCGAAACGAAGGGCCGCGTCGGCCTTCGGGTCGAGCGAGCGCGCGTGCCGAGCGGCGTCGAGCTCGCCGTCGTCGAGCTTGGCGAGTTGCTTCCCGAGGTAGGTGTGCGCCGAGAGGCAGTAGTCACAGCCGTTCTGCTCGGCGACGGCGATGGCGATCCGCTCGCGCGTCTTGGCGCCGAGGGCACCCTTGGCGAGCGCGCCGTTCAGACCGAGGTAGCCATCGAGGGCGGCAGGGCTCTGGGCGACGAGGCGGAAGAGGTTCGGCACCGAGCCGAGCTGGGCTTTCACGGCCTCCAGCAGCGGCTGAGAGGCAGAGGGCGTGGCGTCGATCGAACCGGGAATGGCGATGCGGGACATGATGGCTCCTTCGGTTGCGGCCTCCGTCATCGGGCCGTGTCGTGAAGGTGAGGCTTTGCGCGACGCGGAACAATGGATCCGATTGGCATGCACTCGTGCAGATGATGCAATAGTGCTCATGGACCGCTTGGAAGCCATGAAGGTGTTCGTCACGGTCGCCGAGCGTCGGAGCTTCTCGGGCGCGGCGGGACGGCTCGCGATCTCCTCCTCCGCGGCCACCCGCATGGTCGCCGCGCTCGAGGCGCATCTCGGGATCCGCTTGCTCCATCGCACGACTCGCTCGGTCACCTTGACGGACGCAGGCGCCCGGTACCTCGAGAGCGCCCGGAGAATCCTCGCGGCCATCGACGACACCGAGAGCAGCGCCCGGGCCGAGGTCACCGTCCCTACGGGGCGGTTCGTCGTGGCGGCGCCGCTCGTGTTCGGTCGGCGCGAGGTGGCACCCCTCCTGTCCGCGTTCCTTTCGCGCTACCCGAAGGTCACGGGTGAGCTCCTTCTCGGCGATCGTGTGGTGAACCTCCTCGACGAGGGGGTCGACGTGGCCGTCCGCATCGGATCGCTCGAGGACTCGAGCCTCCGCGTGCGCCCCGTCGGGAAGACGCGCCGCGTGCTCGTCGCGAGCCCGCGCTACTTGGCAGCCCACAAGCCGATCCGTCGTCCACGCGACCTCGCCCGCCACGCGCTCGTCCAGTTCACGGCCCTCTCGCCGACGCCGGAGTGGCGCTTCCCCACACGCGGGGGCGACGAGAGCGTCCCGTTCCGCCCCGTGCTCGCGACGAACAGCGCGGAGGCCGCGATCGGTCACGCGGAGCGCGACGGGGGCATCACGATGGCGCTCTCGTACCAGGTCGTCGACGCCGTTCGTCGGGGAGGGCTGCGCGTGGTTCTCCCCCGACTACGAGCCGCCTCCCCTGCCGATCCAGCTCGTCTATCCGGGGGCGCGCCTCGTCTCGGCGAGCCTCCGGGCCTTCACCGATCTCACGCTCGAGACATGCTCTTGGGCCTTCGTCGATCTCCGAACATGGGCGAAACCCGAGCCTGAGAGGTGACTCCGACTCCGAGCGCGAGCGGCAGCCGCGCGCCTTGGGGAGGAACGAGGCTCGGCCGTCCACGCGCGACGCCTCCCGCCCCCGCGCGCTCCCGATCTCGGTATGCTGCTCCGTCCATGAGCGACAGGTACCCTCGTGATCTCCTCGGCTACGGCAAGAACCCTCCGCACGCGCGGTGGCCCGGGCACGCGCGGGTCGCGGTGCAGCTCGTCCTGAACTACGAGGAGGGCGGAGAAAACTCGGTGCTCCACGGCGACGCGGGCAGCGAGCAGTTCCTCTCCGAGATGTTCTCGCCCCCGGCCTTTCCGGCGCGCCACCTCAGCATGGAGGGCATCTACGAGTATGGCTCGCGCGTCGGCGTGTGGCGCATCCTGCGGGAGCTCGAGAAGCGCAAGCTGCCCGTCACGGTGTTCGGCGTCTCCATGGCGCTCGAGCGCTGCCCCGAGGTGACCGCCGCGTTCGTCGAAGCGGGCCACGAGATCGCGTGCCACGGGCACAGATGGATCCACTACCAAAACGTCGACGAGGCCACCGAGCGCGAGCACATGGCCCGCGGCATGGCCGTGATCGCCAAGATGACCGGCGACGGCGCACCCGACGGGCGAGGCCCCCGCGCGCTCCACGGCGCGGGCTGGTACACCGGGCGGGACTCGCCGAACACACGCCGCCTCGTGGCCGACTTCGGCGGCTTCGAGTACGACAGCGACTACTACGGCGACGATTTGCCCTTCTGGCTCCAGGTGCGCAAGACCTCGGGGGAGCTCGCCCCGCACCTCGTCGTGCCGTACACGCTCGACTGCAACGACATGCGCTTCGCGTTGCCCCAGGGGTACAGCCACGGCGACGAGTTCTTCGAGTACCTCCGCGACGCCTTCGACGTGCACTACGCCGAAGGCGACGAGCGCCCCTCGATGATGAGCATCGGCATGCACTGCCGCCTCCTCGGCAGACCGGGGCGCATGCGCGCGCTCCAACGCTTCCTCGACCACGTCGAAGCCCACGACCGGGTGTGGGTCGCGAGGCGCATCGACATCGCGCGGCACTGGAAAGAAGCCCACCCGTTCGACCCGAAGACGGCCTTCGTCTGGGGGTGATCCGATGCCCGCGCCGGGCGACAAAAATGTGACACCAAGTGCCACATGCTCCGCGGTGGTTCTCTGGGCCCCTAGGATTTTCGGGCGATTTCTCATTCCAGGCGCCTGGAATTTTTTTCCAGGCGCCTGGAATGGAGGAGCTCCTCGCCTCGATCGCAGGGCGCGCGACGGCGCGAGGCGATGGGTCAGCGCGGTCGTCGTGGTCGCGTCCGTGGGCGCCTGCGCATGCGCGTGCGCCTCACCTACCCCCGAGGGGCCTGGGCGCGAGACCGTGCAGCGAAAGGCCGTGCCCGTCGACACGAGCCCGCCCGACGCGAGCCTCGACACGGGCTCGCCCGACGCGAGCCTCGACGCGAGCGGACCCGAGCCACCCCACGGGCCTCGGCTCCTCGAGCTCGGGTACCACGTCGACAAAATCTACCGCGAGCGCCACTACACGTGGCGGCAGGTGGCGACGCTGCACTGGCAGGCCGTGGCCGACGAGCTCCCTCCCCTCCCCGCGCCCCCGACCACGAAGGCGTCGGGGTGTGCGCCGGGCATGGTGCGCGTCGAGGGAGGGCTCCTGCTCGACGAACGGGGCCACGACGACACGGATCGCGTGCTCGAGGCCCAGGACCGCACCTGCGAGCGCTGGCGCGTACCGAAGCGCGTCTGCGAGAGCTTCTCGGAGGCGATGTGGAGCGCAGTCCGGGACACGCTCCCGCGAAGGCCTATGCGGTTCTGCATGGATCGCTACGAGTACCCGAACAGGCTCGGAGAGTATCCCCTCGTCGTGACGACGTTCTCGGAGTCGGAGGCGTTCTGCAAGAAGGAGGGGAAGCGCCTCTGCACGGAGAGCGAGTGGACCTTCGCGTGCGAAGGAGAAGAGGGGCGCCCCTACCCGTACGGCTACACGCGCGACGCCACGGCGTGCCCCATCGATCGGCCGCGCGTAGAGCCCCCGGAGGGCACCTTCGCCCCCCGCACCACGGGCCACACGGCCCGCGGCATCGACGCCATGTGGCAAGGCGAGCGCGCCGGCGCGTTCGCGCGGTGCACGAGCCCCTTCGGCGTGGCCGACATGACGGGCAACGTCGACGAGTGGACGCGCTCCACGCGCGCTTGGGGCTACCGCATGATTTTGAAGGGCGGGCACTGGTCGTTCGTGCGTGCGCGCTGCCGCCCGCAGACGCGAGGGCACGGTCCGCTCTACGTCAACGTCGAGACCGGGTTTCGCTGCTGCACCGACGGGCCGACCGACACCGCCGACCCTTGAGGCTCGAATCGGGTCGCGCCGCAGCGGAGACGGGCCGACGCCCCGCGCCGAGGGCTGCTATGCTCGCGCCATGGTCCTCGAGCTCTCGCCCCGCCCACTCCCCCCGAGCGCACCATGAGGCGCGACGTCGGCCTCCGTTGTCCGTGTGGCGCCGTGCGCGGCGTCGTTCACGAGGTGTCGCCCGGCACGGTGAACCACGTGGCGTGTTACTGCGACGACTGCCAGACGTACGCGGCCTTCCTCGGCACGGACGGCATCCTCGACGCGTGGGGCGGCTCGGACATCGTGCAGGTCGGGCCCGCGCGCATGCGCTTCGTCGAAGGGCGCGAGACCCTCCGCTGCGTGCGCCTCTCGCCCAAGGGCCTCTTTCGGTTCTACGCGCCGTGCTGCCACGTGCCCGTCGGCAACTCTCTCCCGAACCTGCCGTTCGTCGGCGTCCCGCGGGCGCTCTTCGCGATCGAGCCCGCCGAGACCGAGGCCGTGCTCGGGCCGTCTCCGGGCATCCATGGGCGGTTTTCGCACGGCTCGCCCCCGAGCACCGTTCACCCGAAGATCGCCCCCATGGTCGCCGCCAAGACGGCCGCGCGCATCGCGACGTGGGCCCTCGTCGCGCGGAAGCCGAGCCCCCTCTTCGACGAACGCGGGCAGCCCATCGTCACCCCCGAGATCCTCACGAAGGACCGCCGGGAAGAGCTCCGCGCGAAGGCCATGGCGGGCTGAGAGGTCAGCGGCCGTCGACCAACCGCTGGAGGCGCGCGGCGTGCGGCCCCTTGGGGCTTTCGGAGAGCGTGCGCTGCGCGAGAGATCGGGCTTCGTCGATACGCCCGGACGTGACGAGCGCGTCGACCCGCAGCACACGCGCCTCGAGCCCGAGCCCTCCCTTCGGGTGAGCGGCGGCGTACCTGTCGAGGCTGGCGAGGCAGGCGGCGGCGTTCCCTGCGCGCAGGTGCCCACGTGCTTCGTCGAGCAGGTGAAGCTCGTCGCTCAAGGACGACGCCGCGGGCACCGACGGGGCGGGCAGCGCGGAGACAGTAGGCGGTGCGCCGAGCGCCGACGCGGGGCGGTCGCCCGAATGGCCGCTCCCGTGGCCCACGGGCACGTCGCGAGGGAGGTCGCTCGGAGTCCTCGCGCTCGCGGAGAGAGGCGTGGCGGCGAGCGACGACGGAACCAGGGAAGCCGCCGGAGCCGAGGAGGGTACGGCCGGCGCCTGCACGATACCCTCGGGGAGCTCGGCGAGCGCAGGGGCGGACGACGCCGGCTGCACGAGCGCGGCGGACGCTCTCGGCGCGACGGGCGCCGACGAGAGCGCGGCGGGTGGCGCGGGCGGCGCGACCGCGACAGGCTCGCGCGAGGCTGCAACGACCGCCGCGCCGATCGACACGGCCCCGACGACGGCAGCCACGAACACGGCCTTCGCGCCGAAGAGCCCCGCCGTCACCTTCACTCCGGCCGTGCCCGCGAGCGCCTGCGCCCCGCCCGCTGCGCCCGAGGCCGCACCCGACGCCGACGCCGCACCCGCGCCGACGGACGTGCTGGCCGCACCCGACACGACCGCGGCCGCCGCCGCGATGCCGAGCGCACGCGCCGCGCGAGAGCGCCCCTCGCCCCCTGGTCTCTCGGCCGCGCCAGCCACGAGCATGCGCGTCGCGGCGTTTCCCTCGCCGAGCTCGTCGACGAGCCGTTTCGGATCACTCATGGGGAGCCTCGCGGGACTTCGGAAAGGTTTCCTCGACACGGACGTGGAACGACTCGCGCGCGCGCCGAAGACGCGACGCGACCGTACCGGGGGGGATCCCGAGCGTCGCGGCGATCTCGGCCATGGTCATGCCCTCGAGCTCGAAGAGCACGAACACCTCTTGGAGCTCTTCGCCGAGGCTCGCCAAGATCGCGTCGAGGGCCTCGCGGGCCTTGCGCTGATCGAGGAGCTCCTCGAAGCTCGGTTGGTCGGTCGCGGCCAGGGTGGCGCCGAGGTCGTCTTCCGTCGATACGTTCTCGCGCCGCACCTCGGCGCTGCGTCGCACCGTCGACGCGACCTTCAGCGCCGCGCCGCAGAGGAACGCGCGCTCGTTTCCGAACGGGATCTGCGCGAGCTTTCGTGAGGCCACGATGAAGACCTCTTGGGTCGCGTCGTCGGCACGAGGCGCGGAGAGCCCTCGGCGACGGAGCACACGCCAGACGAGATCGTAGTGACGATGGAACATGTCGGCGAGGCGCTCGGGCGCGACGAGCTCGGGCGACGGAGCCGGTCCGTCGCTCGTGGCGCGCGCTCTCACGAAAGGATCGGCCAAGGTTCTCCCCGAGGGCTCCGACATGGCGGGCGCGGTCATGGCACCTTCACCCGCACGCCCACACCTACCTTCGCATAAAGCGCGGGGGCTTCGTACACGGAGGTGTCGGGCTCGGCGTAGAAGCGATCGAACGCGAGCGTACGCCCGACCATGGGGCGCACCTCCAAATCCAAGAATCGCCCGAGCCCGACCGCGAGCGGGGCCGACAGCCCGACGGCCGACCACATGACCACGTCGGACCTCGGCACGGCCACCCGACCGAGAGACTCGACGGCCCCGACGAGCCCGAAGGCGCACACCCGCGCGCCGAGCGCGCCGAAACCGAACGAGAGACCACACCCTTCGAGCTCTCCGTCGGTGAACGTCAAGAGCGCGCGGCGACCTTCTCCCTCGACCGAGGCCGGCAGCGTACGCCCGATCGACGCGCGAAAGGCCGGCGCGTACCACGCTCCACTCCACTCGACCGAGAGCCCGAGACGCGCGCCGACCGAGAGCCCCCCGAGCGAGCCCACCTCCACGAGCGCCGACGGCACGAAGCGCGGCCCCGAGAGGCGTGTCGCGGGAGACGTCGACACCCGAGCCGCCTCGGTCCGCGCCGGCGCGGGGGCCTCGGGCGGAGGGATGGGCCTCACCGGCGCGGCGGGCCTCGGAGGGTCGGGGGGAGTCGCGTCGGGATCGTAGGCGAGCGCGATCACGAACGCGATGGCGCTCACGGCCTCGGCGCAGCTCGACGCCGCGACCTCACGAGGGAGGCCACCCGCGAGCACGAGCCTCGCGGTGTAGGACTCGCGGTCCCGGGAGATCGCCACGTCGACCTCGGGTCGCCCCTCGCCGAACGCGAGGGCCACCTTGCCGCTGCGCTGAGCGACCTGGCGCGCGAGCTCGGGGGCCTCCGGGCAGCCCTCGGGGGCCGAGTACCGGGTGGCGATCGCCGGCTCCGCCCCGCGAGCCGTGGCCGGCACGAAGGCGACGAGCGCGCACGCCGCGACGGCCCACGAGAGCCGCACGCGCGCGCGCGTCGATCGATTCGGCACGGAGCCCATCGTAGCCGTTCGAGCCTCCGTCAGAGGGGCGAGCCCACGCAGCTGCCCGCGCCCGGAATGGTGCTCGGCACGGTGAAGGTGACTTCGAGGGTGCCGAGCTTGGCCTTGTAGGTGCCGGCAGCGATGCTCGCCACGCTGCACGACCCGAAGCCTCCGCCACTGCAGTCCGGAGTACATGCCGGGCCGCCGGTCGACGCGAGGCAGAACTTGCCGTCGAGCGTGATCTCGTTGTTCTCGTTCTTCTGCACGGCGCACGAGGCCTCGACCACCTGGGTGCACGAGGACGAGTGGCACCCAGCAGGGAACACCTGGAACCCCACGTAGCCCCCCTCCACGAGCGAGGCCGTCCCAGGCCCACTCGGAGTTCCGCGCACGCACAGCCGAGCCACCGCCGTGTCCTTGCAGGCCGCGCCGCCGTCCCCCGCGTCGCCGACGTTTGGCGGCGCGCACGCCCGGGCGCACTCCGCGGCGCTCTCGAAGTTGTTCGCGTTCCCTCCGCAGCCGCCGTACGTGAAGGCCTCGCACTGGCCCGTGGCCGCGTTGAACCAGAAGCGCGGCATCGCCGCCTCGCAGGGGCCCACCACCTTGGGGAGCGAGCACGTGCCCGCGTCTCCGACGGCGCCATCGGTGGCTCCGCTATCGGCGGCGCCGGCGTCGCCATCGCCCCCGACCGAGACGTTGCTCACGCTGCACGCGGCCACGACCGAACCGACGACGAAGAAAGAAAGTAAGGATTTCATGGTTCGAAGACCTCCGAGCCCCCCTATGGGAGCACGGGCGAAGATTGATCACGCCCGGCTCACTTTTTTTCACGAAGGCCCGAATTCGGCCGAAAATGTGCCGTTCGCGCGTCACCCGAGCCGCTCTCGGCGGAGCGGCCGCCACCTGTACCGGCACGGGAGGGGGATGTGCAGCGCCGAGTCGAGCCGGGCGCCCGCGAGGGGGCCCCGCTCCATCCACGGCACCGACACCGAGAGCGGGCGCGCGAAGACCTCGCGCCAAGGGTCCCGGTCGATCGTGAGAACGTACACGTACCCACCCGGGTCGACGCCGAACGCGTCGTAACACTCGACGAGCGCGGCCCGCAGGTCGGGCGGAGAGACCCAGGGGCTCGTGGGCGGCGCGACCTGACCGGGAGACACGTCGAGCACGACCCGCGTCTCGGCGAGAGGCCCCTCGGGGGACGACACGAACGTGAGCCGCGAGCCCTCCTTCGAGAGCGACACACGAGCCGCCTCGAAGTCGTGGAATTTGAACTCGACGAGCGCGTTCCCCACCGCGCGCATCACGGCGTGGTCGGTCTCGCTCCGCACGAAGTACCCGCCGCGGCGAACACCATGCTTCCCCGTGTACCGGACGGCCGCGCGGTAGCTCACCTGATGAAAGTCGACCCCGAAGAGCGCCGGCACGCCTTGAGGGCGCATCTCGCGGAGCCGAGAGCACAAGACCTGCACCCAGGCGGAGCCGTGGAAAATCTCGGGCTCGAGCGGCGCCGGCAGGAGCGCGGCGAGGGCCTCGGGCCGAACGGCGTAGTTGAGCGAGAGCGCGTCGTGCCACTCGGTGCGAACGGTGGTGAGCCACGGCACCGAGGGGCACTCCTCCATTCCCGGGGTGCTCGGCGACGGGTCCAGGGCGCGCTCGATCGCTGCGTGCACGCCGAGGAGCTCGGCGCCACCCCGAGGGAGGAGCTCGAGGCCCGAGCCACGGATCGAGAGGCAGCCCCGCGCGACCAGCGCCTCGCACGCCGACAGCGCGTCCTCGGCGCCTACGCCCACGTCCGCCAGGACCGAGACGAGCTCGTTCGCGTCGAGCCCGGACGGCGCGGCGGCGAGCGCACCGAGCACCGCGATCTCCGCGAGCGGCGGCGCCGAGCTCACGACACGCTCCCCTTCTGGAGACGGAGCTTCTGCCGATGCAAGAGCGCCCCGCCCGTTCCCTGCGTGAGGGCCCAGAGCACGGAGAAGATGGCGAACTGCGCCTTCGGGAGGAGCGCGAGCACGATGGCCATCGCCGCCCAGATCGCCGCGGGCACGTACCAGACGCGGCCCATGATCGAGCCCATCGTCGAGAAGGTCATGGCCGCGACGATGCACGCGACCGCCGGCATGAAGAGCATCACCCGAACGCCGAGCAGGTAGTTCACCACCGCCGTGAGCACCATCGCGCCGACGAAGGTGTTCCACACGGCGAAGGTCTGCCGATCGATGAAGGACCTCCCCTTCGCCTCGCTCTTGCCCTTGAGGAGCACGATGAAGGCGCCGTTGAACACGAAGACCACGGCCCAGAGGGCGACGAACGGCCACGGCTCGAGCGCCCCGCCGGGCCGAGAGAGCAAGACGTGGGTGCCCATGAACCCGGCGCCGTTCGTGAAGGCCGAGCAGAGCCAGATGAGGCCCCAGTTCTGGAGCGCCGTGTCGTCCCGGGTCTTCGACGCGAGCTTTCGAAGCACCTCGAGGGCCCCTACGGCCTCTTCACGATCCATCGCGCGAAGGTACAGCGAAACCGGCGTCCGCTCACGCGCCGCGCGGGGGAGGTCCCGACCGTGCTTTCGTGCGCCTCATCGTGTAAGCCAGTTGCGTCCCGAACCTCGGACGGTCACCATGACGGCATGCGAAAGCTCGGGCGGCGCCCCTTCCTCTTGTCCACGCTCGCGCTCGCCGCGTGCGGAGGGAACCTCGCCAAGAGCTCCGACTTCGGAGACAGCGGGCCGCCTCCGCCGCCCGAGCCGATTCGCTGGCCCGACTCCGGCCCCGGCGACTTCGGCCCCCCCGGGAGGTCCGAGCTCGTCGATTGCGCCGACCTGACTCCGACAGGGCCGCTCTCCGCGTTGGTGGGCCTGGCGCACGGCGCCCCTACGCTCCCCCGCCTCTACTCGTACACCACCAAAACCCAGGCCGACGGGCTCCGCGCGGGGGCCCCGATCTTCTCGAAGACCACGACCGACTCCGGCCACCGCGGCTACCTCTTCGACGTGCTCACGAAGCGCGAGAGGATCGGCGATCCCATCGCCAAAGAGCTCGCCTCGGAGAGGTTCGCCGCAGGGCGCTTCGCGTGGCCGTTCCTGGCCGGCACGCGCATCTCCCCCGAGCGCTACGGCGACGAGATCCTCTCCTTCACGTTCAAGCCCGAGACGCTCTTCGTCGCGTTCCAAGCCAAGATGGCGGGGTACCGCTTCTACGACGCCAAGGGCACCGAGGTCCCGAACGCCGTCGCGATGGCGACGCCCGAGCGCATCGCCGCGTTTTTGTTCCTGAACGACGAAGAGACCCGCATGGTGGGTACCACGGGCATCGCCTGCGCGGGCACGATCGACGTGGGCCTCGTGTACCGCGAGTTCTATCTCGGCAACGTAGGCATGCTCGCGGAGTGGAGCCTCGGCACCCAAGCGATCGTCGACCGCATCACCGCCGAGGTGGCCGACCTCCGCGCCCTGGCGAAGGAGCTCGACTGCTCCATGGGCCGCATCGGCCCCTCGTGCGACGCCGTGATCGCCCGGTGGTGGAGGGTCGGCGGCTCACGCATCGAGAGGCTGACGGGCTCGATGGCGTTCGCCACGCCGTTCGGGCGCTCGGGGCTCGGGCCCCAAGACCTGGTCCGACTCGCCGACGATCTCGAGTCTCTGCGCTTCGCGCCGAACCCGCTCGTGGTCACACCGTAGAGGCTCGCGTACACGAACGCACCTCGTCCCCACGCATGCGAACGTTGTCGAAAGACGAGGCCCTCGCGGCCCTCGAAGAGAGCCGGAACAACGTTCCTGCCCGCTACGCCGGCTGTGTGATGTGCGCGCTCGCGGAAGGGGCGCTCTCGCCACGCCTCGTCGTGCACGAGACGCCCCACACCGTGTGCGTCCTCGACGCGTTCGCCGCCCGCCCGGGTCACCTGCTCGTCGTCGCGCGGCGCCACCTCCGCACGCTCCGCGATGTCCCTTGGGAGGTGCACGCGGACATGTCCCGCGTCGCATGGCGTGCGGCGCGCGCGCTCGAAGGCCGAGGGGCGAAGCGCGTCTACGTGGCCCAGCTCGGCTCGCCCGTCGATCTCCCCACGAGCTACGCGCACGCCCACACCCACGTCGTGCCGGTCGACGAGGTCGACGAACGCGCGCGCCCCGCCGCGGTGTTCTCGTGGTCGAGCGGCGTGGTCGTCTACGATCCCGGCGAAGGCGAGGAGCTCGCCCACACGCTCGCGCTCGCGCTCGCCACCGAAGCGTGAAGCAGGCCTCGCGTTCGCCCGATTGTTCCGTGGACGAGACGGTGCATGCAGGCGGCTCCCCCTAATCGACGAGGGCGTTCGGCGGCATGGTGTCGCCATGCCCCGCGACGAGGCCCCCTCACGAACCCCGAGCGGCGAGCACGGTCGGCGCACGTTCCTCCGAGCGGTCGCGGCCCTAGGGGGCGCGGCGGCCCTCGCGTCGGCGGGATGCAGCCGCGCCTCGAAAGAACCCGCCCCCGTCGACACCCAAGGATCCTCCATGGGTACGGCAAGCCACTCGCCTCGGATGCCCGTCGTCTTCGTCGGGCACGGCTCGCCTATGAACGTGCTCGAGAGGAACCGCTTCAGCGAGGGGTTCACCGCGCTCCGTGGGCTCGTCCCCAAGCCTCGCGCGATCCTGGCCATCTCGGCCCACTGGTACGTACGCGGGACGTACCTCACGTCGGCCCCACACCCGAAGACCATCCACGACTTTTCGGGCTTCCCCAAGGCCCTCTACGAGATCGAGTACCACTCACCGGGCAGCGTCGACCTCGCCACCCGCACGCAGGCCTTGCTCGCGCAGTCCGAGCTACGTGCCGACTGGGGCCTCGACCACGGGACGTGGAGCGTTCTCCGCTGGATGTTCCCCGAGGCCGACGTGCCCGTGGTGCAGCTCTCCCTGGATCGAAGGCTCGACGCACGAGGCCACCTCGCGCTCGCGAAGAGCCTCTCCACCCTCCGCGACGACGGCGTGCTCATCCTCGGGAGCGGCAACGTGACCCACAACCTCGGCGACGCGATCGACCGCATGCAGTCGGGCGATACGTCGACCCCCGAGTGGGCGACTCGGTTCGACGAAGCGGCCAAACGCGCCCTCCTCGACCACGACGAGGCGGCGATCGCGGCCCTCCGCGACACGAGAGACGGCCCCCTCGCCCACCCCTCGCCCGACCACCTCCTCCCACTCCTCTACACCTTCGCGGCGACCACGAAGGACGAGCGCGTTCGCTTCACGAGCGAAGCGTTCGACCTCGGCTCGATCTCCATGCGCAACGTGGTGTGGGGATAGCGCGGAGCCGCGGGGTGGCTCTCGGCGCATGGGCGCGCGCGGCTACTTTTTGTGGGGCGCGGGCTTCTTGGGCTTCACGGTGACGTGCGGCGCCGGCGCGGGGTGAGCCACGGGCACGGCCGCCTTCGACGCCGCGTGGTGCGGGGTCGGCTTGGGCTTGTCCTCCGCCGGACCTGCGATCTCGAACGCGACCGAAGCCGACGCCTCTCCGCCTGCCGCGGGCGACGAAGGCACCGAAGGCCGAGGCCCGGAGCTCGCCACCGCGGGCTCGTCGCGAGGTTCCTCCGGCGGCGCACCTCGAGAACCGCCGAACGCCACGATCCCGAGCACCACCACGAGGGCCGCACCCACCGCCGCGAACGCGCGCCACGGCAGGGGCGTCGTGGGCACGACGGGGGGATCCGCTTCGTCGTCGGCGAGCGCGCGGGCGCTCGCGTGCGAGGTCGAGAGGGGCACGGTCTCGCGGTCCTCGGGCTCGGCCGCGCTCACTCTCGTCGGGCCGAGCTCGACGGTCTCCCGCTCGGACTGCGAGGGAGCCGCGGGGCGCACGGTCTTGGGGCTAAGGCTCTCCGGAGCGCGGCTCGCGGGGGGCGAGGCGAACGGGGAAGCCACGGCGACCAGCGTCTCGGCGAAGGCCACGGCGCGAGCGTCCTTCGGCGGCGACACGGTCGGCGGAGACACGGTCGGCGGAGACACGGTCTCTACGTCCGCGCTGGCGAGGCTCTCGGGCTCCGCGGACGGCTCCGGTGCGCTCACGGCCGGAGCCACGAGGAGCTTCGACGAGCCGCGGTACCCGAGCACCTCCCGGGCGGCGCGAACGTCGGCGAGCATGGCGGCGGCCGTGGGATAGCGGTCGGCCTTGGCGAACGCGAGGGCCCGATCCACGATCGCCGCGACCTCGGGCGACACACGCGGGAACACGTCGGCGAGCTTCGGCGCCGGATCACGCTGCATCTTCACGAGCACCTGGATCGCGTTGTCGCCTTCGTGCACACGTCGGCCCGAGAGCACGCGGAAGATCGTGGCCCCGAGCGCGAAGAGATCCGTGCGCCCGTCGATCTCGTCGCCCTTGCCGAGGGCCTGCTCGGGCGACATGTACGCCGGCGTGCCGAGCGCCTTTCCGGCGTTCGTCGCGTGGCCGAGGTCGGAGATGCGCGCCAGCCCGAAATCGAGGATTTTTACGCGTACTTTCCCCTCGTCGCGCGAGAGGAACAGGTTCTCCGGCTTCAAGTCCCGATGAACGACGCCGTTCGTGTGGGCGACCGCGAGCACGTCGAGCACTTGCTCGGCGATCTCGAGCAGCTCGTGCTCCCCGAGAGGTGGGCTCTTTCGCTGACGTTCGTCGAGCGACTCGCCCTCGAGCAGCTCCATCACGAGGTACGCGGTGCCCTCGTCCGGGCCGGACTCGACCACGTCGTCGTCGAGCACGCGCACGGCCCCCTTGTGCTCCACCTTGTTGGCCGCGTACCCCTCGCGCAAGAAGCGCTCACGCACCTCGGGCTCCCGCGCGAGCATCCGATGCAAGAGCTTCACGGCCGCGCGCGCGCCGTTCCGATGACGCGCCTCGTAGACGGCCCCCATCGCCCCCGAGCCGAGGAGCCGTTCGAGTGTCCACTTCTGGTCGAGCACGGAGCCGACCCGCGACTCGTCCGTGCGGCTCATGCGCAAAGGCTAGCGAGGTCTCGGCGTCCAGGCGAACGGATTCGCGACCTCCCACGAGGGGCGAGGACGTCGTACATCGTCTTCTCCTCGCGGCGCGAGGGCACGCTCACCCGGGCACGACGATGCCGCTCGAGAACCGCGCTCGTAGCGTACGCGGAGGGGGCATGCCGTGGATCGCGAGGGCCCGAACGAGGGCCGTCGCCGATGCATAGCCGACCTCGGACGCGACGTCGGCGACGGTGCCGTGCCCATTTCCGACGAGGACCGCGGCGATCTGGACACGCCAGCGGTTTCTGAGGTCCCGCCACGAGCGCGCGTTTTGGTGGTGCTTGCGCATGTACTCGCGGATCCGCCTCTGGAGCTGCCGCTCCGAGAGCCCGACGGCCTCCGCGAGCGTGCGGGCGTCGGCCGCGGTCGCGAGGCTCGCGAGCTGGGCGTCGAGACCGGCTGCGATGCGCACCTCGAGCTCGGTCGGTCCTCCCACGAGCGCTTCGGACGAGAGCCCGTGGTCGACACCCGCCGCAGAAAAGGCTTCGAATGCGTCGTGGAACGTAGCGCGCTGTTCGGAGTGGGGGTCCTCGAGGCGCACGCGGAGCGCGTCCGTGCGCGTCGACGTACCCATCCGCACCGGGCCGGAGAGCGACGACCCGCGATCGATAGGCCACTCGAGCTCGACGAAGCCTGCGTCCTCGAAGCGCCCGCGCGCCATGAGCTCCGGCCGCAGGAGCACGACGTCCCCCGGTAGCGCGACGAGCTCGTCCCACACGATCCGCCCCTCGTTCACGGCGAGCGCTAGGGCGTGGCTCGGCGTCGCGACCCACGGGAACGCGCGCGTGAGGACGCGTTCGTCCACGACGATCCCGGCGTATCGGGTCGCCCGCAGGACGACGTCGGGACGACGCAAGGAGACGACGCGTAGGCGGCAAGACGAGCGACGTGCCTCGAAGCGAAGGTCGGACCGGACGGCGAGGGGCTCCCGTTCCACGCGTCGAGAGTACCGAAAAATCCCGTCGCCTGGCGCGCACCACGTCGAGCGCGTCGTCCCGGCTCGCGAGGGAGACCCACACGCCACCCACCGCACGGTCACGCGTCGCGTCGTTCGAAAGACGCGGCGACACGCTCGCGCGAGGAGTAGGGTTGGGCGAGCGTCGCCCGCGGGGGGCCCGAAACGACACTCGAGGACCGTCTTGCGATCACTTTGCCCCTCGCTCCCACGCACGACGCTCCTCGCTCTCGCGTGGGCCGCCATGGTGAGCCTCGCCTTCGCCGCTTGCGGGGGCACCCCATCCGTCCCGAAGGACGCCGAGGCTCCACGAGAGGACGCGTCCGCGGACGCGCAAGCCCCCGTCCCGGACGAGGACGCCTCCCTCTCCGATGCGGGCGGCGACACGACGGACGACCGCACCCTCCCCGACGCGACGGCCGACTGCGGCACAGAACGGCTCCGTGTCGTCGCCGGAAATCTCTCGGGCACGGGCGCCACGTACGACGATGGCCGAGGCGCGCGCATCTTCAAAGGGCTCTCGCCCGATGTCGCGCTCGTGCAGGAGCTCCGGTACGGCGACGACTCCGCGGCGGCCGAGCGAGCCTTCGTGGACGAGGCCTTCGGACCGACGTTCGCCTTCGTGCGTGGTCGGCTCTCCAATGGCTCGGACATCCCGAACGCCGTCGTCTCCCGCTTCCCCATCCTCGCTTCGGGCGAGTGGACCGACCCCGAGGTCGGGAACCGGACGTTCGTCTGGGCGCAGATCGACGTCCCCGGCCCGCGCGATCTCTACGCGGTGAGCGTGCATCTCCTCACGACGAACGCCACCGCGCGCAACCTCGAAGCGAAGGCGCTCGTCGCGGAGATCGCGAAGCTCCCGCCGGGCAGCCTCGTCGTGCTCGGCGGCGACCTCAACACGACGATCCGCAACGAGACCGCCCTCGGTACCTTCGCGGGGACGCTCGCGACCGACGGCCCGTTTCCGGTCGACCAGGCCGGCAACACGAACACGAACGAGCCCCGCTCCCGCCCCTACGACTGGGTGCTCGCGGCGCCCACGCTCGACGCCTGCCGCACGCCGGTCACGATCGGCGCGCAGACCTTCCCCTCGGGCCTCGTGTTCGACTCACGCGTGTACACGCCGCTCGAGGACGTCACGCCGGTGCGCATGTCGGACAGCGCCTCACCTCTCCAACATATGGCCATCGTTCGGGATTTCGTCCTTCCGAGGTGACTTCTCCGAGGTCGCGCCGCGCAGCGCGTACGCGGCGGAGACCACGGCGAGCACCGCCGACACGTTGAAGACGGCCGTCGGATACTGCGGGAGGAAGCGCACCGCGACGGCGCCGGCCACGAGGAAGGCGACGGCGACGAGCGCTCGCCTCGTCACGAACACCGCGACGCCGAACGCGAACGCGGCCCCGACGAGCAGGTCTCCGGCGACGACGTGAGCGCCCCTGTGCCCCATCGACAGGACCAACGCGCGGTGGGCGACGAGGCCGACCGCTGCGCCCGCACCGACCGCGAGGAGACGCCGGCCGATCGCGTTCCCGAAGAGCGAGCGCCCCACGGTCACGACGGCGAGCGCCGCGAGCACGGTGAGGCCGACGGGAATGGCGAGCGCGTCTCCCATGGCCAGGGTCTCGAACGCGTCCTCCGGGAGGGGCTCGAGACCTCCACCGAAGATCGTCGTCGCGACGGCCAGCGCCGCGACGACCGCGAGCCCCCACGTCCTCGCGCGCGCGCCGACCCCGAGATCCGCGTCCCGACGCGCACGCCGGAGCTCTCTGTCGCTCGCGGCCCGCCCCGAGAGGAGCGCTTCGAGGGCGACGAGGCGCTCTGCAAGGGGAGCGGGCACCTCGTCCATGGCCTCCGCGCACTCCCGGGCGCCGACGAGGTTCTCGCGCGACAGCTCGAGGTCCATCGTGGCGCGCAGCGCGGACGCGAGCCCCTCGCGCGCGACGGGATTTTCGGACCACCTCGCGAGCGCGCTCCGGAAGGCGAACGTCGCCTCCGCGAGCCTCTTCACCCGCTCGCGCGCCGACGCCTCCGAGGTCTCCGCGCTCGAGGACGAGACGAGGCACGCTTCCCCCTCGCGCGCGAGCGCCATCGAGTCCACGTGCTCGAGGAAGTCCGCGAGGGCCGCGCGGAAGGCGAGCGCGCTCGCTGGCCTCTTCGCGGGGTCGAGGGCCGTCGCTTGGTTCGCGAGCCTTCCGAGCTCGTCGGGCACGTCCGCGCCGTAGACGACGGGTTCGGAGCGCGCCGCCCGTTCGAGGGCCTGGCGCACGGTGTCTCCGACGTGACGAGGCCCGCGGGCGAGGATCGTGTGGAGGAGGCCGCCCAAGAGATAGACGTCGGTCCACACCCCGAGCGCCTCGGCGCGCACCACCTCGGGCGCGACGTACGCCGGCGTCCCCGCGAAGGACCGCCCCGACCTCGCCTTCGTGACGTCCTCCGCGATCCCCCAGTCGACGACGTAGACCTCGCCGAGGGAGCCGACGAGCACGTTGTCGGGCTTGAGGTCGAGGTGCAGGACCCCCCGCAGGTGCGCGCCGTGGACGGTCCGCGCCACCTCCATGAGGACGGCGAGATGGGCGCGCAGGCGATCGTGCGGCAGCGTAGGCACGACGGTCCACGGGGCCTCATGCGCGAGGAGATCCGTCCAGCGCTCGCCGACGATGCGCTTCATGACGAGGACCGGCGTCCCGCTCGCCGTCCGTCCGAGGAGGTGAATCGGCGGGACCCCCGGATGATCGAGGTGCCCCGTGATGGCCCCTTCGCGAACGAGCGCGTCCACCTGCTCGACGGCGCGCGGATCCCGAGGGACCTTCACCGCGACCTCGCGGAAGAGAGACCGCTGCTCGGCGAGGAGCACGCGCCCCATCCCCCCTTCGGCGATCACGCCGCGCACGACGAGGTCCTCGCCTCGCGCGGCGGACGGCTCCTCACCGAGCCCGGGAGGGAACGCGACGTCCGCCCTCCCCAGCTCGGCGACCCGCGCCGAAAAGGGAGAGCCAGCGAAAGTCCGAGCGGCCGGCGAGATGGTTTCTCCAGGGGCAGCGGCCGTGGCGGCGAACGCGAGCGCGTCGTCCGGGGCGTCGTTCGACATCCCGAGAGTCTACCCGGACCGCCGCCAGTCGGATGGCCGGCGCGCGACGCGAAGAACGTGGTGGCTCTATCGGTCGACGAGCGCGAGGGCCGGCTCGTGGTAGCCTCGGAGGCATCCGTGGAGGTTTCGTGAGCACTGGAAAAGAGAGCTCTCGCGTGGGCACCAAGGTCGGCGCGTATTCGCTCGAGAGGGCCATCGGGCACGGCGGCATGGCGACCGTCTACGCCGCGCGAGGGCCTGGCGGAGCCACGTTCGCCATGAAGGTGCTGCACCACCCCCTCACGACGGACGAGATCGTCGTGGCCCGCTTCTTCGAGGAGGCCTACCTCGTCAACTCGGTGAAGCACCCGGGCGTGTGCCGCGTCGTGGACGACGGGGTGTCCGAAGATCGCTGCCCGTACCTCGTCATGGAGCTGCTCGACGGCGAGAGCCTCGAGGCGTGCCTCGCCGCCCGCGGGAAGCTCACCGTGGGGGACGCGCTCGACATCGGCATCGACGCGGCCGACACGCTGAAGGCCGTGCACGCGGCGGGCATCGTGCACCGCGATCTCTCGCCGGGGAACGTGTTCCTCACGACGCAAGGCACGGTAAAGATTCTCGATTTCGGCGTAGGTAAGGGCAAAGCCCTCATCGCGAAGACGCTCGAAGGCTCGCTCCTCGGCACCCCCGCGTTCATGTCGCCCGAACAGGCGACAGGCTCCGGGAAAGACGTGGTCGACGGCCGCAGCGACGTGTTCTCGCTCGGGGCCGTGCTCTTTCGCGCGCTCTCGGGCCGCAACGTCCACGACGCCGAGACCACCGTGGCCCAGTGGTTCTCTGCGGCACGAAAAGCGGCCCCGTCCCTCCGCGAGGTCGCACCCGACATGCCCGAAGAGATCGTGCGCACGATCGACGCGGCGCTCGCGTTCGAGCGCGACTCACGGCCCGACGCCGCGGCGTTCCATGCCTCGCTCGTTTCGGCGCGCGCCTTCTTGCGGGGCGACGTGGGCGCCCCCGCGGAGACCTCGTTCGTCGCCATGATCACGGAGCTCCGCGACCTTCAAAAACGCTGAAGCCCTCGCCGGGCAACAGTAACCCGCGAAGTTCGTGCTACCGTGCCACGGTGCCCGGTTCACGTGCCCAAGACTCCATCGACCAGGTAGGCAGCTTCCAGGTCATTCGCACGCTCGCCACGGGGGGCACGAGCGACATCCTCCTCGCGCGGTCCTGCGGGCCGCACGGGTTCGAGCGCACCGTCGTGCTGAAATGCCTCGACGGGCAGCACCGGCCCGAGAGCGACTTCGCCAAGATGTTCATGACGGAGGCCACGGCGTACTCGCGCCTGTCGGACGCCTCGATCGTGAAGCTCTTCGACTTCTTCTCGCACGACGAGCGGCTCGTGATGGTGCTCGAGCACGTCGACGGGCTCACCTTGAGGCGCCTCCGCGCGAGCGCCGAAGAGCTCGGTATCGAGCTCTCCGATCGGGCGGTGCTCTACGTGGCTGGGAGGATCTTCGCCGCGCTCGCGTGCGCCCACGGCTCGACGGACGAGGCCGGCAAGGCGCTCCCGATCGTGCACCGCGACGTGAACCCGTCGAACGTGCTCGTCTCGTGGGACGGCGAGGTCAAGCTCGCCGACTTCGGCGTCGCCCGGGTCACGGGCCTCCACGCGGCCACGGTCGGCGGCGCGATCAAGGGCAGCCTCGGCTACATGGCCCCCGAGCAGGTCCAAGGCGGGACCATCACGCCCGCGACGGATGTGTATGGTGCAGGGATCGTCCTCTGGGAGATGCTCACGAAGCGCCGCGCGTTCGCGCGTGAAGGCGGCAGCGACGTCGACGTGCTCCGCGCCATGTCGGAGCCGAAGATCCCCTCGATCGACGAGCTGCGCCTCGACCTCGACAAGAACGTCCGCGAGCTCGTGACCGCGACCCTCGAGCCGTACGTCGCCACGCGGACCCTCACCGCCGCGCGGATCGCGCAGACGCTCTCCGACCTCGACCCCGAAGGCGCGGGGCGGGTCGAGCTCGTCGAGGTGCTCCGGCGCGTCCGCGAGAAGAAGCCCACCAAGCCCGACAGCGCCCCAAAGGCGACCAAGGTCGCGCCGCCCGCGATCCCGTCGAACGTGCACGTGGCCGAGCCCTCGCCCCCCGTGCCTGCGGCGAAAGCGGCAGAACCGACACCGCCGAAAGCGGCTGGAGCGCCCGCGCCGAATGCAGCAGAAGCGCCCGCGCCACCGAAATCACCGCCCGCTCCGCCCGCCGGGGAGAGCGCCCGCAAGCCTCCCATGAAGCGTCGACCGTCGGGGCTCGGCCCGGGCCTCACGTCGCCCGTGACCGAGCCTGCCGCGGCGAGCGCGTCCCCCACGGTCGATACGGCCACTCCGTCGGCCTCCGCGCGCGCCGCGAGCCCCGCTCCGGCAGCCAAAGCCGAAACGCCCACCCCCGCGGCGAAGGTCGCGAGCCCAAAAGAGGCCGACACGTCGAAGGGCGCGCCGAAAGCCCCCGACGTTGGGGCACCTCCTGCTCCGTTCATGCCCAAGGTACGAGAGCCCGCGCCGCCGCGCCCACCGAGCATCGCGCCTCCTCCCGAGCTCGAGCTCGCCGACAACGGCCTCTACGTGCCCGCGAGCATCGCCGCGCCTGCCTCTGCGTCCGTCGCCGAGGTCGAGTCGATGGAGCTCTTGCAGCGCCGACGGGCCGAACGCGCGAGGGCGGTCGAGCGCGCGAAGGCCGACGGGAGCCACAAACGCGCGATCGCGGCGATGGTGGCGGTGGCCATCGTGGCCGCGGGCACCATCCTGTTCCGCATCTTCTCGACCGAAGCCGAGGCCACCACGCCCTCGCACGGGCAGACGAAGACCACGAGCGCCTCGAGCGAGCCCCCGCAGGTGTTGCCCGAGCGAACGAGCAGCGTCACGACGACTCCGCTGGTCACGCTCTTCGAGGCCACGTCGACCACGCGCCAGCCCATCTTGGTCGAGGGCGTGCTCATCGGCGAGACCCCGCTGCGCGTCGAGGTCCCGTGTGGGACGCGCGCCATTCAGATCGGCAACGACAACCCCGTGCGCACGCTCGATTTGCCCTGCGGCAAGGTGTTCTCGGTCCACGAGAAATGAGCGGCACGCGCGTACGCGGCGCGTGAAGGCCCGGGGCTCGGCACGGTCGAGCTCGATCGATTCGTGTGCCTCTGCGCTCCTCGCGGGCGCCCACTTTTGGTACCTCACGTTCATGCCCGCACCTCGCCACGACGAATTCGAAGCGCGCCTCGGCCTCTCGTTCCGCGACAGGTTCGTGAGGGAGCTCCCCGGAGATCCGTCGATCGAGAACGTCCCCCGGCAGGTGAAGGGCGCGGCGTGGTCGCCCGTGTTGCCCACCAAGGTGGCGGCGCCCAAGGTGCTCCTCCATTCGCGCGAGGTGGCCGAAGAGCTCGGCCTCTCCGAGGGCGTGATGCGCTCACCCGAGATGGCCGAGGTGCTCTCGGGCAACCGCATGCTGCGCGGCATGCGCCCGTACGCCGCCTGTTACGGCGGGCACCAGTTCGGGAGCTGGGCCGGCCAGCTCGGCGACGGGCGCGCGATCACGCTCGGAGAAGTCGCCACGCCGAGCGGTAAAATCCAGGAGATCCAGCTCAAGGGGGCGGGGCCCACGCCCTACTCCCGCAGGGCCGACGGGCGCGCCGTGCTCCGGAGCTCCGTTCGCGAGATGCTCTGCTCCGAGGCCATGCACCACCTCGGCGTGCCCACGACGCGCGCCCTCGCGCTCACGGCCACGGGGGAGAGCGTGGTGCGTGACATGCTCTACGACGGAAACCCCAAGGCCGAGCCGGGGGCGGTCGTCGCGCGCGTCGCGCCGTCGTTCGTGCGCTTCGGCAACTTCGAGCTCCCCACCGCCCGCAAAGACGAAGAGCTCCTCCGCGCGCTCACGGCGCACGTGATGAAGCACCACTACCCCGAGCTCGTGAAGGCCGGGGATCCCACCTCACCCGACAGCGTCGCTGCCTTCTTGATCGAGGTCGCCGAGCGCACGGCGCGCATGATCGCCGAGTGGATGCGCGTGGGCTTCGTCCACGGGGTCATGAACACCGACAACATGTCGATCCTCGGGCTCACGATCGACTACGGCCCCTACGGCTGGCTCGAGGGCTACGACCCGGGCTGGACCCCGAACACGACCGACGCCCAGGGCCGCCGCTACCGCTATGGCGCACAGCCAAGCATCGGCGCGTGGAACGTGGCGCGCCTCGCCGACGCGCTCGCTCCCCTCTTGCCCGAGGGCGCGGGCGATCAAGCCATGAAGGCTTACGGCACCACGTGGGAGGAGCGCGAGCTCCGCATGTACGCCAAAAAGCTCGGGCTCCGCGCCGTGCACCTCCCCGAAGAGGGGGAAAGCGGGCCTTCCGACATGCCGCTCCTCGAGGGGCTCTTTGGCCTCTTCGGCAAAGCCGAGATCGATATGCCGCTCTTCTACCGCGCGCTCGCCGACGTCCCCACGCACGAGCCGCTCGCGCCCGAGGCGTGGGCGAACGTCGCGGGAGAGGTGCTCGGGCACACCTTCTACGACGCCGAGGTCGAGCGCGAGCTCCGCCCCACGGTGGGCGCGTGGCTCTCCACGTACGCGGCGCGCGTCCGCGACGATGGCCGCGATCCCGAGGAGCGCCGGGCCTCCATGCGCCGCGCGAATCCCAAGTACGTGCTCCGCAATTGGCTCGCGCAGAAGGCCATCGACCTCGCCGAGGCCGGCGACACGAGCGAGCTCGAGGCGCTGCTCGACGTGCTCCGAAGGCCCTACGACGACCAACCGGGCCGCGAGGCCTACGCGCAAAAACGCCCCGAGTGGGCCCGCCACAAAGCGGGCTGTTCCATGTTGAGCTGCAGCAGCTGACGTGGCGTGGCGCACGCACGCCGTGCGATCAAGGAAGTACGGCGGGATCAATCCGCGCAGCAGCGGAACCCGATGGTAGCTGGGCACACCATCGGAGCCACACGCCGCGAGGATGGCGCACGCGAGCGAGGCGGCAATCAGAGACCTCACGCGGCGGGTATCATTCGCCAAGGCGAAAATCGACGCGCCCGAGCGTGATTCCGAGCGCGAGAAAAAGCGACGAGTACGCGTACGGCTCCGTCGACTGCAGATAGGTAACCTCGGGGAATACGCCAAATCCCCTTTTGGAGTGAACATCGAGGCCGAACCCCAGGCGGCCGTGCCAGCCGTCGGGCCGCCCCCCACCCGAAACGGGGATGGGAGAGATGCCGATGACGGTCTCTCCGCCTCCAGACGCGTAGGCCTTATGCGACAAGGAAACACCTGCCGTCGCCACCAGGCGAAGCCACGAAGTCGCGTCGTACGAGACGACCGCGGGCGCGTGGAACCAATACCCTTGTCCCGCGCGCCCTCCCGGAATCACCGCAACCGCCCAACGTTCCGACAGGTACGGGGCGATCTTGAAATCCCACCCGAACGTCATGGCATTGAACCGAATGCCAAGATCCGTATGTTTGCTCGTACCGACACGAAGGAGGCCCGTCGCGCTCGGGCCGATGTCCGAGAACTCCTTGCTGCTCAAGAACACGACCGGCTCGAGCGCGACCCCGGCCATGATGCTCCCCGTCTCGACCGGCCGCGCGGAGGTGTAGAGGCCGGGCGAATGGCAGCCCGCCACCACGAGCGCGGCAAGTGCCACGACGGTCGGGTCGAGAAGTCGCCGTTCGGGGTGCAACATTCCACGTCGTGTACGAAGGTTCATCGGTCGTCGCACAACGCCACCGTACCTGAGGCCACGGAATCCGCCACGCCCACGAGGACAGCTGCCCATCTGCCTCGGCCCGCCCCGCGACTGGAGACGCCCGCCGAACGACGGAAAGCGGAAACCTCCGTGGGCTCCCTCTGCGGTTGCGAGCCTCGATCGCGTGGTTCGAGGTCTCCAGGATGTCCTGGTTCGCTCGGGGGAGGCGGCAGCTCGGTGAGGCTTGGGAGGGGGAGAGATGTCGAAGGCTTCGCGTCCGTGTCCGGGAGGGCGCGCGCGCATGGCACGAGCGACCCCCGCGCCCTTTCACCCCGCGTTCACACGCCCCGCTCCGCCTTTTCACCCGCGTGCGGGCCGAGGTTCGCACCCCCGTGCCACCGTGAGGCATGCCCATCCCGACGCCTCCGTGCCTCCACGCGGTGCAGCGCAGCCTCACGGTCCTCTTCATGGTCGGCCTCGGCCTCTCGGCCTGCAAACGCGAGCCCCCTCCCCCGCCTTGGACGGGCATCTCCGAAGATCCCGAGCCGCCATCGTCCGGCCGCATCCGCACCTTGGTCGCGGCGAGCGAGCATGTCTGTGCACTCTACAACGACGGGAGCGTGGCCTGCTGGGGGCAAGGCGCCGAGACCGCCCTCGGGCGCCCTATCCCCGCGAACACGGCCGCGCGCGTCGAAGGGGTCACGGGAGCTCGCCGGCTCGCTGTGGGAGCGTGCAACGCGTGCGCTCTCGACGGCGAAGGCCACGTGACCTGCTGGGGCTTCAGCGGCTACTACTGCGAGGAGTCACGTCAGGGCCACGCGGCGGCGCTCCTCTTCCCCAGGCCGAAGCGAATCGAGGGAATACCAAGAATGCGATTGATCGCCGCCGAGACGCTCGGCGACTCGGTCACCGCCATCGGAGAGGACGGCGCCGTGTGGACGTTCGGGAGCGACTGCTCGTCCTTCACCGATAGCTCCGGCGGGGGTTGCCGGAGCGCGCGCTTCCACACGTTCCGCCACTCGCACGACGCGAGCCCCTACGACGCGTGGGAGCGCGCCGTCGCCACCGATGCGGTCGACCTCGCCCCGAGCCAAATGCCGTGCTCTCGCGACATGAGCGGCCACACACGCTGCTACTCGGGGAACATCACCGGCGGGGACGGGCGGCCCTTCGCCGCGCTGAGCGCGCCCGACGGGACCGTGACCCGCATGAGCGCGTCGTACCGCGAGACGTGCTTCGTCCTCGCGACGGGCGGCGTCGAGTGCCGCTCCACCGAAGGCATCGTCGTCCCCACGTTGCCAGGGCCTGCCCGCACCGCCGCCACCAGCGGGATCCACGGATGCGCGACGGGGCACGATGGCTCCCTCTCGTGCTGGAACGGCCCTTCACTCGCCACCGGCCCGACATCACCGGCCCCCGTGATCACCCCCGAGCCCTTCAGCTACGACCACGCGGCGCACGCGCGTGTCGTCGTCGCCACGGGCTTCGACCTCTGCACCCTCGCGAACGACGACACGGTCACCTGCGGCGTCACGACGGGTCCCAAGCGACGCATCGCGCTGCCGTGAGCCGCGGCGCCGCGTTTCAGACGCTCACGCCGCGCTCCAGCAGCACCTCGTGCGCGAGCTCGATGCACGGGCGGCACAAGCGCACCTCGCCGTAGGTCCGCGTGCTCCGGCGCTCGAGACCGCAGAAGCTGCAGGCCGTAGGCGATCCGTCGCGGTAGGCCACGCCACCACGCCGAGGCAGCGCCGGCTCCTCGGGCACCACGAAGAAGAGCGCGCGCACGCGCTCGAACCAGGGTTTTTCCGCCACGAGCCGCACGACGCAGCGGTCGCAGATGCTCGCACGGGCGGCAACCACGAGGTAGGCCACGCCGGCGCGGGCCGCCCCACACACCGAGCAGCGCCCTTCGTGCGGAGCGTGACCTCCGGCGCTCACCGCCGCGTAGCCTTCATCCCGAGCGCCACGACGAGCGCCACTCCCACCACCACGAAGGGCGCGAGGGTCATCGGCTCGCCCGCGATCGTCGTGCGGAGGAGCGAGACGACCGCCCAAAGCACCGCGACGAGCACCACGAGCGCCACGTACCCCCGGCGGAACGCCCGTTTGCGCGTCTCGGGAGCGAGCCCGTAGAGCGCCGCGTACGAGCCGAGCATGAGGCTGCCGGCCTTGGCCCCGGACGTCCACGTGGCGAGCGCCTCCTGGTGCTCCCCGAGCTTCTCGTGGGCGTCCGTGCGGAGGGCCACGGCCAAGAGCCGAAGGGGACCCGAGAACGCCGAAGCCGCGTCCCCGTGCCCGATCACGTCGAGCACGCCGCGCGGGCCCTCTTCTTCGCGCGCCACGAACGCCTCGGCCACACGCACGTCGGTCACGACCTCGGGCGCGCGCATCTTCGGCGGTACACGCGCGAGCCAGGCCTGCGCGAGCGGCACGGCCTTCGACTGCGCCGCCAGGCGCGCGAGGCGCGCGAGGAGCATCGCGCGGTACTGCGGGATCTCGACCTTTTCGAGCGCGGCTTCGAGCACCGATCGCGCACGCACGAGCTCTTTTTCGCGGAGGGCAGCGCTGCTCAGGCTGCCTGCGAGCCACACGAGACGGTACTCGTGCGTGGCGCGCGCCTCGTCGTCGTCGGGCACCGGCGAGGTCTTCGCCTCCACCCACGCCTTGCGGAGCGCGTCTCGCTTCTCGCGCCCCGTCATGCCAGGCGGAGGCTTCGAGAGATCGAGGGTGAGCGGGAGCTTGCGCCCCGAGGCCCCGCGGTCCTTCCCTCGGTACGCGCTCTCGCCCGAGCCCTCGCCCGAAGGCCGAACGAGCGCGGCCACGGCGTCCTCGCGCCCGCAGTACCCGCACGTGACGTTCACCGTGCCGTCCGGAGAAATGCGCCCCGCGACGGGCTCGTGGCATTGCGCGCACTCCCGGACCGAAACGTCGGGATCGGTGAGATCGAACAGGTCTTCGGCGGCGCCCATCGGCGCAAGAATACGCGGAATCGTAGCCCTGCCTTCCCACGAAGAGCAGATCGGCACGTCGTAGGGATCGAATGGCGCGCTCGTGCGTTCATGGGGGTCCGTGACCCACATCTCGCTTCGCAGCCGGGCTCTTCCGCTCACCTTCACCTTTGCCGTGGCGCTCGTCACCGCGGCGTGCAGCCGATCCCGAGGCCCCTCGCTCGACGTCTCCGCGAGCCCATCGGCCCAGGCGCGATCGACCGCTGCCACTCTACCCTCCGCACCGGCACCCGACGGCTCGTCTCCCGACACCAAACCGAGCTCGCCTCTCGTGCTGACCGAGGTCGGGCCGGGCAGCTTCGAGATCGCGACCACGCGAGAGATCTCGCTCGGCGCGTCCCTCGAGCTCGAGCGGGCCGAGGGCGACGGCTTCGTTCGGCTCGCCGATCTCGACGGCGGCAAGGGCCTCACGCTCACCACGAGCTGCGCTGCACCACTCTCCGGCTGCGTCTCGCTCACACCGGAGAGGCCGCTCGTCCCCGTCGCGTGGAGCGGCCTCCACTGCGCTGCCCAGTGCAACGGCTCGTGCCGCGCCGAGGCGAGCTACACCCCCGGAAAATACCGCGTCTCCGTCGCCACGTGCGAAGGGCGGCGGGCCTCGGAGCTCGCGTTCGTGATGCCCGAGGGCCCCATTGAAGGCCTCGAGCGCGCGTGGGCCGGCGCCAAGCTCGTCTCGGGCGTGGTCGCGAGGCTCGCGCTGCCGAGCGGCAAACCCGGGTGGGACATGACCGAGCCGCGCGCCAAAGGCGAGATGGCCGGCATGCCCGAGCGGACACCCGAGCGCCCCATCGATCCCCGCGCGCTCACAGCGCTCGGCGAAATCCTGCGAAAGAAGGACGGCTACGACGACCGGATCATGAAGCGGTGCCTCATGAGCCGCATCGTCGGCTTCCGGGTCACACGCGAGCTTACGACCACGGGACCCGCGAGGAGCGCCGAGCTCGAGATCGTCATGGACCTCCAGTGCGCCAAGATCTTCGTCGTCCGCGAGGGCGCGGCGGGGAAGAAGCGCGTCGTGCACGCGTCCCACTTCGACCCGCAGCGCGAGGCGGTCGCGGCGCTCGCCCGAGATCTCTTCCCCGAAGCGAAAGACCTCCGAGCGCCGTGAAGTACCTTTATTTGCAGCCCGCGAGCAGCGTGTCGCGGATGGCCTTCACGCCGCCGTCGTACTTGTCCATCTCGTGCCCCACACCCGCGAGCACCTCGTAGCTCACGTTCACGCCGGCGGCGCCGAGCTCGCGGTGGAGCGCGGCGGAGAAGATCGGGTACGCCGCTTCGTCGAGCGCGCCGACCTTGAGGTGCACCGGGAGGCGCCCCATGCGCGGCACGTCGGGCCCCTTCACGGGGCTCTTCGCGAGCAGCGTCGCGAGCCCCGCCGCCCCCGGGCTCGAGCACATCGGGCTCCCACCGAACGACGCGTCGAGCAGCGAGATCACACCGCCGCCCGCCTGCGTCCCCTTGCCGACACAGCCCGGGCACGCCGACCAGAGCGCGCTCGTCTCGGTGACCCACGCCGAGTCCGTCTGGCCCTGGCAGAAGAGATCGAGGCGATGAAACGGCCCCGAGGTGGGCATCGCGAACGCGAGCGACGACGCGAGCCCGTTCCACGCGAGCGCGTACACGAGCTCGGCGCTCCCGCCCGAGTTGCCCGTCGCGCAGAGCGGCACGGAAGGCGCGTGCGTGCGCTTCACGTACCGCGCGAGAGCGGCGTAGCGGCACGCGGCCTCCTGAGGCCCCGCCTTGGCGCCGTCGAACCAGCCGCGGTCCGCCGTCCATCGGCGATCGACGAGGGTGTAGCCCGCGCTCGTGAGGGCGTCCCTCGCAGGGAAGTTGTAGAAGCCCGTGCCACCGCCGCCGCTGCCGAAGACCACGACGCCCTTCTTCGCGACGCCCGCGGGAGGCTCGAAGTACGCCACGTCGACCACGGCTGGCGAGGCCCCGCCGCACACGATCTCGTACGACTCGCAGCGCGTCGCCTGCGGAGCGGCCTTCTCGCACGGCTCCGTGCGGACCCGAACGCTCTCGTCGAACGCACGCCCCGCGTCGTCTGCGCCGCCCTCCGGGCTCGACGTGGGCGCGCTCGCCGTGGGCGCAGGCGCGCTCGCCGTGGGCGCAGGCACGCTCTCCACGGGAGCCACCGAAGGCCCTCCCTCGGTCGACGAGCACGCCACCACGAACGAGGCTGCGCCCACCATCCCCAACGACAACGCCCACACCTTCGACGTGCTCATCGTGACCTCCCGACGGCGTCCTTCGCCGTGACGGTCCGAAAGAGCACGCCCCGTGCCGCCGAAATCGCGAAGGGTTTCGCGGCACGTGGACGAGGTCGGGTGGACACCGACAGTCACCTCCTGGACGTTCCCAAGTCCGGTCCAGGGCTTCCCATCGGAGGGGGTTCGTCGTAAGCGTCTCGGCGAGGTACCGCGTGCTTCCCCCCCTCGTCACGGAGACCGTCGTCGCGTTCGGATCGCTCTTCTCGATCGTCGATCCGTTCTCGGCGTTGCCGGTGTTCGTGGCGCTCACGGGCGAGAAGCCTCGCGAGTACCAGAGCCGCACCGCGCTCCGGGCCTCGCTCACGTGCTTCGTCGTGCTCTCGGTCTTCGCGGCGGCGGGCTCGTTCATCTTCAAGTTCTTCGGCATCACGATCCCGGCCTTCAAGGTCGCGGGGGGCATCCTCCTCTTCGGCGTGGCGCTCGACATGATGCGCGCCCAACACTCCGAGACCCGCACCACGAAGGAAGAAGAGACCGAGAAACACGAGGACGTCGGGCTCATCCCCCTCGGGCTCCCGCTCCTCTCCGGCCCGGGCGCGATCGCCGCCGTGATGGTGCTCGCAGGTCAGGCGGAGAGCACGGCGTCACGCGTCGCCGTGCACGTCGCCATCCTCGGCATCGGCGCCTCGGCGTTCCTCATTTTGCGCTCGGCGGCCGTCGTCGGGAAGCTCCTCGGCACCACGGGCATCCGCGTCATCGGGCGCCTCATGGGCCTCATCCTCGCGGCCATCGCCATCCAGTTCGTGATCGACGGCGCCCACGAGGCGTTCCCGAAGACGTTCTCGTGAGGCTCACACGGAGGGTGCACGCGCGCCCTCCCCACGGAAGAGCGCGATCGACGCTCACGAGCGTAGCTTCAGCGCCCGCCGCCGGGCTTCGGGGCCTCGCCGTGGAAGAGCGGCACGGGCGGGGGCTTCGGATCGGAGGTGCCCGGGTCGCGCGTGTCGTCGTCCCCGTCGTCGGCGGAGGCCACGTCGGTCGCGACCTCGGCGGAGGGCGCGGCGAGCTCGGGCGACACCTTCGGCGCCTCGACACGGAGCGGCTCGGCGGAGCTCCCGAGGACCTCGGGCCCTGCCACGTCGGCGGCACAGCCAGCAACCGAAAGGGTGAGCAAAATCGCTACGATACGTCGCATCCCACTGCCTCCGTCACGTTCGCCGTGAGCCCGTATTGTTTCGCGAGCTGCGAGAGCCGCGGGCGCTTCATGCCGAGGAGCGCCGCCGCCTTGGTGATGTTGCCGTGTGTCTCCGAGAGGGCACGCACGATGCAGTCGCGCTCGATCTGGCGCTTCATGTCGGCGAGCGACACCTCGCCGCGGCGCACCTGCTGGTAGGCGATCTGGGTAGCCTCGGCCTCGTTCGACGAGAGCGGCCCGCCTTCGTCGTCGGGGAGCGCGGCGTCGCGGGACGAGTCGTCGCTGGCGGGAGCGGCCTTGGCCAGCGTCGTGCCGGTCGCCCTCGACGCGAGCCTGAGATCCTCGACGGTGTCGAGCAGGGCGTGCGCGTTCAACCACTCTCCGTCGGCGAAGAGGGTCGCCGCGCGGAGGGCGTTCTCGAGCTCACGCACGTTCCCGGGCCATTTGTGCGCGCGGAGCAGCACCTCGGCGTCGGCCGTGAGCCGCTTCGGGGCCTCGGAGCGTTCGCTCGCGATGCGCCGGAGCAAGGTGTCCGCGATGCGAGGAATGTCCGACGGGCGAGCGCGGAGCGGTGGCACCTCGAGGACGATGCCCCGCAGCCGGTAGTAGAGGTCCTCGCGGAACTCGCCGCGCTCGACCATCGCGCGGAGGTCGCGGTGCGTCGCGCAGACGACTCGCACGTTGGCCCGCACGAGCTCGGCGCCTCCGACGCGCTCGAAGGTCTTCTCTTGGAGCACCCGCAGGAGCGCCACCTGGGTGCGCGGCGACACGTCGCCGATCTCGTCGAGGAAGAGCGTGCCGCCCTCGGCCAGCTCGAAGCGCCCACGGCGGCGAGACGTGGCGCCCGTGAACGCGCCCTTCTCGTGGCCGAAGAGCTCGGAGAGCAGGAGCGTCTCCACGAGCGCAGCGCAGTTCACCGACACGAGCGGCCCGTTCGCGCGATCGCTGGCCTTGTGGATGGCCTCGGCCACGAGCTCTTTGCCGGTGCCGCTCTCGCCCCGCACGAGGATGGTCGAGTCCGAGCGCGCGACCTTGGCGATCGTCGCGAGGAGCGCGCGGATCTTCGGATCGTCGCCCACGAGGGCGCGCTCCGAAGGGCGGTCGAGGGGGGCGCTCGCGGGGGGCTCGGAGCTCGGCGCCTCGGCCTTGCCGCTCGGGCGGAAGACGAGGTGCATGCGCGCGAGGGCCACGCCTTCGGGCCGCGAGAGGAACGACGCGCGAATGTGCGCCGGGAGGCCCTCGGCGACCTTGTCGCGCACGGCCAGCGCTTGCTCGCACGTGGCCCGCGCCTCGCCGATGTCGCCCAGATCGTGCTGCATTTGGCACACGAGGAGGAGCGCCTCGCAGAGGACGTCCTCGTCGCCGGCCGTACGGGCGAGCCGGAGGGCCCGCTTGGCCAGGGAGAGATCGCCTGTCCCCTCGGCGCGCCCCGCCATGGCCTCGAGCAGCTTGGCCTCGGCCCGCGCACGGGGCGTCTTGGCGAGCGGCTCGGCGAACGACACGTGCACTCTACACCCAGCGATGTCGCCCTCCTCGAGGTGCACGCGGGCCGAGAGGCGGTGGGCCTCGCCGAGCAGCTCCACGTCGCCCGAGGCCGACGCCTCCGAGAGCGCGCGTTCCATCTCGGCGCGCGCACCGGGGAGATCTCCCTTCGCGAGCGCGATGCGCGACGCCACCGCCGCGAAGGGCGCCGCGCGCAGGGGACCGAGGCCCGTGCGACGACCGAACGCGATGGTCTGCGCGGCGTTCTCGACGAGCCCGAGCCGGAGCCGCAGATCCGCGAGGCTCGCGACGGTGTGGGCGATCATCGCGCTCGCGCCGAGCTGCCCGAAGAGCCCGAAGGTCCGCTCGAGGCACTCGAGCGCCGTGCCGTAGTCACGCAGCGTCCACGCGACCACCGCCAAATTCGAGAGCGCATACGCGTGGGTGCGTGTCTCACCGCTGGCCTCGGCCGACGCGGAGACGGCGCGCAGCATGTCGGCGGCCTCGTCCACGCGCCCCTTCGACTGCACGGCGATGGCGCGGTTCAGCCTCGCGCGGAGCGCCTCGGGCACGAGACCGAGCCCCTCGGCCACCTGGGCGTCGCTCGCAAAATGAGCCTCGGCTTCGTCCCACGAGCCGGCCGCGAGCAGGAGCTTTCCGAGCAAGTTGCGAGCACGGAGGAGCGTGCGCGGCGCGGCCTCGGACGAGACCACGGCGCGAGCCTTCTGCTCGGCCTCGGTGAGATCGCCCATCGCGTAGGCCACCTCGGCGAGCTCGGCGGAGATCTCTCCGGCGAACGCGCGCGCCACGTCCGTCTTCTTGGCGCGCTCGAGGGCGACACGCGCCCCGACGAGGTCGCCCTTGCCCGAGAGCGCGAGCCCCATGACCACGGCGTGCTCGGCCCCGAGGTCCCGCGCGCCATCGAGCACTGCGAGCGCCTCGTCGAAGCACTCGTCGGCGAGCGCACGGCGCGCGGCAGCGAGCACACGGGGCCCATCTCCTGCGACGAGCGTGGCCCACCTCCTACGCACGTCACGGCGCGCGGCCGGATCGACGAGGCCGGTGAGCGCGTCGGCGTGGAGTGCCTCGGCTTCGTCCCGTGAGTCGGGGTACACGAGCTCGGCCGCACGGGCTTTCGCCCAAGGGTCGGACCCGAGCTCGGCCACGAGGGCGCGCCCGATCGTAGCCCCCGTCGGCATACCCTCGACGGCCGCGCTCACGACGGGCTCGAGCGCGTGCACCCGGCCTTCGCGCACGGCGACGTACCCTTCGTCCGCGAGCGCGGCGACCACGGGCTCGGGGCCTTCGACGAACCGCGCGAGCCCGGAGATCGGCCAAGGATACGCGCTCGCCGACACGACCGCGAGGACGAGCTCACCCTTTTGGTCGAGCGCACGACGCCCGCGCCGCGAGCCCACGCTCACCGCGAGCGCCGCGAGCTCGCGCACCGTGCGAAGATCGCTCCCGCGAACCTCGTGATCGAGCATCGCCTCGAGAAATCGCTGCCTCTCGTCGTCGTCGAGCACGTCGGGGACGTCGACGGTGGAGACCCCGGCGAGGCCCTCTCCACGCGCCGCGACGAGCACGACCAGCGTAGCCAGGGGCAAGCCGAGGAGCTCCCGCGCCACGGAGTGGTCCCACGTCCCCTCCGCGGGGAGCGTGCTCACGAGCGCGACCTTCCGCACCGCGGCCACCGTCGAAAACGCCTCGGCCAACGCACGCGGCGACGTGGTCTCACCGAGGCCGAACCTGCACGCGACCTGATGGAACACGGGCGACGCGCTCGAGCCCTCGACCACGAAGACCTCGAAGCCGCTCGCGGCGACGCGACGTGCCACGTGCGCCAAGAGGGCGGATACGGCGCCTTCGCTCACACGCGCCACGACGACCCCAGGCGCACCCGAGCCCACACGCTCGTCGAGCTCGGCGAACCCACGGACCTGAGGCTCGGGCGACGAGGTCGACCAAGGCTCGGTGCGGGACGGAAGGGCGGTCATCGGGGCAGGCTCCTCGGGGCGCACACGCGCCGCCCTCGAGGGAGAGCATCCCCTATGCCAGGTCAAAATGCGTCACATTACGAGCACTTGCGCGAGGCGTCCGATTCACGCACGGGCCCACCGTCGCGATTTGCACGCCCCCACGGGCTGCTAAGTTACTCGTCCCCTTGAGGCGGGAACGTCCCCTGGTTCTCGGGGATGCCCCCTTCGCCCGCCGGAGTGGAACACGTGACCTGCGGGCACGAGGCGTCCCGGTAGAAGCGCTTGCCGAGCCTCTCCGTGGACGCCGCTTCTACGGCGGTGAAGCCGAAGCCCACGGACACGGCGTCGCAAGGCGCGGACACGTCGACCCCGGCTCCGATACGAATGTCTCGCGCCTTGCACGCGAGATCACGGAAGGCCTGGTCGAAAGGCATGGCGCAGAGGATGACGTCCTCGGTCTCCTGATAGGCCACGACGCGCGCGTTCTTGAAAGCCTCGTCGATGGGCCATTTGCCGGCGACGACACCATTCGTGAGCACGTAGCCACCTCCGTCGCCGCGCTCGACCTTGGCCGACATGACGACGTCCTTCAGCGCGAGCTTGAGCACGTTCCCGTTTCTCTTGCGCTGAATCGGGAGCGCAAAGGGATCGAATCGCGCGTAGAGCACCCCACCGGTGACGTACCCTCGGAAGTCGAAGATGCTGCTCGCGCCGAACGCGTCGCGTGTCGCGAACTCGTCGTCGATGAGCCACTGTTCCGTGCGGTCAAAACGCGGGACGCCTCCGTCGGTGAGGCCGAGAGTCGGCCGGAAGGATACTTTGACGGTCGGATCTTCGGGCTGACCGTTGTACCCCTCGATGTCGAGCAAAAACCCGTACGTCCCCTGCTTGAGGGACTCGGAGACCTGCTCCGGCCGGAACGGGGCATTCGGAATGATCGACGACCTGAAGAACTGGAGGAGCACGTAGGCCGCGTTATCGACGCCACGGTCGGTCTTGTCCCGGGTGTAGTCGTCGAACGCAAGGGTCCCTTGGGCGTTCGCACAGGACTCCTCACCAGGCTTGGTGGTGCATACGCCGTCGAGGTCGTACCCACGTACCGGCGCCGCACCTCCGCCGACCTGCAGCCCAAGATCGAAGTCGTTGAAGACGAAGGTGAGCCGGGTCGTGTCGTCTCCCGAGTCACCGACAGGTCGCTCGGGCGGGCGCTCGGGGTTGCACGTCGGCGCCGCGTCGGGTTGCTCGGTCGCCGTCGCCGTGGGGGCGTCGGCCTGGGCGCTCGCGTCGGGCGAGAACGTGAGCTCCTCGAACCCGAAGAGGCTCGCGCACGCGCTCACCCCTGCCACGGCGAAGAGCGCGCCGAGCGCGAAGAGGCGAGTGCGCATCAAAACGTCCCCCCGAGCTCGAGCCCGAGCGCCCCAGGACCACCCGACGGAACCACCCGAAACGCTTGAGTTTTCCTACCCTTATGGGCATCGGGCGCCCACAGGAAGAGCCCCACGCCCGCGGCCGCGAGCACCCCACCGGCGACCACGAGGACCGTCGAGCCCGTAGCGAGAGAGAAGGCGGTCTCGTTGTCGTTCACGGCGACCGGATCGGAGCACTCCCTCTGGGGCTCGGGGCACGTGCTCCGCGAGTCGTCGTACTTGCCCTTCGCGATGAACCCGAGCGCGACGCCCACGCCCGCGGCCGCGAGCCCGATGCCCGCCGCTGTGACGCCGCCCACGCGCGTCGCGGTCCAGTACGGAGGAGGCCCCTCGACGACGATCTTGGTCGGCCCCGGGCCCTTCGCGACGGGCGCGAGCGCGAGGCTCGGCACGACGATGTCGGGGACTTTGGTCCCCTCGGCCACGGCGACCTTCGTCGACCACGCGACACGCCCGGGCGCGTCCGCCTTCACGACGTGCTCCCCCGGATCGACGGCCATCGCGAGGCCCCACTCGCTCTCGGAGAGCTTGGCGCCGTCGCGCGAGATCACGAGCCCTTCGGCGCGAGCCTCGGCAGGCACGGTCACCGTGAGCCGGACGAGGCGCGGCTCGAGGGCCCGAACACGCTCTTCGGCCTGCGCGGCCCACTCCTCTTTGCCTGCTTTTCGCGCGGCGACGACGGCGCTCGAGAACGCCCCCCACGCGCTCGCGGTCTGCCCGTTGCGCTCGTAGCAGGTGCCGAGGTTGAGGAGCGTGGAGGCCTTGGGATCGACGTCGTAGCTTGCCTTGAACTTGGGGCAGGCGGCCTTGAAGTCTTCGCGTTTCACGTCTGCGAGGGCCGCGTCGAAGAGCTGTTTTCCACGAGCGCGCGCGTCCTCGGTGGCCGTGGCTGGCTGGGCGGGCTCGTCGGCGTGGGCGGCGTGAACGGTAGCGAGGGGCAGGCTCACCGTGACGAGGAGCGCGAAGGTGGTCTTTCTCATTCGCCGTAGGGGACGAAGCCCGGAGGCCCGGAGCTGGCAGGTTTCGTGGTGGGTTTGGCCGACGGCGTAGGGGCCGCGGAAGGTTGCGCGGCGACGCTGGGCGCGGCGCCGGGTTTCACGGCCTTCGCCGAGCCGGGTTTGCTCGGAGCGATCGCCGAGGCGGAGGGCGCAGGGGCAGCGCTCGGCTCCGAAGAGACGGCCACGGCCACGGCCGACGACGACGAGGGCTCGGCTTTGGGAGGCGCAGGAGCGACCGACGGGGCCACCGAAGCCACGCCCGAAGGAGACCCGGCCGAGAGCGCCGCGACCTGAGCCCCTGCGTTCGGGGCCGGACGTGACGTGGCCGCGAGCGCGATGCCCACCCCGAGGCCGACGAGGCCGAGCGCACCGAGCGCGACCACCCACGCGGGCTTGCGCGGCGCCACCGGAGGCACGCCGTTCTGCGTGTTGCCCCACGCGCTCGACGCGCCGACCGGCTCGCTCGTGTCTCGTGCGCGAGGCACCTCGGAGGGCTTGGGGGGCTCGGTCACGGCGGGCGACGAGGGCGCCGAAATCCTCTGCGAAGACGAGAGCTTACCCGAGAGGCTCGGGTCCGAGCGCACGTCGAGCGTGGGGCCGAGCGGGTTGTCGGTCACGCCGGAGATGTCCGAGAACGACGCGTACGCGGCGCGGGCCGAGGGCTGCGCGCGGAGCACCGTCGCGATGGAGGCCGCGAGGCCGCGCACCGCATCCCCACCGAACGGCTCGAGATCGCGCGCGAGCTCGGCCACGTTGGGGTAGCGATCGTCCGGCTTCTTGGCGAGGCACCGCGCGATGATCGCCTCGATGCCCTCGGCGACGTCGGCGCGGTGCGTGCGGATGGGCGTCGGATCTTCCATCGTCACTTGGAAGACGAGGCCTGGGATCGTGTCCGACTCGAACGGGTGGCGGGCCGTCAGGAGCTCGTGCAAGAGCACGCCGATCGACCAGATGTCGCTGCGCTCGTCGACCGACTTGGACGAGCGCATCTGCTCGGGCGACATGTAGAGCGGCGAGCCGAGCAGGCTCTGCGATCGGGTCAGCGCGAACTCGGCGCTCGCCTCTTCGAGGGCCTTCGAGATGCCGAAATCGAGCACCTTCACGAGCGGCTCACCGTTCACGCGGTGGGTGAGGAAGAGGTTCTGCGGCTTGAGATCCCGGTGGATGATCTTGACCGCGTGAGCCTCGGCCACGGCCTCGATCGCCTGCAAAATGAACCGCACCGCCGTGGCGACGGGCAACGGTCCCTCGCTCTTGAGCACCTCCGAGAGATCGCCGCCGTCGAGGTACTCGAGCACCATGTACGGGGCGCCCGTCTCGAGGCGGCCCACGTCGATCACCTTGGCGACGTGCTCACTCTTCAGCTTCGCGGCCGCCCGCCCCTCCCGCAAAAAGCGACGAACGAGGTCGGCGTTCTCGAGCATCGTGGGCAGGAGCAGCTTGATGGCGACCTTCTGGTCGAGGTCCTCGTGGGTGGCCGCCACGACGACGCCCATGCCCCCGGCCCCGAGCACGCGGTCGACGCGGTATTTTCCAGCGAGCACGTCCCCAGGGGAGACGGGCAGCTTGAGGTCGAGGGGGTTCATGCCGTGCCAGCAAAAGCTTCGCGCGTTTACGCCGACTGGGCTAGCTCCTTCGCAGGGTGGCGGAGACGAAGGCGCTCGACGCCACGGGGAACGAACGTTCACTAGCCGCCTCCGACGCACCAACCACGGAGCTTCGACCGTGCAAGAACGAGAGCGAGGCGACGGTGCGTCCGTGCAAGGCCTTGCACGAATGAAATCCCGGCAACTGCAGCGACCATATTGAATTTATTGGCTTTTTCGAGATCGCACGCGCCAGCGCCACCGGCACGGGAGCTGCAAAAGGCTGCGCTCGATGGGTCCGGCCAAGAAGATCATGGGCGCTCGCGCCAACCCTCCGGCGCGGCGCGAAGCTTACGTGCCCGTCAATCGTCGCGCCGCAGCGTCGTTCGTGACCGAGGTCGGCGAGGGCATCACCCACGATCCTCCGAGCGGTGTCCGCCGCGTGGTCCGGAGCGCGGAGGCGATCTCCACCCAGAAGCTCCCCGCGCAGCGCGGCCCCGCCCCCGCGCCTCGGTACACGAAGGCCCTCGGGGTCGACAGCCGTCTCCTCGCGGCGGCCCACCTCGTGACCTGGGTCGAGCGCGAGGCCCTCGACGCCGTCGCGGCGCTCGAAGGGCCCTGCGAAGCCTCGTCGGTCGCGGCCCGTCTCGGTGGTGAGCTCGACGAGACGCGTGCGACGCTCGAGCGGCTCGTGCGGCGCGGCCTCATTGCGCTGCGGTGAGGGCGGAGGGAGAGAGCGAGAGAGGGAGAGAGGGAGAGCGAGAGCAGGGTGCCCCCACCGCCGGGTGCTCGGCCTAACGGCCTGCGCGCCCGGCACCTCCCCCAAAGCTCGTTCTCGGCTTCGCTTTCCCGCGCGCCGTCGCGCTCACTCGCTTGCGCGAAGCCTGCGAGCGAGCAGGGGGAGTTGAAGAGACCGTGGCGCGGCGTGGGCGGCCGGCGTCGTGCCGTGGCCCCCACCGCCGGGTGCTCGGCCTGACGGCCTGCGCGCCCGACACCTCCCCCAAAGCTCGTTCTCGGCTTCGCTTTCCCACGCGCCGTCGCGCACACTCGCTTGCGCGAAGCCTGCGAGCGAGCAGGGGGAGGTGCAGAAGCCGTGGCGCGGCGTGGGGCGGCTCGTGCACTCGAGGGCCCCCACCCGCCCGACGAGAAGAAGCCCCACGGCGCCCAAGGCCCATCGAAGTCGGTGCCGACTCCGGAGAGGAGGGGTGCCCCCACCGCCGGGTGCTCGGCCTGACGGCCTGCGCGCCCGACACCTCCCCCAAAGCTCGTTCTCGGCTTCGCTTTCCCACGCGCCGTCGCGCACACTCGCTTGACGAAGCCTGCGAGCGAGCAGGGGGAGGTGCAGAAGCCGTGGCGCGGCGTGGGGTCCTCGTGCACTCGAGGTAGCGATCGTCCACCCCTGGCCCAACGTGCGCTTTGCTGCCCGTTGATCCGACGTGGGAACCCGGTGCGGGAAATCCGCACGCCGGGTTCTGACCGGGGGGGGCGGCGCGTGGGAAAGCGAAGCCGAGCGCCCTCCGGGAACCGCGCCTCGAAGCGTTTGGTCTGCGAGACCGTCCATCGAGCATGCACCGGATACCAAGCTTTGTTGGTCGCCACCGCATAGTCGGCACCGCCTGCGGCGCGCGCCACCGCCACCCTCAACTTCCTGCATTTCCAGGGACGACCTCGTTGACTTCGGTCTCGTCTGCATGCTTTTACTTGGATGCACGCCGCGGATGGAGAAGGACGGGCGCATGAACGTGGACTTCGAGGACATTGGAGTGCGCCTTGGTGTGCTGGAAGCCCTCCTCGACGCGGGGCACTTCGAAGGCGAACGAGAGAGCCTTGGCGAAGGATTGGACGATCTCGAGCCCGGAGAAGACTTCGGGAGCGTGGTCTCGGCTCGCTTGAAAACCTGGACCATCGACTCGACCAAGCTCGACGAGGTCACCGAGCTCGATATCGACGGCGGAAACGAAGTCTATGCGCTGCACGCGTCGGACCCGGACGCGGGGTGGAGTGGCTGCGATCGCGCCGAGTTCGTGGTGGCGAGCCTCGGCGACCTTCGCCACCTTCCGAACCTCGCCAGTCTCTCGATCGTGGCCTTGCTCGCGCCCGACATCGACCTCGCTCCGCTCGTTGCCGCTCCGGCCTTGAAGAAGGTCTTTCTCGACTTGCACGAGCCGACCCACGAGCAGCGAGTGGTGCTCGAGACGCTCGTGCGTCAAGGTGTCGAGGTCGGCCCGGCGTCCCTTTTTGGCCGCTGACGCTTCACCACGATCAACACGGTTCGACGAGCACTCGGCGCCGATCGACCACACGAGCGGACGACGCAGCCCGAGGCGCTTCTTGTGGAGCGTCGCCCGCCGATGGCGAGCGACACGAACGGCACGGCGTAGCGAGCGACACGCAGAACGAAGCGCGCGTCGACATCGTATGACCGGACACGTAGCATGGCTGTGCGGCCACGAGAGCGAGCATGCCGCAAGAACCACCGCCGCGAACAGGTGCGTGATCGCACACCAGAGGGGAAATCGGGGCCATCGGGGGCCCATTTTCGTGCGAGCGGCGTGCCGCGGCTCGCCTCACGCCGCCGCCGAACCCCCCGGCGGCTGGTGTAGAATGACGCCATTGTCGTCGAGATCATCTGGTCCCTGGTGCGCCAGCCGGAGCGTTCACGAGGTACCGCTATCGCGAGGAGCTCTTCCCCTCCCTCGTGTTCCGTCGCACCTACGATGCGCTCGTCGAGGCGCGGCGCGAGCGCGCCGACGCAGAGTACGTCCGAGTGCTGCACCTTGCCGCGAGCACCATGCAGTCGGACGTGGAGGCCGTCCTCGCCGGCATGCTCGAGCGCGGCGAACGCCCCGAGTTCCTTGCCGTGAAGGCGCTCGTGAAGCCGGAGAAAACAAGCGTTCCGGTGATTGATATCCCCGCCCCAGATCCCGCGATGTACGACCGCCTACTCGTGGGAGGTGAGGCATGAAAGACCTCTCCTCGGAGCAGCACGCTCGCCTTCGAGAGCTCCTCTCGCGCTTCAAGCTCCCCACGTTCGCGGCAGAGGTCGTGCGTCGCTTCGACGGAGCGGGCCACCACGCCGCGCTCGGCACCCTGCTCGAGGTGCTCGAGGCCGAGTCCGACGAGCGCGGGCAGCGTCGCACCGACCGGCTCTTGAAGGCCTCGCGTCTCTTGCCAGGCAAGACCTTCGAGACGCTCGACCGCTCGCGGATCCCGCGCGGCGTCATCACCAAGCTCGACGAGCTCGCGTCGGGAGACTTCCTCGAGCGCGCCGCCAACGTCCTCTGCTTCGGTCTTCCTGGCCGCGGAAAGACCCACGCCGCCTGCGCTCTCGGCCACGCCCTGGTGCGACGCGGGCATTCGGTCCTCTACGCGCCCACCTTCCGCGTCGTGCAGGATCTCCTCGCCGCGAAGCGAGACCTGGCCCTGCCGCGCGCGCTCCAGAAGCTCGACGCGTTCGACGTGCTCATCCTCGACGACATCGGCTACGTCCAGCAGAGCGCCGACGAGGTCGAGGTGCTCTTCACCTTGATGGCCGAGCGCTACGAGCGAAGGTCCCTCGTGATCACGAGCAACCTCGTCTTCGGCGAGTGGGATCGCATCTTCAAGAACCCGATGACGACCGCCGCGGCCATCGACAGGCTCGTGCATCACTCGGTCATCCTCGAGTTCGGCGGAACCTCCAAGCGCGCCGACGAGGCCGAGCTCCGAGCGAAACCGACGAAGCCTGCCAGTCCAGCGACAACTACGGGCGCAACGACAACGACTGCCTGACGAGGGGAAAGAGCGTCAGGCTCGACGACAACTACCCGACGACAACTACCCGACGACAACTACCCGACGAAGATGCCTACGCGACCCACGAACCCCACCCCGAAGAACCTCCGCGCGGTCGCCGCGGCAGGCCTTCGAACCATGGCCGCGACCTGCAAGAATAGTTGACGCCAGTCAACAGGAGCTGGTGCTTCGTCTTCGCGTCTTCTGCCTCCGTGCAGAGCACCCGCCGTGCTCCACAAGGTCGTTGGTCGACCGCGCAGAGCACCGTCCGTGCTTCACGAGGTCGCCGACCAGCCGCGCGGAGCACCCGCCGTGCTCCACGAGGTCGCCGACCAGCCGCGCGGAGCACCCGCCGTGCTCCACGAGGTCGCCGACCAGCCGCGCGGAGCACTCGCCGTGCTCCAAGTCATCGAAATCACGAGCGCACTCCCACGACCGCCCTCGCAACTAAACCAAATCCTTCAGCTTTCGAATGAGGAGAGGGGCGCTCCGGTCCAGAGCATCGCGCCCACTCCCTTGCGCGAAGCCTGCGAGCGAGCAGGGGGAGGTGCAGAAGCCGTGGCGCGGCGTGGAGTCCTCGTGCACTCGAGGGGTGCCCCCACCCGCCCGACGAGAAAAGCCCCACGGCGCCCAAGGCCCATCGCGGGTTCCCTCGTTCGTCGCGTTTCTCGGTGTGAGCTTTTGCTCGCCGGTCGACCTCCCCCAAAGCTCGTTCTCGGCTTCGCTTTCCCACGATGCGTCGCGCTCACTCGCTTGCGCGAAGCCTGCGAGCGAGCAGGGGGAGGTGCAGAGACCGTGGTGCGGCGTGGTCGGCTCGAGCCCCGAGGCGCGGCCGGTGTCACACTTTGGCGGTGAGGAACGACGTCCCGTCATGACCAAGGTTCGCCTCGCCGCTCTCGCCGCCCTCGTCGCGCTCGCCGCCGCCCCGGAGCGGGACGCGAGCGCCGATGGGCCCGTGGTGCGCCTCGTCGTGCACAAGGCTTCGCGCACCCTCGTCGTCGTCAAGGCCGGCGCGCCGCCTCGCAGCCTTCATGTCGCCCTCGGCCAAAGCCCCGTGGGGCCGAAGCGCGAACGAGGCGACGGGAAGACCCCCGAAGGCCGCTACGTCGTCACCCACAAAAACCCGAAGAGCCGCTTTCACCTCTCGCTCGGCCTCTCGTACCCCAACGCCGACGACGCGCGCGTGGGCTTGGCCTCCGGGCGCATCTCGAAGGCCGAGCACGACGCCATCCTCGCCGCCCTCGCTCGAAACGAGATCCCTCCCCAAAACACCGCGCTCGGCGGAGACATCTTCGTCCACGGCGGAGGGACCGACGGCGACTGGACGCGCGGCTGCGTCGCCCTCGACGACACCACGATGGACGACCTCTTCGCCACCGTGCCCGCCGGCACCCCCGTCACCATCGAGCCGTAACGCGCGTCCGATCCGTGAACGAATACGAGTGACATGAGAGCTCCGCGTTGTCCGCGCTGGCCTTACCGGCGCGCAGCCAACGCCGTTCGCGCTGCGACCGATGCGCCTTCCGATGGCCATTCTACCTACAATCCGCTTGGGACATTAGGGGGCCCCATCGGCCGTTGCAGTCGCACGAAACCGGCCCGTCGGGGGTAGCCAGGCTCGCCCGCTTTGATGTCGGATATGTACGACCAGACCGAGTCGTCGTTTGCCCAAGAGGCAAATGTCAATGCCACACTCGGTTCGCTCGGGATACTCCACCCTAATCCATCCGCAAGGCGAACGACACGCATGGTACCGTCGTCCGACGGGCATGCGAAGACTCCTCGATTCGCGACGCCGGCACGAAGGCGTACGCGCGCCACCGCGCGTCGAACCAACTCCGTCTCTCGGGTCGCGTACGGAGAAGCGTACAAAATCCCAGTGGTGGCCGAGTCGTCGAGGTCTCCTTCCAGCCATACCAGGTCCTTCGGGCGCGCAGGCAGCCCGGGCGGATTCTCGTCGAGCATGTAGTACGCGATGCGCTTTCCGGGCATCGGTCGAACGACCACTCGGACATCTCCGCTCTCGTCGACGAACGAGATGGTGGGTGTCGCCCCTGCCATGAGCGCAAAGTACCCCCCGATCGCAGGTCGAGGCAGCTCGCTGGGTCGGATCGGCATCCCGGGCTCGGTGATGTTCGTACCACGAATGGCGGTCGTGAAGACCGAGCCCCCGGCGGTTCGCTCGAGAAGCGCCATCGACGGGCTCCCACCCACCCCTTGGACCAGCGGATACGCACCGAGACGGTTCCATACCTCGAGCACCTGCGGAGCCGACACGCCCCAGGGCGACCGAATCAACCAGGAATTTTCAGGTATGCCGTATCCCTCATGACGCAACTCACTCACGACCGCTACGTATCCCTCGGCGCTTCCCTGGATAAACTGAGCAAGGCACCCACCTGCGCGAGTGACTTCATCTGCTCCGAGGGCCCCAGCCAGAACCACCTTGGCGGCGCCATCCATCGCCTGAACCACCGCGTATTCCCAGCCCGGTCTGTCGGGAGCCGCAACGACCACGTCCGTGTACGAGAAGTAGACGCCGCTGGAATCTTCATACGGCGGTGCAACGATGGTGGGTCGCACGTACCGAAGTAAGCTGTTCCACGGAAACGGATCATTCGGAATCGCCAGCATGCACGGCAATCCGGATGGGCATGCCTTCCAGTTCAGGGCTGGCGCAGCGAGCTCTGGCGTCGTCGAGATGTAGAAATGGCATGTGCTCGAGAGGCCGGCTACCTCCGCCCATCCCCCCGGCCGTGGTGGGGGTCCACGGTCCAGCGCCGCCCCGTCCAACCAAGGGGCCGAGTCCTTTGCGGCGTCACGGAGGCCAATCACGGTCACATCACCCCAACGATCGGCGTCGACTGGCGAACGGGGCTCGATCAAGGATGGCTCATCGCCGCAGGCTAGCGGCGCGACCACCAATGCCGAGACAACCATCCCCGCCAGAACAGCCTTTTTTTGCAAGGCTCATCATGGTCCAAACAGACCTGCGATGCTGGCCACCGTGGCGTCATGATAGGCGACCCCAAACCCGCTCGACTGAAGGAATGGTACGGCCACATCCGTGCCAACCCCCGGCCGCTCAAGCAGGATCCCCTGCGGCGTTACTGCGTGAGGAACCGCCGTCGACGCGCCGAGCAAACGAACACGCATGACGACCATCGTACCATCGCCGTAAGCCTGGTGGGCCGCCGGGCCTATCCATCCTCGGGCACGACGGCGGGGACCTCGGCTTCGCGACCTGCACCGTCGGCGGGGCGTACGAGGCCTCCACCTCACTTTCGACTTCTCTCGGGGCGGGCCGGAAGTCCCTACGGGCCGAAGGCAAGGACGACCCCGGCACGGCTCCGCCCGATGCGCAACGAGGGCTCGATTATTTTGCAGATACGAGAGCTCACCTGCACGACAACCGAACCACCTTGGGGGCAGCCCCCCGTGACCGCCGGCACCCCGGTCACCATCGAGCCGTAACACGCATCCGATCCGTGAACGAATACGAGCACTTGGGAGCCAACGTCCGCGCCTCCGGGCGGCAAGGCGCGTCGATGCGCGAGCCCCAGGCGAGGGTGTCGAGGTGGACCGACACGACGCAGGGCGATGGTACGATGGTCGTCATGCGTGTTCGTTTGCTTGGCGCGTCGACGGCGGTCGCCGTGAGCCTGTGCTGGACCGCTTGCACGTCCTTCGGGGCCGACGGGAGCGAAGGTGACGGCGGCGAGGCCGGCACGTCGGAAGACGGCGGCGCACCCGACGGGACGACCCGCCTGCGTTGCTCGCACGACGCGCCCTTCGGAGCTCCGACGGCGCTCGGAGGTCTCGGCGCGTACAGCGTCGAGGCCGTGCGCTTCGGGACGAACCGGTCGCTGGTCTACCTTTCGCTCTGTCCACCGAACGGCGACAAGCGCGGGTGCGACATGTACCAAGGAACGATCACGACCACCGCGGACACGTACGGGTCCCTCGTCCCGATGAGCGCCGTCAACGCCGCGAGCGCCTACGACTCGTACCCGACCGTCACCGGCGACGCGAAGCACCTCCTCTTCGGCTCGGACCGCAACGGCGCCGTGAAGATCTTTCTCGCGAGCGCCTCGGCGGGAGGCGTGTTCGAGAAGGCGACGGCATTGCCACTCTCGTTCGCCGCGTCGAACGAGCCGTACCTGCTCGCCGACGGGCGCACGTTCTACTTCGCGGCCACGGGCTCGATGACGCCACCGAGGTGGGAGCTGTACCGGGCCGAAGGCGAGGCACCGACGTTCGGCGCGCCGAGCACGGTGCCGGGGTCGTCCGTCAACCAAGCGGGCTCCAACCAGTTCGCGCCGGTGGTCACGGAGGACGAGCTCGAGGTCTTCTTCGCGTCGTCGCGGCCTCCCGGAAACGAAGACAACTTCGACCTATGGGTCGCACGGCGATCGACCAAAACCGAGCCCTTCGGCCCCGCGCAGCGCCTCGACGGTCTCAACGGCGGACAGAACGACTTCCCCACATCCATCTCGCCCGACGCCTGCGAGCTCTATTACATACGAAAGTCGGCGGCTGGCGTCGGCTCCGCGTTCGTCACGCGCCGAACGCGAGGCTGACTCCCCCACGCCGCGCTCCGGTATCGGCCCGAGCTCCTCGACGAAACTAGAGAAGCGAGCCCGAGAAGGCGTCCATGTCCGCGTCGAAGTGCACGGTTTTCACGTCGCCTCCCACATGAGCGAACCACGAGAGGCACTCGTAGTGGTAGCGAATACGCCATACCAAGCGTGAGGTACCGGCTCGATTCGTCGTAATGAAGAGGCGAACGGGTGGCTCCGAGTCCGTCGAGACGTACGGAGCGATATCCTGAAATCGGCGCAGGGCTTCCTCGGCAGAGAACGCCGGAGGGGCGGAGAGGTACGGCTCGTCCAGCGGTAAGTCGTTGTGAATCTGATACCCCGTGGGAGTATCGTACGACATCAGGCAGCCCATTCCGTAGCTCTCCGAGCCCGAGATCCATCCGTCCGAAACGGCACCATTGGGGTACTCGAGGTGAATGCGCCCGACCCATGGTTGCATGACGCGTACCCGCCGGTCGGCGCGAATTCCGAAGAGGTCGCGATGGCGGTCGACGAACCCTCGAAAATCACGTCCCCACGGAGCCGGGGCATCGATGGGTCCGCTGGCAGAGACGACGCGCGCACCCGTCCTCTCGTGCCCTCCAGAGCCCCGGGTCGCCGCAGGGGACAAGGGTTCGAGCTCCAGCTTGAAGCCGGGGAGCGCTCGCTCGAAAGCCGGATGGCGAGGCATGGGCGATCGGGCCCGCGCGATCACCTCCCTCTCGTGTTCGAGGAAGAGCTGCCGGTCACGGAACTCGCTGACCGCCGCGATCGCCTCGGCCTGACGCGGGCCCTCGGCTCGCTCGAAGAGCGCGCGGGCGGGAAGATCGGGCATACCCATCCGTGGGCATGACGGCGGGGACCTCGGCTTCGCGACCTGCACCGTCGGCGCGTCCTGCGAGGCTTCCACCCGGGCCGGAGGTTCGGCCGCGTGGGCCCCCTCGACCTGCGTGAGGACCATCGCCGCACCGAGGAAGCCCAAGAGCACGCGAGCGAGCGATGCGGCGCGGGGGCGTGCGGGCGTGCTCATTCGGCCGGGGAAAAACATGTGAGCGCCTTGTCCGAGGTCATGATCGCAGGGTTGCCGATGAATCCACCTTGAGGGCGGCACGTCTTGCCCGTGGGGCACGGCGGCGGAGCGCCCGCGATCGCGCCTCCTTGGCAGCGTACCGCGGCGTACGGCGAAAGCTCGTCGCAATACACGCCATCGCGTCGACCGGCGCAGGAGATGGGCGCGGCGAGGGTGCACGCTTTGCCCGTGAAGCGTTGCGTCGTTCCCGAGCGGAGCACACCCACGGCCTCCCACGCGCATCCCACGGCGTTCGCCGTGTCGGGGGAGACCGCGCGTGCCATCGCGAGCTGACGGTCGGCGAGGTCGAGCATGGTGGGCGGCATCAATGCGCGGAGCTCTCCCGCCAAAGGAGCCCTCACGAGCATCGCCAACCACAGGGGTTGCGCCGTCTCCCAGCCGATGGGGTTCCGGACGACGACCTTGGAGGTCGCGTTTTGGCCCCCGAACGTCATGAGATAGAAGGCGTGACCTACGATCGACGACGCCTCGTAGAAACAGCGCTCTCGCTCCGCCCTCGACCTCACTTTCGCGAGGTCGATTTGGGGCTGACCCCGCCGATCGAGCACGGCTCCGCCTTGCCTATCGGCGAGCATGCACCATCGATGGGTCCAGTGGTTCGCCTGCAACGACGGGTCGCCTGCCTCGCGGTTCGCTTGGCCGACCTCGGGCTGTGCGAGGTTCCGCAGGCCGTGCGTGCGCACGAAGGAATTCTCTCCGAGGCGGTCGGGTCGGGTCGGCTCGCCGAGAGGCTGGAAGACCGAGTGCTCCAGAAGCTGTCCGACGACGTCTCCGAGCCCCTCTTCGATCGCCTGGCCCTCGACGGCGAGGTTGCGGGTGTCGAGCCACATATGGGTCATCTCGTGACCCACCACATCGAGTGAGAGCACGACGGGCCGCACATCCGTCGGGTTGTCGCTCAGCGTTGCGTACCCGTCTCCGAAGAGGAGCGTGGTACTCCCCGTAACGTGGCAGGAGTTGTTGAAGAACTGACCTGTCTTGTCGTCCGAGTCGTAATAGTTGGCATGGACGACGACCTGGATCGGCTCGTTGGTGACTAAGGGAAGACCGTTGACGACCTTCATCCGCCGCGCCGGACTGGCGAGAAGAAACTTCTGAAAGAACTCGTCGGCACGGTTCGCTTCGACCATGGCGTCCACGCCGACGCCGGACCACAACGGCATCTTTTTGCCCAGGAAATACGCGGGAGTCTCGAGGTCGAGCTTGGAGACGTTCTCCGCGGTGAGCGGCTGGTGCGTGATGGTCGTGCTCTTGGCGTCGTTCCCCTTTTTCAGGAAGCCCGTCATGTAGCCGACCTCGATGCGGGACTTCTCGGGCGACCAGAATGTCGCTGCCTGCGCCGCACGCTGAAGCACTACCGTCCTCCCCGCCGCCTGCTCGTAGTCGACACGGCGGACCTTCGTCGCGTCCGGGTAGGGGAAGTGAGAGTAGTAGCGCCAACTGCTCGACTCGCCTTGCAGACCCGAACGCGCCGGCAAGACGTCCGTGACCTCTCCCGAGAGCGCATCGACCCAGACGACATTGTCTTCGACGACTACCGAGTAGAGCAGGCGGCGGGCGTCGTTCGGTCCGTCCGCGCTGTAGACCAACCGGGCCTCCGGAGCCGCGCTCTTGGCGACAGGGTCGTCGTCTCCCGTGCCGCTGGAAGATACGGGCTCCGGAGACTCCGGGAGAGCACGAAGGGCCGTGGCGATCGCCGCCTCGGAGGTAATCTTCGGGACGAGGGTCGCCGAAGCGTTCGCGTAGGACGTCAAGCCGACGAGGCGACCATCACCGTCGAGCAGAACGTCGACGGCGTAGCCCGAGGACGCGACGCTCGCCGGAACGTTGGTCGCGAGCACGACGTGGAACCCTCCTCCTGGAACACGGGCCTGCCCCGCGACGGAGATCACGTCCGCCGCGATTCCGAAGGACGAGGAATAGAGCTGCACCCAGTCTCGGATGCGGTCCCCCACGGTGCTCTCGTCGGGCGGAGCAACCACGCGGGTCGGCGCTTGAGGAGCGAGGAACGCGCGCTCCCCGTCGAGCTCGAGGAAGACCGGCGACTCCAGGTCGGCCGCGAGGCGTTGCTCGAGGTCGCTCGACTCCGGGAAGGGGGCCGGGGCCGACGCGTCCGAGCAGCCGAGCCCGAGGAGCGGAAGGAGGAGAGCGAGGTACCAACGCCGAGAGTGCCGAGTGTTCATGCACGCTCGTCGGCTCGAACCTGACGTTCGTTGCGTCCCCTTCGATTTTTTTGGGGCGCCCCGCGGGCTGCCGAACAAAAACGAACACTTGCCCGCGAGAGCAGCGTCCAGGAGTCCAACGCCAGCTGCGCTCGTCGACCTGCCCCGCTGCTCCGACATCGTCGAAGCGAGGTAGCCGCACGCGCATTAGGCCTTCGGGGACGCCACGCCGCAGCTCTACGGCGAAGGCACGGCACACCGCACCTTCGCCCAAGGGCGCGGCGTAGCGTATTTTCGAACAGTTACGAGCGCTTGCGCGCCCTCACTTCGGGCGACAGACCACGTCGAAGTGCTGGCCGTCGAAGTTGTCCTTCGAGGAGAGGCGGGCGTCGGTCTCGGCGTGGCGGAGCTCGTACCCGAGCTCTTCGACGAACGCGAGCACCTCGGACGGCGACGTGCCGGCGCCGCGGAGGGTCTCGTCGCTGATCTCGATGAAGAGGATCGGCTTCCAGCGCTCGAGCGTCTTCTTTCCGCCCTTGAGCGCGCGGAGCTCGAAGCCCTCGACGTCGATCTTGACCACGTCGACGCGCTCGATGCCCTTCTCGGCGACGAGGGTGTCGAGCGGGACGACGCGCACCTCGACGAAGTCACCCACCGGGTTCTCGAGGATGCGGTTGCCGCCGCGGTTGTGCGGCGACGGCGACGAGAGCTTCAGCGTGGCCTCGGCGTCGCCCACGCCGAGCGGCATGACCTCGATGTTCGTGAAGCGGTTCAGCGCGATGTTGCGCTCGAGCTTCGCGCGGACGGGCGGGTTCGGCTCGAAGCAGTACACCTTGCCGGCAGGGCCGACGCGGCGCGAGAAGCGGAGCGTGGTCTCGCCGACGTTGGCGCCGATGTCGAGCACGGTGTCGCCGGGGCGCGCGAGGTTCGCGAGCTTGCCGCGGGGCTCGGTGGCGATGCCGTAGTAGATGACCCACTCGACGAAGTCGCTGATGTCGAGCTCGAACTCGAGGCCGTCGCGCTGCACGCGCCGGATCGAGGGGCGCGGGTAGAGCAGGTTGCTCGGCGGGATGCGCGCGAGGATGCTCTCGGGGTGCTGGCCTTGCGTGGCCCGCGAGAGCACGCCGTCGACGGCCTTGTGGGTGAGGGGCGTACGGAAGACGTTGAGGAACCGCGTCTTCAGCGAGAGCTTCTGGTCGTCCATCGCGATCACGCTCCGGCCGCCACGATGGCCGAGAGCTCGGCGCCCGAGAGCGCGTCGGCGTTGGCCGCGTCGAGCATGCCGGCGATGGGCGGGCTCGCCTTCGCGTTGAAGGAGATCACGAAGTGAGGCGCGCCGCCGAGGACCGTCTCGCGCGTGTAGGGCACCTCGAGATCGCCCACGAGGATCTCGATCGAGCGCCCGGTGAGGCGCGCTTCGGCCTTCTGCACCGTGCCGCCGTTCGCCTTCACGAAGGCGTCGAGCACGTCTTGGATGCGGGCCTGCTTGGACTTGCGGACGAGCACCTTGCCGGCGACCTCGTCGATGTTGTCGATCGCGATTTGCACCGTCTCGACGGCCTCTTCGAGGCGGCAGAAGAACCGGTGATCGTCGGGCCCGGTGGTGGTGACGACGCCGCCCTTCGCGAGCATCTCTTTCCACGCGGGGAGCACCGAGCCCGTGGACCACGGGATGTTGCCGAGGCGCACGGTAGTAAACTTGGTTTCCGTCTTGCCGTTGAGCGAGCAGAACGTGCGCTCGAGGATCGCCTTCGCGAGCCCGTACACGCTCACCTGCGGCGGCGTGGCGGCGGTGCTCGACAGGCCGACGACCATCGGGACGCCGGTCTCCATGGCGACGCGCGCGATGCTCTCGGTGCCCGTGATGTTCACGTCGACGCAGTGGAACGGGTCTTTTTCGCTGAGGTCGACGTACTTGTTCGCCGCGGCGTGCACGACGATGTCGGGCTTGACCTCGCCGAAGACCTTACGGACCGCATCGACGTTCGCGACGTCGAGCTGCACGAACGTACAGCCCGCAACCTCGGTCGGGACGACGTCGCCTAGGACCACGGAGTAGCGCGACGAAAGCGTCGCCCCGAGGCGCCTCCCAAGAAACCCGGCCCCGCCCGTGATCAGTACGCGCATCCCCATGTTCGTTTCCTCGCTCGGCTCCCGCATTCACACGACGTTCACTCGGATTTTTCCGAGGTGTCCGCGTGTTCTTTGCCTTGCGGGAAAGGCCTCGGGGCTAGTACTACGCGACAGAACCCCTCGCAACCGTTCTTCGCTTGCGGGGGCCCTTCGCCCGACTAAGACTGCGAGGCCTCGTCGCTCGCGCTCGACACGCGGGCCCTCCCTGGAGAGCAACTTTGAAACCGACGGTCCTCATCACTGGTGGGTCAGGCTTTCTCGGACGGCGCCTCGGCAAGGCGCTCCGCGACCGCTACAAGGTCTTCCTCTGCGCGCGTAACCAGCACCAGAACACGCTCGCCGAGAAGTTCAGCGGCTGCCCGTCGCTCCCGGTCGACGTGGCCCGTTACGAGTCGATCCGCGACGCCGTGATCGAGACGCGTCCCGACATCCTCGTGCACGCAGCCGCCACCAAGTACGTCGACCTCGGCGAGAAGTACCCGCTCGAGTGCATCGACGTGAACGTGCTCGGCTCGCAGAACGTCGCCAAGGTCGCGATCGAGCGTAAAATCCCGGTCGTCGTCGGCATCTCGACCGACAAGGCGACCCCGCCGATCCGCAACACGTACGGCATGACCAAGGCCGTCATGGAGCGCCTCTTCCTCGGCCTCGACGGGCAGACGAGCACCAAGTTCCTCTGCACGCGCTTCGGCAACATCGCGTGGTCGGTGGGCTCGGTGTTCCCCGTGTGGCAGCGCATGCAGGAGGACACGGGCGTCATCGGCACGACCGGCCCCGAGATGCGCCGCTTCTTCTTCACGGTGGCCGAGGCCGTCAACGTGGTCGAGAACGCCATCGAGAACGCCGACGAGCTCCACGGCTCGATCCTCGGGCGCCGCATGAAGAGCGCCATGGTGAAGGACATCCTCGACCAGTGGGTCATCCACCGCGGCGGCACCTGGAAGCACATCGAGGGCCGCCCGGGCGAGCGCCAGGACGAGTACCTCATCGGCGACCTCGAGCTGCCGTTCACCCGCGCGGTCACCTTCAAGGGCGTGCCGCACTACGCGATCTCGTTCCGCGAGCGTCAGGCGAACCCGCCCACCGTGGCCCTCACGTCCGAGAACGCGGATCGCCTCACGACCGAAGAAATCGTCGACATGATCACGCGCTCGGCCGAGATCGAGCGCAGCTGAAGAGGGGTATCGTGATGCAAGCTTACAAGTGCCGAATCTGCAGCTCCGAACGGCATTCGGTCATCCTCGACTACGGCCCCGTCGCGCTCGCCGGCGGCCTCCTCGCGAGCCTCGAAGAGGCCAAGACCGAGCAGAAGTACCAGCTCACGCTCGTCTTCTGCGAAGACTGCCGCCACGTGCAAATCAAGGAGATCGTCGATCCGTCGCTGCTCTTCGTGAACTACGCGTGGGAGACCGGCGTCAGCACCACCGTGCACAAGTACTGCGAAGAGTTCGCGGCGCACGTGACCGAGAAGTGCCAGACCCCGAAGGACGGCTTCGTCATCGAGATGGCCTCGAACGACGGCACGCTCCTCGGTGAGTTCCAGAAGCTCGGCCGCCGCGTGCTCGGCATCGACCCGGCGAAGCGCATCGCCGAGAAGGCCACGGCCAAGGGCATCCCCACGTGGGGCACGTTCTTCAACCTCGAGTCGGCCAAGAAGGCGCTCGCGGAGCACGGCCAGGCGAACCTCATGGTGGGCCGCAACGTGCTCGCCCACGTGGCCGATCTCCACGGCCTCGTCGGCGGCGTGAAGCTCCTGCTCGCCCCGGGTGGCACCGCCATCCTCGAGTTCCCGGCGCTCATCCCCATGTTCGACGAGCTCCAGTACGACCAGGTCTACCACGAGCACATCGGCTACCACGGCATCGACAGCGTGCGCCGCCTCGCCGAGATCCACGATCTCAAGCTCATCGACGGCGAGATGAGCTCGCTCCACGGCGGCTCGGTCCGCGCCTACCTCGCCCACAAGGACGACCCGCGCGCCCTCGGCGAGGGCGGCAAGGCGATGCTGGCCGAAGAAGAGAAGAAGGGCGTCCTCGAGACCAAGGCGTGGGCGGCGTTCGGCGATCGCGTCCGCGAGCAGAAGCGCCTCATGCGCAAAGAGCTCGAAGAGGCCCGCGCGCGCGGCGAGATCGTGGTCGGCTACGGCGCCTCGGGCAAGGGCCAGGCGCTCATCCAGTTCTGCGAGCTCGGCCCCGAGCACATCAACTACATCGTCGACAAGGCGCCGATCAAACACGGCAAATTCACGCCCGGGTCGCACATCCCCATCCACGATCCTTCGAAGATGAAGGAGACCGGCGCGAACATCCTCGTGCTCTTCTCCTGGAACCTCACGAAGGAGATCGTGGCCCAAGAGCAGGAGATGGCGAAGAGGGGCATGAAGTTCCTCCACCCCATCCCCGTTCCGCACTACGTCGGCTGAGAAGAAGCCCTCCCATCGGCCCCGTTCGGTTCTCCCGCACGGGGTCGACCTCTTTTTACCCGGGTAAAACTCGAATGCCTCGCGTCTCCGTCCTCGTCGTCTCGTACAACCACAAGCCCTACGTCGCCCAGGCGATCGACAGCGTGCTCGCGCAGACGTACGACGACTTCGAGGTCATCGTGCTCGACAACGGCTCGACCGACGGGTCGCGCGAGCTGCTCCGCGAGCGCTTCGGCGAGAACCCGAAGGTGCGCCTCGTCTTGAACGACGAGAACAAGTCGCTCACGACGCGCTTCAACCAGGGCATCGCGCTCGCGCAAGGCGAGTACATCGGGTTCCTTTACTCGGACGATCTCTACCTGCCCATGAAGCTCGAGCTCCAGGTCGCGGCCTTCGAGAAGCTCGACGCGAGCTTCGGCGTGGTCACCGCGAGCGCGCTCAAGTTCGACGATCGCACGAAGGAGCAGTGGCCCGTCCCGCCCACGCGCGGCCACGGCATGATCTTGGGCCAGCTCCTCCGCGAGGGTGGGCCCTCGGACATGCTCTCGCCGCTCGTGCGCAAGGCGTGCTTCGCGCGCTACCCCTTCTACGAGGACATCTTCGCCGAGACCGAGAGCGCCTACCAAAAGCTCGCCATGACGTACGCGTTCTCGTGGATCCCGGAGCCCGTGGTGCTGCTCCGCGAGCACGGCTCGAACCGCGGGCGCGCCGTGAAGAGCAACGTGGAGATGGGCCTCGTCTTCCTCGACAGGCTCGCGCAACACCCGGATTTCCCTAAAGAAAATATGCCGGACCTCGTGTTCGCGCGGCGCTCGCTCCTGCGCACGGCGGGCTGGAGCGTGGTGCGCCTCGACGGCGACAGCGCCTGGGCGCGCAAGTGCTTCCGCGAGGCCATCGAGCTCGACTGGCGCGAGGCCGTAAACCCCCGCACCGTGGCAGGGTATGCTCTCTCGTACGTCCCCGAGAAGGCGCGCGCGGCCCTGAACGCGCTCGGCCACCGCATCACCCAGCAAGAAGGCACGAAGAACCTGGTGGCCGACTACGGCGGCACCGAGAAGCGTTGAAAGGCCGCCCGAGGGCGCGCAACGAACCCACCATGACGACCAAACGAGTCAGCCACGCCGTGATCATGGCCGCCGGCCGCGGGAGGCGCATGGCCCCCCTCACCGACGCCCTCCCGAAGCCGATGGCGCCGTACCTGGATTCGACGCTCATCGCGCACGGCATCGCCAAGGTGCGAAAGTTCGTGCCGAACATCCACGTGACCGTCGGGTACAAGGGCGCCATGCTCGCGCACCACTTGGTCGAGATCGGCGTCGCGTCGATCTTCACGACCGAGGGCCACTCGAACGCGTGGTGGATCGCCAACACGCTGCTCGCGCACCTCGACGAGCCCGTGTTCGTGCTCACGAGCGACAACGTGACCGACCTCGACTTCGACGAGCTCGCCGAAGACTACTTCGCGCAGGGCGCGCCCATCGGCATGCTCGTGCCCGTGAAGCCCGTCGAGGGCCTCGACGGCGACTTCATCATCCACGAGAAGGGCCGCGTCACGAGCCTCGACCGCAACACGCCGTCCGACATTTACTGCTCGGGCATCCAGATCTTGAACCCGGCGCGCGTGAACGCCATCGCGAAGCTCCAAGAGACGGACGACTTCTACGCGGTGTGGAACGCGATGATGGCGCGCGGCGAGCTGCGCGTGTCGAACGTGCTCCCGAAGAAGTGGTTCTCGGTCGACACCTTGGTCGACCTGGCCCGCGTCCGCGAAGAGCACGAGAAGGGCTGACCGGCCCGCACGTCACGAGCCCGCGCGTGGCCTCGCCTTGGCCGCCGCGGGCTTCTTGTTGGCTTGGGTCGTGCCGACGAGCGCCCGCACGACGTCGCCGAGGGGGCGCACCGAGACGTTCGGGTCGAGCGCGCGCTGCACGCCGAGCCCGAGCCCGAGCGACAAGATGGCCACCGCGACGTGCTCGGCGCCGAACGGGAGCGTGATGCCCGCGCTCTCCGCCTCGGCCACGACGAGCGCCGTGACCGCGGCGCGGATGGCCTCGTGGCGCACACAGAGGGCCTCCGCGAGCTCGGGGACGCGGCTCGCGTGCACGGCGAAGGCGACCTCGAGGGCCGTCCACGCGCGGTCGCCGAGGTGCTCTTCGGCCCACACCTCGAGCGCCGCGATGCGCGTCGACAAGGTCCGCTTGCCGGCCATGGCGCGCCCGAGGGCCTCGGCGCGGTCGGCGCGGATGGCGTCGATGACGGCGAGGCATAGCTCGTCTTTGTTGCGAAAGTTCGAGTAGACGGCGCCCTTCGAGTACCCGGCGGCGAGGGCGATGCCGTCGAGCGAGGTCTCGGCGTACCCGTCCCTGAGGAAACACTCGCGGGCCGTCTCGAGCAGGGCGGCGCGGGTCTTGGCTTGGCTCTCGGCGCGCGTGAGGCGGGGCATCGGAGCCGAGAGCGTACCAAGAATCTCGCCTTGCACGGCATCCAGATTCCGCTAGGTTTCAAAAACCAACGGTATCCCAAACCCTCATGGAGGCCCCTCGTGAGCTCCTCGCAGCGTCGTCATTTCTCGGTCGTGGTCGTGGGCGCGGGCCCCTCGGGGCTCGGCGCGGCCAAGGTGCTCCGCGACGAGGGCATCGATTTCGTGGTGCTCGAGAAGGCCTCGCGCCTCGGGGGGACCTGGCGTGACAACACCTACCCCGGCTGCGCGTGCGACGTACCCTCGGCGCTCTATTCGTACAGCTTCGCCCAGAGCCCAGCCTGGTCGCGCGCGTTCGCGGGCCAGGCCGAGATCCTAGCCTACCTGGAGCACGTGGCCGAGCGCTTCGACCTCGTGCGCCACGTGCGCTTCGATACGGCCCTCTTCGAGGCGAGGTACTCCCCGCGGGACCGGCGCTGGCACCTCGACACCTCCCGAGGGCCCATGTCGGCCGACGTGCTCGTCACGGCCGCGGGCCCCTGGCACGAGCCGCTCGTCCCAACGGTCGAGGGCCGAGAGACGTTCTCCGGCGAGGCGTTCCACTCCGCGCGCTGGCGCCACGACGTCGACCTCACCGGGAAGCGGGTGGCGGTGGTCGGCTCCGGCGCCTCGGCCGTGCAGTTCGTGCCCGAGATCGCCAAGACGGCGGCGCGTCTCCACCTCTACCAGCGCACCGCCCAGTGGGTGCTCCCGAAGCCCGACGCGCCCGTGCCCGCGCCGATGCAGCGCGTGCTCCGGGCCTTCCCCAAGGCGCGCGAGGCCCTCCGCGGCGCCGAGTACGCCGCGATGGAGGCGTTCGGCCTCGGCTTTCGCCACCCGTGGCTCATGGAGCAGGTGCAGCGCATCGGCGAGGCCCACCTGCGGCGCTCGGTCACGGACCCCACCCTCCGAAAAAAGCTCACTCCCGACTACACCCTCGGGTGCAAACGCCTCTTGATGTCGAATACCTATTATCCGTCGCTCACGCGGCCGAACGTCGAGGTGCACGCGGCCGAGGTCACCCGAATCGACGGGCCCCGCGTGCGCGCGAGCGACGGCACGACGTCCGAGGTCGACGTGATCGTGTACGGCACGGGGTTCCGCATCCTCGACATGCCCATCGCCCACCACCTGAAAGACGCCGAGGGCGCGACGCTCGCCTCGCGTTGGAAGGGCAGCCCGCGGGCCTACCTCGGCACCACCGTCGCGGGCTTCCCGAACCTCTTCGTGCTCCTCGGGCCGAGCCTCGGCACGGGTCACTCGTCCGCGTTCACCATCCTCGAGGCGCAGCTCGGGTACATGACGACGGCGCTCCGAACGATGCGGAGAGGCCGGCTCGCGACGATCGAGGTGCGACGCGAGGTCATGGACCGCTACTTCGACGAGGTGCAGAGGGCCGTACGCCGCACCGTGTACGTGCAAGGCGGGTGCGGCAGCTACTACCTCGACGAGAACGGCAAAAATACCTTCTCGTGGCCTTGGTCCACGCCGGCCCTCGAGGCGCGGCTCGCGCGCTTCGACCTCGACGACTACCGCACCGAGCGCGAGACGACCCGCGCCGCCTACGCCACCGGGAGCCATGCATGATGCACCTCTTTCGAAGACACGAGCCCATCTCCGTCGCGGGAGCGCGTGTGCTCGTCACGGGCGCCGGGCGCGGCATCGGCCTCGCCACGGCGAAGCGCCTCGTCGCCTCGGGGGCACGCGTGGGCCTCGGCGAACTCGACGCCGACACGGCGCACGCGGCGGCCAAGGGCCTCGGCGATCGGGCCTTCTCGGCGCACCTCGACGTGCGTGATCCGGCGTCGTTCGCGGCCTTCGTGGCCGAGGGCGAGGCGCGCATGGGCGCGGTCGACGTGCTCGTGGCGAACGCGGGCGTGATGCCGCTCGGGCCGTTCGTGGACGAGCGAGACGAGGTGTCGCGCCTCACGCTCGACGTGAACGTGTGGGGCCTCGTCGTGGGGCTAAGGGCCGTGCTGCCCGGCATGCTCGCGCGCGGGCACGGCCACGTGGTGAACGTCGCCTCGATGGCCGGCAAGGTGCCGCTCCCGGGCATGGCAGTGTACAATGCATCCAAATTCGCCGCCGTGGGGCTGTCCGAGGCGGTGCGCCGCGAGGTCGCGGGCTCGGGTGTCACGGTGTCGTGTGTGATGCCGTCGGCCGTGCGCACCGAGCTCGCGTCGGGGGTGCCGCTCGATCGAGGCATGCCCACCGTCGAGCCCGGAGAGGTCGCCGAGGCGATCGTCGGCACGTTCCGCACGCGGGCGCCCGAGGTGGCGGTCCCTCGTGTGCTCGCGGGGTGGGACATGCTGAACGCCGTCGTGCCACGCGCCCTCGTCGACGCGGCCCTCCGCGCCCTCGGGGACCGCCGCGCGATCGAGGAGCTCGACCCCGAAGGCCGCCGCGCCTACGCCTCGCGCCTCGCCCGGCAGGCCGCGCTCACACGCTGACTCAGAATCGACCGCCCAAGGGCAACATGAAGCCTTCGCCATGCGCGGGGATCGTCGGCGTGGAGAGGCTCGCCCATTCGGGCGCACGCAGCGTAGGCGCGCCACCCTCGGCCTTGAACGAGGGCAGCTTGCCGTCGTTCGCCTTCACCAGAATGACGAGCCCGATCGCCGCCACGGTGAGGCCGATACCCGTGGTCACGCCGCCGGCGACGAGGAGCTCGGTGTTCTTTCCGCCTTGTTTTCCCGTCGGTTTGAGGCCCGCACCCAGGAGGAGCATGGTCGTGCCCGTGAGGGTGACCACACCACCGGAGACGAGCAGCACCCACCCGAGGGTCTTGTCGCCTCGGCCGTCGCTCGGGGAAGAGCGCGTGCCCCCCTCGTAGCGCACGGGGGTGGGCTCACTGCCCTCTTTCTTCGTCGAGCCCGCGGAGCCGCCCTTCTTCTTCGGGGGCGGGGGCAGGTCCGTTCCACCCGAGGCCGAGCCGCCCCCGTTCGACTTGGGCGGCGGCGGCGGGAGATCGGGCGTGCTCTTCTTGGGGGGTGGGGGCGGCAGCGAAACGTCGGCGAACGCGACACGAGGCACGAGCGTCGACACGAAGGCCCCGAGCACCAGAATCGAGACGGCCCGCCGAGCGTTCTCGCCTCGAGCCGCCACAGGCTCTCTCGAGGGGGCGGCCGTGACGCAACCTCGGGGACGAGGAGCCAGTGAAGCGAGTACGTTCGGGGTCAGCATGAAGGTAGGTCTTTTCAGGGTAGCGCGACCACGCGCGGAGCGGCAGGCGATCGTCGCATCCTCCTTCGCGCTGACGCTCGCGCTCGGTCTCTCGGGCTGCCGCGACGAAAAGCCGAAACCCACCGACATTTCCCCACCCGCGACCGGAGCGCAGCCTACGGGGGCGGCCCCGAGCGATGCGCAGGCTGCCCCGAGCAGCGACGTCACGACGGCCGCCTCGCCCACCTGGTCCGAGGGCCCGAAGGTCGTCACCGGGGGTACGGTCGACGCCGAAGCGCTCCGCAAGCGCTCGCACGCCCGCATCGAAGGCGACACGTCCGCCGTTCACGTGCTCGAGGGAGGCACCCCGTTCGAGCTCGGAAAACGCGCCTGCGAGGCGAGCGTGCCCAAGGTCCCGAAGGAGACCAAGATCCTCGTCAAGCCGAACCTCGGCGGCTTCGAGTGGTTCAAAGATCCCGCACAAAACGGCGGGGACGACGGCCTCCGCGGGCGCATCACGGATCCCGAGTTCTCCCGCGGCATCGTGCGGTGCCTCAAGGAACGCGGGCACACGAGGATCACCCTCGCCGAGGGGTGGGGCGCCAAACACGCCGACTGGGAGCGCCTCGTGCGCGTGTCGGGCTACGAGGCCATGGCCCGCGAAGAGCACGTGCCGCTCGTGGCGATGGACGACGACGGCGTCTTCGACGTCGAGGGAGACATGCCCGGCAAGCCACTCGCGCTGAAGGGCATGGAGAAGACCCACGTCCCCACGTTGCTCATTCCCAAGATTCTGGCCGAGCACCTCGAGTCGGGGCTCTTCATTTCGGCCCCCAAGATCAAGGCCCACAGGTTCGGCGTGTTCTCGGCGGCCATCAAGGGCATGCAGGGCACCGTGATGCTCTCGGACAAGTCGCCGGCGTTCAATCAGAAGTTCCGAATGCACAAGGAGCTCGGCGCCGCGCTCGCCAAAGAGAAGGCCAAGGAGCCTGGCGCCCGCGAGGCCTACGTCGCCGCGCTCGACACGTTCGCCGAGCGCATCGCCGACGTGCTCGAGGTGTCGGCCCCGCACGTGGTGATCGCCGAGGGCGCGCCCGCCATGGGCGGCGATGGGTTCTCTCGTCAATGGCCCACGAAGGAGTCGGTCGCGATCGCCGGCACGAACCCCATTCGGGTCGATCGTGTGATTGCCCAGTATCTCGGCTTCTGGAAGAACGAGGCGCTCGGGAAAGAGCTCTTGGGGAACACCACCTCGCCCCTCCTCACGAAGGCGGCCAAACGTTTTCGGGTCGACATCGAGAGCTCCACGCTCGCGGGCAACGGCGCGTCGCTCCTCGCCGAAAAGAGGCCCGCGCACCTCCTCGGTATGGCCGGGTTCGTCATCCACGAGGGCGCGGGCGTCGAGGTCAAACCCGGCTCGGCGGCGCCCACGCCAAAAGCTCCCCCAGCCCCCGAGAGCGACGCGGGCGCACCCACCGAAGGCCCGGGAGAGGGCGACGTGCACGCGGCGCGAATCTCCGACGCCGATGCCCCCAAGCTGGATGGCGCGCTCGAGGCCACGTGGAACAAGGCGAAGCCGGTACGGTTCGACACGGACTGGTCGGGCAAGGCCACGGGCACGTTCACCGAGGCGCGCTTTTTGTGGAGTCCGAAGGGCCTCTACGTGGCGTGGGAGCTCGAGGGCGCGGGCCTCCACACGGACACCTCGCGCCCGACGGACGTCGAGCGGGAGCGGCTCTACCAAGAAGACTGCGTGGAGATCTTCTTGGTGCCCGACCCCGCGCGAAAGAAGCGCTACTTCGAAGTCGAGGTGGGCCCGTTCGGCCACTATTTCGATATCGACGTCGACCGCGAGAAGAGGAAAGAAGACATCGCCTGGCAGAGCGGCGTCAAGGTGGGCACGGCTCGTGACGCCGCGCGAAAGAGGGCCACGATCGAGATGGCCATGACCTCACCCGACGTGATCGCCGCGCTCGGCGCGGGAAAGCGCCTCCCCTTGGGGCTCTACCGCATGGAGGGCAAAGAGAAGAGGCTCTACTTGGCCTTCCGCCCGACCCGCACCCCGAAGCCGAATTTCCACGTCCCCGAGGCGTTTGGTCTCCTCGTGCTCGACCCGTGAGCACGAGGGCGTCGCCGCGACCGAGCGCAGAGACGACGTGGAACGAGTCGGCTCGAGGCATCGCCGGCGATGCTTCGAGGCATCGCCGGCGATGCTTTGGGATCACCCGTCGGCGCGGCGCAGGCGTGAGCCAGGGCGACGGAGGCGGAACCCCACGAGCGCCACGGCGAGCCCGATCGCCGCGAAGCCCGCCGCGCCCTCGCCGTTCACGCGAGCCCCCGAGAGGCCGCAGCCCCCTCCCTCGAGGGTCGTGTCGCCGTCGACCGCTGGGCTCGGCGCGCTCGGCGAGGGCTGCGCACCCGAGGGCGCTGGCGTGACCGGGCCCGTGCTCGGCGGCGCGGTCGGCGACGTCGTGGGCGGTGTCGTGGGGGTCGGCGGAGGCTCGGGCGGCACGGGGCCACACCCGTCGGTCTTCGCGCTCGCGCCGTATCCGAGCTTCACGAAAGTGCCACTCCCAGTGGTGAGGTGCCGCACCGGGACGACGCGGTACGTGTACGCCTTGTCCCCGTCGGCGGACGTGTCGACGAACGAGGAGATCGTGGACGCACCGGAGACCCGCGTCTCGGGCGCCGTGCTCGCTTGCCCGACCTCGCGGCGAAAGACACGATAGCCGACGTTCGCGTCGGGCGAGCTCCCCCACGAGACGGTGGGGCGCCCGCGTTCGCAGCGCGCCGACACGGCCGAAGGAGGGCTCACCGGGTCCATGCGGAGCGTCGGATCGCCCAAGAGGAGGAACCCGAGGCTCGTCGTCGTGGTGTCGAGCGCGAGATCGCCGAACGTCCCGAGCGCGCCGAGGCGATGCGCCACGAGCGCCGGACGCGAGAACCACCCGGTGCCGACCACGGCGTTCGGGCCGAACAGCGCCGCGCGCATTAGGTTGTTCGAAAACGAGTAGTCTCCGAAATACGAGCCGAAGAGGCCGAGAAAACCCGCGTTCACGGGAGACGTCGCGAAGAGGGCCGACGTCGCGACACCCGAGGCCGACGAGGGCCCACCTGCCCCGGAGCCGAACGCGAGCGCGTACCCCGCGGGGTCGGCGAGCCCACCGAAGAAGTCCGCGCCGACCTGGGGGCCAGCTCCATAGAGGCTCCGCGAGGCGTGCACCGTCGGCGGCTCGACCTCGTACGACCCGACCGTCCCTCCGAAGGTGTTCGTTCGCCACGCGCGACGCGCGAGCTTCACTTGACCCGCGCGGTACGCGTGGTTTTTCTCGAGGTACCGGCGGAGGAGATCGGTCGACGTGAGCGGCGCGAAGACCGGCATCTCCTCGGCGTCGACGCGCCCCACGGCGAGCTCGAGGGCGCTCGGAGGCCGAATCTGATCGAACATGCCGTCCCCGGGCACGTTGTAGTGACGGTTCGCGGGAGCACCGTAGGTCATGGTGTCGGTCCACGTGCCGTCGAGATCGGCGTAGTACGTGTCCGTCGGCCAGCCGCCGGTCGTGTCGGAGTGCCCGTCGTACCCGCCGTTGCCCGAGAACACCCGCGGGACCTTGCCGAGGAGGAGCGCGTACTTGAAGCTCGGCCCGAGCGTGGCGCGGCGAGCAGCGAGCGCGCTCCGCAACGTCGTGTGGGTGGTCGTCGCAGGGTCGAACACCTCACGAACGACGCCGTAGCCCTCGGCGATCATGTCGGCCTCGAGCCGATCGAGCTCCGGCGCGAGCGCGGCCGCGTTCGGCGCGTCGACGACGATCGCGACGATGCCACGGTCCTCCGCATCCTCGGCGCGGAGCCCGACCGAGATCGTCGTGCTCGGCTGGATTTGAACGTTGCCGTCCATCATCCAACATCGAACCGAGTACTCGCGCGAGAACCCGAGCGCGACTCCCGTCTCCGTGTAGGTCAGCGGGGCAGTCTCGAGACGTACGCTCGGGCCCCACTCGGGTGTGCCATTGACGAGCGTTCCGATGCGTGGGGCGATGGTGCAGGCGATCGAGCGCGGGTCGAAGGTGATCGACACCGACGGAGGAGCCTCGGACACCGCCACGGTGGCGCACACGGAGCGCGCGCACTCTTGGGCGTGGGCGGCTCCCTCGGCCGCGAGCAGCACGGCAGGGACGAGCAAGCTACGGAGGGAGGCGAGTCTCGCGGGTCGCATGGGCCGTCTACGATGCACGACGAGGCGAGGCCATTCAGCCGCCCAAGGACCTCACGAAACAGCGCTTCGAGCGCCGACGGGCGTCACGACCTGCGATCTTCGCGAGGGCGCGCACGCAGTCTCCGCTACGCGATGGCTCACGGCAACGACGTCGCGTTCAGATCGTCGACTGTGACCGACGAGGCTTGAACTGCTGCCGGAGTGGTCACTCTCGTCGCGTCGAGCCCCACCTGGAATGTCACTTGCGCGAAGGGAGCGGCCGAGACAATGGGCAAGTCGTAGGGAACGCCGTCGATGGAGAGCTCGGCCTTCGTGCCACCAAGACGCATCACCCAGTGGTGCGGGCGGTCGGGGTTGGAAATCGCGAACGGCTTGACGCTCGAAGGGCCGCCCACGGCGAGGAACGTCCCCAAGGACGAGAAGGCGACGCGGGCCGTGACCCCGCCCACCGTCACACGCATGACGTCGACCTCGGCCCCCATGACGGTCGGGGACGTGGCCGTGAGCATCACCTTTCCTTCGACGCAGACCGCTTGTGTGCCGGCGCGGAGAGCCGCGGCGGCGGAGAGCATGCTTTGCGAGGCCATCCCCGCCGGAAGGCGAAAGGTCACCGTGTTGCCGTCGAACCCGAGACTCGGACCGAACTGGGGCACGATCGTACCTGCGTTCGTGAAGGGGGCAGGCGGAAAAGATGCCCCCTCGAAGTTGGTGGCGAAGAGCAGGTTGCCCGTGCACGAGCGAGCGGTCGCAGCGTCCGGCGCGTCGGCGTCACGCGTCGGCGGAGTGGCCACGTCGCCTGGCGCGAGACCATCGGGGAGGTCGGCGTCCGGCAGGCCGGGAGGGCTCGTGGGGAGCGCCGTGGCCGTGGGCTGCGGGGGCGAGGCGTCGGGGGCCTCGCTGGGCTCGGCACCGAACGAGGTGCACGCGAGCGGAACGAGCGCGGCGAACGCGGCCGAATACAGCGCGCGGCGGGCAAAGCGAAGCATACGACCAGGCTACCACCTGATTTCTCGGGTGCCACCCGCCGTGCACGCGCTCGCCTAGAGCTCGCAGCGAGAAGTCGCTCTCGCCTCGAGCGCTCGAGGCATCGCCGGCGATGGTTCGAGGCATCGCCGGCGATGCTCGTGGAATCCATTCAGGGGAGCGGGACCGCACGAAGGCCCGCGAGGCCCGTACCTAGGTACACGGTGCGACCCACGACCACGTGTGCCCCGACGTCGCTCGCGATGAGCTTCGAGGCAGCCGGCGCGTCGAGGTCGATCTTCGTCACGGTGGACGGAGGCGAGGGCTGGCCGGACACCCGCGCCCCGCTCGCGAACACCACGAAGGCGTTCGTCCCCGGGAGCGGCGAGACGCGCCCCACGTTCGTTCCGAGCGCGATCTCCGAGCCACCCGCGACGGCACGAGCGCGGAGCTCGTCGTTCGTGACGCCCTCGGGCTCGACGCTGTAGAGCACGTATTTCCCCGACTCGGTGAAGCCTCGGGGGCTCGCGATGGGCGTCGCGACGAGGGTGGTGGTCGTGAAGGGGGCCTCGAGAGAGACGAGCGAGAGGGCGTAGCTCGTGCGCTTCTCGAAGCCGCTGTAGCGGCTCACCGAGTCCGTCGCGACGATCGCGTGGCGACCATCGGGAGCGATGGCGAGCACCTCTTTCACGCCGGAAGGAACGAGCACCTCGGTGGTCGCAGGGTCCGACGTCGACGCTCGCACGAGCGACTCGCCGCGTGTGGTCGCGAGGAGGAACACGCCGTCGGGTGCGAGGCGAGCCGAGACGACGTCGCTCGGGAGCGCCTTCTCCGTAGCGGTGGTCATGTCGACGAGCGTGCCTCCCCCTTGAACCTTCACGGTCAGCGCGTGCTCGCCGCGGGCGCTCGTGTCGATGCCGGGGCGCACGTCGGCGTGGGTGAACACGGCTTTGCCCGAAGCGTCGATCCCGCGCGCCGTCGCCACCTGATCGGCGGCACCGCAGCTCGAGGTGAAGAGGCGCGCCCCGACGTAGCGCAGGTCCATCGCGCAGCCCGTCGATACGGCGGGCTCGATCTCCTCGGGGGCATTCGCGGCCGTCGCGGGAGTGGCGCTCACGATGCGCCCGAGCGTGGAGGGCGCGGTGGACTTCGCCATGAAGGCGACCCGTGAGCCATCCTCGGTCGCCGAGAAGACGAACGGGAGCGAGCCACCGCCGGGGACGGTCACGCGCCCGTGTGCGGCGGACCAGAAGTGGAGCGTGCCGTGACCGAAGGGCGAGCGCGTCGCCGACCAGTGAGCGACCGTCCCTCGCGAGGCCATGACGTAGTCCGAGTTGGCCGTCGAAGCGGCGAGCACCTGCGTCGTCTTCTTCGTGGTGTCGTACACCTCGAGCGACTTCGTCGGAGTGACTCCCTTGTAGTAGGCCACGAAGCCGTCGGTCGTGGCGCCGAGCAGCCGCACGTCGCCGGGAACGACGAGCTCGCCGGGGCCTTGGGGTGTCGGAGGTGTCGAAGGTGCGGGGGGCGTCGTGGCGGGGGGCCACACCGTGGGAGCAGGGCGGTCCGTGGTCGCCGTGGACCTGGGTGGAACGTCGTCGAACGCGTCGTCGTTCGACCCGCTGTCGCACCCGACCGCGAGGGCCGAGACGAAGGGGACCACGAGGAGAAGAGGGGCGCGGCGACGGAGCGTGGAGCGGGCTTCGGAGAGCATGCGCGCCCTTCAGCAACCGCCATGCCATCGAGGTTGAGTGGTTGAACCACTCGGATTTCGGGGTGCGCGCGAGGGTGCGCGAACGCGAGTTCACGCGGGGCGCGTGGGGTGTGGCCTCCGGGGCGAGGCATCGCCGGCGATGGTTCGAGGCATCGCCGGCGATGCTTTTCGTGAGCTACGTGACACTGCTGGGCAGCACGCGGATGGCTTCCCGAAGGAAGCTTTCCATGCGTCTCGCTCGGTCGGGTGGCGGGTCCCCGAGCGCACGCAGGAGCCCCGACAGATGGTCTCCCGCGACGCTCGCCCAAAGGATCGCAGCCCTCCCCATGAGGGCGCTCGCATACGTGGCGGCCACATCTTCCGGCGTCGCGGCCACCCCCGCCGGCGTCAGCTCGAGGACCGCCTCGACCAACACCGCGTCGGAGACCATCCACCTCTCGAAGGCATTCGACCGCATGGACCGATAGGGACCGAGCCGGGCGACCTCGAGCAGAACGGCCGCCGCACGCGCTCGGTCGACGTCTCTGCCAAGCACCAGATCGATGAGGATTCTGTCGAGCTCGTCGCGGAGCATCTCTCGCTTCACCTTCGAAGCGGGCGCGCGCGAGCTCTCCGCCACACTCTGCAGGTTCACCGCTCGCACGCCGTCGCCGAGCGCCAGCACGGCGTCCGAATCCGATGCGACCCGCTTCGGCTTCTTCTCGCCGAGGCTTTTGAGCTTGAGCACAGCGTCGTCTAGATCTCCCCTACGGATCGCGAGCCACGTCATCCTCCGTCGGAACGCCTCCCAGCTGTCGAGCGAAGGTCCGCCAAGGTAGCTCGTCCACGCCCTCGCTCCATCAGGCAACGAGGATGACCGAGCGAGCCGAGCTTCGGTGTCCCTCCACCACAGGAGCACGTCGCGTGGACAGTCGTCTTTCTCGAGCGCCTTGCCGAACTGCGCCAAGGCCTCCTCCATCCAACCCACGTCGCGAAGGAGAATGCCGGCGCGCCGATGCCCGACGGCAGTGATCGCCTCCGCCGCACCCAGCGCCTGGAGCGTCGCGGCGCCTATCCTTTGGCGAGCGGAGGGGTCCAAGATTCGAGCGTCCCCATGAAGGCAGACCAGGTAGTCGACGAGCTCTTCGGCCGATCGAGGTCGAGCTCCGTCACCGAGGCGACGCTCGGGTCTGCCTTCGGGGAACAGGATCGTGCTGGGCTCGCCGTAGCACTGGTAGGCCGCCCACGTGTCGTCGCCCGGGTGCCCGAGCCGCGCACGCCTCCTCGCGCGACGAACCGCGCGGCCGAAAGTCTCCCCGCGCAGCAGCTCGTCGTAGAAGGTCTTCGCGAACGTCGCTGCCGCAGCGTCGCCGACCGCCCACCCCGTCACGACGACCACACGCACCCCCGCCCGCAGGAACGCCTGAGCGACGCTCGACGCCACGCGGGTGCCCTCCGCGAGAGAACGGCCCGAGAAACACGCGTTGAGAAAGGCGAGCTGCGGGACCTCCGTCATGCGTTCGACGAGACGCGGACCGTCCCAGAAGTTATCGCCGAGGTACAGCTCGCCGACACCGGCCTCGTTCACACGGCCGTGGGTCGCGAAGTGAACGACACGGTACGCCTTGCTGACCTCGCTCAGCGCCGAGAGGGGACCTTTGCCCACGAGGTGCGTGACTCCCCATGTGGGCCCGGGAGCCCGGGCGAACGCCGACGCGACCTCATTCGCTTCGGCCGCCGCGCCCGGAAGGTCGGGCAGATCGCCGACTTGTGGGTTCCCCACGACGAGCGCGAGCGGCGAAGCGCACGCTACCACGGCGTCGTTCACGACGCGTTCGGTGAGGACGCGCACCACCTCGTCCCGCGGCGACGCGACGCCGTCGACCACGTCGGGCAGTAGGAGCTCCCATGGAATCGCTGCTGCCCGCGCATCGACGTCGAGCACGAGCCCTTGACCGTCGTCGATCGCGAGACGGAGGCGACGGTTCGTGATCGCAGCGTACAGGTCTTCCGCAGCAGTCGCGCGGTCAAGCGACTCGTCGGCCAAGGCTTCCGCGGAGGCGAGCACCGAGAGAGGAACGTCGATGAGACTGCGGCACCGCGCCGCCGTCCCTTGCCCCGTCACCACGGTCAGTCGCAACGACGTCGCGCGGACGCGACCGTCGATCTGTATGCGAGACCACGTCTCCCAAGCCCCTTCGGAGGCGGTGCGGTAGCCGTAGAACCCCTCCGTCGTGCGCATCGGCTCGATCGCGTCGACCTCGCCCCGATCGACCTCGAACGAGAACCACTGCACGACGTTCCGCAGCGAGGCCGCAAACCGGTTGGCGAGATCCCGGTACGGCTCACACACCTCCACGCACGCGATGCGCCTGCCCTTCCCGGCAGACGCCACCGCGCGGTTCGTGAGCACCGAAGCCTCGATGAGCGCGACGAACGCCTCCTCCGGTCCGAGAGCGCTCTGCCCTTCTACGCTCGGGACCTCGAACGACAGGGTGACATCGACGGCCCCACCGGAACCGCACGACCAGGAGGTCAATGCACGACGCACGGCCCCTCGAAGCCCTCGCTTCGTGAGGCGGCTCCGCAGCCCCACGTGGACGAGCAACATGGCCGGCGCTCCCTCGGCCGGGTCCTCCGGAAGGAGCGTGTACGCGCCGGCACAGGTGGGCCACGCTGCCGTGCCGCGAAGGGCGCCGAGTCGATTCCGATAGATACGGTCGAGCGCCGAGCCGGACTCGGACAAAGGCTCTCCAGAAAAGACCGGCAAGACCAGGACACCCTGCCCGGTGTAGAGCGCCCCATGGACGATCCGAGGCCTGAGCGGGATCGAGGGGATCGAGGGGTCTGCGGGATGTGCATCTTCGGTCAACGCCTTGAACGTCGATGGCCGAGCGCCCGAAGAGAACGCCCCCGGTAGGGGGACGCTGCCGAACGCAGCCGCCAAGAGACTCTCGTCGAGCGGCGCGGCCGAGGGACGCTCCTTCCGCAACGGAACCTTCGCCGCTTCGGAGACGCTCGAGGAGCGCCAGGCTCGCCCCGCCAGCATGTCCAGGATGGCCCTGGGCTCGATCCTGTACGGCATCGCACCGTGCTCGGCGTCGGCGTAGTGGTACTGCACCGATGGTATGCCCGCGGCCGACGACCATGGCACGGTGCCATCTCCCGAAGGTGTCGTCGAGAGGTCGAGGTCCGAAGGAGAAGCCCCGAGCACACCGTCGGGAGTCCGGTCGGCCTTCCCGAACACGTAGTGCGTCGTGATCCCGAACGGGTCCTCGGCGAGCCACGCGTCGCGTTTCTGCCAGAACACCTCCGCCGCGCTCTTCGCGTCGGGGTCTACGCGGCATAGGTCGAGCGCCAGGCGCGCGTTGTGCGACCTCGGGTCGAGGAGCTCGACGAGCCCCGGAAACGAACGCACGATCGCGCGCGCGTCGTGGAGCGGACCATCGAACGCGTCGAGCATCGCGAGGAGCCGATGACGCCCCGAAAGCACGAGGAGCGGCTCGATGGCCCCACGAAGTGGCGTACCGAGCATCACGAACCGGGAGTCACGCTCTTGAAGCCGCTTCTTCAGCTCGGGCGCCAGGTTGAGCATCGCCGTGACCACGAGCCCGCCCATCGAGTGAGCAACGAAGTGCACGGGGCCGAGCGTCTGGGCGAGGCGCGTCTCGACCGCGGTCTTCAGCGCTTCTGCCGATTCGAGGATGCTCTTCCGCCAGTCGTACTCCCAGGGGATGCTGGTGTACGACTCGGAGAGCGCGTCGTGGAGCGAGCCGTAGTAGGGCGCGAGCACGGAGAGGGCGCCGACCTTCGAGTCACCAAGTCCGTCTTTGGCCAGGTCCAGATCGTCGAATCGGCCGCGACGAAGCTTCCACACGTTGATCCAAATCGGATCGGCGGCGTTTGTGCCAAGCGTGCTCCCCATGATGCCTGGCAGGAGGAAGACCGTCTCCTTCGCATCACCGTCGTCCGGCCCCTGCTCCACGAGCACGGTCGCGGTGCCCACCGCGTTGGCCACGAGCTTGGGCACGACGCCGCGCCTCGTGTCGTCGTCCAGCAGCGCGCGTGCCGCTTCGGGATGGGTGAAGTAGCCGAAGTGGTGGGAGCTCGAATCGGCGATCGCGACGACCCGCTCACGCACGGCATCGGCAGACTCGGAGGGGGGCGCCAGCCACATCGACGCCGTGGGAACCACCAGGTCGTTCGGCTCCCCGTAGAAATAGTCCACGGCCAACATGCCCGCTCGGGCGAGCAGTCCGGTCGGGCGAAAGGTACCGGCGACGGCCAACGTGCGGGTGGCAGAGGCCGGGCCGCGGCGTTGCAGCGCGCCAACCAGCGCGCCCTGGGGATCCATGGCCACGAGCCCCGGCACAGTCCGCGGGTCGTTCGTGCGCCGCAAGATCTCGAGCACCACGCGCTTCGCGAGCCCGAGGGCCAGCGACGGCCCGGGGACGAGCGCCGAGGCCGCCTCGAGCACGATCGACAGGTACGTGTTGAGCCGCTTCCCGGCGAGCGGCGTGCCCCCCACGGGCGAGCCGACACGAACGTGTCGACGTACGCGGATGTGCTTCGCCTCGAGGGTGGCGCGGAGCTTCGAGAGCGCAGCGCATTCCGCCTGGTAGGCCTCTCTTCGGCGCTCGACCTGCGCGCGGTCGACCGTCGCCTCCACGCGTTTCATCCATCTCTCGAACCGGCCTCCTTCTTCCGAGAGAGAGAGGTCTTGAGGCGGCCAAGCGAGGAGCTCCCCGATGAGGCCACCGCGGGAGTAGCTGAGGATGTCGAGCTGCGCTCCGGGGGCCAATTGTTCGACGAGCGTGAGCGCGTTGGTGATCGGGCTCTCGCTCATCGTCGCCGACGCGAACGCGAACACCCGATCGGGATAGCGGGAGACGATCTCGGTCCACATCGGAGAGGAGCCGAGGTGCCGAAAGCTGTGCTCGGGCAACGAGAACGCGCCGTGCAAGAGGAGGAGCGCGGGGGCCTCACCCTCGATGCCCTTGCGCGTCCAGCGCTCGGGGGCCTGAAACGCCGACGCCTCTGGGGACACCTGGAAGAGCCCGAACCGGCTCGAGACAGCCTGCTCGACGGCCTTCACGGCCGCGTCGACCCCTTGGCCCACGATCTCGTCGAGCCCGGCGAGGGCGAGGTGCTCGATGACGAGGTCCGAAGCGCCAGAGCTCCGTCGGCCCCGTCGAAGCAGCTGCGCCGTCGCGTCGAGGTCCGCGACGCGGCAGTACAGCGCGCCTCCACCGACGACGTCGGCGACACGCAGGAGCTCGTCGCTCCCAAGCTCCTTCGCCGCGGCGAGGGGGCTACTGCCTCGCTTCGCACCCGTGAGGGGTGTCGTGCGCAGCGTCCCAAGCCCTTCCCCAAGCTCCTCGACCCGCTCGCCACGTGAGCGCGACATAGCCATCCCACCACCTCCGATCCCTCGAGGCTATGGGCGAACGACTTAGGACGGAACGAATTTCTCGATCATCGCCGCAAGTCGCCGAGCTTCGCGAGGAGCGGCGTGCTCGCCCAGTGCTCGACGAGGCCCTCGTGCATCGGCGCCGGTACGACCGAACCGACGCTTGCGTAGGCCGAGCGGGCGCGAGTGATGCCCTCGAGCAGCTCGTCACGGAACCAGGAGGCGCGGGCAGCCTTCGCGGCGTGGGCGACGGCCTCGTCGTCCAGAAGGCGGAAGCGATGGGTGCTCCCGAACGCGAGGGGGAGCGTCGGCCCACCTGCCAAGGCCCAACCGAAGTGCTCCCTCCACGCGACTGTGGCGACCTGGTCGTAGCACGGGGAGAGCTTGGGTCGGGGGGCGCCAGCGGGCCAAACGAACGCCCAGTTCTTGAGGTGCGCGTCGTTGTTTCCCGACGCGAGGACGAAGCCGAGGCGACGTGTCGCTTCGCGCGCTTCCTCGTCCCCCGCTTGGTCTGCGACGAAGGCGACGAGGCTCCCAGCACCGAACGTCCCGCGCTCGAGCACGCCGTATTTGTGCCTCGGCGCGAGGCCCAACGCCTGGCAGAGATCCTCCACGTGAAGCTTCGTGCCCGAGGGCGAGCGATCGAACCGTTCGATGGCGAACGCCGTGCCGTCCTCTGGCACCCACCCCGGGTCGATGCCGCTGAGGAGCTTGGTGGACACGATCTCGTGCGCGGGCACCTCCAGCCCGGAGGCACGCGTCCACGCCATCGTCGCGCGCTCGACCTCCACGAGGCTCGCCTCGCCTCCCGAGCCGGAGAACGCTCCGGGGAGCTTCACGAGGTACTGCCGTGCCCCCTTCGTGGCTCCGAGGACGAAGCCGCTCCGAACGAGCGACATCGAGAATTTGAGCTGCATGCCGGCCACGGAGGAGAACCGGAGGCGATCGTCCGTCGCGGACGGAGCCTCGAGCTCGGGGCCGGAGTCGCTCGTGTCGACGGGGCGAGCTTCGACGCCGCCGGGGAGATCGTGGCCGAGGGCAGCCAGAAGGCGGAACGACTGGGTCTCCCGAATGCCGAGCCGCGCACAGAGGTACTGCCTGAGCTTCTTCGGCGCGTGAGGATCGTACTCCGGGAGCAGGTTCTCGAACCATGCCGGCATGGTGCCGCCGGCCTCGACGAGCGTGCTCCGCAGCGGAACGTGGGCCGACAACCGGGGAACGTTCTCCTTCGCCCAGGCCTCGTCGGGCGTCCAAACCACGCGGCCGTCCCGGTGATGCTCGAGGTGCCCGACCGTCCTCCCGGGGAGCGTCACGCGCAGTCGCGTCACGCGCGCGCTCACGTGGCGAGCTCCACGTAGTGCTCGATGGGTCGCCAAACCGGCTCGTCGTACCCCGCGCGCGCGTTCAGGAACGAGGCGACATCGGCGCGGAGGCGCGCTCCACGGTGACGGAGTAGCGCCTGATAGTCCTTCTCCTTGAGCATCTGGAGCGCGACCTCGTCGAGCAGGTGGCTCTCCAGCATGGCGCGATCCCGTGACCACCTTAGTTTGCGCAGGACTCCACCGAGACCGGAGTGGCGCCAGTCCAGCAGAACGCGATTTGCTGCCGTTTTCGCGAGGGCTCGCGCGTCGGGATCGAGGCGATCCCACTCGGAGCTCCGGACGATCTCGCGGGCCACCCTCTCACCCAACCCGATCAAGCTGCGGAGATGCACCGGCCCATCGTGATCACGAGGCCCCTTCTCGAGGAGCACGAGCAGCTCGACACGGCTCGCCGCGCTGCGCGCGTGAAATGGCCGGAGCTCCCAGCTCGCCTCGCGCCGCTCCCCGACCTTGGCCACGAGGGCGTCGAGCGAATCGCGTTCGTCGTCTCCGATGGCCTGCACCTGCCACCGGAGCAGGCTCACCGCGGCCCGCTCGTGTGTGCCGGTCACGATACCTCGCCATACCCACTGCGCCAGGCGCGCGCGCGTGGCCGGAGCCGGCTCGGGGAAGCGGTGGAAGAACTTCGCGAGGATGACGAACACCACCGGATAGGGGAGCACGGCGTACGCCGGAATGCCGGGCCCCGGCTCGGGGTCGTCCGGGCGGGCCTGGAGGAAGGCTACGGTCCGGCGAAGCGCGGGAACGGCATCGGCCTCGGAGACGAGCCGGCGCGCCGCCTCCTCGCCCAGGCGTTCGAGACGCTGCGTCGGATCGTGCCCGCTCATGGCGAGCAACGCCTTCAACGCCTCGGGCCGCGGCGGCTCACCGAACCCGTCGACGTCGCACGCGGATTGGAGGCGAGCGAGGAGCGACGGTGCCCGAGCTCCCACGTCGAGCTCGGGCCCGGCGGGGGAGCCAAGCAACGCGTCAAACACCTCGTCGGCGCGCATGGGTGCCCCGGAGCTGTTGAGGCGCGCAAACACCCCACGGAGCGGTCGAGGGTCGTCCGTCTCCATGACGTACGCGGGGAGGGAGTAGTCCAAGATGCGCTGCTGCACCTGCTCGACGTGCTCTTGCTGATCCTCGCTCAAGGCGCATCCACGGAACCAACGCCCGAGGCGGCGGAGGTCCCCGAGCACCGCCGCAGGCACGGCGAACCCGGCGCGCGGCGGGACCTTCTTGTCCGCTTGGAACTCGCGCGAGTCGGGCCAGTAGCTCACGGCCCACCGAGGGTCACCGCCGTGATCCAGCTCGGAGAGACTCGCTGCGAGGGCCACCGTGCGCTGCTGACCGTCGACGATGTAGAAGCCGTCGTTCTGCGCGGGGACGTCGAGGTTCGCGGCCCCGATGCGCACGGCCCCTGCGGGGAGGTTCTGCTGCTTCCAGAAGAGGAGCGCGCCCACGGGATAGCCGCGAAGGAGGCTGTCGAAGAGCTTCACCACGTCGTCCACGCCCCAGCGGAGAGGACGCTGGAAGCTCGGCACCCGCACGCGGCCCGCCACGACCCGCGCGACGAGGTCGCGGACGGTGAGCGTCGTCGCAGCGGGGGGCCGCTCGAGAGGCTCGTGCAGAGAGCGCGGCGACGTGGCTGCCATGCCGAGGATCCTACCCCCTGTGGCGCCCCGGAGGAACCGGCCGAAGCATCGCCGGCGATGCTTCGAGGCATCGCCGGCGATGCTTTTCAAACTTCGCGGAGCAGCTTCGCCAACGCGCGAAAGCCTGCTCGCGGCAAGAACCGCAAGGCAAAGCCACACGGTTGCCCCGGCTTGGTCGCGACCGCGCGCACCTCGACGTCGAACCCGGCGGCGGCCATTCCCTTCTCGAGCTTCTCGGCCGTCGCGCGCTCCTCGGGCGTCGTCGTCTTCCCCATGGGCCGCTTCGTTTGCGCTTTGGGTTGCGCCTTGGCGCGAATGGCCTTTGCGGCCTCTTCGACCTTGCGCGCAGAGGCCCCCTTGCCGAGCTTCACGGCGCCCTTCGTCAGCCCCTTGCGCAGGAGCTCGGTCGGGGTGTCGTCCTCCGGCGTGGCTTTGGCGAGGTCGAGAAACGCGATGGCGCGGCGCTGCGACCCGAGCTCGAGCGCCGCCTCCCGCGAGAGCTCCGTCGCGACGCGGATCGCCCCCATGACGAACGCCTCCGAGAGCCCACACTCTTTGGTGCACAGCGCCGCGAACGAGGTGTACCCGAGCGCCGCTTCGGCCTTCATCGCCCGAAGCTCCGAGAGGTCGCGCCCCAGGTCCCAGTAAGCACCCGCGAGAGTGCGCTTGCGATCTCGGATGGAGATGAGCAACGCGGTAGCGCGGTCACGCTTGCGAGCCAAAGCGGTGGAAGCGGCCTTCTTCGCGTTGGCCGCGAGCTTGGACGGGAGCTTGGAGGTGGTGATCATGGGTCGTTGGATCCGGGCTTAGGGGGGGAAGGAGAGGCTGCGTCGGGGGCCGGGGGGGCTGCGTCGGGTACGGGGGCGGCTGCCTCGGGAACGGCTGTGTTGGACGTGGTGGGGCTCGCCACAACGGTCGTGACGGTAAGGGGCCTGAGCGCCTTCAGGACGCTGGACACCGTGGACCTCACCTCCGCGCTGCCTCCGTCCTGATGCACACGCTCCTGACATTCCAGCGCCCTGACGACGGCGTCGAGGCGAAGTTTCTCGGAAACCCCGCCATCCAGCTGGGTTTCCATAGCGCTGATGCACCCTTGGTGCCCCTGCTTGCGGGCTTCAAGGGCTTCCTTCGCGCGGTTCTGCGCCTGCTGCATGGCGTTCAACGCGGCCATGGCGGCCTTCTCGACAGCTTCGGCGGATTCCACCTTGGCCCTTGCCGCCGCAAGCGCCTCCTCGTGCTCTTTTTTGCTCTTGGTCGCGTCACGTTCAACCCGCTTGAGCTCGGCCTTGGCACGATCGAGATCCGAGGTCGCCGCTCCGAGCCTTCCGCTGAGCTCCGCCTCCGCCTCCGCCGCCTCCGCCTCCGCCTTCGCCTTCGCCTTCTCCGCCTCCGCCTCCGCCTCCGCCGCCTTCGCCTCCGCCTCCGCCGCCTTCGCCTCCGCCTCCGCCGCCTTCGCCTTCTCCGCCTTCGCCGCCTCCGCCTCCGCCTCCGCCGCCGCCAGCTTCGTCCCCACCACAGCCCCAACACCAACCAGCACGAAGAATGCCGCCATCAAACCAACCCCCCAGCGCCCCCGGCGGGCCCGTTGAAGCTCCTTCGAAAGCACCCGACGAAACGCGGCCTCGGCGATCGACAACTTCGCCGAGCGGCCCTCCAGCCACTGCGCGACCCGCTCTCCGAGCTCACCCGCCGGCAACACGCCCGCTGTGCCCCACTCGTAGACGAGCTGCAGATGCGGACGATGCTCGACCAACTTGCCCCACTCGACGGAGCGCCACGCGGCCCTCCTCCTCGACGGGAGGGCCGCTTTTCCTCCGAACACGTAGTCCAGGATCGGGTTTCGGCCCTCCAGCTTCCACGCGCCGTCGGCGTCGCGCGCGCGAAGTGTCGCTGGCGACGCCACCAAACCATGCTCCACGAGGGCGAGCACGGGCGGGGAGTCCTCGGCCACGAGCCCGGGCACCCGAGCTTGGAGAGCCTCGGCTTGGCCGTTCATCAACGCGCGGTACACGATCAGCGCATCCACACGGTCTCTCACGGGCCGGTGCTCGAAATCCTTGTGCACGACCTCGACAAGCTGCGAGGGCGTGCCTTGGTAGCCTACGCTCGCGGACGCCGCGAAGAAAATGAGGTCGGCCGCCCGCTCGACCGAGAGCACCTCCTCGCTCCCAACGTGGCCGCCCTCGTGAGCGAGGAGGAGACACATCGTGAGGTAGGGGTGCCCCTGGGTGAGCTGGAAGACCTGGCGCACGTACGCGTCGCCGAACCGAGCCGACAGCCCGGCCAGGTCGGCGAGCGAGAAATCTGGCAGATCGAACGGCCGGGCACCCGCGAAGCGCGCATCGTACCCGGGAGCATCACGAAGCGGGTGGCGCGTGCCCGTGAGAACGAGCGTGAAGCCGGTCTCGCGCTGCACCGCGTCCAGCGTGTCGAGTACCTCGCGCGCGTCCTCCACCTCCGCGATGTCCTCGATATCGTCGAGCAGAAGGACCGCCGGCCCACCGGGCGCATTCGAGGCAAAGGCCCGGAGCTCGGCGCCAAAGAAATCCAGCACCGACCCCTCGGATGGCATCGTTCCCACCGCCCCCCGGCTCAACTTGGCCTCGCGGTGCAACGCCGCCACGAACCGGCGCACGAACTCGCGGGTGCTCGCGACCTTGGCGGTCTTCAGAACGAAAAGAGCGACGCGCCGCTCCTGCTCCAGGAGCGTGGCCTTCGCGCGGAGCAGCAAGCTCGTCTTCCCGAGCCGAGGGGGCCCGACAAAGATCACCACGCCCCCGGTCTCGAGACGCGCGAGGAAGGCTTTGTCCTGCAAGTCCCGGGGTATGGCAAGGTCCAACCGTGCGTTCACGGCGCCACCGGTTGGGATTTTGGGACTCACCGTAGCCGCCCGATCCAATCCGCTACAGCACCGTAGGGGACGGGCGGGCTGCCAGGCCGCACGATGCCGCCCACCTCGAGCGCGAACGTGGCCCGGTTCGCCGGCCGTTGCTCGAGCTCGACCGCCTCCTTAGCGGCGCGAAGAAGCTCGGGCTCCTGCAGCCACTCCCAAGCCGCCCGAAAAAACGGAGCCAGCGGGCCGTCGTCGTCCGACGACGTGCAGATCGCCCGTTCGAGCGAGCTCCCCTGTTCAACGGCCGCAAAGAGAAGCTTCGTGAGGTACGGATGGCCGCCCACTCGGTCACGCAGCGCCTCGAGCTCGCCGTGCGCAAAGTCGACGCCCCATAGCCTCCCGAACGCACGAGTCCCCTCCGCGGACAGATCGCCGATCGTGCACTCTGGGAGCCGCATGGCCCAATACGCCTCCGAACCGAGCTCCACGAACGGGATGTGGCTCGTCACCACGAGCCTGACGTGGGCTCGCACCTCGGGCTCGTCGAACGCACCGAGCAGCTGACCAAGCACCTCACCGCGGGCACGGGCGCCATCCTCCCCCGACTCAAAGGGGCTCATCGCCTGACCATCCGTCACGTGGAGCACGACCGGTCGCTCTGACGAGCCCCTGCGGGCGGCGTGGCGAACGGCCTCTCCCACCGACGCGAGCTCGGCCCCGCCAAGCTCGTACAGCCGAGCCGGATCCCGCAGCGAAACCGGCGCGACGCTCACGCCGAGCCGGCCGAGCAGGGCCGACTTGCCGAAGAACCGCGGACCCGAGAGGAAGACGAGGCGCCCCCTCTCCAGAAAGCCCCGCGCCCGCTCCTCCACGGCACGCACGAGCCATCGGGGAGCGTTGATCTTCGGGCTCATCGTAGCCGCCGGATCCAATCCGCTACGGCACCGTAGGGGACGGGCGGGCTGCCAGGACGGACGATGCCGCCCACCGCGAGCGCGAAGGTGGCGAGCGTCGTCGGCCGTTGCGCGAGCTCGACCGCCTCCTTGGCGGCGCGAAGAAGCTCGGGCTCCCGCAGCCACTCCCAAGCCGCCCGAAAAAACGGAGCCAGCGGGCCGTCGTCGTCCGACGACGTGGCGATCGCCCGTTCGAGCGAGTGCCCCTGCGCAACGGCCGCAAAGAGAAGCTTCGTGAGGTACGGATGGCCGCCCACTCGGTCACGCAGCGCCTCGAGCTCGCCGACCGCGAAGTCGACTCCCCATAGCCTCCCGAACGCACGGGTCTCCTCCGCGGACAAATCGCCGATCGTGCACTCTGGGAGCCGCATGGCCCAATACGCCTCCGAACCGAGCTCCACGAACGGGATGTGGCTCGTCACCACGAGCCTGACGTGGGCTCGCACCTCGGGCTCGTCGAACGCACCGAGCAGCTGACCAAGCACCTCACCGCGTGCACGGGCGCCATCCTCCCCCGACTCGAAGGGGCTCATCGCCTGACCATCCGTCACGTGGAATACGACCGGTCGCTCTGACGAGCCCCTGCGGGCGGCGTGGCGAACGGCCTCTCCCACCGACGCGAGCTCGGCCCCGCCAAGCTCGTACAGCAGCCGAGCTGGATCTCGCAGCGAAACCGGCGCGACGCTCACGCCCAGCCGGCCGAGCAGGGCCGATTTGCCGAAGAACCGCGGACCCGAGAGGAAGACGACGCGCCCGTTCTCCAGAAAGCCCCGAGCCCGCTCCTCCACGGCACGCACGAGCCACGGCTCGCCATAGCCGGAAAGGGGAGCCTCTTCTTCGACCTCCATACATGGGAGACTAACAGAATCCCGGCCGCGTTGATGGCTGCTGCCGCGCCACGAGAATGACGCGACGCTTCTGGCGCCAGCTTCGACGGCCCAACCTCCAGCGACCAGCGTCACCACAGGTGGGGTCCCATGACCGATTTTCGTGGCCGTCACCTCCGACGCTCGCTTACGCTCGAAGCTAGGGGTACCCATGAGCAACACCCGGACGAGGGACGAGGCCGACCTGGTGGCCTACGAGAGGTTGACCGGCCCGCAGCAGGAGGTCGTCCGCGATGTGCTCGAGCTGCTGGCTGAGCTCGCGAGCCACGCCTCAAGCTCCCGAACGCGCAAAGGCCCACGACCGCTCTTCGTCGAGCGACGACGCAACTCCGCGATCCTCATCGATGGCCGGCGCGGCGACGGCAAGACGACGGCACTCTTCTGGGTTCTTGGCTTCTTGCACGCCCGTCTCGACCGCTGCCACCACGGCGCTCTAGGCGGCGCGGACCTCAAGCCTCGGCTAGGCACGACTCCGGGCGGCTCTCCCTTCGACGACAACCACTTCATCGTGCCACTCCCCTTCCTCGACCTCTACCCGCTCTCGGATGACACCAACATTCTCCTGCTGCTCCTCCTTTGCATTCACAACGAGGTCAAAAAGCACCTGAAGACCGAGCATGCCGATCTCGACGCAAAGTGGCATGCCGATCTCGACGCAAAGTGGCAGTCGGCGACCCGTTCTGCAGTAGCCCGTGCCCAAAGCTCGACGTCACGTGCGACCGGGGATCTGGATCTCGATGCATGGCGCATCGAAGACTCGCTGAGCACGAGCCTCCAGGCATCCGCGAGCGTGGGCGACTTTGTCGACGCTGCCGCCGAAATCCTACGAACCACGCTTCGGCTCGCGACCAGGCCCCTCTTCCTGCTCACGGTCGACGACGCCGACATGCAGCCTCAGGTGGCGAGCACGCTACTCCGCGTCTTGCGCGGCTTCTACCACCCGAACGTCGCCTTCCTTCTCACGGGCGACAGCGAGCTCTTCAAGTCGGTCCAGACGGCTCGATTCCTCGAGTGGATGTGGATGGACTCCAAACTACCCGGAGACTACCGCTACGTCGACGCGGCGGCCCCTGAGCGCGCGGCCGTGCAGCTCGCGACCGAGCTCTACGAGCGAACCATTCCCCCCACGCACCGCAGGCGCATCAAGCACCTTGGCCCGAGCGCGAGACTCGTTCAAGAGCTCGATCGCACTCCGGGGGCGGACACCACAAGTGCGCCCGTGCCGTCCGAAACGGGTGCGTTCGTCTCGCTTCAGGAAGTCCTCAAGGGCTTCTCGTTCCCTCCTGAACCTCAGCGGAAGCGCTCGCTCCTCGACCTTTTCATCTTGAGAACGGGTCCAGAGCAAGAGCACATACGGCTCGTGGAGGTGATCCCGGATCGTCCGCGCAGCATCACCGATCTCATCAAAGGGCTGCGCGAGCTCGCGAAGCCCGTCAGCCCCAGCCTCACCGAAACGGCACGCCTCCACCTCGCCGCGAACATCATTTTCCGCGCATGCGTCGAGCGATCCTACGAACCTCGAAGCATACAGAAGCGCCTGCTCGACGGCCTCACCGAGCCCGGCTGGTCCGACTCGATCTTTCGGCACCGCCGAACTTCGGTCGGATGGAGTGCCATCCACGTACCGCTCTGGGACCAGCGCATCAGCGACGGTCCCTTTCCGTGTTGGCTCCGATCCGCGGCACCGACCGAGTGGCGAGCTACGTACCAAGGCGCGGCGAGCCAGGACGTGCACTTCATGGAGGAGGACGACGACAAACCGACCATCCGCCGTGCACTCCCACCGGCCCTTCGAGACGGGCTCGTCATGATGGCGGACGTATCGGCGCTGCTGGGTGACCCCGTCGACCCTTCACCCGTCTGCCTTAGACAACCTCTGGTCTGGACGGAGCATCTGGGGGACATGGACCCCAAGCGTCCCGGCACCAAGCCGGGCGCCGCGGGAGTCCCCGGTGGGATGCTGAGGGTCCGTTGGCCGCTGCCAGAATGGGAAACGTTCTACGAGCACGAGCTCTTCTCGACGACCTGGCGCGCAGCCATCCATCGGTGGAGAACTGAGCCGAACCGGCAGCCTATGGACGAAAGGGTGTTTGCGCTAATCTACATATTCAGCGCGCTCAGCGTAGGCGTCGCTCTCGACGAACGCGGTCCGACTGCCGAGAAGCTTCGTGCACTCGACGTCGTCGATCTTACGGAGAAGACCCTCACGGACCCGGAGCCGACACCTCTGCCGCTGTTCGATATCATTACCAAGCGGCTCGTCACCCCCAAGCGCGGGAGCCGTGATCCAATTCGTACCTGGGTGGACTTCATTCGCTTCTTCGGATCCCCCGAAAGCGGCGTCTTCAAACTGGACAAGCTCTTCACCTCGCTCGCCTCGCTGCTCGAGCCTGCGGGCGAAGCCTCGGCCGCCACGGACGTGGTAGCGCCCTTTTCGACCAACTCCGACTACGGAAGCCGGCGGCGGCGGTGGCTTCGAATGCAACTCGAATACACATGGGTCAACCGTTCCATCCCCGAGGGGATCACCGAAGAGACATTGCTTACCTACTTCTCCGTCGCGGCGGTGAACCCGGCGAGCCCGCGGCCGGAGGCAAGCGAGCCCGGTCTCAGCGACCTGTTCGGAAGGGTGAGCCTCCCTGACTCCGCCTGCGCCGACTTCCCCTACAAGAGCGGCGAGAGGCCTCATGTCGGCATCCTCTTCGGAACTGCGCGTCGCCAACTACTGCTCGCGAGGTTGCAGACCAAAGAAGGCTTCCTGGTTGCGCGGAAGGCGCTCGAAGACATCGCCCGAAACGATGGCCGCGATGCGGCGGCCCTCCATAATGCGCTGGTCAACTACCTCCAAGCGCGTGGGACCGAGAGCTTGGCCGATATCCGAAGAACGCTCGTAGCGATTTCGCGGCCAGCACCGAACCTGTCCCGCATATTCGCCAGCCCAGAAGAGCTCATGAGCGCTCCGGACCGTCCACACCTGGAGATCGGCCCGCTTGAGCTCGCTCACCGCCTACAGTGGGATCTTGAAGTATTGGTGGGAGGTGGGAGCGGTTTGCCATCGGGCACGGTAGGTCCCCTCTGGCCTGCGTTTCGGATCTACTTGCGTCCTGATTGGGTGACCATGTGGCCGACTCCCGATCTCACGTCTCTATTCGACGTCGAGGCACTCTCGGACGCTTGGACCCGCCTCGAGCCGCGAGCCCAAGGCACGACGACGGGAACCCTCGCGATGCGATTCTACGCGAGAGTTGACCAGATCCTCGAACGAAGGTTCACGCCAAATGAAGATTCATGGGAGGCCATTCTCAAGCATCACGCGCAGCCCCGCGGTCGGGAGGCTCAAGGAGAAGGCTACGTCGGACCGCGGTGGGAGGCCTACAAAGATTGGCGTCGGGAGGTCATTCTCCTCGCTGCCCCCGAGTCCGAGCTGAGCCCTGATGACGCAGAGTCCATCCTCACCGTCTTCGAGAAAAGCCCATCTCCAACCAACGCCGACTTCGAGTGGCTCGAGGAACGAAGGGTCCAACGTCTGGTCGAGGGAACGAAGCGCGCCCTCGGCGCCACCCGTTCCCCCGACGACGCGCGCTCACTCCTGCGCGATCTCGATCGAAGCGTTCCCGATCACCCGTGGGTGAAGAGGCAGAAGTCACGTGGTGATGCAAAACCCCATGGCGGAGGCGGTGACGGTGGCGGCGGCGATGGGCACGGGAGCGGTGACGGAAGCGGCCTCGGTAGTGGCGGCCGTCCTGGAGGCGCTCCGCCACCCCAGAGGACCCGCACGGGTGCCCTGGTCGCACTGTTCGACCGGCAATCTTCAGATGACACTGATATCACCCCACGCCCTCCCGTGAAGCGCCCGCCAACCACCGAACGCGACCACGACAAAGGCGGCGTCACGAACCGCCGTTCGCCCGCGAAGGTGGCCGCCGGGAAGTCTTCACCGAAGAAGCCGCGACCCACGGCGCGACCGAAGGCCAAGAAGAAGTAACCCATGGCCGATCGGAGCCCGCTCCTGCTCGCGCACGCCATGGCGTGGCCGCTCGGGTCGACCGCGGCGTACGACGCCCGCTTGACGAGGGTCGACCGGGACGATCTGCCCCGAGGTGGGGGGACAGGACGGGTGGCCGAAGGGCTCGAGGCGTACCTCCGCCCGCGTTCGCGCGGGGACTCGCTCGAGCGCATTCAGCGCGTTCGCGACGTGGCTTGGTTCCGCACGGGCCCCGAGACCGAGGTCGTGGTTCCGCTGCACGCCCTGCTCGACAGAATCGGCGACCACTTCCTACGGTCGACGGGCAGCGGCTTCGAGCTCAAGGGCGACGAGAACGGGTGCGGCGACAGCGGGATGAACGCGAGGGAGGACACCTCGGGCCGGATCGTCGCGTGGCGTTGGTTCTCCCTCCTCTTCCCGTCCGACTACGTGGTGGCCGCGGCGGCAGCGCGCGCGGGCGGCGCGGCGTACCTTCGTTCGGACCGAGTCGTGCTCGTCACCCCTCGGTTATCGGCCCTCTTGCGCGAGCGCGGCGGAGCCGCCGAGACCCACATGCACCTCGGCGCCGGCATGGACTTCGGGACGCTCTGGTCGACGGCCATGGCCAATATCTCGGCGCTGCCGCTTCGCCCCATCGACGCGTCGGCGCTGAAGGACGACACCGACCGCATCGACTTCGACGCGTACAGCGTCGCCGGCCCGGGAAAGGGCCGTACCCTCGGGCTCTCGCGCCTGCTCGTGGTCGCTGCCTGGGCGCGCCTCGTCCTCGCCGACCACGTGAGCCGCCCACGAAAGACCTGGAGAGACTCCGTCGACGAGGCCGTGCGCACCGGCGCGGTCCCGTTCGGTGCGCGCCGCCCGATCGCGGCGGCCATCGAGAATGTGTCTCCCGTTCAGGGCGTCCCACTGACGGTCGTGCAAGACGCCCTCGCGCGCACCGTCGCGCAGCGGCGCGTACGGGCCGGTCTCGCGCCACTCACCGACCAAGACCCACTCGATCTGGTCCTCCCCCCCGAAAGCCTCACACGCTCCGAGACGTTGCTCGCGCGTGACGTCCTCCTCCATTTGGCTTCGACGCCGCCCGGCAAGGAGCACGACGCCGTCGCGCTCGCGTTCTGGCAGTACGTACGCATCAGGTGCGCCGCGTTCCGACTCGTCGTTCAAGAGCCCGGCACGGGTGGCCTCGATTGGTTCACGCGCCACACCCGACGCATCAGGTACCTCCGGACGTACGTCAACCCAAGGACCGAGCGCCCTGGCTCGCCAGCGCTCCAACGGCAAGCCTGGCTCGATGCACGAGTCCTTCAAGAGGCCTTCACGAACCAGCGAGGCGGGCTCGACCTCCACTCCATGGAGGTCCGCAAGGAGCTCACGACCGACCCGCGAGCGTACCTGCGGGACGCCTACGCCGTGGCGACCCGCGACCTCCCCGTCCGCGACGGCGCGCTCCCTACCGAGGTGGGCATCGTTTACCACATCAAAAAGCGAGGCGACTCGTGGGACGACGGACCGAAAAAACGGGGGAGGCGCCCGACCTCGGCACGAAATAGCGGCTTTCGGTACCGTGACTTCTTCGAAGCCGCCAGCAAGGCCACACGTGCCCTCGAGGACGCCCTCCGGCTGTGCCCGGCGATCGTGCTCGCGATCCGCGGCGTCGACGTGTGCAGCGAAGAGCTCGCCCTCCCCACCTGGATCACGGCGCCATTCCTTCGAACCGCACGTCAGGCCAGCACGCGAGCCGTCGCCAAGGTCGCGTGGCAGCTCGAGCGGCGAGCCACCACCTTCGAGGACGCGACGGACCGTCGCAAAGAGAGAGACGCGCGCGCGCTCCGCATCGCGCCCGATCGCTTGCGTCCTTTTGGCCTCACCTACCACGCAGGGGAAGACTTCCGAACGCCGATCGAAGGCCTTCGTCGAATCTCCGAGCTCGACGAGTGCGGGCTCTTGCGGCCAGGGGATCGCCTCGGCCACGCGGTCGCGCTCGGCACCGACATCGACGCCTGGCTGGGCCGAAACCCACGCCTCTATCTCCCGCTTTCGGAGAGGCTCGACAACATCCTCTGGGAGCTCGATCAGTACCGAGGGACCTTCGCCGTGGAGCCACCACCGGGCCGCGTCGAACGACTGCTCCACATCGCCGAGGGCGTGATCGGCGAGGTCTGCCCCGGCTCCACGGTCGCCGACTTTCTCGCCGGTCGACGGATGCGTCACCAGCACAACATCGTCGACCGTCTGAGAGCCATCGGCTTCCCCGGGAAGCCGTCCCCCACCCTGAACGCGCTCGACGGGACGATGCGAGCGCTATCCCGAACGGTCGTGCGAGAGCCTCGAGACCCGCTCGACGAGACGGTGGACATCGTCGTCACGGACCAAGACGTCGCCGCGGCCAAGACGCTCCAGAGAGCCCTGCGAAAACGGCTCGCCCGAATGGAGATCACGGTCGAATCGAACCCGACGAGCAACCTGCTCATCGGCGATCTCGACACCTTCGACCAGCACCCGGCGTTCGTTCTGCAGCCCTTGGGCAACCAAGTCGACGAGAGATCGCTCGAGGTGAGCATCAACACGGACGACCCGGTGAACTTCGCGACGCGCCTGGCCGACGAGTACGCCTACGTGTACCACGCGCTCGTTCGCCGAGGAGCGTCCACCACCGACGCGCTCGGGTGGCTCGAGCGATCGCGGTCGGCGTCGGTCGCGTCGAGGTTCACGCTCGATATCAGCACGAACCGCGCGGTGATGAGGTTCCTGTCCGAGCAGCTTCTCGCGGCCATGCCCGAGCTGAACGTCGACCCTCCGCGAGCTCCTCGCTAAGCGAGCCCTCGGGAGTCTCTCCCGCTCCCCTACGGGTCCACCTCGTGGATCCGTGTCTCTCCAAAAGCATCGCCGGCGATGCTTCGAGGCATCGCCGGCGATGCTTCTAGTCGTCGATTCCCTCGGCAATTTGCTTGCCGACGGCCCCGAGCGCGCCCGCGGCGGCGCCAAGCGTGGCCGGGGAAGGAGCAGCGACCGGGCGTTTCCCCCCCACGCCCTTTGGGCATGCCTCGGTGCTCACCGCACGGCAAGAGATGCTTCGTAAACGAACCGTGCGGACACAACCCGACGGCCGACCGGAATCACGCTACCCTCTCCCCATGCACGAAGCCCACGAGCGGCACTTGAGGGCGGCGCTCGTGGCCGACGGGCTCGTGAGCCGCGAGGCGCTGCGCCACGGGTGCCTCGTGCAGGCCGCGCTCTCGGGCCCGCTCGGCACGCCCAGCCTCGGCGCCGTGCTGGTCGACCTCGGGTACCTCGAGGAGCGCGCGCTCGTCTCGCGCGTCGCGTCGATCGTGCGTGCCCCCGTGTGGGACGGGCGGCCCCCCACGGCGGCACCGCACGTGGCCGACGAGGCCAAGCTCGGGTTCGTCGTGCTGCTCTCGCGCGACGGCGATTGCGTGCATTTTGCAACGATCACCCCCGAGGACGACGACGAGATCGAGGCCGTGCGCTTCGCCACCCGCGCGCGACGGGTGCAGCCGCACGTGGCCACCCGCGACGCCATCTGGAGGGCGAGGCGCGCGCGCGACGGCGCGGCCCCCCTGCCCGAGGCCCCGAGGGATCTCTCGGAGCTCGACCCGACCGACGACGATGGCCCCCTAGCCCGCTTCGCGAACACGTTCCTCGTCGACACGGCCCTCCACGGGGTCACGCGCTTCGTGGCCTCGGCCGGGGGCCTCGAGGTGCGCGAAGGGCGCCCTCCGCACGAGCGGCTGCTCCCACCGTGGCTCGGCCCACCCCTGCGCGCGCGGCTGCTTCGTATGGCCGCCCGCGTCGACGAGGACCTCCCACGCGAGCGCGGCGGCGTCCGGGTGAAGCTCGCGAAGGGCCACCTCGTCGACTTTCAACTGCATGCGTCACGCACCGAGCGCGGGTTCTCCCTCTTGCTCGAGCGCAGGGCGCCCGCCCTCCCCGAGGATCCGCCCGAGCTCGCGCCCCTCGCGCGCGAAGCCGACGCGGCGCGCAGGCCCCGAGACCGTGTGCACGCCCTTCGCCGTCGCGTCGCGGCCGCCGAGACCATGGGGGATCGCGGCGCGCTCTCGGCCATCGCGGCGCGCCTCGACCTCGCCCATACACTGCTCGGCGAGGACGCCCTCGAAGACGCAGCCCAGGTCGCGCGCGAGGCCCTCGCCGCCTGCGACGAGAGCGCCCCCTCCGTTCGCCCGGAGGTGGAGCTGTTCCTCGTGCCGACCTTGCCTCGCGAGACCCGGGGCCGCACATACGTGCATCTTGCACATACACTCGCCACCCCCAAGACGGCGCGGCATACGCCCTCCGAGACGGCGGCCGCGTCGCCCCTCTTCGTGGCCGATGTGCTCGAAACCGGCATCGCTTCGCTCGACTCGGCCGACCTCGCCGAGGTCACCCGCGTCGCCGAGGCCCTGTGCGCCGCCGAGCTCGAGGGCCTCGGGGCGCGCGCCTTCGGCGTCGTCGTGGCCCGGGCCGCGCTCGCCGAGTCGCTCGCCCTCGTGGGCGACGAGCGCGTCGAAGCGATCGTGCGCGACGTCTCTGCGCTCTTCGCTTCGCTCTACTCCCGACCGGGAGAGGCCGATCTTCGGCTCGGAGAGTCGGCGCGCTTCGTCTCGGCCGTGCGGCGAGCCCAAGGCCGAAACGACGAGGCCGTCGTGCACGCGCGCGAGGCCCTCAGCGCGTTCGCCCGCCTCGGAGACGAGCCGCGTCGGTGGGCTTCTGCGCTCGACGTGGCGCGCGCCCTCCCCCCGACGAAGCGCCTCGAGGCTCGCGATCTCGTCGAAGGCGCCCTCGCGAGCGGCACCCTCTCGACGGACGATCGCGAGGCGGCTCACGCCCTCCTCGCCGGGCTCACCGCCCCGCAGGGGCCGTACCGCTGAATGGGCTCGATTCTCGGGAGCTCCGCGATCTCCCGAGCACAGCCGGCGGTGCTTCGAGGCACAGCCGGCGGTGCTTCGAGGCACAGCCGGTGGTGCTTCGAGGCACAGCCGGCGGTGCTTCACGAGGCCCTTCTGATACCGTGTGCGCATGCAGCGCCGCGCCTTCCTCTTCGCACTCGCCGCCGTCCCGCTGGTCCTCGCGTGCGAGAAACCGAAACCTCCCACGCTCGTCGTCGTGAAGGCGCAGGTCACCGGTGTCGACGCACGAGGCATGACGCTCTCCGTGCAGGTCCAGGCCACGAACCCGAACGACTTCGACCTCGTCGTGTCGTCGTTCGCGGGGGCGCTCACGCTCGAAGGGAAGCCTGCCGGCAACCTCGCCCTCGTGCGCCCCATCACGCTCACTCCCGGCGCCGCCCGCCCGCTCGAGGTGCCCCTCTCCCTCACGTGGAACGATGCCGGCGCGATCGCGCTCCTCGCCATCTCCGGCAAAGACCTCGCGTACACGTTCGACGGCCTCGCCACCGTCGGTGGGTCCAAGATCACGCTCCCGATCCCGATCGCGGCCAAAGGCACGATCCCCAACAAGGACATCGCGAAGGCCGCACAAAAGTCGCTCCCCGCGCTCCCCTTCGCGCTCCCCAAGTGACCATGGCACACGAGTACGCCCCCGAGACCATCGCCGTCACCGCCGCAGCCGCGGCGCTGTCCGTCGGCCTCGAGCGCCCCTCGGTGAGCCCCGAGGTGCTCCTGCTCGCCCTCGCCCAAGACTGCCGCGTCCGCGCGCTCTGGCCTCGTGGCACGACGCTCGACGCCGAGCTCTCGGCCTACGAGCGCACCCAGCCCCCCGAGCCCGCCCAGGAGAAAGACGGCGGGTGGTCACCTCGGTGCATGAAGGTCATCGAGGCCACGTTCGAGCGTGCGCGGCGCCGCGGGCGGTTCGCTTCCCGCGGTGATCTCTTCGCGGGGCTCGTGCAGGCGGGAGGCCTCGCGGCCACGATCGCGGCGCAGCTCCCCTTCTCGTACGCGCGCCTCGACGACGAGGGGTACCCTTCGCCGTCGGGCCGCAGCGTCGTGCTCTACGACGACTCCACGACGACGATGGAGCTAGTGGTGGGCGTGCTCCGCGACGTGCTCGACCAGACCGACTACCGCGCCACGTTCCTCACGTACCGCACGCACTACCTCGGCAAGGCCGAGATCGGCCCCTTCACGGACGCCGAAGAGCGCGCCGAGCGGGTGCGCTCCATGGCCCGCGACGCCGGATTCCCCCTGCGCGTCGAGGTCGCCTGATCGGCGCGCCTCAAGGGCCGCTCGCCTTCGGAGGAGGGCCCGAGCGCCACCGGTAGCCCGCGCTCGTGAACATGTACGAGGCCCCGCCGTCGTTGTCGGCCTGGCCCGTCGCGTCGGGGATCGAGAACGTCGCGAACATGCGCTCGATGCACGCGACCATCGCGGCAGACTCGGCCGCAGGCTCTTGCCCCGCCCCGTTTTTGACGGGGACCACGCGCACCACGCGACCCCCGCCCTTCGGCCAAAAAATGCGGTTGTACGTGCTCCAAGCGACGTCGTCCGTCGGCGCGGGGTAGCAGCTCTGCAGCTTGGGGAGGCTCTCGTTCACGGCCTTGACGAGCCTCGGGCTCTCCGAGCCCATGCCGTTGAAGTTGCCAATGCCGGCGTCGAACACCGCGTGGCGCTGCGGCTTCTCGGGAGTGGGCGCCGGCGGCGGCTGGGAAGGCTTCTTCGGAGTGGGGGCAGCCGACGGGACCTCGGAGGGACCGAGAGCGCTCGAGCCCGTGGCCACCGCGCTCGCCGCGCCCTGTGGTGGGTCGAACGAGGCGATCGGCGACACCGAAGGACGCGGCGCAGGCGCTGACGGGGCAGACGACGCGGACCCGGCTCCCATCCCGAGCCCCGCGCGGAGCTCGTCTCCGAAGACGATGGCCAGCGCCGCACCGCCACCGCCGAGGACGAGGACGAGCAGCCCCACGGCTCCGAGGACGAGCGCGCGACCACCCCCCGCGGCTCGCGGCGCGGTCGTGGGAGGCGGGGACGAGTGCGTCGCCCCCGTGCCTCCCGGGACGAAGAGCGCCGTGCTCGCGTACGGCGAGACCCCGGGAGGTGGCGCCGTGGTCGGTGGGGCGAGAGGAAGCCCCGCGGGCGCCGACCCGGGAGACGCGAGCACGGAAGCGACCGTCGCGAGGCTCGGGCGGGCGGCGCGATCACGCGAGAGCATCGCCGCGACGACCCTCGAGAGAGCCTCGGGCACCCCGGGCACGATCGCGCCGACCGGAGGAAAATCCGCGGTGGTGATGCGCTTCATCACCTGACCGAAGCCGTCGCCGTGGGTGGGCAAGACGCCCGTGAGCGCCTCGTACAGCATGAGGCCGAAGGCCCACACGTCGGCACGCGCGTCGATGTCGCGCTCGCCGAAGATCTGCTCGGGCGCCATGTAGTGCGGAGTCCCCACCATGACGCCCGTCGACGTGAGCGAGGGAGGGATCGTCTCGCCTCCGGGCCCCGCGACGACCTCCTTCGCGATGCCGAAATCGAGCACCATGGCGTGCTCGCCGCGGACGTGCACGTTCTCGGGCTTGAGGTCGCGGTGCACGATGCCCGCCGCGTGCACCGCGGAGAGCCCCGACGCGATCCCCGTGAAGAGCCGCACGCACTCGGGCCACGGGAGGGCACCCCGACGCGCGAAGAGCGCCCGGAGAGACTCGCCCTCGAGCAGCGGCATCACGAGGCACGGGAGGCCCGCGGCGGTCGCCACGACGGCGAGCACGGGCACCACGTTCGGGTGCCGCACGAGGCTCGCAGCGCGGGCTTCTCGCACGAGCCGCTCGACGTGCTTCGCGTCCCCCGGCTTGTCCGTGCGCGCCACCTTGAGGGCCACGAGGCCTCCCCGCGCGTCGCGCGCCGCCCACACGGCGCCCATGCCTCCCTGCCCGATCGGACGCTCGAGGCGGTACTGCCCTGCGATCACGGTCCCTGGGGTGAGCGACTCCTCGACGACCTCGAGCATGCGTCCGAGAGAACGATGCCCGAAACAAGGGCGTTTGGCGAACTTTGCCGCGCGACGGACCGATCCGAGAGGCTACGCGATCCCCGCTGCGAGGCTCTTCACGAGCCGCGCGGTCGCGTCGTCGGCGGGGAAGTAGGTCTCGATGCGGAGGTCCTCGGCCGTGGCGTCGATGGCGGTGCCGATGGTGGCGATGGTGGTGAAGAGGCGCGCCTCGAGCGGCCCCCGCTTGAGATGCACCGTGACGAACGGCCCTTGCGTGATCGGGACACTCGGGCGCGGCAGATCGGGGATCGCGGCGATCCGGTCCATGACGAGCCGTACGGCCTCGTCGCCCCCCGCGCGTGCGGCCTCGCGGCGCGTCCGGTCGAGCGTGAGCGCCGCGACCTCGTCGAAATTGACGATGTGAGGGCGCAGACCGAGCGGGTGCAGCGTAGCGACGAGGACGTTGGAGACCACCTCGGGAGGGGCCGTCGAGAGATCGACGAACGCCGCGAAGAGCCGCGCCGCGCCCTGGTTCATCTGCAGCACGTTGAAGACCCGATCGCACGCGACGGCCCCGTTCGGCTCGACGCCCGAGAGCACGAGGTCCACGGCGCGGCGAAGGGACGCCGCCTCGGGCGCGTCGAGCGGCTCGTCCCGGTAGGCGGCCACGAAGCCGGCGGCCTCGAGCAACGCGTTTCGCTCGCGGAGCCCGAGCTCGAGCGCCGAGCCGAGCACGAGCACCATCTGGCGGCTCGGCTTGGCGCGCCCCGTCTCGAGGCAGCTCAGGTGCCGTGTCGAGATCTCCGCGTCGTTCGCGAGGCGCTCCTGGCTCATCCCGTGGCCCGTTCGGTGTTTTCGAAGGAGGGCACCGAAGGACGCGGGCTCGACCTCGTGGCGGGACTGGCGATGGGCAGTGGTGCTCACGTCTCTCTTCGTACCCGAGGTGCGCGCGTTTCGACATGACCTCCGAGGTCATGGCCTTCGTGACCTCGGGCCACCAAGACAAGGCCCATGAAGAAGCTCCTCCCCCTCCTCGTCCTCGTCCCCTTCACGCTCTTCAGCCTCGAGGTGACGTACCACCACGGCTATTTCGGCTTTCTCACGCTCGCGGGCCGTGAGCCGTGGGCCCTGCAGATGCTCCTCGATCTGGTGATCGCGTTCTTCCTGATCGGAACGTGGATACGGAAGGACGCGAAGGAGCGCGGGATCCCCTCGTTTCCCTACCTCGTCGCCATTTTCTTCCTGGGGTCCATCGGCGCGCTCGCCTACTTCGTGCACCGCGCGTTCGCCGGCTCGCGAGCCCCCGAGCACGCCACCTGATGCGCGACGCGTCCCGTGCAGTATACATACTCGTGGGGCTCGTGAACCTCGCCCCGATCACCGGCGTGGCTTCGGCGCGCGCGCTCGACAGGCTCTACGGCACGGAGCTCGAACAAGAGCACCTCGTCACGGTCCTCTTGCGCCATCGTGCCGTGCTCTTGGGGCTCGTCGGGGTGGGCCTCGTCGCGGCTGCGCTCCGCCCCGAGCTCGCCCTCGCCGCGTCCTCTGCGGGCCTCGTGAGCATGCTCTCGTTCGTGGTCGTCGCCGCGCGGCGAAGGGAGCGCGAAGTGCGGCGTATCGTCGGGATCGACGCGATGGCATCCCTCGCGCTCGTCGCCGCGACGGTGTTCGGCGAGGTCGGGTAGATCAGCAGCGGCAGCCGTACGAGCGGACCTCGAGGCGCTCCACCGCGGAGCCGTCGGGAGCGGCGTGCGCCTCGGGGAAGACGAGCTCGACCCCGCCTTCACGCTCGACGAGGGCTTCGAGCTCCGAAGAGAAACCGTCGAGGGTGCGCACGAGCTCGAGCGCGCCATCGTCGCCCTCGCGGAAGAGCGCCGAGAGCTCCGCGCCGAAGTCGCCACAGCCCCCGTCGGTCACGCCGGCGGAGACCCACACGTAGCGCACGCCGGCGACACGAACCTCGTGCACGTTCGCGTCCGACTCGCCGTGACGATCCCACGTGGGTGCCGTCACCGTAGACTCCATCTCCTTGGCCCACGCGAGGTAGTCGGCCGCGTGCTTCGTGTACTCGGGGAGCGCGCGAAAGGCCGCGAGCGCTCGCGTGGTGGTGGTGTCGTCGGCCGGGGCCACGGCGCTCCCCACGCGCGACGTCGACGGCATGGCATAGGTCGCGGCGTCGCACCTCCCCTCGGGCCTGAGCGGCATCGCGAGCACGATCGCCCCCTCGGCCATCGTCCAGAGCTCCTCGGCCATCGCGGCGCGGGAGGGCGCGGGGATGGGCCTGTCGTTGTCGTCTCGGCCTTCGCCCCGAAAACGCGCGTCGTCGCTGCCATCGGGGCTCACGCGGCCGAGCAGCACCGGGGCCTCGGCGAAGGCGTCGCAAACCCCGAGCCCCTTTGCAGCGAGGTGGAGGCGTTGCCCCTGGAGCGACTTCGCCGACGCCGGCACCTTGTCGGCGAGGGCCGCCCGGGTCACGGCATAGACACCGTCGTCACGGCTCGACACGACCTCGGGTTTGCCGTCCGCCGCGTCGAGGGAGGGCTGCGCGTCGAGCACGAGGTAGTGCTGCTTGCCCACGTGCACGACGAGGCCCGCCTCGAAGGTGCCGCGCTTCACGGGAGGCGTCTCCTCGGGCGCGAGCTCCGGCGCCTCGACCTCTTCCGCCGAAGGTGCGACCACGGGAGCAACCTCCGAGGAGGCGGCGGCCGGCACGTCGTCCGGCGTGCCCTCTCCGGGAGACGCGCTGCACGCGAGTGCGAGAGCTGCCCACACGACGCCGACGCTCAGCCCGTATCCGAAGGTGCGCTTCATACCGAACCCGTAGAGCAAGCCCGGGGCCAGGGCCACATTTCGGCAAAGCCATCGTAGTTTCGAGCACTTACAGCCAACCACGGTCGCCCCGCGGAGGGCCACGGGACACGCCCTCGCGTCCCCCGGAACACGCGGGCGAGGCCGCCCGTGTCCGGGGTGGTTTGAGCCTTGGGGCCGAGACGGTTAGAGTCGGGCTCGGATGAGGTTCTTCGACCGCGCGCTCGGCTTCGCGCCCCTCGGGGTCCTCGTCGGGGTCGTGGCCCTCGGCGCGACGCATCGAGCCCAGGTCTTTCCCATCGCCGCGCTCGGCGCGCTCGTGTTCCTCGGTGTCGCCGCGCTGGCCGAGGTGAGGCTGCGGCGCCTCATGCCGGAGAGCACCCACGGTCGTATGGCGCCATGGCGGCACCCGTCGGGCTCGGTGCTCGCGCGCCCGCTCGACTTCGTCGCGAGCTCCCGAGTGATCTCCTCGTGGCTCGAGCCGCTCCCGATCGCCGTCATGGAGAGCGACATCGAGGACGTCGTCTACGTAAACTACCTCCTCGAGGCCGAGAAGCTCGAGCCGTTCGTGCCGTACGGCCTCGCGCTCGATCGGATCGGCCCGGGCGGGAAGTACGCGCTCTTCTCGTTCCTCACCTACCGGCACGGGCACTTCGGGTTTCGATTCTTGGGGCCGCTGCGCAAGCTCATGCCCTCGCCGATCCAGACGAACTGGCGAATCCACGTGAAGGACCCGCGCACGGGCACGGCGGGTATCTACTTCGTCACGAACGCGATCGACTACGCCATGCCGGCCCTCGCGGCGCGCCTCTTCACCGAGGGCATGCCCATGCACGTGTTCGCGCGGTCGTCGATCGTACGGGACCCCACCACCGGGCGAATCGTGCTCGATTTCGACCCCGGGGCGGGCACCGCACCCGACGCGAAGGCTTCACTCGTCCCGTGCGAGGCCCCCGAGCTCGCAGGCCGGTGGCAAGAGACGTTCGGCGACTACCGAGGATTCTTGGAGTACACGATCCCCCAAAACCGCGCCATGTCGGGCCAGCCGTGGCACGAGCGTGTGACGAGGCACGAGATCGAGCTCCCGGTCGACCTCGACAAGGTCGAGCCCCTCTCCGGAGAAGTCGAGTCGCGGGCAGGCGCGGCGATCGTGGGGAGTGAACGCCCCGCGTGTTTTCGTGTCGCGGGGCTCCACTTCGTGTTCTCGGCCGAGCTGCACGATCCGGTGCGCTGAAATAGGCAGAAGCTCCCCCCAATCGCAGGCGCCGGGCACGGGCACGGGCACGAGAGAGAGAGGAGATCGCGCCGGATCAGGTCGGGCTACTTCGAGGCCTCGAGCGTGACCTCTCCCTGATCGACCTGGATCCCGGTGAAGGTGTTCGTCTGTTTGCAGCCGGCGCCGGTGAAGCCCGTGCACGCCCCCGAGCAGCTCGTCTTCGTGTCGGTCTCGAGCGTGCCCGTGGCCGTGCGGCCGTCGACCGTCATGCTCACCGAGAGGGTGGTGGTGACCGTGACCGTGCGCTTCTCGGCGCCGACCGGGGTCACCTCGACGTTCGTGGTGGTGCCCGAGAACGTGTACGAAGAGCCCGATTTCGAGCCCGAGATGACCTGACTGCCCGTGTCGAGAGAGTAGGTGTCGGCCCCGTCTCTCACGAGGAGCACGGTGCTCGGAGTGAGCATGGTGCTCGTGTCGTCTTTGATGTTCTCGGGGATTTGGCCATTGTGATAGCAGGCGGCCTCGAGCTTCGCCTTGGGGCTGTAGAGTCGATAGAAGGTGTGATCTCCCGCACCCCCCGAGCAGTGCATCGCGAACGTAGAGAGCATGGCCGTGGCCGCGAGCACGACGAAGGAACGAGACCCGAATAGGAGAGAAGAAGGCATGGCGCGGCCCCGAGCACGTGACGTGCCATTTGCGAAATCGGCATTCTCCGCCCTCGATCGGCCAAAAGTCGGCATTTTCAGGGTTCGCAGCGCCCCACGGGAGCGCGAGCGTGCACCCGGGTTCTCACGGGGGAGGACGAAACTTCACTCGGAGGGCTGTTACGCGAGCTCGGCCCCCACGTTCGCGACGAGGTGCGCGCGCAGCGCCTCGACACGCGCGGGGAGCGGGCGCTCTCGGCGCGTCACGAGGTAGAGGGGCGCGCCGCGGAGCACGAGCTCCGGAAAGAGGCGGACGAGCGCGCCCTCCCGCACGTAAGGCTTCGCGAGGTGCGCGGGGAGCACGACCACACCGCCGCCTGCGCGACCGATCTCGAGCACCACGGCGAAATCGTCGCACGCGATCGAAGGAGGGGGTGGCTCGTGACCGCCGCCGAAGCTCGCCTTCTTCGTTCCGTAGGGCCACGCCGTCTCGTGGCCGCGGAGCTCTTTCGGCTCCTTGGGTGTGCCGCGCGCCGCGAGGTACCTCGGAGAGGCGAAGAACCCCGCCTCGAGCTCGCCGAGCTTTCGCACGCGGACCTCTCGCTCCGTCTCCACGCCCACGCGGAGGGCCATGTCGAGCGAAGGGTCGGAGAGGCTCTCGATCTCCGGGCCGACCCGTAGGCGCACGGACACCTCGGGGAAACGAGCACGAAACGCGGGGAGCAGCGGCGCCACGAGCACGCGAGCCAAGTCCGGTGTCGTCGTCAGCGTGACGATGCCCGAGGGCGCCTTCGTGCGATCGGCGATGGTGGTGCCCGCACGAGAGAGGGCATCGAGTGGGGCCCGAACGATGGCGAGGAGCCCTTCCCCCGCCGGCGTGAGCCTCACCGTTCGTGTGGTCCGCGTGACGAGCACCACGCCGAGCTCGTCTTCGAGCGCGCGCACGACACGGCTCACGTGGGCCTTGTCGGCCCCGAGGCGCTTGGCCGCCCCGGTGAAGCTCTCTTCTTCCGCGACCGCCCGAAAGACGGCCAGGTGGTTCAGGTTCATCGTAGACGATTCTACAACATCACATTGACTTCATTCCCATTGTTGACGATGACGCTACGACTCATGCTCCTCCCATGAAAAGGAGCTCACGCATGAATCGCCCCGCCATTTCCGCATCGATCGCCGCCCTCACCGCCTCGATCGCCCTCTTCGCCGGGTGCGCCGGCCCCACGAAGGGCGCGCTCCCCCCTCGCGAGGGCGCCCCCCCTCCCTCCGACGTGACGCTCGTGTGGGTCGGCTACGGAGAGTCCGAGCGCCTCGAAGGCGGCGCGTGGAAGCGTCATCCCGAATTCGACTACGAGTTCACCGTCGAGCAGCGGCGGTACCCCGACCACTGGGAGTCGGTGAAACACATGCGACGGCGCCACCCGGCGTACGACGGGAGCGCCGGCCCGCGTGAGCTCACCTACCACTTCCGTCTCGACCTCGAGGGGCTCGGCAAGGACAACCACGTCCCCCTTCGGATCACGTCGACCCTCGGTCCCGGCGAAGGCCACGCGGACCGCGAGTTTCGCTCGGCGAGCCTCGTCTTCCATCCTGACATCAGCTCGTTCGCGCCGTTCGACACGTACCGCATCGCGCAGACCTACGCGTACGAGCGCGGCGCCCTCGAGGAGACCGTGAGCCTCGACAAGGGCGACAAGCCCTGGGTCCGCAACCTCGAGAAGGCGACGCTCTTCGCGGCGCACACGTTCGCCGAGCCGCCGACGAAGCGTTGACGGCGCGCACACCTCGGGGAACACTCGATCGTGTGCGGCGAACGAAGCGGCGACACGAGAGCGACGAGCTCGAAGGCCACGACGAGGGCTCGTCCACACCGAGGAACGTCCTCTTCGTGTGCAGCAAGAACCAGTGGCGGAGCCCGACGGCGGAGCGTGTATGGCGCAAGCACCCCGCGCTCCAGGTCCGCTCGGCGGGCACGAGCCCGAGCGCGCGACGCGTGCTGGGACGCGCCGATCTCGCCTGGGCCGACGTCGTGCTCGTGATGGAAGAGGCGCACCGTCGCAGGATCGCCGAGGCCTTCCCCGGGGTGGCGGCCGAGGTCGTGGTGCTCGACATCCCCGACCGGTACGTCTTCATGGATCCCGAGCTCGTCACGGAGCTCGAAGAGGCCGTGGGCGCCGTGCTCGGGCTAAGGCCACCTCGGCGATGACGGCGGCGCGACTTCACACGTGTGCAGCGCGGTGCACGCGGGCCCGGCAAATGGGCTGATTTCGCCGCCGACGCGCGCGGCACGTGCGGTGCAAAGGGGCACTCCCAAGGAGACTCATCATGCACCGTACTCTCGCTTGTCTCACGCTCGTCGTGTCGTCGCTCGGGCTCTCGTCGCTCGCCCACGCCGACGAGCTCCCCCCACCCTCTGAGCCGACGCCGGGGCCGGCGAGCGCCCCTGCCTCCGCGAGCCCCGCGCCCGAAGGAGCCGCAAAGGTAGCCACGGAGACGCCGAAGCCTTCACCGCGGCCGAGCCCGCCTCGTGCATCGGCCGTGTCCACCACCTCCGCCGAAGCCCCGGCGTCCAGCCCCGACGAGTACCAACCTCCCAAAGTGGTCGATTACTACGGAGGGCGTATCCCTCGAGACTCCGTGATCGAGACTCGGCCGCGGTATGCGCTGCTCGCGACGGGCATCGCGATGACGAGCAGCGCCTACTTCATCTCGCTCACGTATGCACTCTCCACGTGCGGCGCCAAGATGGAGTGCCGATCGGGGAGCGAGTGGCTCTATGCGCCGATCATCGGCCCCTTCATGGCCGCCGCGAAGGCGCCGACCACGGGTGGCATGGCGCTCGCGACGTTCGACGGCTTCGTGCAGGTCGGCGGGGTCGCGCTCGTAGCGGCGAGCCTCCTCTCGCAGAAGAAGGTCGTCGTCACGTACGGAAAGCCGAGCATCGAGGTCACTCCCATGGCCGTGGCCGGCGGCTCCGGCATCGGGATCACGCTCACCCACATGTGAGGCAAGTCACTCGAAGGTGGCGATGTCGATCGTCGAGAAGGTCTTTCCGGCGCCGTTGATTCCACCGACCGAGTACATGCGCCCCGCGAAGAACGGCGTCTGGTGAACGTGCCCACGCGCCGCCTGGATCTTCGCGGGGAGGGCCTCGAACGTGATCTTTCCCGCGCCGTCGAAGCGTCCGCGGAGCACGTCGTTGCGGAAGGTCGTGCTGCCCTCGAGACCTCCCACGACGTAGAGCTCGTCGCCCACGAGCTCGGCGGCCGTCACGCTGCGCGGGAGCGCCAGGGCCCCCGCGGGCTCCCACGCGAGCTTCCCATCGGTCGTGGGCTTCGCGCGGAGCACGTCGGCGAGCGACTCGTGCTTGCCGGCAGGGTCACCGCGAAGGCCCCCGAAGAGGTAAATGAAGCCACCGCGCTCGAAGACCATGCCGTGGCTCCGGTCGGCCGGGAGCGGGTCGAGCGCCTCCATGGGGCCGGTCGTGCCGTCCGGGAGGATGCGCATGCGCGAGACCTCGGCGACGCTCACGCCGCCCTTCTGGCCCCGACCACCTGCGATATACACATAATCGCCGACCGCGACGGCGTGCGTGTGCATCACGCCCACGGGGAGGTTCGGCCCCTTGGTCCACCCTTCGATGCGCCCGTCGGCGCCGAGCTTCGTCGTGTAGGTCGCGGCGCTGATCGAGGCGCCCGTCGTCCCGCCGACGAGGACGAGCACGTCACCCACGCGCACGAGCGAGTGCCCGGCGATCTTGAGGGGCAGCGAGCCTGCCTCCTCGAACGCCTCCAGCCCGCCATCGTCGCGGATCTTCGCGCGCACGACGTCCGAGAACTCGCCCTTCCACCCCGTGGTCCCCCCGGTCACGTAGAGGTACGGAGCTCCCCCGACGACGAAGACGTGTGTCGTGTGGTGGTCCCTCTGCGAGCCGAGGTCCACGTCGGAGCGCGCGAAGCCCACGAGCGATGCCGTACACACCGCGCCCTCGCGCCGAAGCCCCTTCGCGCACCCGGACGGAGCCGCACCGTCGCCCGCGTCGGCTCCGGAGACCGGTCCTTCCACGCCCGGAGATGGAGTCGCCGACGAGCACGCGGCAGAGAGCACGAGCGAGAGCCCAAGGAACGTCGACCGAAGCGAGGTGCGCATGCGCCGCGCGATAGCGAGCCGCGTGCCACACGCATCCTCATGAATTCTCGGCACTTTTGGAGAGTGTTCGTGCCCTCGGTGAGCGCACGCACACCTTCCCCGACAAGATCCTGACGGCACCGTGAGCCGCGCTGGCGCGCCACGAGAAGCGGGGTTCGCGCGGACGAGAAGCATCTTTCGCGCTGAAAAAAGCCCGGGACTTCGCGGAAGGGTCGGCCGGGCTCGGGTGTCGTCGCCACAAGATGCCCGTCGAATACTCCGTCGAGGATCGCTCGATCCTCCTGCCCTGGTACAAGAAGGCCGTGGTCGACCCGGTGGTTCGCAGGCTGCCGGCGACCCTCCACCCGAACACGATCACGCACGCAGGACACCTCCTGAACCTGCTCGGGCTCGCCGCCGTGATCGCCGTTCATCCGCGCGGGCCGAGCGCCGTGTACCTGATCCCGGCGATCACGCTCCACCTCTACAACCTCTGCGACAACGCCGACGGCGCTCACGCGCGGCGCACCAAGCAGACCTCACCGCTCGGTGAGCTGCTCGATCACGGGCTCGATCTCCTCAACGTGGCCTACATCGCCGCGCTCTCGGCGCTCGCCATCGGCGCGAGCCCGCTCGGGAGCGTCGCGATGGTCGCCGCCGTGACGGGCGCGGCGGCCGCGGTGTACTGGGAGCAGGCCGAGACCGGCGTCTTCCAGCTCGGCCTCTTGAACCAAGTCGAGGCCACGTTCGTGCTCTCGGGTGTGCTCGTCACCGCCGCGATCGTCGGGCCCGAGGCCATCGGCGCGGTGCACGTCGGCCCGATCGCGCTCCGCGACGGGGTGGCCTTCACCGTCGTGGTCGGAGCGATCGCCGGCGTCCTTCATGGGGGGCTGCGCGTGCACCGGCGACGCGGAAACCTCGCACCGTTCGTGACGCTCGTCGCCTTCGGGCTCACCGCGGTCCTGGCCGTGGCGACCTCGACGTTGGGGTGGCCAATCGGCGCCGCGCTGGCCGCGACGGGCTACGTCTTCTTGGGGATCCGAAGCCTCACGCTGCGCATGCGCGGGCGAAAGCCGCTCCGCGAGACCGGGGTGCTCGTGCTCGTCGCCGTGCTCGGCGCGTGCATCGTGTGGGGCAAAACGGGGGCCGACGTCGCCCGAGTCGCGTCCGTGGCGAGCGTCGCCGGGGCCCTCGCGCTGCTCGCCCTCTCCCTCGTCCACGCACGACGAGGCCTCGCCGCCGCCACCGGGCGGAGCTGACGGGCTAGCTCACTTCACGAAGTCGACGCGCCGAATCTTTCCGTCCGAAATCGTGTAGATCGCAGCGACCTCGAACGGGGTCGCGGACGGGCTCCGGGAGACGCGCTCGTGGTCGATGACCACGTTCCCGATCGTGATCCGGTTCACGAGCACCGCTTTGTTCTCGGGGAACTCGGCGAAGACTTTGGCGTAGCGCGCGCGGTAGGCCTCGATCCCCTCGATCGTCACCGCGCCGTTCAAGTCGGCCACCCTCACGTCGTCGCCGAAGTACGCAACGTGAGCGTCGAGGTCTTGGGCGTTGTAGGCGTCGAGCTGGGCTTGGGCGACTTCGGTCGGGGTCTTCATCACGCCATCCTCGCACGGCCGAGCGAGGAGGGCGTGCAAACGCCGCTCAGGCCACCTCGGCGGCCATGGCGTGGTACACGAGCCCGTAGAGAAAATCCCCCGTGGCGCTCGCGCTCTCGAGCTCCGAGACGATCGCGAGAGCGCGCCCCGCGTCGATCCTCCCGGCAGCGAGGGCCTCGTCGGCCGCGCGCGAGATCAAGTCCCGTAGGTATGGCCCGAACACGGTCGATTGCCAAAGATGTGACCGCACGGGAAGTGGCCGATATCCGGCCTCGCGCATGAGCCTGCGGAGACGTAGCGGCACGAACGCGAGCGAACGCTCCCCCGTTCGCACGAAGAGCTCGCGCACCTCGGAGTACCTCTCGTGGTGCAGGCTCACGGTCTGGAGATCTTGCTCCACGAAGAGGAGCCTCCCCCGCGGAGCGAGCACGGCGCGCAGCTTCGTGAGCAGGGAGAGGAGCGTCGCGTCGTCGAGGTAGGGCACCATGACGGACGACACGACGAGGTCGTGCGGGCCCTCCACCCCAGCGGGAATCGCCTCTTCGACGGCCCACCGAGCGAACGTGAGCCGCTCTCGACCCGGCGCGAGGGCAGCCAGCCGCTCCGCCACACGGAGCATCACGTCGCTCTTGTCGGTCGCGACCACACGCGTGCCGTCCCGCGCCGCGACGATGCGACGGGCGAGCGCGCCCGGCCCCGCCCCGAGCTCGAGCACGGACCGCGGGGAGGGCTCGAGGTAGGGGGCCACGAGCGCCTCGAAGAGCCCTTGGGAAGCCGGCTCGAGCGCGCGCGCCTCCATACGTGCCGCGGCCCGCTCGCCCTCCCCGGAGGCGTCGAGCCGAGCGTAGTCGTACGTGCCGCTCACCTTCTCGATCGTTCCGTGCATGCGGCCGAGGTAGGGCCACGGTCGGTGTACGGCCAGCGGCAAACGTCGTGGGCCCCGCATACATTCACCGACAAATGCCAAAATACCCGCGACGGAGACCGGGACGTCATCCCAACCTTGGCGCGCACGTCCCCCGCCAGCGCAACGCGTCAATTCTGGACATTGGCGCTCCCCGGAGACCGCGCTACGGTCCGCTCATGACCTCGCAGGGAGGAGTGTCGTGGCGCACATGGCGCGCGGGTGCGCTCGCGCTCGCGCTCGTCGCGTGCAGCTCCAAAGGCACGGAGACGCCCGACCCGAGCGACGCGGGCGGCCCGCCGCAGATGGCCGTCCCCAAGGGCTCCTGGCTCGATTTCCCGGTCGAGGGGGAGGGCCCGTACAACGTCGGTCATCGCACCGTCGAGATCACGTACACCCCGCCGGGCGGCGCGCCCCCGCGAACGATTCCCATCGAGCTCTGGTACCCCACGCTCGACACCGAGGGGGAGACGTCGACCTACGGCGGGCTGCTCAAGGACGCGACGTCGTTCGAAGGCGCGAGCACGGCGGCTCCGCTCGACGGAAAGGCCTTCCCCGTCCACGTGTACTCGCACGGCTCTTCGGGGTTCGCGGGTACGGCGTGGCGCACGTCGCGCACGTTCGCCTCTCACGGATGGGTCGTCGCCGCCCCGAACCACGTGGGCAATCTCCTGCGCGACGGCACGGGGAAGAGGCCTCTCGCCATCTCGTACCTTCGCTCGACCGACGTGAGCGCCACGCTCGACGCCCTCGAGAAGCTCCCGAGCGAGGACCCTCTCGCGGGCAAGCTGCGCACGTCGCGTGTGCTGCTCTCCGGGCACAGCTTCGGGGCGTTCACCGCGCTCGCCTCGGTCGGTGTGACGTTCGACGCGAAGGTGCTCGAGGCCCGCTGCGCCTCGGGGGAGTTCTCGGTGCCCTGCAAGCCCGAGGAGATCGCCGTGTTCACGAAAGGCCTCGGTGATCCACGCGTCGCGGCCGCCGTCCCCATGGCGGGGACCCCGAGCGACTCGGTCTCCGACTACGGCGCCGCCAAGGCCCCCGTGATGCTCATGAGCGGCACGCTCGACGTGAGCTCGGGGCCCATTTTCGAGCGCGCGAACGGCGTCGACGTGACCTGGCTCGAGCTCACCGGCGGGTGCCACGAGGTGTTCGCCCTCGGGGGCTGCAAGGAGCTCGACGAGACGCGCGGGTACCGCATCGTCGCCACGTACCTCCTCGCGTTCGGGCGCAGGCTCGTGCTCGGAGACGCGAGTGAAAACACCCAATCCATCGTCACGGGTCAAAAACCCGTCGACGCGGTCGTTCGGTATCACCACAAGGGCCCCACGTCGCCTCCGGGCGGGCCATAACCGAGGTTTGCTCGTGCGCGCGAAAACCATCTCCACGTCGTCCCTGGCGCTGGTGCTCACCGCGGCCCTCGGGCTCGGGTCCTGCAAGAGCGACACCCCCGAGGCGCCCCCGGCTCCGCTCGAGACGGGCCCTGCCGGCCCGGCCACCCCCTTCCCCGGGGGAGCGCAGCGCCTCACGAGGCTCCACTACCAAAATGCCATTCGGGACATCTTCGGTCCCGAGATCGTCGTGCCCACCGCGCTCGAGCCCGATCTCGCCGTCGAGGGGTTCGAGTCGGTCGGGGCGACCGGGAGCACGGTGTCCGCGCGGGGGATCGAGCAATACGAGGCCGCCGCCCAAGCGATCGCCAAACAGGTGACGGGAGATCCGAAGCTCTTCGCTCGCGTGGCGACGTGCGCTCCGAAGGGCCCCGACGACGTCGCCTGCGCGCGCGCCATGCTCGCGAGGCTCGGAGAGAGAGCCTACCGGCGGCCCCTCACGGAGCCCGAGCTCGTCAAGCTCATCGGCGCGGTGGGCTCGGCGGCCAAGACGCTCGGCTCGTTCGAAAAGGGCGCGTTCTACGGCATTTCGGCCATTCTCCAGTCGCCTTACTTTCTATACAGGCCTGTTGTGGGCGAGCCGGATCCCGAGAACCCCGGCAAGCTCCGCTACACGCCGTTCGAGCTCGCGAGCCGGCTCTCGTTCTTCTTGTGGAACACCATCCCCGACGATGCGCTCCTCGAGGCCGCCAAGACGGGCAAGCTCTCGACCCACGACGACGTGGCGATTCAGGTCACCCGCATGCTGGCCTCGCCCAAGGCGCGCGAAGGCCTTCGGAGCTTCGTCCGTGAGTGGCTGAGGCTCGGTGACCTCGACCTCCTCCAGAAGGACACCAAAATCTTCACCACGTACTCGTCGGACCTCGGCGCCATGGCGCGCGAGGAGACGCTGCGCATGTTCGAGGACATCGCGTTCGATCGCGACACCGACGCGCGCGACATCATGACGACGCGGCGCACGTTCGTCACCCCGAAGCTCGCGTCGATGTACCAAGTGCCGGCTCCCTCGGCGACGGGCTTCGCTCCCGTGGAGCTGCCCGAAAAACCGGCGCGGCGCGGGCTTCTCGGCCAAATCTCCTTTCTTTCGCTCTATTCGCATCCGACGTCGACGAGCGCCACGCTGCGCGGCAAGTTCGTCCGCGAGAAGCTCCTCTGCGCCATCATCCCGCCGCCCCCGGTCAACCTGAATACGGCCCTCCCCGAGCCCACCGAGTCGGCCAAGACGCTGCGGGAGCGCGTGAAGATCCACTTCGCCGAGCCGAGCTGCGCGGCGTGCCACTCGGCCATGGACCCCATCGGCCTCGGGCTCGAGCAGTTCGACGGCATCGGGAAGTTTCGCACCAAAGAGAACGGCGTCGTCATCGATCCGAGCGGCGAGCTCGACGGAAAGGCCTTCGCGGACGCGGCCTCCCTCGGCCAAGCCATCCACGACGATCCGGCCTTCCCCGCGTGCATCACGCGGAAGATGTTCGTGTACGCGACCGGCTCGAGCCCGAGCCCCGACCTCGTCCCCACGACGGACGCCCTGAACGAGCGGTTCGTGGCCTCGGGCTACAAGCTCAAGGTGCTCATGGCCACCATCGCCCAGAGCCGCGCCTTCCGCGCGTTCGTGCCCCACTGAGGATCCCATGAAGAAGCGATTCGACCGACGTACCGTGCTTCGTGGCGTAGTGGCCGGGGGCCTCGTCACCCTGGGGCTCCCCTTCCTCGAGATCTTCCGCGGAGAGCGCGAGGCCAAGGCCGCCCCCGACGCCCTCCCCAAGCGCTTCGGCATGTTCTTCTGGGGCAACGGGGTGTTGCCCGACCTGTGGGTGCCCAAGGCGACAGGTGCGAACTACACACTTTCGCCCACCCTCGAGGCGCTCGCGCCGCACAAGGCCAAGCTGTCCGTCGTGTCGGGCATGAAGGTGCCTATCGTGAACGCCGTACCGCACCTCTCGGGACCGGTGGGCTTCTTCACGGGCTCTCCGGGCGCCAAACACGATCCTGGCGCCTTCGCGGCGCCCACCATCGATCAGGTGATCGCCAACGTCGTCGGGCAAGATTCCCGATTTCGTTCACTCGAGGTGGCCGTGCAACCCGGCACGACGGGCCTCTCGCACAACGGACCGAACAGCCCGAACCCGGCCGAGAGCTCGCCGGCGGCGCTCTTTCAACGTGTGTTCGGCCCCGAGTTCGTGAAGCCGGGGAGCAACGCGGCGCCGAGCCCGACGCTCGCGCTCCGCAAGAGCGTGCTCGACGCCGTGACCGACGACACGAAGCGCCTCCGGGAGACGTTGGGCGCGACCGACAAGGCCCGCCTCGAGCGGCACCTCGACGGTGTCCGCTCCCTCGAGCTCCGCATTCGCAAGCTCCAAGAGTCGCCGCCGAACCTCGCCGCGTGCAACGTACCCACGGCCCCCAAAGACGACTACCCGAGCGAGGCGGGGCGCGTGCCCATGTCCGAGATCTCCCGCGCGATGGTCGACACGCTGGCCATGGCCCTCGCGTGCGATCAGACCCGGGTCTTTAGCTTTTGGTTTTCGCACCCGGTGAACAACACGCTCTTCCCCGGGGCCCCGTCGGGCCACCACCAGCTCACCCACGACGAGCCCGGGGCTCAACCGGAAGTCGCGAAAATCCTTCAACAAATCATGGGTGAGCTCGCCTACATGCTCAAGGCCTTCGACGCCATCCCGGAGGGCGACGGCACGCTGCTCGACCACGTCGCCCTGCTCGCCACCTCGGACTGCAACTACGGGCGCCAGCACACGCTCGACGACTACCCGATCCTCTTGGCGGGCTCGTGCAACGGGGCGCTCAAGACGGGCGCGCACCACCGCGCGGCAGGCGACAGCACGAGCAAGCTCGCCCTCACGCTCTGCCGGGCCATGGGCCTCGACCTCGGCGCGTTCGGGACGGGAGAGGGCCAAGCGACCGTAGGCTTCTCTCCCGTCGAGGCATGACGATGAAGCTCTCTTCGTGGCTCGCCCCCTTGGCCCTCGGCGCCGCGCTCGTGACTGCGGCGCCCGGCTGCACGACGTCCGACGGCGACGATGCCTCCTGCGCCCCGGGCCCGACACAGACGTACGTGATTACGGCCTTGGGCTTCACGCGCGAGGGCCCGAAAGGGGTAGTCGCGGGCTTCGATCTCGACGGCCGCGTGAGCCCCGTCGACGAGCAGGCCTCGTGCGGAAAGGCCGATTTGACCGCGCCCGACGGCACCCCCGGGATCGACAATCAGCTCGCGCTGCTCGTCCCCGACATCGAGAAGCTCGTGGGCAACGCCATCGACGGCATCATTCAAGGTGCCATCAACGACGGCCGCCTGCTCATCGCGTTCGACCTCAAGAACGTGAATGATACACGCGACGATCGCTGCGTCGACATGGAGGTGAAGCTCCTCGACGGCAAACCCAGCCTCGGGACCGACGGGGTCGTCGAGGCCTACCAGACGTTCGACGCGCGAAAACAAGGCCAGATCTTGTCGCCCGCGGCGGGCGGAGCCATCACGAATGGCACCTTCAAGATCGGCCCTTTCCCGCTACGTATCCCGATCGCCATCTTCGACGTGGCCTTCACCATCTACCTCCGCGACGCCTTCGTCCGTTTCACCATCGACGACGAAGGCAACGCCGAAGGGGTGCTCGGAGGCGGGGTGTCGATCGAAGAGATCGCCGAGGGTGTGCGGACGGGTGCCGGCGTGGAGCGCCTCATCCCGCAAATTCGGCTCGTCGGGCGCGCGGCCGCCGACCTCGCGCGCGACGAGGAGGGCACGTGCCAGCTCGTCTCCGCCGCGCTCTCGTTCAAGGCAAGGCCCGCCTTCGTGCGGAATCCCTGAGGGTCCCACGCCGGCCCCACCTCTCCGCGCGGTCGGAGAGGCGGGGGCATCGCGTCACTACGCTCCGCGGAGGACGTGGGGTTTCACGAGGTACCCGAAGCCCGCGTTCGAGAGGCGCTTGGCGAGCTCGACCTTCGTCGTCCCGAGGGACGCGGCCGCGCGGTCGAGGTTCCACTCGGCGTCCGCGAGCTTCGAGAGCAAGTACGCGCGTCGAACCTGCGCCCCCGAGAGACGAAACGTCTTCATGTATTCGACGGTTCCGTCGTCCCGCAGGATGCGCTCGCCGATGTGGCACTCCTCGTTCGGATCGAAATCCGGGTAAAATCGCCGGAGCTCGAAGCGCCCCGCGTCCCTCACGCGCTCCTCGCGGACGGCGCGCGAGAAGAGCCCGTCGGCCAAAAGCTCGGTCGTCGAGACGAGCTCGGCTCGAACCCGATCGACCTCGCGGGCGAGGTGATCGAGGTCGGTGATGCTCCCCGGATCGATCCCCCCTTCGAGGGAGAGCGCCTCGGGGTAGAGGAGCGCGTACGTCGCCACGAGGTCACCGAAGAAGTCTTCGAGGAGCGAGAGGTGGAGCGCGCGGTAGTCGTCCGGGTGAGAGACGACGAACACCGTCGCGAGCGTGTCGGCCACGAAGACGAGCACGCCTACCTGCTGCTCGTGGATCTCGAAGATCCGGAGCGCCTCTTCGAGGCCCGAGATCCACGCGCCGCGCGTCGATCGCTCGATGCGCGGGTCGAGGCCGCGGCGCACGGCTTCGTCGGAGTACTCCTTCCAGAGGATCTCCGGGCCGCGGAAATGAAGGGCCAAGAAGCCCTCCATCGCGAGGTGGAGGGGCAACATGCGGAAGCGCTTCTCGCCTCCCTCACCGGGCTCGAGGCCCTTCACCATGCGGTGATGGAGCATAACGGAGCGCGGCTTCGTTTGGCCGAGGCTCGTGCCGAAGCTCGCCTGGGTTCCATCTTCGGTATGCGACACCACGAGCCCGTGGGGGATGTACGACATGTAGTGGAGCCCCGACGAACCCGGCGTCCCCTCGAGGCGCACGGCCCCGTAGGCGTCGTAGGTCGTCTTGGCGATGCGGAGATCCCCGGGGGCAGAGTCGCGCAGCACGGGCACGAGGCGAAACGCCCCCATCGTCTGGGGTGCGCCGAGGCGGAGGCCGCGGAGAGAAGCGGGATCGGAGTGGACCATCGAGCTCATATCGAGCCTCCCAAGAACACGTTCACACGAAGATCGAGCTCGTGCTCGAGCGCGACGAAGGAGCCGCCGACGGCCGCGAAGCGACCGAGCGCGACGAGGGTGGGTACGTCCTCGGCGTCGCGGAGGCCGAGCGTGGGCAAGGCCTTCGAGAGCACTTTGGGAGCATACGTCTCGCTGTCGTAGACGGGATTCAGGTGGAGCACGAAACACTCCGGGAGGAGGCGCGCTCCCGCCTCGGCGACCTGGCCCGCGAGACCTTGTGGGTCGTTGTCGTACCCGTCCGAGACGACCACGAGCATGTCGGGGCGGAGGCGCAACGCCGCGAGGATCGGCGTCGTCAGATCGGTGGTCCCGCGCGGCGCGAGGTGGAGCTCCTCGTCGGCCGAGAGGCCACGGAGAGGCGCCGAGGTCCAGAGCGCCGTGTACTCGCGCGACGTCGCGCGGAGAAACCGCGAGACCCCGAGGGCCGCGGCGAGCGGGCGGTTACGCTTCTCGCGGCTCCCCGAGCTCGAGAAGCTACGGTCGAGCACGGCGACCACACGGCCGTACGAGGCCGCCGTGCGTCGTGCCGCGCGGGCCGCCGACAGCGCGAAGGCGCGCGACATCTCCGCCTCTCGCGCCGCGCGTTCGACCGGCGAGAGCGAGAGCAGGTAGCTCGCGATCCGCACGAGAGGCTGGCGCGACCAGTCGACGTCGGCCTCGAGCCCCGCGGCCTCACGCGTCTCGGCGAGGCGCATACGCTCGTGCGCCGTGAGCATCGGGGCGATGCGCGCGAGGAAGACGTCGCGCCGCACTCCCCGCTTCTGCGCGAGCCCTTCGGCCACCGTGTAGGGGAGGCCATAGAGGGCCGCGTCGGCGTAGTGGGCCTGGCGATAGGTCTCGAAGAGCGGGGTCGTGAAGCGGCGCTCCTTCCACCCACGCAAGAGGAACGGCTTTAGCTCGCCCGCGAAGGGGACGTGCGCGTGCACGGCGGCGCGACGAAACGATCGGCGGTACTTCACGGCCAAAAAGTCCCGCGTTTCGGGGCGCTCGAGGTAGGCCTTGGTGAGCGCGCGCGTGCGACGGTTGTTCACGCCGCGCTTCGCGAGGTCTTCGAGGAGGTGCATCGCCCGGTGCGTCGGGAGCGTGTGGAGCGCGCGCGTGACGAGGGCGTTCTCTCGAGCGCGGCTCTCGGCGCGCACGTCGCGGCCGGTCGCGAGCAGGTTGCGGACGATCATGGCCTGGTTCGCGTGGTTCACGCCGAGCGCGAGCACCTCGGCGTAGAGGTCGCGGTAGTTCGCGACGACGTAGCGGTGGAGGAAGTCGAGCGAGATGGACTGGCCGTGACCGTCTCCATAGAACTCGCGCTGCCCCGTGCAGGCGAAACACGCGTTCACGAAGAGCAAGAGATCTTCACGCGCGACACGGTCCTTCGCGCTCGGGACGGGGTGCAGGCTCATGGGAGGAGCTGCCCGGGGAGAAGAAGCGCGACGGGCTAGGACAGCACAGAAGCTGGGTTCGGAAGTCGCGCCGAAGTCCCACGGGCAGCTACGACGAGGGATTGCAAACCCGGCGCCAGGACCGGAGCCGCAAAAACCCGAACAAAAACGGGCTCCTCCCCGGAGCGATGCGTATCCTGTAGTATAGATCGTATACGATAGGATAGGCACGGTGGGGCTTGGGGGCCGCATGGTCCGCGGCCGCGCGGCCGCACACGACAGGCCTCACCACGAGAAGTCGCGGCCCGTTCTCGCTTCGTGCTCTGGCAGAAGGTCTGCATACTGAGAGGTCGCATGCGCGCTTCCCTTCGGCCCCTCCTCGCCCTCGCCACGCTCGTCTCCACGCTCGGCACCGCGGCCTCCGCGTGTGGCTCGACGGACGACGTCCCGGATCCCGACGCGGGCTCCGCGCCCGACGCGAGCGAAGGAGACACGTCGACGACACCTCCGCGGCCCGACGCGAGCGCCGACACCTCGGTCCCACCCGACGCGAGCCCGACGGGTCTCGTGCCCGTACCTGCGCCTCCCAAGCCGACCTTCCCGGCGACCATCGGCACGCTCTCGGTCACGCTGCGCACGGCGACGGCCGCGGCCTCCGACACGAACGACCCGCTCGAGGTGTGCCTGAACGAGACGCGCTGTTTTCAGCTGAACTTGCGCGACGTCGACGACTTTCGCCTCGGCGGAGCCGACACGTACCACTTCGAGGGCGTGAACTTGCCGCGGTCCGAGGTGGACCGCGTCGTCTTGCGGACTCGGTCGCCCGCGGGCGCCAACAACGACCGCTATACGCCGGCGTGCCTCGATCTCCGCTTCGACGGTGAACCTGTATACTGCAACGATCAGCTCGGCGGCGTGCACATCGGCACGGGCTCCACCGCCGGCGAGACGATGTCGTACCGCGACCCCGTGGGTCTCCGGAACGTGTGCACGACGTGCCTTCCCTCGAAGCTGCCGGCCGGCCCCGTGCTCGGCGCGCCCGGAGACACCTCGACGCGTGTGTGGGTGCGCACGGACGCGACGCGCCAGGTGGGGCTCTTCGTCTCGGAGAGCCCTGACGGCTCGGGCGCCGTACCGATGGCCTGGGCCGCGCCCGCACCCGAGAACGACTTCACGGCCATCCTCGAGCCCAAGGGGCTCACGCCCGGCCGCACCTACGCCTACCGTGTCTCGGTCGACGGGGCGACGACCGAGCCCTTTCGTCCTCTCAAGACCGCGCCCCCATCGGCGAGCAAGGTGCGCCTCGGCATGGGCTCGTGCGCGCGAGACGAGGCGCAGCCCATCTACCAGGCGATCGCGGGCCAAAACCTCGATCTTTTCCTCTTCCTCGGGGACAACCACTACGGAAATACGCCGTACGTCGAGGCGCATCGCTGGCAGTACCGAAAGCTCGACGCCCTCACCGCCCGCAGGGGCCTCCTGTCGCTCGTGCCCTCCCTCTCCACGTGGGACGATCACGACTTCGTCGCCAACAACTCCGACGGCGCGTGCGGCGGGCGCGAGGACGCGCTTCGCGCCTTCAAAGAGGCTTGGCCCAACCCTTCGTTCGGGCTCCCTCAGACGCCCGGGGTCTTCACGCGCTCGCGCTTCGGCCCCGTCGAGGTCGTGCTCGCAGACTGCCGCTACCACAGGCCGCGCATCGACGATCCGGAGCGGCGCTGCACGCTCGACGGCGCATCCCCTTCGACCGACACGGCCTCCGGCCTCCTCGGCGCCGCGCAGTTCTCGTGGCTCACCGACTCGCTCGCGGCCTCCACGGCGCCCTTCAAGATCGTCGCGTGCGGCAGCCTCTTCACCGGAAACTCGGTCGACTCGTGGGCGAGCTTCCCCGCGGCGCGGGATCGCCTCTTCGCCGAGCTCGCCGCGAAGAAGATCCCGGGCGTCGTGCTCGCGAGCGGCGACATCCACAGGAGCGAGATTCGTGTCACGCCGCGGGCGAGCGGCTACCCTCTGACCGAGCTCGTGTCCTCACCCATGGCCCAATACCCGATGGCCTCCGAGCCCGGGCGCACCGTGTGCAACGGCACCGACGCGCGACGGCGCTTCTGCTACCCGTGGGACTCGTTCATCACCGTCGAGGCCGACGGCTCGCTCCCCGACCCGACGCTCGTCGCGATCGTTCGTGACGAGAACGGCGTCGAGAAGTACCGCCACACGCTGCGCCGCTCCGAGCTCCAGTAGGGCGCGTCATCCGTTCGGGGGAGGGTCGTGCGGCGCGAGCCTGCTACGTTCGTAGGCTCATGAAGAGCCTTCTTTTCCCGATTGCCGCGCTCGTCTCGCTCTCCGTCGCGTGCGGAGGCGCTCCCCCCTCGCCTCCTGCCACCGCCACGTCGGCCCCACCGGCCGGGCCCGACACGACGGCTCCACTAGGAGCCTCGCAGGGCGCGCCCGAGGCCCACGTGGACACGAGCGCCCCGCCCGTCGCCCCGCCCAAAGAGCCCGAGATCACCTCGGTTCGTGTCGTCGTGTCGAACGGGTGCGACACCAAGGTCGACTACTGCGTCGAAGACGGCGCCTCCACCCTGAACACGTCGCTCACCCAACGAACGACGACGACCCACAGCGTGAAACCCGGCGCCAAGCTCCGCCTCAAGAAGGGCGGCTCGTGCGGGGACACGGTCTTCACGGTGCCGGCCGAGAAGGGCGAGGTCAAAGCCTCGATCTGCTCGAAGTAGCGACAATCTCGGCGAAGTCGGCGCACATCTCGTACCTTTCGTCTCGAATGGCAAGAACGTCCTCCGAGCGTCGCGCCGTGGTCGTCACGGGCGGAACGAAAGGCATCGGTCGCGCGATGGTCGAGGCGTTGCTCGCGCGTGGGGCGGACGTCGGGCTCTGCGGCCGTGACACGCGCGCCGTCGACGAGGCAAAGGACGCCCTCGTTTCGCGCTACGGCGAGGGCCGCGTCGTCGCGCAGATCTGCGACGTCACACGCGAAGAGGACCTCGAGGGCCTCTTCTCTGCCACGAAAGAGGCGTTCGGACGCGTGGACGTGTGGGTGAACAACGCCGGCACCAGCAGCCCGCAGGTGAGCTTCCTCGAGCAGGACGCGAGCACCGTGAGGAGCGTCGTCGAGACGAACCTGCTCGGCACCATGCTCGGCTCGCGCGTCGCGCTCCGAGGAATGAAGGCCCAAGGATTCGGCGCGCTCTACAACATGGAAGGGTTCGGCAGCGACGGGGCCCGGCAGCTCGGCATGAGCACCTACGGAGCGACGAAATGTGGAGTGCGCTACTTCACCCGATCGCTGGCCGAAGAGCTCCGCAGCACTCCCCTCCTCGTGTGCACGTTGAGCCCGGGGGTCGTCGTGACCGACCTCCTCGTGGACGTGTACCGGAAGGGAGATCCGAAGGTGCACGCGCGCGCCCAGCGCCTCTTTCAGTTCATCGCGGACACCCCCGACGTCGTCGGGGATTTCCTCGCGAAGGCCGTGCTCGAGAACCGGAGGACGGACGTGCGCCTCGCGTGGATGACCGTCCCCAAGGCGATCCTCCGGTTTTTTCAGCCGAAGTACCACACGCGCAAGATCTTCCCGGGGCCCGGAGATCCGAGGTGAGCTCGCCTATCAGCGCGTGATCTTGAGCCGATAGAGGGAGTTCTGCCGACCGCCCGAGACGAACGGGGACACCATGAAGAAGGCGTTGTCCCCTTCGATCGCGCCGGCCTCGACGGGCCCCGGGATCTCGCACGCGACCTTGCGCGCCGATCCTCCGCCGACAGGCAACGCCAACATCGGCTGTTTCTGCGCGCGGAACGCGACGAGGACCTCCGTACCGAACACCCCGAGCGCCCAGGGCGCTTGCGCGTTCTGGTAGTCGAGCGCGTTGACGAGCTTGAGCGGATTGGCGAAGGCAAGATCGTACTTGGAGAGCGCAAGCGCCTCGCCGCAGTAGAACGCGTCGGACGTGATGGTGAGCCCGCCCCCGAAACACGTGCGGTCGGTGACCTTCGTCGGAGCGACCCCGGTCGCGTCCACGGGGACCCGGTAGAGCGCGCCGGCGCCCTGCGTGGCGTAGAAGTACACGAACCCACCGAAGAGCTGCGCTTGCCCGAACTGGAGGCTCGGGAGCGAGGTCATCACGGTCGACGCCCCACTAGCCTTGTCGACACGCACGATATCGAACTCGCCGTCCTTGCCCGGCGTGACGACGTACACCGATGCCGCGTCGGCGCCCGCGACGTACGAGACCACACCGTCGAACGTACCCGTGCCGATCGGGGTGGCGGCGGCGTCGTTCAGGCCTCTCCGATAGAGCTTTCCGGCCTTGGACGCCTCGGCGTATGCAAACTCGAAGAAGTAGACGTCGTTCTGAACGACACGCCACGCCCCGAGGCCCACGGTGGGAGCGGGCGTGTGGAAGGCCACGGGCGCGCCGCCCGCCTTGGGAATGCGTAGGAGCGCGCCCGTCTTCGGAAAGAAGCTGTTGCCCGTGTCGGCGCCGCTCGTCGGGCTGCCGACGACGATCGCGTCGGACGTGAGGCCCATGCCGAGCCCTGGGCCGACGGGGAGCTCGGCGAGCAGCGCCTTCTCGGGCAGCCCCACGCAGTCGTTTGCGCCACCGTCGGGAAGCGTCCCCCCCTCGGAGACGACGGCGCCGTCGGGGGCCGAGGCGTCGGGGCTACCCCCTCCACCCCCTTCGCTCGAGCAGGCGAAGACCACCGGGACGATTGCAAGAGCTACGAAAAGAGCTTTCTTTTCCGTCATGTGGAGAGCGTAGCCGCGATCGGCTCGAGCGCACGTCGTCCGTTCGGGCGACGCTCGCGCGCGACTCCGTTCCTCACCTCAGTCTTCGAGCACTCCGAAGGTCCAGCTCTCGCCGGGCTCGCGCACGACCACGACCTGCGACTCGACCCTTCGGAGCAAGTCGGGCGCGAAGGTGCCGGCCATGGGGCGCACCCCGACCGCGACCGATTTCTCCCACTCCCACACACGCGCTTCGGCCACACCCTCGATGGCGTAGACCACCTCGAGGATGCGGCGGAGGCGGGGCGGGAGGCGCTCTTTCGTCTCGGCGGCGTCGGTCATGTTCACTTCAAGCCGTCGAGGATGGCCTGGGTGACCTGCGCGGCCTCGTAGGTCTTCTCGCCTTCGTGGTCTTGCGTGAACTTGGTGACACGCGCGGGGTCGACGGGCACGAGATCGGGGCCCATTGGACCGATGACCGAGCTGCCCGCCACGAAGCGGAGCTCGGACGCGTCGTGCCACTTCTTGTCGTAGTAGTCCTGCATGCGGAGCTTCCCCTTCTTGCCGCCGAGGCTCGCCGCGAAGGCGCAGCGGGGGGCGTCGAAGGTGAGCTTCTGACCATCGTCGGAGACGATCTCGGCGAGCCAGGGGCTCTCGGGCTTGAGCTTCATGCCGCAGTGCGAGCACCGGCCCGCAGCCTGCGGCGGCGGGGGCGCGCCCGGATCTTTTTTGCAGGCCGACACGACGAAGAGGGCGGCCGGGAGGGCGAAAAAGGAGCGGCGGGAGAGGGAATTTCGCATACGAGACGTTCCGTGAAGGGAGCCTGCCCGTCAGGGGAAGAGCGGGGTGAAGCCCGAGACGACCGCGTAGCGCAAGACGGGCGCGACCGCGAGCCCGAGCGCGACGGCCCAGGCGATTCGAGAGCGACGAAGTGCGGCACGCGCGAACGGGGCGAGGGCCTCGCGGGCCGTCTCCCCCGACGAGACCAGGCTCCCGAGCGCCGCGCCGCCACCCCAAAGGGTCGCCAAGAAGACGGCCCCGAAGAGCGGATACCCGAGGCCGAGCACGTCGGGCTTCAAGAGGCAGAACGGGCACACGTGCTGCGGCACCTCGAACGCGTGCGGAGCGACCTCGAGCATGACCGCGGCCACGGCGAAGGGGAACGCCGCGAGGGAGAGGGCTCCCGCGAGCACCACACGAGGCCGCTCGGGGCGGCGCGCTGCGAGGGCGCCCACGAGCATCGCGGCGACGATCGCGACGATCGCCGCGATCGTGGTGGGGACGCGCGGCCCGAACGCGGCGCCCTCGACGACACCGGCGCCCGCGTCGAGCGTGACCGAGCAGCACGAGGCGACCACCGTGAGATCGAGATCGAGGAAAAAGAGGCACGAGAGCGCGAAGCTCGCGAGCGACAAGGGCCCGAGCACGAGCATGGCCGCGGCGAGAGGGCGCGCGAGATCGAACGTGCGCACCTTCGCGTCGAACGCGACGAGCTGCGCCAAGAGGCCCGCGACGAGCGCCACGCCCACGTCGGCCATGAGCGAGCGGAACCCCCACGGGCTCGCCTGAAAGACGCCGTAGCCGCACATCGCCCCACGGATGCCGTGGCTCAGGCGCTCGGCGGCGAGCGCCGTGAACGCGACGCACCCGATCTGGACGGCCACCCCGACGCGCACGAACGTGGCCGACAGATCGAGCCGCCGCTCGAGGAGGAGCTGCCCCTCGGTGGCCCGCGCGAGGCGAAAATGCTTGAGCACGAGGAGCCCCGTGTAGGACGCACGCAAGAGGAGCCACGTGGACACGAGGCCGGCCACGAGGCGGAGCGCCACCCACGGCTCGAGGAGGTTCCTCATGCGCGGGCCTCGGCGACAGGGGACGGACCGCCCACGACGCGGCCATCTTCGAGGGTGATCACACGCGCGCCGGGGAGCCCCACGATGCGGGCGTCGTGGCTCGCGACGAGCACCGCGCGTCCCTCGCCGACGATGGCCGCGAGCTCCGTTGCGAGGGCGTGGGTGCGCGCGTCGTCGAGGTGGGCGGTGGGCTCGTCCATGACGACGAGCGGAGGGTCGAAGAGCAGCGCACGCGCGAGCGCCACCCGTTGACGCTCGCCGCCCGACAGGCTCCGCACGGGCGTGTGGGCCGACCGCTCGACGCCGAAGCGCGTGAGGAGGGTCATGGCGCGGGCTTCGTCCTCGCGACGGACCCCCTCGGGCACACGCGGGAGGAGCACGTTGTCGATCGCGGTCATCGCGTCGAGGAGCTGAAGGTCTTGGAAGACGAAGCCGACCTTCTTGCGGCGTACGTCGGCCCTGTGGGCCTCACGGAGGCGCGAGGTGGCCTCGCCGTCGAGGTACACCTCGCCGCTCGTGGGCGAGAGCATGCCCCCGACGATGGCGAGCAAGGTGGACTTGCCGCTCCCGCTCGGGCCGCGGAGCACCACGAGCTCCCCCCGCGCGACCTCGAACGACACGTCGCTGAGCACCGCGCGCCGACCCTCGCCGTCGCGGACCCGCTTCGACACGCCCACCGCGCGCACGGCAGGGGCGCTCGCGGACTCGGGGGAGCTCGATGCAGGGACCTCGTCGGGCACGCTTCGAGCTTAGCAGACATTCGCGTCGCCATTGCGTGCCAGGGTGAGCCATCAGGTGTGCCGCGGCCGCTGTTCAGTGCTCGAAATCACTTGGGTTTTCGACATTCTGGGATGGAACGAAGCGTGCTTCATTCGGAAGGAGGCGCGCCTCGTTTCGGGCGCGCTAGACTGGGTGGGCTCGATGAACGCACGCACTTCCCTTCTTCCGATTCTCTCGCTCGCTGCCGGCTTCGGCCTCGTCGGGGCGGTCGCGTGCACGCTGAATCCGCAGCCGCTGCCCCCGGACGACGACGACCGGGTGAACGCCGTGCCCACGTCGCCAGGCGGCTCGGCCTTCTCGGATTCGGGTCAGAACGCGCCACCGGACGCGCGGAAGGATGCTGGCAAGCTCGTGGACTCGGGCCCGGTGGTCGACGGGGCGCCGAGCTTCGACGCGGGCGTGGACGCGCAGGTCGACGGGGGCGACGCGGGCACGACGTCACTCGACGCGACCCCCGACTGAGGTGGGGGCCGACCGGGTGGGGGCCGACCGACGCGTGGGGGCCGACCTGGGGCCGACCGACGTTCGCGCTAACTCTTTGATCTCTGGTCAACGCCGGCGGCTGCCTACGCCACGACAGATCTCACCACGCCACGAGAGATCCCACCGACGTTCGCGCTAACCCTTTGATCCTTGGTCGCGCCGGACCTGGAGATCCGACCGACGTTCGCGCCAACCCCTCGATATTACTTGGATTGGGGTTTCCCGCCCACATACTCCTCGACGAGCGTCGAGGTGAAGTCGGCAAGCAGCCCATCCGTGACCCGGAGCCGCCGCGACATCTCCCGGGCGATGTTCAGCACGATGAGCGTGTAGGCCTTGAGGTCGTGCCGGTAGAGGGCGTCCATGTCCTCGCTGGACACCCGGAGGAGGCGGGCCGGGCCGAGCGCCCGCACCGTGGCCGACCGGGGCTGCATGTCGATGATCGACATCTCCCCGAACGCGTCGCACGGGCCGAAGATGGCGACCCGCGTGTCGCGACCGCGCCGGCTCTTCTTCGTGACCTCCATCTCGCCCTCGAGCACCACGAAGAGCTCGCGGCCAGCGTCCCCCTCGCGGAAGATCGCGTCCCCCGGGGCGGCCCGCACCGTCTTCAAGGTCTCGCAGAGGTGCTCGAGGATGTCGTCCGGGAGGGCCCCGAAGAGGCCTATCTCGCGGAGCTGCGCGGGGGTCACCGGCGGCTCGGAGCGCGTGAGGCTCCGGCCGGACGGGCGGTCGGACGGGAGGGACCGAGTCGAGGGGCGGTCGTTCATGCGAGCCTCTTCAATGGGGGTGGCGTCTACGCCGTCGGGACCAGGTCGTTCACGAACACGACGCGCTTGCGCTTGCGGCCCGCGTAGTTGTCGACCTCGGAGATCGTCCAACCGACGGCCGCGTGGAACTTCTGCGAGCCTTCGTTGCCCGGCGTGGTGATGGCCTTCATGCGCACGCAGCCCGCCGCGCGGCAGCTCTCGGTGAACTGCGCATAGAGCACGCGCCCTACGCCCTTGCGGCGATGCTCGGGGTGGATGCCCACGAGGTGCACGTAGCCGGTCTTCACCGGGTGGTGCGCGATGAAGCCGAGCAAGAACCCGATCATCACGCCGTCGGACTCGACGATGAGCGCCTTGTCTCCGAGCTCGTAGAAGAAGATCGGGTGAGCGAACGTGCTCATGGGCCCGTCCCACCAGCGATCGATGACCTCGACGATTTCGTCGAAATCCTCCTTCGTGATCTCGCGCGTCTGCATGGTTTCCCGAAGGTTTCACCTTCGCCCGCACGACGCAAGCCCGAGCGACACGAACGGCCCCACGCGGAGCTTGACGCCGGGGCCCCGGGCTGCGAACGAGAGCCCCGATGCCCCCCGTGATCATCGCCCCGTCCATCCTCTCCGCCGATTTTGCCCGCCTGGGAGAGGAGGTACGCGCCCTCGAGACGGCGAAGGCCGATTGGGTGCACGTCGACGTCATGGACGGCCGGTTCGTGCCCAACATCACCCTCGGGCCGCCCATCGTCGCCTCGCTCCGCAAGGTCACCAAGCTCCCCCTCGACTGCCACCTCATGATCGTCGAGCCGGAGCGCTACGTCGACGACTTCGCCAAGGCCGGCGCCGACGTGATCTCGGTGCACGTCGAGGCGTGCGTGCACCTGCATCGGACGCTCTCCCACATTCGCTCCCTCGGGAAACGCGCCGGCGTCGTGGTCAATCCGTCGACCAGCGAAGAGGCCCTGAAGTACGTGTACGACGTCGCCGACCTCGTGCTCGTCATGAGCGTGAACCCGGGCTTCGGGGGGCAGAGCTTCATCGAGTCGGCCCTCCCCAAGATCGAACGCATTCGAAAGGCCATCGAGGCCAGCGGGAGAGCGATCGACCTCCAGGTCGACGGGGGCGTCAACGAAGAGACGGCACCGCGCGTCGTGTCCGCGGGCGCCAACGTGCTCGTCGCAGGCAACGCCGTGTTCTCGAAGCCGAGCTACGCCGAGGCCATCGCGCGCCTCCGGGGGGCGCGTTGAGGCGCCTCGTCACGAGCGCGGCGATCGTCGCAGGTGTCTCTGCGGCGCTCACGTCCTGCGGGGGTGAGCCCAAGGTGCCGCCGCTCGCCTACGTGCCGATCCCTGCCCCGAGCGCGCCCGCGAGCGTACCGATCGCGCCGCCGTTGCCAGGAGTCCCCACGCCTTCCCCGGAGGACAAACACATCGCCGCCATCCTCAAGAAGGTGAGCGCCGTCCGCGGCCTCGCCGCCAAATCGCCCGTGCCTGGCAGGGTGCTCGAGCGCACCGAGCTCGTCGCCGCCGTCCGCAAGAAGGCCGACGACGAGTACCCGAAGGCGGCCATCGAGCGCGACGCGAAGGTGATGGAGCTCATGGGCTTCGCGCCCGCCCCGTTCGACTACATGGGCGAGCTCTCGAAGCTGCTCGAGGCCCAGCTCGACGGCTTCTACGACCCGAAGACGGGCACCATGTACGTCGCGCAAGACCTCGCCGGGGACGCGGCCACCCTCGCGCTCGCCCACGAGCTCACCCACGCGCTCCAAGATCAGCACTACGACCTCAAGCCCCGCGGCGGCTACCACCCCGGCAAGAGCGACGAGATCATGGCGGGCAGCATGCTCGCCGAGGGCGACGCCACGAGCACCATGCTCGATCTCTCGATGAAGGCTCAAGGCCAGACGGCGCTCGATCTCCCCGAGACCGTGTTCACGTCGGTGCTCCAGGGCGCCATGAGCTTCGGCGACGCGGCCAACGCCCCGCGCTTCCTCCGGAGCACCCTTATTTTTCCCTACGTCGACGGCACCCTCTTCGTGCACGCCCTGCGGCGCGAGGGCGGGTTCCTCCACGTCGACGACGCCTGGCGCGACCTCCCGAAGACCACCGAGCAGGTGCTCCACGCCGAGAAGTGGAGCGCGCACGAGCCCGCCCTGGCGGTGCCCGCGCCCACCTTCGCGGCGCTCGGTGCAGGATACACGCGCGTCGACGAGGATACCTCGGGCGAGGGCGGATTGCGCATCGCGCTCGAAGAGTGGACCGCGACCCTCGGCGCCGCCAAGGCCGCCGCGGCCGACTGGGGCGGCGATCGATCGGCCGTGGTGCAGAACGGCAAGACGATGGCGAACGCGCTGCTCGTCGTCACCGACGCTCCCCCCAAGGGCAAACCCGAGGACACCTTCGCCAAGCGCGCCTTCGAGGCCGTGCGCCCGGGCCTCGAGAAGATCCCCGGCAAGGTGACCAAGGACGCCGACATGATCTGCGTCGAGCGCCCGAAGCTCGGCCCGCTCGCCGTGGCGCGCAAGGGCCGCGCGTACGTCGTCTTGGCGGGCCCCGCCGAGCGCTCCGACAAGGCCGATTGGACCCCGAAGGGCACCTGCGCCCTCTCGCGCAAATGGGCCGACGAGGTGCTCGCCCAAGGCGCGAAGGTGAGGTAGCGAACGGGCGCGCGGCGTCCTTTACCGGCCTCACCCTGGCGCCTACGCTGCTCGCATGGGGTCGAGGCGCGCCCGTATCCGAGTCACGGTTCTGGGGATCGGCGTCACGCTCGGCTCGATCGGGCTCCTCTGCACGTCGTACGCGCGTGCCGCCATGGAGCCCCGAGAGGCGTCCTCGGCGGCGCTCCACGACCCGAAACCGTACGAGCTAGGGGGCGTGGAGAGGGAGTCCTCCTCCGAGGCCGCTCGTCCGAAGGAGCCCGTGACGTGCGGTTACCAAGCGCTGGTCTCGGCGGCGCTCGTCGTGTTCGTCGGTATCCCAGGGGTCCTCTTCTTCGCGCGCCTCGCCGTCATGGCGAATCGGGCCGGTCCGACGGGTCCGGTCGCCGCAGGGGCACCCCCGGCGGGGAGGCGAGGCCCGCAGATCGCCGGCGAGCGGTGTGGCCACTGCCGCAAGCGAGTGATCGCGGAGAACGAAGCAGCGCGGTGCCCGAGCTGCGACGTCATCGTGCATCGCGACGACTGCATGGCTCGCCACGTGGCCGAGCACCGGGACGAGCCCTACCGGTAGGCGAGCGCGTGGAAGGCCGTCGACCTCACGCGTCGGTGGACGGACGATAGGCTCGCCCAAGGCGCGCGCATGAAGTCGCGAGCCTCTCGAACATTTTCCGACGGAACACCGCGGCGTGCGCCAAGCGGCGGACATGAACCCCTCGCATCGCGCTTCCTTGTCCCTCGCCGTCGCCCTCACGCTCGCCGCTTGCGGCGGAAAAACCGAGGATCTCTCGGGCACTGCCGCCCCCGGATCGTCCCCGTCGGCGAGCTCGACCCCCTTCCCGGGAGCCCCTCCGCCTCCCGGCGCGATCACGCCGACCGATCCGCCGCTGCCGACGAGCCCGTTCACCGCGCGCGTCGCCACGACCGACGTCTCCATCCTCTATCCGCTGCCCGAGCGCGGCACCGCGGGCCTGCTCCGCGCGAGCGACGGCACGGGGCTAGGCCCTCTCCTCCCGCGGGAGGCCTTCTCGGGCCCCCTCGGCCGGGGCTCGCTCGACTTCGAGCACACGTCGACCTACGAGGCGCTCCACCTCGTCGGCGTGCGCCTCGATCCGTGCGGCCACCGAGCCGAGGGCGCGGCGTGCACGAGCGAGGTCCGCGCGGTGTTCCAGGGCGTCGCCCCCGACACGAAGGGCGCGACGCTCGCGGCCGACGGGGGCGTGCACGTGATGTACGACGTGCCCGCGGGCGAGCTCGACGAGATGCTCCGCGAGATCCTCACCGCGAAGCGCGCGAGCGGAGACACGGAGTCCCGAGAGCTCGGGCCGCACCCGATCCTCACCGCCCAGGGCCTCGAGGGCGCCTTCGGCAAGACGCTCCGCGCGATCGTGCTCCGCCACGTGGGAGAGAAGCGCATCGCGCGAGTCACCACGTTCGACCACAACTTCGCCCTCGACGGCGACGGGTGGACGTTCACCATCCACGATCGGGTGAATGGCAAATACGTCGCGGGCAAGATCCCGGGGGTCGAACAGTCTGGTCAGACCGTCGGGGGCACGCCTGCACGCGCCCTCTCGCTCGCGGAGACCTCGGCCGAGGCCCTCGGCGGCCCTTCGGCGAAGGATCCCGTCGCCGCCCTCGTCTCCAGCGCCCGCAGGGAGGCGCCCGCGGCGACGCTCCAAAAGGCCTTCGACTCCGCCCTCCGCGTCGAGGATCCGAGCGTGCACACGGCCGCCTCCACCGACTGCGCGAACTGCCACTTGGCCGAGGGAGCGCACCGCATCGGCAAAGAGCTCTTCGGCATGAACGAGCCGGCGGGCTTCCTCCCGGGCGTCTCCCGGCGCGACGAGCGCACGAGCGTCACGAACCTGCACGCGTTCGGCTACCTCGACAGGAGCGTCTCGATCACGCTGCGCACGGCCGCAGAGTCCGTCGACGTGGCCCGCGGGATGGAGCGCACGCTCGTCGCGAAGTAACGAGCCCACGCCCACGGGACGAGGGCCTTCGCATCCTCGCAGCATGCGACCGGGAGAGCGGCTCGGCGATTCGTACCGTGCGACAGAGCTCCCGAAGCCGCGGCGAGCCTGCCCGTACGCGTACGAAGGCCCTATTGTTCTCCCGGAAGGGATACTCCCATGTACGAACGCCACTTTGTTCTCCCGGAAGGGATACTCCCGTGTACGAACGCCACTTTGTTCTCCCGGAAGGGATAACCCCATGTACGAACGCCACTTTGTTCTCCCGGAAGGGACAATGGCGGGTACGAGCGGCCCACGCCGTGCTTGGGAGCTCCCCCTATCCGCTCGCAGGCTTTGCGGGCGCGGGTGGACGCGCCGAGACTCGGAGAAGCAAAGCCGAGAACGGATTTTGGGGGAGCTGTCGGGCGCGGAGCCCGGAGGGCGAGCACCCGGCGGTGGGGGCACCCCTCTCTTTCTCTCTTCTCTCGCTCTCGGCGAGCGGAGCCGTGGGCTCCTCGTGCCTCAGGGCACCGCGACGTCGAAGTGCACGGCCCAGTTGTAGAGCGAGTATCCGTAGAGCGAGGGCGTCGCGTCGGAGTCGCGGAGGTTGCCGCGCGCACCTCCCGTGGGCCCAGGGCACGCGGGGGACGGGGCGTTCTGCGCGTAGGTGAGCCTGCGGCTCGTGCCCGTCGGGGTCGACGCGAGGGTGATGGTCACCGTGTCGGGCGCGGTCACCGCGACGCTGGTGATGGCCGGCGTGCCCGCGCTGTCGAGGTAGCGGAAGCCGAAGTTGCCGGGGTTCGTCACGAGCGTCGTGTCGAGCGTGAGCGGCGGCGCGGGCACGGCGAACTTCACCGTGATCACGTTGCCCGCGCGCGAGACGGCGGTCGGGCGGACCGGCTCCCACGTTTTGCCCTCGAGCACGTGCTTGAGATACGCCTTGGCGAAGTACTCGCCGAGCCTCCGGTTGCTATGCGACGTGTAGTGGAGGCAGTCGGACGCGAAGGCGAACGGGTAGCCCGGCGTGACGAGCACGACCTTCCCGGGCGCGCGCACGTGGGCGTCGAGCTGGGCGTTGGCGATGGGGCTCGCGGGCTTGTCGGTCCAGCCGCTCATCTGCGAGACGAAGAGGGGCACGGGGAGGGTCTGCCCGGTGCGCGCCTTCACCTCGGCCTCGTAGTCGGTTTGCCACTCGACGAGCGCGTCCGAATAATTCTGGATTTTGTTCGGGGTCCCGTCGGTCCCCGCGAGGGGGAAGCCGGCGTAGTAGTGGTCGGTCTCGCCGTGGATGGCCGTGACGGCGCGCACGACGTACGAGGCGCCGCGGGCCGCGGCGAGCCGCTTGCCGTCGTCGACCTGGCGCATCGCCTCGGTGAAGGCCTTGATGTTCGACGCGCTCTCCCACGAGCACCCGCCCTTGCGGAGGCACGCGTAGCTGTTGCCGCTCCGGCCGTGCAGGCTCACGAGCACCTCGTGGCTCGTGCGACCCGCGGGCTGGCCGACGAGGTACACGCTGCGCGCGATGTTCGTGATCTCGTTCGCGATCCCGCTCGAGGCCGTCTCGACCGAGTAGTTGAAGAAGCGATCGCCCTCGACGAGCGCGACGAGCGAGCTCGGCGTCTGGTAGGTCGTGCAGCCGTTGCCGTTGCAGCCGGTGGCCGTCATCACGCCCACGTCGAACATGAGGTTCGCGAAGGGCTGCGTGGTGGTGAGCACCGGGGTGCCCGAGTTCGCCACGCTGTTGCTCTGACCCGTCGAGAGCACGTGGTTCACGTCGAAGTGTTGGTAGAACGGATCGAGCCCGGTGCCGGGGCCGCCCGTCTCTTCGTTGAGGCCGATCGTGACCGCCGCCGAGACCGTGCGCTTCAGCGTGAGCCACACCGTGTTTCCGTCGCGCGAGACTTCGTAGTCCGTGCCGTCGACGAGGGCCGTCGTGCCGAGTCGCACGCCTGAGGGGAGCGTCGCCTTCGTGTAGTCGAGCAGGCGGAACACCGGGTTTTTGATGGCCTTCGCCTTGGGGTCGAAGGTGAAGACCGCCGCCGAGGTCGTGGGCTCGGCGCGGACGTCCCACGTGGCGAGCACGTGGTTGTAACCGGCGGGCGCGAACGTCACGGTGTCGGTCCGGCCCACGCCAGCGACTCCGCTCGTGACCACTTGGCCGCGCGTGGCCGCGATCGACGAGGCGGTCTGGCGCTCGACCTGGGCGACCTGGTTCGTCGTGGCGGACTTGGCGCCGAGCACGATGAAGGTGCCGTAGCTCTGGTACGGATAGCCGCTCAGGTTGCCCTGATATCCATACGACGGGAACGAGGTCTGGCCGACGGCGCCGAAGTTCATGCCCCAGCCCATCGTCTTCACGCTGGTGCCGGCCGGGAGCTGGTGCTGATTCAAGAGGTACGTCCAGTTCCACGCGGCCGGCATGAGCTGGCTCGCGGGGCTCCCGGCGTCGATGACGCGGGTGGCGCTCGTCTTTCCCCAGTTCGAGTAGAACCAGCCGTAGCCGGCGTCGTGCTGGGTGTACCTCTGGCTCTGCACGAGCCCCATCTCGGCGTTCTGGGCGTTGTTCCACGAGAGCACGTACGGCACCACGTTGGTGGCCGAGTACGACCACGCCGACTGCATGGTGACGGGCCCCGTGGTGGCCGTGGTCGTGAACTTCCGGCGATCGCCCCACCCGACCCCGTCGACCGTGCCCGACGAGCCCGTGTACTCGAGCGCGCCAAAAGGAGATTTGGTGTCGAGCGAGAGCCCGTTCGCGCCGGCCGCCGAGCTGTCGTAGGTGACGTTCCAAAGCGGGTAGTCGCGCCCGGTGACGAAGACCCATTGCACCGTGGCCTTCACGGGGATGGTGGCGCCGGTGCTCGTCTTGAGGGTCGCGTACGAAAACTCGACGATGGCGTGGCCGGTGCCGTTCGCGCGGAGCGTGCGCGTGCCCGTGACGAACTTGTTCGAGATCGTGGCGTAGTCGCTCGAGCGCTGGGCCATCACCAAGCCGAAGCCGGGCTCGCTCGCGCCGCCGCTCATCGTGCGCGTGACGCCCGCCGAGGGTTGGTACGTGAAGGTGCGGGCATACCCGCCGAAGGCCCCGGCCGGATCTTGCGCGCCGTTGCCCACGAGGAAGGCCGTGCGCGTGCGGTTCGCCGAGTCGCGCCAGGTGATCTTGTCGCCGACGAAGCCGCCCTCGTTCACGTTCTGCGCGACCGACACCGTGGGCGCCGCGGCGGTCGTGTCGGGCAGCTCGAGGGGGTCGCCTGCGAGCCGCGCCCGCGGGCCGTCGAGCTCCGCGTCTTCCGTGGGCGTGGCCGTGTCGGGATCGAACGGCGCGTCGGCCCCGGTGGCCACCTCGTCGGCGGGCGCCCCGCACGCGACCGGGAGCAGCAACACCGCGAAAAGACCCGAGAATTTCAGTGCGTTGCGCATGGCTTCGACCCTCGGGGCGGACTATGACCCGAGATCGGCCGGTCGACAAACGGCATCTTTTGCACGAGCTCGGCTATGCCGCGCACGGTTCACCTCCCCCTCGCCGCTCGCAGGCTTCGCGCGCATGGGGAACGTGCCGGGACGCGGGGAAGCGAAGCCGAGAACGGCGTTTGGGGGAGGTGTCGGGCGCGGAGCCCGAAGGGCGAGCACCCGGCGGTGGGGGCACCCCTTTCTCGCTCTCTCTTTCGTGCAGGGCCCGTCAGCGCCGGTTCGGGGCGCCGGGCGTCTCGGGTGCCGTCTCGAAGCCCGCGTCGGGATCGCCGCTCGGGAGACGTGACCAGCTCATCGCACCCGAGGAGGCGTCGGGCGGGTAGACCACCTTCCCGAGCACGCCGCCGTCCTTCGCGAGCAAGAAGAGGGTCTCTCCGCTTTTGTTGCTGATGCCGAACTCGGCGTTGAAGCAGTGCGACTGCCCGCCATCGGGGCACGGGCGCCCCGCGTCGCCGGTGCCGCCGCCGCGCACGATCACGTATCCGCCCTTTTGGACCACGGTCGAGGGTGGGAACATGACGGCCTCGGAGAGCTTGGGCTCGCCCGTGGTTTTGTCGCGATCGGCGAGCCGGATGCCGGAGATGTCCTCGGGATCGGCGCCGATGTTCACGAGCTCGACCCACTCGTCGCCGCCGGAGACCTCGTTGATGAGGAGGTTCGAAGCGCTCAGGTTCGAGCCTGCGTCGAACCTCCCGGAGTCGACCGTGGACGTGTCTCGCGCGGCGTCGATCGGGGGCGGCGGGGGCGGCGGCACGTACGTCTCGGCGGTGCCCGCGTCGACGACGGGGACGGTGTCGTCGCCCGAGCAGGCGTACGCCAGGGCCGCGGGCACGAGCACGAGGGCCAAGAGCACGAGGCGGCGATCGGTGGTCGATTTCATGGTCTTTCCCTGGACTTAGCGGCCGCGGAACTCCCGCATTTGTTTCATCACCACGTGGCCATTGGCCAACACCTTGAACTCCATGTCGAGGGCCACGGGCTTCTCGGACCCGAACTGCACGTTCGCACACGAGGGCGCGTACCCCGGGCTCACCGTGCAATAGGCCACCTCGGCGGCGCGCGCGATCTTCACGATCTCGGCCTTCTTCTCGTCGGTCAGGACCGATCCGGGGAGCTTCTCGCCGTAGGGCACGGGCACGGCCGCGCGCACCATGGTGAAGCGATCGGGCCGCGAGGGGTCGGCGCTAAACGTGACGAGCGTGGTCTCGGCGATGGTGCCCGCGGGCGGGTTCGTGACGAGCACGTTGCCCTGCTGGAGCGTGAGCGTGTACCCCGAGATGCCGATGCCGTTCACCACGCGCGTGATGACCACGCCGTTCGCGACGACGTCGGACTCGGTGTCGTACGCGGGCACCACGGCGAGGCCCATGGCGCTCGTCGCGTGATCGAGGCGTGCGAACGAGCGCTCCTCGATGGCCCGTTTGTTCCAGAGGCTCGCGTACACGGCTTTGATCGCGCACTGCGGGGTCTTCGGGGCCACCTTGAGCTTGGTCGCCACGTCGCCCGGATCTTGGTAGACGAAACACGAGCCGTCAGGGTTGTCCCGCGCGGAGAGCTTCACCGAGAAGCTGTCGTGGAGGCCCGCCCCGTCGAAGCCGGGAATGTCCTCGGCGTTCGCGCTGGAGCGGAATTTCAGCTCGTCCATGTCCGGAAAGCGCGCGGCGAGCGCGGCGACCTTCGTGGTCACTTCGGCGAGCTCGGCCTCGGGCACGCGACCGAAGTAAAACGCCTGTTGAACGTCGGCCACCATCTTGGCGCGGTCGTTCGACGAGAGGTCGCCCTTGCGCTCGGCGGCCACGAGGGCGTCGACCTTGGCGGCGATCGCCGGATTGTGCGCGATGAACGAGCGGTAGCGAGCGACAGGCACACCGAAGCCGAAGGGCGCGAGGTCGTAGCCCATGCTGCGGCTCAAGGAGTCGGGCTGGGCGTAGCGCCCGAGCACACGTGGGCTCGCCAAGAACCCGAGGCCCGTGGCTTTGCCGCCGAAACGACCGCCGTCGTTCACGCACGACGGCCCGAGGGCGAGACACATGACGTCGTAGTCCTTCGTCGAAGGCTCGTTCGTGAGGGGCAGCGTGACCCAGGGTTTGTTCGTCCGCTCGGCGAGCTTCTGCGCGACCATCTCGGGCGTCGTGGGCTCGAGCACGTAGCCCGTCTTGCCCACGGCGAGGTGCACGGGGAGGTTCGCGAACCGCGCGAGCTCGGGCAGGGCGGGCGAGGCGTCGCGCAGCACCATGTTGGGCGTGCCGCGCTCTTTGCTCTTCAAGTTCACGTGGGACGTCACGTCCTGGAAGGCGCGCGTGATGGTGCCCGCGACCACCGACAGGTCGAGCGGGAGCTCGTCGAACACGGGAATGTCGGTCGCGCGCAGCTCACCATAATCCTTAGGGAATATGCGCAGATAGCCCCAGGCCTCGCCCGGGTTCATGGGCAAGTAGCGCACGGTGCCGAGCACGTCCTCGATCGTCATCGGCTCGACGCCGATCGCGCGGAGGCGGTCCTTCACGCGGGCGAACGTCTGTTGGGGGCCGGTGGACACCACGGCCACGCGCACGTTCGGGATACGGATCTTCGGCCGGAGGATCTCGCACGCGCGGAGGATGCCCTCTTCGTGGATGACGTCGTCGGGATAAAACTGGATGGCGTAGGTGGGCGTGGGCTCGCCACCGAGCGTGTACGTCTGGATCGAACCGGCGACGTAGCGCTTGTCGTCCGAGTAGTAGGTGTTCTCGTTGAACGCCGCGGGCGGCTCGGCGATCCCCAGCACGGTCGTGGCGAAGTCGTAGTGGAGCTTCGCGTACGTGGGGATTTCACCTCCCACGCGGTAGTTCGCGTTGATGAAATACGTGTCCGACCCGCCGCTCCGCAGATCGACGAAATACTTGAGCGACCGCCCCGCGAGGCCGAACCCGCCGCCCTCGGTGGCGAACGCGTCGAACGCGCGCACGGTCTTGATCGCGGGCAGGTGGAGGGTCCTCGCGAGCTCCTCGAGCGACAGCTCGTCGTCGACCACCGGCGGCTCATCCCCGCCGCAGCCCACGACGAACGCACCGCCCGAGCCCGCGAGGGAGACGGCGAGCGCGAACCTTGCGGCCACGTGAGCGAAGGGGCGGAGGCGCGAGGAGCTCAAGAGTCCCATGATGCCCTTACTTTCCGTCCGCGACGAGCGAGACCGTGCCGTCGGGCGCGACGCGCACGATCCGCGGCTCGGCGGCTCCTTGCGCGACGATGCCGATGCCCTCGGCGAGGAAGGCGTACGCGGCGCGCATGGCCGAGGTGGTCTGGCAGGTGACGTTCTCCCCTCCGCGCTGCGCGACGTAGGCGGCCTCTTGCGGCGTGTCGATCGCGCCGAAGAAGCTGCGGACGTCGGCGTCGGTCACGACGAGGCCGACCTCGTCGCCCCGCGTGAAGACGAGGTAGGTCGCGGTGCAGGTGCGATCCCCGGGCGGGCCCTCCTCGGGAGCTCGGAACTTCGGCACGATGGGGGTCCCGTAACACGAGCCCACGAGGGCATGCGCGCGGGCGAGGGCCGACTCGCAGGCGCCCTTGTCTTTCGCGGTCGCGCAAGGCGTGCCGCGAGCCTCGAGGGTCGTACTCTGCACCGTTGCCTCGTTCACGCCGCGGGAAAACACGGCGTCGTCACGGCGGAAGGCCAGGTAGTCGACGTCCTTCGCTGGGCGGAAACCCTCGACGAGCCGAAGGATGTCCCCGTCGCACATCGACGTGTAGCCCTCGGGGGCGGTGGGCTCGCTCGCGCACCCGGCCAACCCGAGGAGAGCGAGCACCACGCCGACGGGCACGAGGCCGCGGGCGCTCATCGGCACACCGCCGTCTCACCGGCCTCGACGACGCTCGGCGCGCCGTTCGTCGCGATTTGCACGATTCGGCCGCTCTCGTTGCCATCGCAGTCGCGCTGGCCGGTCGCGACGTTGTATCCCCCGGCGACGCTCGCGTATCCGGCCCCCGATCCCGTCGGCCCGCTGCAACTGAGCGCCTCGCCCCCGGCGCGGGCGACGTACGCGGCCTCTTCGCCCGAGTCGATGGGGCCGAAGAACGCGATCGCCTCGCGCGCGTTTCGCACGAGGCCGACCTCGTCGCCGCGTGTGTAGAGGAGATACTGCGTCTCGCACGTGCCCTGCGGGATAGACGGAGCCTCCATCGCTGCGGCTTGCGGCACGATGCTGAGGCCTTGGCACGTCGTCCCGAGCTCGCGCACGGCGGCGACGGCCTGCTCGCACTTGGCCTTGTCCTTCGCCGTTCCGCAGAGCGTGCCCTGCGAGTCGACGAAGCGGGCCGACCACGCGGCGACCTGCTGCGGACCAACAGGAGCGATCGGGTCGGACGCGCTGGCCGCGCGAGGCGACGTGCGCTCGACGCGCAGGCCCACGAAGTCGACCGGGGCGGCGGGCCGAAAGCCGCGCGCGAGCACGAGCTCCCCGGAGTCGGAGCAGAGGCTCGTGTACCCGTCCGGCAGGCCACCGGGACTGCACGCGGCAGAGAGCGCGACGAGGGCGAGGGCTCCGAGAGAAACAGCGGTGCGGTGTGGGCTCATGCCCGGACCTACTGCAGCCGGCGTACCAGGCACTAACATACGGAAACCTATGACGATTCCGAGCCGCGTGTGCCACCGTGGCACACGGTTCGGGGAGCACGGATCCGAGTGTGGGGGGAGGCCTCACTCGAAATCGACCGGACCTCCATTTTCTCACGCAACGTCTCCATCGGCCGGGCCGATGTCACCGCGAAAGGTGACGTCATGAAGCGCACGCCCTCGTTCCTCGGCCTCTTCGGGCTCCTCATTCTCACGTCGGCGTGCTCGGGCACCGACGGCCCGGCTCCCCTTCTCGCCCGCAAGGTGGATTCGTGACGAATACCGCGACCTTGGACGACCGCGGCAACCTCCGCTGCTTCGGCTGGGAGGAGTGACATGCGCCCTCCGCTCGCCTTCCCTCTCATGGGGGCGCTCGCCCTCCTCGCGCTCGGCGTCGACGTCGCTCGGGCGGGTATTCCGCCCCGAATCGCCTTCGCGGAGGCCCCCAAGGCGGAGCGCTCCCCGGGTTTTCCCGCATGCGGGAGCAGCGACGTGGTGGGCCTCCCGAACCGAACCGCCTTCGAGCGCGAGGAACCGCCGTTCCTCCCGCCGGGGCCGCGGCACGAGAGCCCCCCGGAATACCCCGTTCGTCCACCGTACTCGGCCCTTCGGACGAAAAAGGCTTTCTACGAGCACTTCCCGTTCGGCCTCGCGACCGCATACGTGGGAGAGCTTCCCGATGGCCGCCTCTACTGGACCGGCGCCAAGGTCGGGAACCCTCCGGTCTTGCCACTTCTCGCATTCGTTCAGAAGTTCCGAGTCGAGCTCGGGTTCCGGGACGGAGACTGGCCCGAGCTCGTGGGAAAGAAGCGAGTATTTCGGCGCTATGCAAACGGCGCCATCTCGCTTCGCTACTTCGGAGCACAGCACCCGGAGCTCCCGTACGAAGCGAAGGACGACAAGGACGAAGGTTTCGACGGGTACTACGGCGGCCGCCTCCCCGTACCGGCGGACGGCCTCGCCGCCCCACCGGACCTCACGGGAAATCAGGCGCTCGCCATCATCCACGACATGAATCCCTATCTCGAGCTCTTGCCTTTGGAGGAGCCAGGGAGCCCCATCGCCGCGCGGCTCGTCGTCGTCTCGGGGATCGACTGGGACCCGCACCTCGCCTGGGAGGTGCGCTACAAGTACCCATGCTGGGAGCCCGGAGTGGGGAAGGAGCGACCGTACCTCGTCTCCGATTCCGCGTACGCGTACGTCGACGCTCGCTCCGGTGCGCTCGTCTTCGGCCGCGACGAGACCCGCGGAGGAGTCGCCCTCAGCGGCCCCGCCAAGCCGACCCTCCCCGCCAAGCCACCCCTCCCCTTCTGCGCCACCGGGCTCCTCTCGATCGAAGAGCCGAAACCTGCTCCGAAGAAGGGGCCCGCGCGCCGACGGTGAGTGCTGGTCGCACCCCGCTTACCGTATACGACATCGTGCTCGACGCTCGCGACCGCTGCCTCAGCCCGCCCTACCCTCCACCTCGCGGCGGACCATGTCGAGGCCCGCGAAGGCCGCGAACTTCTGCACCATCGTGCGCTCGTGGGAGAAAAAGACCTTCTTCGCGCGGGTGCCTTGGGCCGTGGCGACCGCGAGGAACACCGTGCCGACGGGCTTCTCCGGCGAGCCTCCGCTCGGGCCCGCCACGCCCGTGAGGGCCAGCGCCACGTCGGCTCCGGCGCGCTCACGGACGCCCTCGGCCATGGCCCGCGCGACCTCCTCGCTCACGGCTCCGTGCGCGGCGATGAGCGCGGGGTCCACTCCCGCGAAGCGTGTTTTGGCTTCGTTCGCGTACGTCACCGCGTCGGCGAGCAGGTACGCCGATGCGCCGGCCTCGCGTGTGAGCAGGTGACCCACGAGGCCCCCGGTGCAGCTCTCGGCCACCGCGAGGGTGAGCTTCTTCTCGAGCAGCGAGCGCGCGACGACCGCGGCGAACGTGTCGTCGCCCTCGCCGAAGACCGCGTCGCCGAGACGAGCGCGCACTTCGCGGGCGATCTCCGTGGCGCGCGCCTTCGCGGTGTCGAGGTCGTCGGCGCGCACGAGCACCTTCACCTCGATCTCGGGGAAATGCGCGCGGTACCCCAGCGTGAGACCTGGCGTCGCGGCCTCGAGCCCGGCCAATCGCTCGCCGACCTGCGACTCGGGGAGACCAAAGCAGTGCAGGTGGATCTGGTGCGACAGGGCGCGCCCGAGCGACGCGATGCGGGGCACGACCTCACCCTCGAACATGGCCTTCATCTCGCGGGGGACGCCGGGCATGAAGAAGAAGCGGCAACCATCGAGCGTCATGCCGAAGCCCGGGGCGGTGCCTTGCGCGTTGGGCAGCACGTCGGCTCCCTCGGGAAAATCGGCCTGTTTGGCGTTGCTCGGGCTCATGGGGCGGCCGAGCCGCTCGAAGCGCGCGACGATGGCCGCGAGGGAGGCGTCGTCTCGTCGCATCGGCACGCCGAGCGCTTCGGCCGCACACTCGGACGTGAGGTCGTCGGTCGTGGGGCCAAGGCCTCCCGTCACCACGACGACCTTGGCCTCTCTCGCCAGGGCGCGGAGGGTGCGCACGATGCGGGCGCGATCGTCGGCGATGGTCAGGTGGGACACGACGTCGAAGCCGAGGGCGGTGAGGCGCTCGCCGAGCCAGGCGGCGTTGGAGTTCACGAGCTCGCCGCGGGTGAGCTCGGTACCGATGGTGAGGATGACGGAGGGATGCATGGAAGGGACCTAGGGTTCCTTTGGATGTCGCTCGAGGGAGAAAGGGTCACCGGGGCCGTTTTCGGCCTCGAGGAGGGCGCGCAACGAGAGGCGCTGGAGCACGGCTTTTCCTAGCGGGCGCTGCTCGTCCCAGAACACGCGGGCCTCGAAAAATTCCCGGGCGAGCGGGCTCTCCAGGGCCTTCGCCACACACGCGGCGGAGGCCTCGTCGTCGAACGGCAAGAACGTGACGGTGTCGTCGAAGACGACGGGCTGCCCCTCGCAGGGGCCGACGAGGTGAAAGGCGAGACGTTTGTACAGCCCGCACACGGCCACCTTGTAGGGCGCGAAGGCGTACGGGCCCACCCCGAAGATCGAGAACGCCGGGCGGCCCGCGTAAATGCGGCTCTTGCGCGCGAGCAGCGTGGCCTCATGACGACGCAGGTAGGTGTACGTGCGCGGGGCCGACTCGGCGAGCGCCTCGGTCGGATCGAAGAGGGCGCGCTGCGGCACGACGAGCGCACGTGCCCCCGGAGCACGCCGATTCGCGACGTCGCTTCCCTTCATGAGCGGGAGGACGTGGGAGGGCTCGAGCTCCACCGGCTCGCCGAGGCCGTTCACGAAGGTCTCGCCCACGCGGTGAAGCTCCATCACCTTGGCGGCGTCGTGTTTGATGCCCGAGCGCCACTCGGGCTCGTCGGGGCCGTCGTTCGTGCGCTCGAGGAAGGCCGTCCTGCCCTCGGCGTCGACGTCGCCCGTGAGGCTGCCCCTTCGCACGCCGAGCCGCGACACCGGCGCCGACACGAGATCGGGCCGCACGGCGAACACGCCCCCAGCCCCGCGCGGAGAGGCGGGCCGCGCGGCGAAGGCCACGGCGTCGACCGAGGCGCCGAAATGCCGGCGCGCGTCGAGCTTCCAGATGTCGCCCTCGGCGTGCACTCCCTCGCGATGAAAGAAGCTCACCATCTTGCGGGCGACCTGCGCCTTGCACAGCACGGCGAGGCTCGCCCCACGCGTGAGCGCCGCGCGCCCGAGCACCTCGAGCATCCACACCGAGATATCGAAGTTCGAGGCGCCCGTGACGGCGTCGAGGCCGACGAGCCCGGTGCGGCGCGTGCGCTCGGGCCCGTTCGAGCCTCCGAGCTTGCTCACCGTCGCCGACGTGACCCACGGCGGGTTGCCGAGCACGAGCACCGGAGCGGGCAGCTCACTCAGCACCGCCGCCCAGTCGACCCCGAAGAAGTCGGCCTCTTCGACGCGCGCCGAGGCACCGAGGGCGCGGCGGGCCTCGGCCACGTACTCCGCGTTCACGTCGAACCCCACGAGGCGCGCGCGCGGGAACACCTCACGCGCCGCGAGCAAGAAGGCGCCCTTGCCGCACGTGGGCTCGAGCACGGCACGCGGCCTCACCCCCGTCTCGGCGACGGCCCGCACCACGCCCCGCGCGAGCTCGAGGGGCGTCTGAAAATCTCCGGCGACGGCGCGCGCCGCGCTCCTCACGCGACGCTCATCCACGGGTGGGCTCCGACCGTTCGCTCATCTCGCTCGCGCCTTCCGTAGCAGGGTTCGGCGCCCTCGCTCACCCCATTCACGCGCACATGGGCACACACCACCGAACGAGCCCTCACGATTTCGTGTCACGCCTCTTCGCGCGGCGAGTTCTCCCTTTCATGAGCCCACGCGCCCTCGACCCCATCGTCCGAGCCTTTCGTGAAGAGCCCAAGCTCCGCGCCTTCGCCCTCGCGCACTTCGTCGACGACGTCGGCGTGGCGGTGGCGGCGTGGGCGTCGATGCTCCTCATGACGAACCTCTTCACGAGCCAGGCCGAGCGCGCGAAGCTCATGTTGCCTTCGTTGCTCGCGTTCCTCGTGGGCACGATCGTCTCGGGCCCGCTGGCCGACGGCGCGCGGCGTCGCCTCTCGGGCCCCGGCCTCGCTCGGTACCGCCACGCGCTCGTCGTAGGCTCGCGTGTGGTCGAGGGGATGTGGCTCGTCTTGCTCGTGGCCCTGGTGAAGACGGGTACGCCGACGATCGGCCGCATTTTGCCCTTCGTCGTGCTCTCGGCCTTCACGAAGACGGCCTTCCGGCCCGCGCGCATCGCGTTCGCGGTCGACATCCTCCAGAAGGAGAGCCCGGTGCTCCGCGACGACGGCTCACCCGCGCACGACGAGCACGGCGCGCCGCTCGTTCAGAAGACCCACCTCGTCGCGGCGAGCGCGGTCACGTCCTCGCTCCAAGCCGCGGCCACCCTGCTCGGCCTGCTCGTCGGCGGCAAGGTACTCGCGGCGGCGCACGGGAGCTACGCGCCGCTCTTCTTGGCCCAAGCCACGCTGCACCTCACGTTCGCGGGCATGCTCGCGTTCCTCTGCCATCCCACGCTTCGCTCCGGCGAGGTCACGCTCACCTCGCTGCTTCGTCGCGAGCCCGAGCCCCCGGCCCACGAGGGCGCGGCCCGGGAGCCCGCCGTCGGGTTCTTTCGTCAGCTCGGGCAGGGCCTCCGGTTCCTCGCGCGGGGAGATCAGCGACCGCTCGCGCTCCTGCTCGTGGGCACGGCGCTCGTCGAGCTCGTGACCGAGTCGTACGACGGCAAGATGATGGTGAAACACGTGCTGCACGGCTCGGACGACGCGGTCCGCTACGCCGAGATCGTGTGGAGCGTCGTCGCGGTGCTCGGGGTGGCCGCGGTGCCGCTGCTCGTGCGCGCCAAAGGCAGGCTCGCCAAGGTGTTCGTCGCGCTCATGCTGCTCGACGGCCTCGTCATCGCGTTCTCCGGTAAAATTGCGGGCGCCGAGGCCTCTCGTGCGGTGGTCCCGTTCGTCGCCGTGCTCGCGATCGACCACGCGCTGACTCAGGCCAGCACGTCCCTCGCCGAGCTCGCGCAAGCGTCGTCCTCGAGCGCGGGCATGCGCGGTCGCATCGCGGGAACGTACGCCCTCTTCGTCATCGTAGGGGACATGCTCGTCGAGGGTCTCGCCTCCGCGGCGGCCGAGGCGATGGGACTCCCCGCCATGCTCGTGCGGGTGGGGCTCCTCCAGGTGGGCCTCGTCGCCGTGCTCGTCGTGTTCGGCGGGCGCCGTTTCCTCCGGTTCGGGCTCGCGAGCGAGGCCTCGCAGAACGAGCCCGCGGCTTCTCCGAGCCTCGTGGGCGAGAGGGCGGCATGAGCGAGCTCGAGGCAGAGCTCCGCGCGCGCGACGCCTTCCTCGCGACGGTGGCGAAAAAGCTCCAGGAGCGCGTGAACGCCCTCCGCCTCGCGAGCCCCGAGGCAGCCGCGGCGGCCCTCCACGACATCGAGGGCTTCGTCGCGGAGCTCTCGCTCGTCGCCCACCCCGAAGCGCCCATCACGCTTCCCGACGAAGAGACGTGCCTGGTCGACGCCGTGGTCTCGGCCCTCCCCCTCGCGCGCCTGGCGCAAGCCGAGGTGCCCGTGTCGGTCCGGCGCGAGGGCACGATGCGTGGCCGATGGTCTCCGCCCCTCGTCGCGACGGTGGTGGGGGAGCTCCTCTCGAACGCGCGTAAATACTCGAAAGGAGAGACGATTCGGCTCACCCTCGGCGCCGCGGAGGGCCACGCCACGCTCGTGGTCGAGAACGTCGGTGTGCCCGCCGCGCTCCCTCCCGCGCCGGCCAGGTTTCGCCGCGGCGAGACCAACCCGAAGATCGAGGGGTACGGCGTGGGCGCATACCTCGTGCGCCGCATCGCCGAGGCCCACGGCGGCACGAGCGGCCTCGAGGTCGCGGAGGGGAAGACGCGAGCCTTCGTGCGCGTGCCCTTCACGGGCCCCGAGGGCCCACGCCTCGAAGTGCGGGTGGGCTGAGCGGAGGCGCGTCGCCCACGCGGGACACCGCTTGCGCTCTACACCTACCGTTCAGCGGCATCGTCCTGCGGGGGCCGAGCACGACGAGGCACCGCCTTCCACGGCACCGGGAGCGCCCGAACGACGAGCCCCAGCCCACCGCGCAAGGGCGGAGCCCCCGTCTCTCTCAGAGCGGGTAGTTGTGGTTGCAGGTTCGCTGACACGAGAGGCTATCGCTCTCGCAGCCGCTCTCGCAGAGGGAGTTGATCCACCCCTTCCCGAACGTGGAGCACCGCAGGCGACAGTCGCGCCACATTCCGAGGCACGCGTTCAGGCAGTTCGTCCGATTGGTCGACGTGCCGGACGTTGCCTGCTGCGTCGTCACTGGGACCTCCTCCGGAGCAGCCTGGGCAGCCTCGGACGACTCAGGAGCGGTCGGCGCAGGCTCGAGCTCCCCGTCCGGGTCGGGCCCCGCAGCACACCCGACCACGACGAGAAGGGGAATGGAGAGAGCGATCGAGAAGCGAATGTCCTTGAGCATGGGGAAACGTCCTTCGTCAGCGTCCGCTCGATTGCGGCAGCACCGGCAAAGCATGGAGCGTGCCGACGTCTTCGTGCCTGATTCGTGGGGGATTTCGCACCGGCGCGTGGTCGACGCCGAGCGCGCCCAGGGCGCGCCCGAAGAGAAACCGCGATACCGAGCAGGCTGCATCGACGACGACGCGCCAACGCCAACCTCGACTCAACCAGAGACCTCTCCCATCCGCGGGCCGTCCTGACGTGAGTCATCCCGCGGTGCGCGCTGCCTCTCCCTCAGTTCACCTCCCACCCGACTCCCAGCTTGAGCAGCAGGAAGCCGTCGACCTCACTGCCTTTGACAAGATAGTTGAAATACGTCGCGGCCTGGACGCCGAGACTCAGGACGAGTCCTCTGCCATCGAGCCGGTGCCGCGACGGGACCGACGTGAGGAGGCCGACCTCGCCGTACGGGCTCAGGTTGCCGAAGCTGAACCTCCCATCGATCTCGTCGACGTGAATCGTCGTACCACCGAGCATGTAGCCCGAAATCGGGCGCGGCGAGCCGTAGTACGCGAGGCCGGTGCCAAAGGCGAACACCTTTCGATCCGGCGCCAGGATGGCGGTCCCGGACACGTGTGCCGCGAACGGCAGCGCCCTGCCGTCGATCCACTTGGCGGTCCGGGCGTCGACGCCGATCACCGTGTCGACGGAGAAGGTCTGGCCCGAGTGACCGGCGCGACCGCCGAGCTTGCAGGCAGCACCCGTCTCCGCGCGGGTGAAGCCACGAACGCAGCCCGAGAGCAGGGTCACCGCGACGGCGCCAAGGAGCAGGTGCAAAATCGCGCGAGGCGCGGCGGCACGCGCCGAGCGTACCCGCGCCGAGCATGGGAGCGCATCCGTGGGACCCATCGGTCGATCTTTAGCACCGCCTACGGGACCGACTCCTCGTCACGAGGGGCGCGAGGGTCGCCGAGACGCTGGCTCGAGAAGGCCCACATCCTCGCTTGGACGTCCTGCTCGAGCTCCGACAAGCCGCCTGCGATCGGCTTCTCCGCGCGAGGGCGGCGCTTCCGCAAAGCTCGAGCACTCTCGTAGAGATGCTCGCCGAGCTGGTGGGCGAGTCTCGGCGTGTCCTCGTCTCTTCCCGCGGGAACGCACCCTCGGCGTGCCCGTCGCCGATCCGACCTCGCATGCATCCTCGTGACTTACGCAATGTCCCACGATAGGCTCACGCTCGGCCAACGTGGCACGGAGGGCGCCTCGACCGGTGAAGGGGCTCACACGAGGCCCGGCTCACGCCACTCCACGCCCGGAAGGACACCCCACGATGAGCTTCGATCCGTACGCACCTCCCTCGCCTGCACACTCCGAGGCCGCTCCCCTCCCCACGCCGGCCCACGTCGCGCCGCAACGCTTCGAGGCGTCCGAGGTGGTCGGCGTCGCGTGGGAGCACGTCAAGCGGAACGCGGGGCTTCTCGTCGTCGGTTCGGCGCTCTGGCTCTCCGTCAGCGGCGGCGTCGGGTACGGTCCCGCCTTTCTCGTCGGGTCTTGGCTCACGCCATCGGTGGGGTCTCAAGTCGTGTTGCTCTTTGCCTTGATCGCCAGCCAGGCGCTCGGCGGGCTCATGACCAACGGCTTCGCGCACGTGGGCCTCGCGATCGTGCGGCAGCAAACCCCCTCGTTCGGTGCGTTCTTCGCGACGAAGGGGGCGGGACGAGCCATCGGGTTTGCACTCACGCTCCACCTCGGCGGCACTGTGGGTGCCCTCCTCCGTGTCGGGGCCGTCGCCGCGATGGAGGCCACCGGGATCGGCGAGTTCGGTCTCTTGCCCGGCGTGTGGAACATGCTCGCCATCGTGCCCTTCATCTGGCTCTCGATGGCGGTCTCGCTGACCCCCTTCTTCATCGTCGACCGCGACATGCCCTTAGGAGAAGCGCTCCGATCGAGCCTCGCCGCCACGCGCGGCAAACGCGGCGAGATCTTCGTCGCGTCCCTGCTCGGGGGCCTCGTGCTGCTCGCCGGCGCCGCCGCGTGCGGTATCGGTGTCGTCGTGAGCTATCCGATTTTTGCGATGATGTTTCCTGTCATCTATATGCGCCTCACGGGTCAAGACATGACGTACGCCGCGAGAGCTGCCGGACACGGGCCCTTCCAAGGCGGGTTCGGCGGACCGGCGGCCGGCGGAGGATACGGGCCGCCCCCCGCGGGAGGATACGGCACACCTCCGGGGTACGGGCCTCCTCCGGGCTACGGGCCTCCTCCGGGCTACGGGCCTCCTCCGGGCACGAGCTGAGGGCGAACGGCTGCCGCGAGCGCCTTGGGTAGAAACGAGGGCGCACCGCGACGTGGTGGGGAGCTCCTCCGGCTCGCTCGGAGGCTTCGCGAGCGGGGGTGTGCGCGACGGCGCGTGGGGGAGCGGAGCCGAGAACGAGCTTTGGGGGAGCTCGCGGGGGCGGAGGCCTCGAGCCGAGCACCCGCGTGTGGGGGCACCCTATCTTGCTGTCTTCTCTCCTCTTTCGTCAGGCCGTGCTCCCCACGGGCACGCGCTCCGACACGGTGACCCGTGCACCTCGCACGGCGGCCATGAGCACGCGCACGAGCCTCGCGCGGACGTTGGGGCAGGCGGGGTCGACCGCGCCGAACACAGTGCCGATTTGCACGCCTTTCAGAGCATAAAGCGCGAGCCTCACGCCGCGCCCGAGCTCCTCGTCGTCGACCTCGACGTCGTACGCGCGGAGCTTCTTCGTGAGCGCCGGGATCACGCGCGCGTCGTTCTTTCGCACGAACTCGAAGTGTTTCATCGAGAGCGTCGACGAGAGTATTTGGGAGTACACGCCGCCGTGGTGCACCTGCACGTCGAGCACCTTGTCGACGATGTGCGCGATGGCCGACTCGAGCGTCGTCGTCTCCGGGTCGATGGCGTCGATCTCTTTGATGAAGCCGTCGACCGCGCGGTTCATCGTGTGCTCCACGAGAGACTGAAAGATGGCCTCTTTGCTCGGGAAGTACTGGTAGAGCGAGCCTACGCTCACGCCCGCGCGCTCGGCGATGCGGTTCGTCGTGAAGCGCTCGAAGCCGTGGCGAACCACGATCTCGGCCGAGGCCTGGAGAATGCCGAGCACCGTGTCGCGGGCGCGGGCTTGGCGTGCGGTCTTGCGTGGAGTGAACGTGTCGGACATCAATGGGACCTCCGACCTATGGACGCGCGGCGAGGGATTCATCATCGTCCACGTTCGCTCGATTTCGCGCCTCCGTCCGTCACCCAAAGAGGGACGGTCCACCCGGCTGTCACCCGTTCGGATGTCACCCGAACGGAGACGTAAAACCCCGGCGTTTTCAGGCAGTTGGGGACCGAATGTGAGCACCCACGAGGCGCCCTCGTGCGCCCGAGCGAGCCCTCGCGTCGGCCGAGCCACGAGAGATCCGAGGGATTGTCGGCGAGGGCCCGCGAAGGTCCATCCGCGCATCCACGAGCGACGAGGATGCGAGTTGCCGCCGAGGCCGTTCGCACGCACTCTCACGGGTGACACCGAGGGCGAAACGGAGCGCCGACACGCGCCCCACGCTCTCGGGTCCACGAGACGCGCCAGGCCTCCATCGCACCCACGACGAGGCCCGGGTCCCCACGTCGCGCGCCCTCAGGAGCGCGGCGATGGGGCGTGCGCGGTCGTGCCCACTCGGCCCCCAAGAAAGAGGAACCACCATGCACCGCCACGCCCTCACCCTGCTCGCCCTCTCCGCCCTCGCGCTCACGGTCGCGCCCGCCTCGGCCGCCTCGTCGTCCGACCTCACCGTCACGGTCACTACGCCCACGGTCGCCGTCGACCAGAGCGGCGTGTACTCGGTGGCCGTCTCCAACATCGGCGGGCAGAGCGCCCAGAACGTGTCGGTCACGATCGATCTGCCGAAGACCGCCACGAGCCCGCAGGTGCACCTCATGGGCGTGCTCGGCGCGTTCGACAGCCGCTGTACACGCGCCGGCACGCGGCTCACCTGCAACCTCGGCACGATCCGCGCTCGCCGCGCCGCCACGCCGATCACGTTCTCCCTCGCGCTCCCCTACGCGATAGCCCCGCTCGCCATCGACGTCGACGCGAACAGCACCTCCGCCGACCCCAACTCGGCGAACGACACACGCCACGTCGTCGTCACCCCGCAGACCGTGCCGATCTCGTTCACCGCGCCCGTCACGGTGCACGGCCGCCACTGTACGGGGCAAAACCTCACGTCGTTCTTCGAGTGCGAGCTCTACCCGAGCTCCATCTCCGGCTTCGACACGGTGCTCGCGGCGGGCGGGACGATCAGCGTCCCCGCCGAGCCCACGGTCACCGGCACGTGGACCCACACGGGCGACCGGCTCACGATTCAATACGTCGAGAATGGCAACGTTCTCGGCACCTTCGACGGCCGCGGCGTCTCGGCGAAGTGCTTCGAAGGGAGCATGCCCTTCACGAGCGGCTACATGGCCATGTACGAGGTGTGCTTGCCCTGACGGCGTGCGATCGTCCGCGCCACGAGGCTCGACCCGGGTACTCTCGCGCCATGTCCGACAGGGAGCCCGAGCTCGCCACTCCGAGACCCATCGAGCCTGCGGCGCTCGCGGTCCTCGTGCGCGAGCTCGGGCCCTTTCGTGCGCTCGCCGTGGGCCTCGAGGTCGGCGCTCGCATGGCCGCGGGCGAGCCCTTCTCGCGCCTCGATCCGCCGGCGACGCCGAAAGAGAGAGCGTCCCGACAGCAGATCGCCCCGGCCATCGTGCTCTATCGGGTGTTGCGACGCGTCCGTGGGCGAGACGCCCTGCGCATCACGAGGGAGGTCGTGCTCGCGGCGGGCGCGGCCTTCATGGCGCGCACCGTGGGGCTCCTCGCTCGGACCACGTCCCTCGACGAGGTGAGCCTCGTGCGCACCACCTCGCGCTTCCCGAACGCAAAATTCTCGGGATTCGAGGTCAGCGCCGACCGCGTTGCCTTCACCGCCCACGAGTGCCTGTTTCCGACGCTCACGCGCGAGACCGGTGCACCCGAGCTCGCACCTCTTTTTTGCGAGGTCGACGCAAGAGCCTTCCAAGACCTGAACGTCCGACTGGATCGCCCGCGCACGATGGCCGAAGGTGCAAACGATTGCCACTTTCAACTCATCCGTATTCGCCCTGGCTAGAAACGAGCCATTCGGTACGTCACGGTGACGGCACGGGCGCTCTAAGCGACGGGGATCCGTTCGATGGGCCTCGTGTGTCGCTTCGGGCGTCACGATGCAAGGGTTGCGTCGCGTGCGCAATTTCGCTCGGAGCCCACCTACAGGGACCTACGATCGACGCATGATGGAATTTTCCGCGATTTCGAGGTCCTAGGTCGCTATCCAATAGGCGGCACGGCAAGTGCAACGGCCCGTTCATGGGGTTTCGGGGCACACGGTGCACCGCCGACGAGGCGCTGGATTCTCTCACCGCGGGTGTGCTCGTGGTCGGAGCCGACGGGCGCATCGAGGTGGCGAACCGCGGTGCGGGCCGTGTGCTCCGATGTGATCCTTCGGCGCTCGTCGGTCGCCCGGTCGAGGGGCTGCTGGTCCCGCTCGATACGCTCGCCGCCGCGGCCACCCCGCGGGGTCTCGGTAGCGACAGGCCCGAAGCGATCGTGACCCGTCTCGACGGGAGCACGACGATGATCGGCTTCTCCGCGAGCGAGCCCGGGGCGCGCGGACAGAGGACCGTGCTCTTCCAGGAGCTCGAGGGTGTGCTGGCGCTTCGGAGGGAGCGCGATCGCCTCCTCCAGCTCGCCGCGCTCGGCGACGCCCTGCCGTCCGTGCTTCACGAGCTGCGCAACCCGCTCGCGGCCATCACGAGCATGCTCGAGGTGCTCGTCGAAGAGACCGAAGAGAAGGTGCAGCGCGACCTCCACGCGGTCCTCTGGGAGGTGCGGCGGATCGGCTTGGTGCTCCAGGGCGTGGGCGGCGTCGTTCGATCGGCGCACGGCGATCAGTACGCGGCGGTCGACATGGCGCTCCGCGAGGCGTGCCGCATCCTCGAGCCGAGCGCGACACGAAACGAGGTCGATCTCGCCGCCGACATCCCCACCATGCCGCTCTTGCCACTGGACCGCGGGGTGGTCGCCGGCGTCGCGTTCAACCTGGTCAAGAACGCGATCGACGCGTGCCGAAAAGGGAACACGATCACGGTGAGCGCCAAGCTCGACGCGGACGACACGTTCTCGCTCACCGTCGAGGACGACGGCCCCGGCATGCCCCCGAGCGTGCTCGCGCGCTGCCAAGACCTCTTCTTCACCACGAAGACCCACGGCTCGGGCGTCGGGCTCGCGCTGTGCCGCCAAATCGCCGACTCGTCCGGCGGAGCTCTCGAGATCACCAGCGTGGCCGGCGCGGGGACGAAGGTCGTCCTGTCGCTCCCGCTCCACCGCGCATCTGCACCCCCCATCGTATCGAGGTAGTCCCATGTCCCGTGTCGACAACTTGAACCGCATTCTGCGCGGCCTCCAGAGCGCGTCTCCCGACGTCGAGGCCAGTGCCCTCATCTCCGAGGACGGCCTCATGATCGCGAGCGCCCTCCCGCAGCACGTCGACGAGACGCGTGTCGCCGGCATGACGGCCACGCTCTCGAGCCTCGGCACGCGCGCCGCCACCGAGCTCGAGCGCGGAGACGTGGAGGAGGTGCTCGTACGCGGAAAGAGCGGGTACGCCGTGATGATGGCGGCGAGCTCCGGCACGCTCCTGCTCTGCCTCGCCAGCAAACAGGCCAAGCTCGGCCTCATCTTCTTGGACATGCGTCGCGCCATCGACGACATCCGCAAGGTTCTCTGAGGGAGGCACGACCATGTCCCACATCGTTCTCTTCGACGACGGAAACCACAAGAACGTGCTCCTCGAGGATTTCAGCGGAGGCCTCGCCGTACAGGCCAATCAGCACGTCATCATCGACTCGGGCAATGGCATGATCCTCGACCCGGGTGGACACAAGATTTACTCCAAGGTGCTCGCGGCCACGACCGGGCTCCTCGGCAAAGCCAAGCTCACCACCATCTTCTTGTCGCACCAAGATCCGGACATCGTCGCCGCAGTGAACGGCTGGCTCATGACGACGGACGCGACCGCTCACGTGTCGAAGCTCTGGATCCGTTTCGTCGCCCACTTCGGGCTCGACCGCCTCGTCGAGTCACGCCTCCTCGGTATCCCCGACTCGGGCACTAAGCTCCCGCTCGGTGCGAGCGAGATGCGGGTCATCCCGGCGCACTTCCTCCATTCGCCTGGCAACTTTCAGGTGTACGACCCGGTATCCAAGATCCTCTATTCGGGCGATCTCGGGGCCTCGGTCGGGCAGGACTATCGCGAGGTCACCGACTTCGACGCCCACGAGCAGTACATCGCGGGCTTCCACCGGCGGTACATGTCCGGAAACCGCGCCATGCGCGCGTGGGCCAAGATCGTGCGTGGGCTCGACATCGAGCTCATCGCCCCCCAGCACGGCGCGCTCTTCCGGGGAAAACCCATGGTCGAGCGGTTCATCTCGTGGTGCGAGAACCTGGAGTGCGGCGTCGACCTGGTCGACGAGCTCTACGCGCAGCCATGACCGGCCCACACCGCGTCCTCTTGCTCGAGGACGAAGAGGCGCTCCGTAAATCGATGGTCCGTGGGCTCTCGAAGCTCCCGGGCCTCGAGGTGGTCGACGTGGGGACGGTGACCGAGGCCAAAGCGGCACTCGCGACGTCGCCGGCCCCGGCCCTCGTGATCTCCGACCTCTCCCTGCCCGACGGGCTCGGCGTCGAGGTCGCGACGGAGCTCGGCCGGCTCGGCATTCCCGCGCCGGTGGTGTTCGTGTCGGCGTACGTGGGGAAGTTCAAGCACCACTTGCCCGAGAGAGGAGACTTCGAGGTGTACGAAAAACCCGTTCCTCTCGAGGTGTTGCGCGGTGTCGTCGAGCGAAAGCTGGACCTCGCCGACAAATCCGCGCCTTCACCGTTCGGCGTCCCCGACTACGTGCAGCTCGCCGCGCTCGGGCGACACTCGGTGGTCATCGAGGTGTCGTCCGCCGTCGGCCGGGCGCGGATCGTGATCGTCCGAGGCGAGGTGTGGAGCGCCGAGGACAAGCTTGGCAAGGGCATGGACGCGTTCCGCAGGCTCGTGTTCCTCGGCACGGCCCAGGTGTCGTGCCGCACGTTGCCCAAGGCCACCGAGGTGCCCGAGCGAAACATCCATGGCAGCGCCGAGAGCATCCTCCTCGACGTGATGCGCGAGCACGACGAGGCCGAGCGCGCGAACGAGCCGTCGGGCGTCGTCGACGACGGGTGGGGAGACGTGCTCGCCGACGCGGGCGCACGCCGCGCTTCACGGCCCCCCGTGGCTCCGACCCGCGCGACCGCACACCCGTCCACGCGCCCGCCTCCGCGCGCCTCCACCCGGCCGCCACGAGGAAGCGCGCCTCCGCCCAAGATGCCGGTCGCCCCGCGCGCGCCCGGGTTCGCCGAGTCGTTCGAGCGTGGCGTCGATGCTCTGCTCGCAAAGGACTATGCAAAAGCCCTCGCGGCGTTTCGCGAGGCCTCCGTCGCCCGCCCCGACGATCGCCGCGTGATCGCCAACCTCGAGCGCCTGAAGGCGATGGGGTTCTCGTGAGCCCGGGCCCACGGTTCTCCGTCCCGGGGAAGACTTGCCCCCGTTCGTCGGCTGGGCGCTCACGGCGATCGGCGTGGCGAGCGCGCTCGGGGCGTCGTCCGAGTGGCGGCGCCCACACCCTACTACCTCGTCCGCTCCCCCGATCGTCGCGCCTCTCCCGCAGGTCTCGCCGGCTCTTCCACGCCCCGAGCCCGCACCGCCCGTCGTCGCCCCGGCAGCCGAGGCCCCGAAGTCGAAGTCGACGTGTGCGCCCGTCGTCGTGACGTTCGCGCGCGGCTCGGGGTGGCCCGATCGCACGATGGAGCCGAGGCTACGCGCGCTCGGAGCCTGGGCCGCCACGCACCCCGAGGTCTCTTTGGTCGTCGACGGGCACGCCGACACGAGCGGCTCCGAAGAGACGAACCTCAAGCTCTCCCGCGAGCGCGCGTACGCCGTGCGGTCGATCCTCGAGAAGGAGAAGGTCCCGCGCGCTCGGGTCACCACGCGGTCGTTCGGCTCGTTCTGGCCCGCCGACGAGGCGCCGCCGGACGCGTCGTGGAACCGGCGTGTCGTCGTCGTCACCAAGGGGGAAACCTGCCCACCCGAAGAGATCACCCGCCCATGACCTTGCCCCTCGTCGCCCTGATCCTCGTCGCCACGATGTCACTCTGGGCCGCGGGCTACGCGTTCGGCGCGCGGCGCGGGAAGGCCGCGCGCGACGCCCTCCGCGACGAGGTCGTATCCCACACCAACCGCATCGCTCGCCTCGAAGCCGATGCCACTCGCGCGCCCGAGAAGCGCGGGAGCCTCCGCGGCGAGCTCGAGCAAGTGATCGCCCCGTTGTTGGGCGCCGCACGGAACGACGCAGGGGTCGAGGTGCTGCGGCACGAAATGAAGAGCGTGCTCGACACCCTCTCGTCCCGCGAGCGCACGAACGAGGCGTTCCGCTCCGAGGTGCGTGGCCTCCTCGGCGAGGTGGCGCGGCGCTCGGAGGACTCGAGCCACGTCGAGGAGCGACTTAGGACCGTGCTGGCGCCGCTCCTCGCCCAGCGCGGAGACGAGGCCCACGACGTGCGCCGCGTGATCGACGAGGCCCTCGAGCCGCTGCTCGAGAACGACCGCGTCGGGCACGAGCTGTCGACGATCCACGTCGCGCGGGGGAGCCTCGGCGAGCTCCCGGCGCTCCTCGACGCGATCGCGACCAAAGCGGGCTTCGCTTCGGTCGTGCTGAGCGACGAAGCCGGGCTCCCCCTCGCCGCGAGCGACGGCGCCGTGGACGTGGACGGCCTCTCGGGGACCGCGGCGTTCTTCGTGACGCTCGCCGAGCGATCGGAGCGCGCGAGCTTGCCGCGGCCGCTCTCGTGCGTGGTCCTCGACGAGACGAACCGCGTCACCCTGCACCGCATTTTCTCGGTCGGAGAGACACGTTTCACCCTGAGCGCCGTGTCCCGCGGGAAGGCCCTCGGCCCGGGCGCCCTCGATCCGGCGCTCCTGCCTCTCGAGCGAGTATTGGGCCGCCGCGAGCTCTCGTGACGATTTCGCGCGACGTCGGGTAGCGCGTCCTGTCCACTCGATCACGACCATGAAGATCGTGATCTCGCTCGGGGTGGCGGCCCTCGTCGCTTTGTCGGTCATCGTCGCGGGGTTCGTCCTGCTCGTCGCGCTGAACGGCTTCAGTGGACGCGCGGCGACACCGGCGCTCGTCACCTACGCCGTCTTCGGGGTGGTCGCGACCGGGCTCGGCGGTGGGCTCCCGTGGCTCCCGCTCCGCTCGAAGCTCGCGTCGGCGGGGCTCGCGGTCAGCGCCGGGCTCGTCGCGATCGTGATCGGGTTCTTCGCCGCGATCGTGGTCGCCGAGGCGAGCCACAAACGCCCCGCGCCCCTGTCTCCCCCAACTCCATCCGACGAATAACCCAACCCTTTCAAGATGTTCCACATCATGTCACACCTCGGCCGCGTGGACCGACGAAGAGGCATGCGAAAGCTTTCGCTCTTCGTCGTGCTCGCCGCGCTCGCCCTCGCGCACTGCACACCCGCGCCGCCTCTCGAAGGAGCCGCGACTCCTCGCCCGCTCGTCGTCTCGGGAGACGCAGGCAGCCCCGACGCGACGACCTCGGCCAAGCTCGCGGAGCTCCCCGAGGGGTCCACGGTCTGCACGCTCCCGGCCACGAAGGTCGCTTCCCGCGCGGGCGCGCGCCCGTTCACGCGCCCCGACGGCCTCTGCAAAGACGAGACGACCGGGAAACCCGGGAGCTGCGGGTTCGCCGACCGGTACGACTATCCACCGACCCCGGGCGACACCTGCTTCGTCGCCGACTCGAACATCGAGGCCGCAGCACGCGCGGTCCGCTCGGGAGGGAGCCCGGCGCCCATTCCCCGTCTCTCCGGCACGTCGTCGCTCTCGTCGCCTCCGCCGCCTCCGGCCCCCGTACCCGGTGCGCCGTGGGACCGAAAGCGCGCGCCGAAGTACCTCGACAAGGTCGTCTCGCATTTTGGCCTCACGGGCCCGGAGCGCACGATGCTCGAGCGAAACGGGTTCGTCGTGCTCGACCGCAAGGCCGTTCACACGTACGTGGCCGCGTACCACGACGTCTTCCAAGAGCAGCTCCCGCTCTACGTGACGGCCGATTCCATTCTCCACGCGGTGTTCAAATCGGAGGACGCGCTGCTCGAGGGCATCGAGCGCGCGGAGCTCAAGGGCGCGGTGGAGAGCCTCGTCACGCGCCTTCGCGCCGCCTTGCGCGGGATGCCTCAGTCACCTGCGGCGCACGACGTCGACCTCTACCTCACCATCGCGTCGAAGCTCATGACCGACGATCCGAGCACCGCGCCGAGCGTGCTCGGGCGCGTCGACCGCGAAGCCGAAGGCATCGTCTCCCAGCTCCGCGCGGCGGGCGCCGGCCTCGTCGAGGTCGACATGTACGGGCGAAGGCGCACCATCGACGCGTCCAAGCTCGAGCCCGCCGGGCACTACGCCGGCTACCACTCGGACGACTACGCCGACCCCTCGAAGAAGCACCTCGGGTGGGCGAGCTACTACCAGGTCATGACGTGGCTCTCGAAGCACGAGTGGAACCTCGTGACCCGGGGGTGCCAGAGCTCCACGCCGATCGGTGCAGAGTGCACGACTACCGAGACGCCTCGCGAGGCCCAGGCGGCGCTCCTCTTGGCCGAGCTCGTCGAGCGCGCCGGGGTGCGGCCCACGCTCGATCGTTTCGAGACCGTGTACTCCACCTTCGGAGGCAAACGCGACGACGTCCCGATCGCGAAGCTCGGCGCGCTCGTGGGCCGCGGCGCGCTCCTCGCTTCGGACGGGCCCCAGCGCCTCGCGGCCGCGATCGGCGAAGGGTGGAAGCGCACGGCAGTTACGCATCCGATGCCCGTATTTCCAGGGGATCACGACGGTCGGCTCCCCGCCATCGCCACGCTGCTCGGCGCGCGCACGCCTCCCGATCTCGACCCCGTCGGTCAGGTCATGCGGGCCGCGTATCCGGGCAAGCTCACGGGCTCGGCGTTCGGTGGGCTGCTCGGTCACGACGCACGTACCTGGAACCCGAGCCTCGCCGCGACCGAAGCTTCGGCCCTAACGGCGGGCCTCACGCTCGCCCCGAAGCTCCGCGCCGAAGCGCGCGCCGGCACATCGTTGTATGACGCATGGATGTCGGCGGTGCTCGCGCTCGGAGACGCACCTCGCGGGATCGCGCCGTCGTTCTACGAGTCGAAGGCGCACGCGGCGCTCCGGCTCGGCTCGGCGCTCGTGGGCTACGCGCAAATCCGGCACAACTTCGTGCTCATGAGCGGCTCCTCGTACGACTCGTACGGCTGCGAGATCCCCGACGCGTACGTCGAGCCGCAGCTCCCCGTGTACGAGGCCCTCGTGACCTACGCCGAGCGAGGCCGCGCGCTCGGCACACGAGACGCCGCCACACGCCAGTTCTTCGACAGGACGCTCGCGGTGCTCCGCACGCTCGTCACGATCACGAAACACGAGCTCGAGGGCCGCGCCCTCACGGCCGACGAGCGCCGGTACCTCGGCATGATCACCGAGTACGAGCCGGAGGGCGGCTATGGCGGCGACTCGCACGGCCCGCCGAAGCGCGGCGGTTGGTACTTCGATCTGTTCACGGACCGGGGCAAGCTCGCGGAGCAGAGCGCCGATTTCGTGGGTGAAATCGCGACCAACGCTCACTACCGCTACGTGCTCGACGTCGGCGCCGAGATGCCGCGTCTGGGTCTCTTCGTCGTCGACACCGGCGGCGAGCCGAGGGTGATGGTGGGCCCGGTGGCGACCGGCTACGAGGCGAGGCCGAGCCTCCAAGAGGCCCGCTGGACCGACGAGTCCGCCGTGTCGAAACCGCACGAGGCGCCGTGGCGTGCGCTCTACACGGCGCCTCTCGCCAGGGAGCCCTCGATCGACGGCACGGTCGTGACATCGTGCGACGAGAGCACGACACGCGCCTACCTCCGCGCCGCGACACGCATCGAGGGTGTCACGGCGTGGGCCACCGATCATCACGGAGATCCGGCGAGCGCCGTCGCGAACGTCACGCTCTCGCCGACGGGCGTGACCTTGGCCTTCGACGACGAGCCACTTCCTCCGAAACCAGCGGGCGACGCCCTCGCGTTCTACGGCGGCGGCACGCCGAGCCGCACGAGCCGCTACGCAGGCCTCCGAGTCCATGTGCCGGCGCACGTGGAGGACGGCGTCGCGATCGACGCCTACGATGTCACACTCGGCCCCAGCGTGTACCACACGCTCACCGGCCTCGACCCCGCGTACCAGCCGACGCGCATCCCGGAGCGCCAGGCCTACGAGAACCTCGGTGCCTTCGGGCGCGGCGCGCTGCGGGTGTCCACGAAGGCCCGACGCGCTCCGGAATGAGACGTGCAGTGCCGGAGCCCATGGGACGGACGATCGGCTTCGAGGGGACGTGGAAGTGGGCTCTCGTGATGGTCGCCGCGGCGCCCTCCGGCCTCGGCGCGATCGGGTGCTCCGGGCCCTTCTCGGCCGCGGGCATGTCGGAGTCGGAGCCCGCCATCGACGATCCAGTGACGTCCCCTCCCGGTGATCCAGGTGATCCCGGAGATCCGGGTGAGCCCGTCGTGCGCGACGCGGGTGCCGTCGACAGCGCGCCGATCGACGCGGCCGACGCGGGCCGCACGTTCCGGTGGGCGTTCGTGTCGAAAGGTAAGACGTCCGGTGCCATCCAGGCAGGCGTGCTCCCGCCGAAGCAAGGGCTCGAGGCAGCCGACGCGATCTGCACGTCGGAGGGCAAGACGCTCGCACCCGGGAAGGTCTTCAAGGCGCTGCTCCACTCGGGGGCGCAGCGGCCATGGGATCGCGTCGCGCCGACGTCACCCAAGCCGTACGCGATGCCGTCGCCCACCGGACCGGTTCAGATCCTCTCGGGCCCCGGCGCGGCCCCTGCCGTGGCGTTCGATCGCACGGCCGAGGGCTCGCGGCTCTCGGGCGTGCTGTCGACGGAGACGGCGTGGACAGGCGCCGACACGGGCGGAAATTGCCGAAGTTGGACCGCGACCTCGAGCACGGACACCTCGTTCGGCAACGTCGGCTCGCTCACGAAGTGGCTCTCGGCGGGCTCGGGCACGTGCGTCGAAGAGCGCCACGTCTACTGCTTCGAGGTCGACTGATTCGCGGAAACGTCGACAAGACTCGCGCGATCGCGGAAGCTTGGGGGTCCGATGCGCGTCGTTTCGACATGGGTAGGTGGCCTCGTCCTCGGAGCCATGGCGGGCTGCTCCGGGGCGTTCGGCATCGCCGGAGAAGGCGAGCAACCGACCGACGCGTCCCCCCCTCCGGCACCGGAAGCCGGCGCGACCGTCGACGCGACCACCGACGCGATCTCGGTCTCGGAGGCAGGCGCCCCTGACGCCAGCGTCGACGCGGGGCCGAGAGACCGCTGGGTGTTCTTCTCCGAAAAGACCACCACCGGGAGGATCGCGAGCGGGGGAAGGGTCGGCCCATCCGGCGCCGACGCTCTCTGCACCGACGAGGGGCGCGTGCTCGGCGCGACGCTCACGTTCAAGGCGCTCGTGAACACGGACGACGAGCGGCCCTGGGATCGTGTCGCGCCCGCGGGGAACCCTCCGCGCGCGTATGCCATGCCGACCCCTGCGGGCCCCATCCGGGTATTCACGGCGCCGAGGACGATCCCGCTCGTGCCGATCTTGCGGCACGCGAACGGCCAGGAAGATGGAGGATTGCAGGTCCTCTTCGCGAAGGCGTGGACTGGCTTCGATGCACCTGCAAACTGCAACAATTGGTCGTCGGCGTCCTCGGCCATGTCCTCGACCTTTGGCGACGCCGCCTCGCTGACCAAATGGCTCCTCTCGAGCGAGGGGCCGTGCAGCGAAGCGCGCCACCTCTATTGTTTCGAGGTCGACTGACGTCACGCCTCGAGCACGATCACGATCTCGCCTCGTTCGCGCAGCACCTCACGCACCCTTCGCCCCGGACGGGAATCGATGGCCCACGCGCGGGCACGCTCGTCATGGGCCGCCGCGCGCGCTCGATCCGCGACGTGCTCGGGGCGGACGAGGCACACCCGCACCGGCGCTCCCGAGGCCACGTGTGTCGCTCGAAAGACGACCGTATCGGCGTCGCGCTCCACCTCGGAGTCGATCGCATACCCGAGCAGCACCTTCCCGACGGGCGCGCGCAGCTCGGACAGGAAGACCGCCTCGGGCCGCGCGCGATACTTCGCCCACGCGACCCCCGCGAGCACGAGGCCCACGACCACCATGAGCCCCGCCATACCCCTCGCGTTGGAGGCCGCGACGCTCGGCGACCGAAGGGCCTCACTCTCGGTAGGCGCTGCGGACGTGGACGGCGTGGGCGCGGGAGCGTCTTCTTGATCGTCCGCGCCGTGCCAGGTCGCAGGGTCCCACCAGACGACACCCTCGGCCCCCTTCGAGGGCGTCGCGGCGTACACCTCGCTCGCCAGCGCCACCGTGGCCGCGACGACGGTCATCCGTACGAAGCTCCGCATCACGCGACGACGCACGACGAAGCGGCGACGACGAGGCCTGGTCGGCGCGACCGGATACGCTTCCATTCCTAGTCCTCCGAGGTGAACACGACCTTGCCGACCTTCCGCTCCGACTCCTTCGCGAACGCGCGCTCCTCGTCGACGGCCTCGGCCTCGAGCTCGAGCTCGGCGAAGCGGTAACGTACCGGATCTGCTGAAGGATCGGCGACACGCACCTTCTCGGCGGCCTCGAGGTCGACGTCACCACCGAGCTCCACGACCACGCGCGTGAGCTCCGCGTCGTCGACCGGCCCACCGGACGCGCGCGACCACGCCGCGCGGAGGCGCGAGGCCGAGACACCCTCGCCTTTCCGCGTGGCCTCGAGCACCTCGCGGAGCAACGCACGACGGCCGTTTTCTTTGGCGACCGCGCGCTCCGCGAGAGGCCGACCGAGCGCGCGCACGACGGGCAGCACGAACACGGCGAGCGACATCACGAGCGGCACGAGCCCGAGCACGATGGGCACACCGTCGTACCCGAGCGGCGCGATGTCGAGCTCGGGGTGGCGCACCATCTCCCAGATGTTGTAGAGGCGCGCGAGCGTGAGGTTCGCCGAGAGCGCGAAGCCCGCCATGCCGAGGTTGAACGCGTTCAGCGCGGCGATGAGGAAGTTCGCACCACCGCCGTTGCCCGTGAGCGGGGGCACGGCTTCTCGGCGGTCCCACACGGGCTCGGGGGCGCGTGGGGAGGGGCCGTCGTCGGCGGTCTTTCGAAGGGCCGGGAAGCGGTACACGATGCCGCCCGCTTCGGACACGCTCACGTCTCCGTCGTAGTCGAGCATGAGGCGCGCCATGATGCCGTCGGCCTCGGTGCGCGAGAGGCCCGTGACCCGCATGACGTCGGCGAGGCCCACGCGGCCTTTTTTGGCGCGGATCTCGGCCACGATGCGGCGCTCGCTCTCACGAGGGTCTTCGGCGGGAGGAGGCGGACCGAAGACGAAGCGGTTCACCTTCTCGTAGAAGGGCGTCTCGTCGCGGGGGCGGCGCGCACGTGCGTAGCCTGCGCCGTACGGCTCGATCGCGAGCGGCGAGAAGGGGTGGAACGTCCAAAAGAGGGCGTCGGCGAGCACACGAAAGAGCGCGCCGAAGAGAGACGCCCCCGGGAGACCGTCGCGATCGCCTTGCTTGGCGAGCGTAAGGCCGAGCAGCACCGCGAGGAACGTGGCCACGTAGGCGAAGATGGCGATGGTGAGCCACGCGCGAACCACGAACCGCGCGACACCGGCCGCAGCGCGCTTCACCTTGCGGAGGCCTGAGCGCACGGCGTCGCCCGCCTCCCATGGCTTGGTGAAACCCGCCGGGAAGACGTAGACGAGGTCGCCCTCTTCGCTCACGCGGAGGTGCCCGCGGTACTCGCTCACGAGGGCCGTGAGACCACGCTCGGCGTCACGCAGGGCGAGGCCGCTCTTCGCCGCGGCGTCGGCCACGGTGACCGCGATCGAGGGCGCGGCGAGGGCTTTTTCGAGCACACGCGTCGCCTCGGGCACGGCCAAGAACGTGGGGGCGGGGGTAGTCACGGCTCGCACCACCGTAAGGCACAGGAGCGCCGTTGGTCAGGGTTCCGCCTCGAAAAAGCACGCAAACACGAGCCCATGCACACGCGCCTTGCATAAGGTATCGTACGTGTATGTGGTATCGACGGGCTCTCTTTGCGCTCGCCGTGACGGGCCCCGCGGCATCTCTGCTCGTGCACTGCACCGAGTTCGGAGCCGACGGTGAGCCCTCGACCGACGCGTCGACCACGGCCACCACGACGAGCGCGGGCCCACCGCTCCCGAAGGCAGACGCGAGCACCACCCCCGTCGACGCAGCCGCTCCTCCAGACGCGAACGGCCCGCCGCCCTACTTCGTCGGGACGACGGTGGTGCCAAATGCCCCGAAAGCCGTGGCCTATGCCACCATCGAGGCGCCAACTCCGCGAGTCTTCTATCTGCCCCCGAGCTCGAACGACGCGCGCGAGGTAGGCGCCGGGACCACGTGGTCGATGGAGCAACCGAACCACGGCCTCGCGATGGCTCCCGCGGGTGGTGGCAGCGGCGCGGCGAACGGTCTCATCGGGCTGAGCCTGAAGGACGACGGCACCATCGTCATCGGAAATGTGGACCTGAACCGGGAGATCGCGACCGCGCTTACGGCGTCCGGGACGAGGCTCTATTTCGCGAGAACGTCGAGCACGCCACCGACGTCGACGATCGTCGAGGGCATCGTGAGCGGAAACAACGAGGTAAGGTTCGGCGCGGGCGTGCTCACGCTCGCCGGCACGGTGCTTCAAGCCCCCTTCGCCGTAAGCCCCTCGCAGAAGGAGCTGTACCGAAGCGCCGACGACCCGAGCTTCGTCATCGTGCATTCGCGGGCAGACTCCGACGCAGGGTTCTCGATGGCGCTGGCTCGCCTCGAGGTGAAACCGAAGCTGACCGGCCCCATCATCGGCGCGCACCCGACCGGTTTCTACGCGGTAGAGCCCACCGACGGTGGCGTGGTGAACGTTGTAAAATACACACGCACCCCGAACTGAACCGAGACCATCTCGAGACCTCTCGGGGGAGCGAGGTGTGATGGTGTGCGCGTGACCACCCCGGCCTTCCGTGCCATCGTTCGAGATTCACTTCTCTCCCGGAGCTTCCTCATGAAACGTTGGTTCTTGCTCGCCATCCCCGCCGTCACCCTCGGCTTCGCCGCGTGCTCCGGGAAGACCGACGAGGTGCCCACGGACGCCGGCACCGCGGATGCTCCGACGGCCACCGCGACGACCACGGGCACCAGCACGGCGACGGGAACCAGCACGGGCACCGGCGCACCCGACGCTGCACCCACGCTCCCTGCGCCCACCCCGTTCAGCGTGGTCACCGGGGCCTGCACCGAGACCCCCCCGTGCGGCGGTACGCTCGAGGGCACGTGGGACTACACCGCCGGGTGCATCCCCTCGGCCGACCTCGACCGGTTCACGGCGGAGATTCGCCGCCAGTGCCCCACCGCCACGACCGGCACCGTGACGGGCAACATGGCGGGCCGCATCACGTTCGCGGGCAACAAGGTGACTCGCACCGCCGAGGCCACGCTCACGGCGCCCGTCTTGCTCCCGGCCGAGTGTGTCGCGCAGGCGAACGGGAACTGCAACCTCGTCGCACTCGCGATCCGCCAGGGCAGCGGCGGCATGGTCTCGAACGTCTCGTGCACGGCCGCGGGCGGCGGGTGCGACTGCCGCATCGCGTTCGGGATCGGCGCCGACAAGTCGGGCACCACGTTCACCACGAGCGGAGACACGCTCACCACGAGCGACGGCGACCAGTACTCCTACTGCGTCACGGGGAACAAGCTCACCCACACGCGCACGGCGGCCGGCGCCGGCTCGCCCCAAGAACCTGGTCACTACGAAGCCACGAAGCGCTGACCCCGAACGAGGCTCACCATGCGATCCCGCGTCTTCTCCACGCTCTTCACCGTCGGCACCCTCGTCGCGATCACGGCGTGCTCCGTCACGACCACCACGACGGACCCGGGCGGCACGGGCCCCACGGGCTCGAGCGAGACCCCGGCCGAGCCGAGCGATCCCGAGCTCGCGGGGATCGTCGCCGCCCACAACGAGGTGCGCGCGGGCGTGAGCCCTGCACCCGCGAGCCCGCTCGGCAAGCTCGCGTGGTCCGAGGAGGACGCGGCCGTGGCGCGCGCGTACGCCGAGAAGTGCGTCTTTTCGCACAACAAGGACCGAGGCACCCGCGGAGAAAACCTCTACGCCTCGTCGGGCTCGTCGAGCGCGGCCGAGGTGGTGAAGAGCTGGGCCAGCGAGGTGTCGGACTACGACTACGCGACGAACAAGTGCTCCGGAGTATGTGGACACTACACGCAAGTCGTGTGGGGGGCGACGACCCACCTTGGCTGCGCGAAGAAGACGTGCACGACCAATAGCCCCTTCGGCAACAAGGGCTCGTGGGAGATCTGGGTCTGCAACTACAGCCCCCCGGGCAACTTCGTGGGCAAGAAGCCATATTGAGCGGGCGCGGCCTCCCGGCGTCCGACATGCGTCTCGAGCGTGGTGCGCCGCGTCCGTCCTCGTGAGCGCGGCGCTCCCCCACGAGGACATGGTACTCGAAGCTCCGCGGCGGCACGGGAGGCCTACGTGAGCCGCACGCCGGGGCGCGCAGGCCGCCCCGACAACGCCGCCGTAACACTACGGATTTACACGATAAATCGCCTGCGCCGTACCCGCCCCGTCGGACGAAGGCTCGGCCCGAGACACGTAGAGCGCGGTGCCCGAAGCTCGAAGGCGCTCGCCGCCGTGGGTCGTGAGGCGCGTGAAGATCTCGGGGCCGGAGGCGGGGTTCGAGAGGGCGTCGAGGGAGGCGCGGTACACGCCGAGCGCGTTCGTGACGTAGAGCGCGTCGCCCGAGATCACGAGATCACGAACCATGTCGATGCCCGACGCGTCCGAGAGGCGCATCGCGCGGAAGCCCGTGCAGTCCCCACGACAGATCCGCAGCCTGTGTGTGCCCGAGATGAGCACGGTCGCCACGATCAGCGCGGGCCTCGAGCCCTTCGCGGGCGCCGACACGAACACGTCGTGATCACGCTGCATTTCGCCCGGGATGGCCTCGCCGTTGCGTGCGAACTCACCACTCCCCAAGAACTCGACGAGGTCCCCGCCGAACGCGTGGTGCGAAGACTCGGCCCGCGGCGGCGCGGTGGTCGTGACGGGCACGGGCAAGAGGCGCGTCGTCGGCGCGCGGAAATAGAGCGCAGGCCCCGAGACGAAGAGCTCCGTCACGGGCCCCGAGCGCATCACGGACGTCGTGCCCGCGGCAAAATCCCACGCGACGAGGTCCGACGTGGGCGATTGGAAGAAGGCCGTCGTCGCGCCGTCGATGGCGATCACGTTCGACGACGCGGGCTTCGAGGCCGCCGTGTTCGCGAGCGTGACCGCGCTGCCCGCGCGCGCCGGCGTGGAGCAGGGGAGCGGACATACGTACGCATTCGACCCGAGCACGAACGCGAGGTTCGTCCCGTTCGTCGCGAACTCGAACGTGGTCGTGCGGCTCCCGTCGTACGCGTAGCCGACGAGGGTGGGCACGGCGAGCGGGCCCGCGTCCACGCTCCCGTCGACCGTCGCGTCGACCGCCCCATCGGACCCATCGCCGCTCGCGTCGAGGGCACCATCGGCCGACGCATCCGCAAGGGGCAGAGAGGCATCGGGGGCCCTTCCATCGACGGGCGGCGCCGCGCCATCGGCTGCACGCGAGGGGGCATCGACGAGAGCCCCGTCGAGAGCGGCGTCGAGCCCGAAGTACCCGTCCGCGTCCGACGTGGGCAGGTTCCAACACGCGAGGGACGAAGCGGGAGCCACGAGCAGGAGGGCGAGGCAGGCCCGCCGGAGGGAGGAGCGGCGCGTGGGCCGGGATGCAGCAGGAGCGAGAGTGGGGTGGGGTTGCCTGTGTCGATCCGTCATGGGACGTCTCCGCGGCGAGGTGTAGATTTTCGAAAAAACCCCCAATTTTTGAAGGTATCTCGGCGGGCTATCCGAGCACAAGCGCTCCGGCGCGGCGGCTTTCGGGCCCGAGCACTTTCGTGGGATGGCGTGGGACCGCCTCCTACTTGCGCTCCGCGGCGTCCAACCCACCCCGTCGACCTCTCGCGCGAGCCGCTTTGGTCTCGACGAGAGGCGAGCAACGTGCGACGAGGCCGTCATGCCTACGGTGAGAACGCTCGTCGAGGACTCGGTCGCCACGCTCGTGCTGGACGACGAGCCCCGCAAGAACGCCATGACCCCCGAGCTCGGCGATGCCCTGCGCGACGCGGTGCGTGCCCTCGTGCCCCGGCGCGACGTGCGCGCCGTGATCCTCACCGGAGCGGGTGAAGCCTTCTCGGGCGGCGGCGATTTGACGATGCTCGAGCGCCTGCGCCACGTGACGAAGGAAGAGTCGAAGGCGACCATGCTCGCGTTCTACGCGCGCTACTTGTCGATCCTCGACCTCGAGGTGCCCACGATCGCCGCCGTTCGCGGGCCGGCCATCGGCGCGGGCCTCTCCGTGGCCCTCGCGTGCGACATGTGCATTTGCGCCGAGGACGCGAAGCTCGCGAGCAACTTCGCGAGGCTCGGGCTGTACCCTGGCATGGGCACCACCTACTTCCTCGAGCGTCGCGTGGGGGCGCTGCGAGCCTCCGAGCTCCTCCTCACGGGGCGCCGCTTCTCGGGCGTCGAGGCCGCCGCGTGGGGCATCGCGAACGAGGCTGTCCCCTCGGCCGACGTGCTCGCGCGAGCGTGGGCCCTCGCCGCCGAAATCGCGCACTCGTCCCCCGCCACCGTGCGCGAGCTCAAGGCCACGCTCGCGCCGAACCGTGTGTTGCTCGAGGCCGCGCTCGACCACGAAGCGAGCTGCCAGTCGACGAGCTACAAGGGCCAAGACCTCGCCGAAGGCCTCGCCTCGGTGCGCGAACGAAGGACGCCTAGGTTCGCCGATCCCGAAGAGCCCGAGCCGCCGACCATCAAGCCCGACTGAGGCCGAAAGCCAGGGGATTTCGCGCCCTTCGTCGCGCACCTTCGGTGTCCGGGCGCGCTTGGTTATGCTCTCGTCGATGGGCCGAGGCGAGGCAGACAGCGCATCGCGACCGGGCGCCGTGGCTGCGACGGTCGCGGGGCTCTCGGCGCTCGTCGCCTCGGCGCTCATGACACTGACCGGAGCCACCATGTCGGCCTACGACGCAGGGTGGCGGCTCCCGTGGGGCGCGCTCGGCACGGCTTACTTCGTGACGGCGCTCGCCCTCGCTCGGCGCGCACGATGGGCACGTGGGTTCGGGCTCGGGCTCGGTTTGTGGGGCGTCGCGCTGAACTTGGAGGCGCTCGTCATGCTCTCGAGCTTCGGGTACCCAGCCGAGCCGATGACCCTCGGGGCGAAGGTCTTCTTCGGTTCGGGCCTCGCGGCGTCGATGCTGCTCACGGGAGCGACGGCCGCGACCCGCACCGAGGGCCAACCACGGCGTGTGCTGGCATCGCTCGTCTTCGCCGCGGCGTCGGTGCCGTGTGCGCTCGTGTACGGGCTCGCGCCACAAGCCTCGTGGCTCGTATCGGCCGCCGTGCTCGCGGCGGCCTCGCTGGTCGCGGCAGGCAGCACGGGCATCGCGCGGGGAAAAACGTGGGGCCTCTTCGCGTCCATCGCGGGCGCCGTGTCCCTCGCCGGGACGCTCCCGTTCGCGCGTGAGCTCGGGTGGCTGCACGGGCAACACCCCTTCTTGCCCACGGGCAACCCTCTCGCCTTGCACTGGCTCGGCATGGGCGCGGTGGGGCTCGCGGCGATGTCGGTCGTGCCCTTCGTCGGCCCCGTGATCGCGTTTCTCCTCGGGAAATCGCCTGCGACGTCCGCCTCCGTGCGCGTGGCCGACGAGCCTTCGGCCGTGCGCGTGAGCGTCTCGACACCCTCCGAAGACGAGCACGAGACCGCTCGGCTCGACGAGCACGACGACGAACCTGCGAGCTCGCGACGCGCACGACGGAACTAGGGATCACGGTCGTCGGCTACGGCCGAGGCGCAGGCCAGCTCGAGACGAGACTCGTGAACCTGTCTTTGTCGAGGCACTGGAGCTCTCCACCTCTTCGCACGTGGCACGGCGCGTAGGGCAAAAGCGCGACGACGTCGCTCACGGGCACCTCGGCAGGTGCCGCGTGCGGCTTGCGATCCCCCACGCCGAGGCCTCCGCCGCGGTTCTCGCCGAAACACACGACGGCGCCGGTCTCCCGCAGCACGCACGTGCGCGAGCCCTCGACACGGACCTCTCGAGCATCCGAAATACCGGGTAGTTTCGTGGGCTTCGGCTCGTAGTAGGAGAACGTCGCACCGTCGGGTGGGCGCGGCGTGTCGCCCCCGAGGAGCTTGCCGTTTCCGAGCTGTCCGTGGCCCCCGGCGCCCCAGCAGAACACCTCTCCCTTCGACACCGCGCAGCCGTGATCGCTCCCCGCCGAGATCGCGTCGAGATCGCGCACGCCTTGGAGCTCCCACCCCGGGCTCTCGGAGCGGTCTTGGTGATCGAGCGCGCGCCCGTAGTCCCAGATGCGCCCGTGGACGAGCCCGAAGCAGTACCCACGACCGTCGTCGAGGACGGCGCACCCGCGCGAGGCCCCGAGGTCGAGCGTGCGCACGGGGCGGGGAAAGGGCACCTTCTCGGGCTTGGCGGTCTGCCGGTAGGTGTCCCACCGGAGGCCCCACGTGAAGACCTCGCCGCTCCGCGTGACGACCCCCACGAAGCTCCTTCGTGTGTGAACCGAGACCACTCCGGAGAGGCCCGCGACGACCTCGACGGGGAGGCGCGTCTGCGCGTTCACGTTGGTCGAGCGCGCGAGCGCACCGCCGAAATTGCTGCCCCAACACACCACGGTCCCCTCGAGCGTGACCCCACACACGTGGCCCTCGCCAACAGCAACATCGCTCAACGGGGGCAGGCCCTCGACGCGGGAGAAGTCGGTGTGCTCGATCGGCGCGCGACTTTTTGCCGACGGATCGAACAGCACGCTCTTTCCACGCACGTAGAGCGCGCCGTCGGTCGCGACGACCCAGACCGACGAGCCTGCGACGGCGACGCTGCGCACGCCTCGCGGGAACGCAGCACGTCCACTTCCGAGAGGAGCCGAGGATGGCCCTGCTTCGGGAGCACCTCCCTCCAGAGGGAGCGACGCGTCGAGGCCGGCCTCCGGTAGCGCGCCACCATCGACGCTCGACGCGGACGCATCGCCCGAGGATGGGAGCGGGTCGGGCCGCGGCTCTACACGCGACGAGCTCGCGGGGGCACACGCCGCACCGCCGAGCCATGCCGCCACGAGCGCCATGCTCCACACGCGAGCCGCAGCAAAACGAACGAAACGGCCCAACGTCCCTCCCCGAAAAGACCTGCGAGAACGTGCAGTTAGCGCTTCGTGACCTTCTTCGCCGGTGCCGCCTTCTTCGCCGGTGCCGCCTTCTTCGCCGGTGCCGCTTTCTTCGCGGGCGCCTTCTTCGCCGGTGCCGCCTTCTTCGCGGGCGACGCCTTCTTCGCGGGCGACGCTTTCTTCGCCGGTGCCGCTTTCTTCGCGGGCGCCTTCTTCGTCACGGGTCGGCCGATGCCTCCACGGGCAGCGCGCTCGGCGCGGAGCTTCGGATCGTTCTTCACACGGAGGGCCGACCAGGTGTCGTCGAGCGCGACCTGAGCCACGGGGTCGAGCTCGTGCGCCTCGGACAGCGCGCGCGCGAGGGAGTCGCGGTTCAGGTCCGTGCCGAGCGCCCCGCCCTTCGGGTAGGCGAACCACACGATCGCATCGGCGCCTGCACGTGCGCGCGCCGCCTTGGCCGCCTTCGGGAGCTCCTTCGCCTTCGTGACGAACGCGAGCACCACGGCGCACGGCCCTTTCGGAGGGAGCGTGACCCCCGATGGGAGGGCGAGCACCACGTCGTTGGGACCCGAGACGATCGCGAGCGTCGAGCCCTCGGTGAGACCGAGCTTGTGACGAGCCATGACGGCGAACCTACCCCGGGTCGACCCCGAGAGCCACCACGTCGCACGAGGACGCGATCGGCCGGATCATCGGCAGTCGATCCAGGGGTGAGGCACGGCTCGAGTCCACGAGGCGCGCCGTTCGGCACGATTGTGCCGGAATTTTCCACGATTTCGGTTGGCCCGATCGGTGCAACACGGGAGGGCGTGCGCTCCGCCCTTCCCTACGACGAGACCACCCGAACCGAGATCGACATGTCTCCCGACATGGACTTCGGCCCCACCCACGTGGACACGGCGCTCTCGATGGCGAAGGCCCTCCGGGACGTCCGCACGGCGACGAGCGCGCCGAGGCCCACGCCCAAGGCCGCGGCTGCGGTGGCCGCGGTGCCTCGTCCGCGACCGAAGCGGCCCGACGTGTCGTTTCGCTCGTACGCGCATCTCTCTCCGTGCACGGATCTCCCGACGCCCACCGGTGCGAGCGCCCCCGAGCGGGAATCGAGCTTCGAGGTCGTGGCCGACGTGATCACGGTGACGGCGCCCTTCGTCGTGCGCCCCGCACCGTCCAGCGTGCCTCCTCCCCCGCGTCCGATGCTGCCGACCCCCACCGCGTTCGTCGCGAGCGCCCCCTCCGAAGACACCGCGCGGCGCCTGTTTTCCCCCTTCTACGCGCCCTCCGGCCCCGCCGTAGCGCCCGCGCCGAGCCCCGCGAACGAGACACAATCCGCCTTCGCCGCGCTCGACGACGACGCCGCGGTGCTCGCCATGCGCCCTCGACGCTCCGGGGGCCTCGTGGGCGCGGCCCTCCTCGCCGTGGGGCTCGCGGCCGGCGTGCTCTTCGGCGCGAGCTTCGCGAGCCCCCCTGCGAAAGGGGCCACCGCGTCCCACGTCGCAGCGGCCACGCCTGCTCCGATCGCGCCCGTCGCCGATCGCGCGCTCGCCCAAGCCGCGGCGAGCCCGAGGGTCGACCTCGAGCTCCCGGAGAGCCCGCCCGCGGAGAAGAGGGTCGTCGCGACTTCCAAGACCAAGGTCCCCACCGTCGCAGCTCCCCAGGTCACCAAGGTCCCCACGGTCGCAGCTCCCCAGGTCACCGTGCCGAGCCCGAAGGCCCCAGCGGCCCACGCGCTCACCTCCGACGGTGACACGAGCGCGGCCGCGAAGCTGCTCGAGGCCTCCCGCGCGGCGACCGAGAACACGCTCTGACGCGGGTCATGGAGGTGGCCGAGGATCGTGCGGCCCGCCTCTCGCGAGACACGACACGTCTCCGTCCCACGATCCGAGCGTGGCACATGGCACAGCCCTCGTGAGCGTCACGCCGCGCGGCGCACCCGACAATTTCCCTGGAAACGCGCATGTCGCGTGCACGGCACACGCGTTGCTGAGGGGGAAGGCATGAAAGCTCTCTCCCTCTTGGCTTGCGCGTTCACGGTCACGGCCATCGTCTCGGGGTGTTCGGCGAACGGGACGACCAACCTCGTCTCGGGCACGGGCCAGACCCTCGTCTCGGGCACGATCGATCGAGAGAAGAAGGCCACGGCCCTCAACGACGACATGCCCATCGCCCCTGACGCGCACATCGTGGTGACGCTGCGCACCTACCGCGGCGCCGATGGCGCGGCGCCCGTGTTCCTCCAAGCCGACGGGCCATTTCGCGGCTTCCCGGTCGCGTTCGAGATGGCAGGAGATGGCGCTCGAGCCTTCGCCGACCGCGGCGAGCTCCTCGTCGAGACCAAGGTCTACAACCACGCGGGCACGTCGCTCGCGGTGGGGGACTTCACCAACGAACAGCGGGTCTCCGTGACCTCCCAGGGCGAAGAGGTCACCGTCCTCGTGAGCGGCCTCGAGTCGTGCACGGCGCAGGGCTCGGGCGGCTTCTGCGTGGGCGAAAGATGAGCCCACGACACCGTTCGAGCGTGGTCGCCGTGGCTCGTCGGGCCGTCCGTGAAGAGGCATCCGAGGCGCTGGCGGCGGCTGGCGTTCCCGGCGGGGGCGGAACGTGCGGCGAGCCAAATCCATGGTCGGCTTGACAATCCAATGTTCGCGCGCCATATCTCACGAACTATGTTGCGCCTCGTGATCCTCACGTATTTCCCCCGCGGAGCGGTCGCGTAAGGCATTTCGTAGCTCGATGTGTCCTCGAGGCCGGCTCCGCGCTCCGCGATAGCCGGCCTCGCTGCGTTTGTCGTCTCGACGCGCGACGAGCCCTCGACGCTCACGCAAGAACGCCTCCCGATTCGACCGGGAGGGACAGGACACTTCCATGCCTCGCGACATCCCCCTCACTCGCCTCCGTACCCTCGGGATCATGGCCCACATCGACGCCGGCAAGACCACCTGCGCCGAACGAATCCTCTATTTTTGCGGCAAAATCCGCAAAACAGGGGAAGTTCACGATGGCACCGCCGCGCTCGATCACCTCCCCGAAGAGCAGAAGCACGGCATCACGATCACCGCCGCGGCGACCACCGTCGCTTGGTCTCCCAAACAGGGAGTCTACGAAGGTCTCGAGCACAGGCTCCAGCTCGTCGACACTCCCGGGCACATCGACTTCACCATCGAGGTGGAGCGATCGCTCCGTGTGCTCGACGGCGCCATCTTCGTGCTCGACGCGGCGAGCGGCGTCGAGTGCCAATCGGAGACCGTCTACCGCCAAGCCGAGCGGCACCACGTCCCCGTCATCTGCTTCGTGAACAAGATCGACAAACCCGGCGCCGACCTCTCGCTCTGCGTCGACGATCTCCGAGAACGGCTCGGCGCTCGTCCCGTCGTCCTCCACGTCCCGGTCGACGGGGGCCGCGTGCTCCTCGACGTCGTGCGCGAGGTATCTCTCACGTTCGACGACGATCGATCCTACGTCGTGGGCCCCGTCCCCGAGGCCTATCGCGAGGTCCTCGCCGAAGCTCGGCGAAAGGTCGTCGAGGCGTGCGCCGACGTGTCCGACGCGGTGCTCGCGACGTTCTGCGAGGGCCGCCCGGTCGCGGCCGTGGATCTCGAGCGCGCCCTGCGCAAGGGCACCCTCGAGTCGAAGCTGCTCGTCGTCGTGTGCGGATCCGCGCTGAAAAACCGCGGCATTCCGCAGCTCCTCGACGCCGTCGTCTCCTATCTTCCTTCCCCGGCCGACTTGCCACCGGCGACAGGCCAGGGGCCACGAGGAGAGGAGTCTCGCCCCGCGGACGACTCGCACGACACGCCCCTCGCGGCCTTGGCCTTCAAGACCACGAGCGACAAGAGCGCGGGCTTCCTCACGTTCGTACGGATCTACTCCGGCGTTCTCCGCGCCGGGCAGGCCGTGCGCGTGATGCCCCGCGACGTACGTGATCGCGTGGCGCGGATGTACGTGCTCCACGCCGACACGCGCGAGCCCATCGACGAGGCACACGCGGGCGCCATCGTGGCCATCACCGGCGCGAGCACGGTGCGCACGGGGGACACGCTCTGCGACATGTCGCACCCCGTGACGCTCGAGCGCATCCTCGCGCCCGAGCCGGTCGCGCTCGTCTCGATCGAGCCCAAGACCTCGGCCGATCGTGAGCGCCTCTCGTCGGCCATCGGGAAGATGCTCGTCGAGGACCCTTCGCTTCGCGTGTCGACCTCGGAGGACACCGGGCAGCTCGTCCTCGGCGGCATGGGCGCGCTCCACCTCGAGATCGTGGTGGCGCGGCTCTTGTCGCACCACGGCGTCGCGGTGACGATGGGCAAACCCCAGGTCGCGTACCGCGAGACCCTCGCGAAGGCCGCACGTGCAGAATACAGGCACATTCGGCAGTCGGGAGGTACCGGACAGTACGCGTGTGTCACGCTCTCGGTCGCCCCGAGCGAGCGCGGGAGCGGCATCACCTTCGTCGACGCGACGGTGGGTGGCGCCGTCCCGAAGGAGCTCGTCGCGGCCGTGGAGAAGGGAGTCCGAGGCGCGGCGAGCCGCGGTGTCTTCGCGGGGTATCCCGTGGTCGACGCCGAGGTCCGCCTCGTCGACGGCGCGACTCACGTCAAAGACTCCAGCCCAGCGGCCTTCGAAATCGCGGCGTCGCTCGCCTTCAAGCGCGCGGCCCTGGAGGCCGGTCACGTTCTGCTCGAACCGCTCGCGCACGCTGAAATCGTGGTCCCCGAGGCCATGGTGGGGAGCGTCGTGGGCGACCTCCAGAGCCGACGTGGGACGGTACGCAGCATCGCCCCGCGCGGCGCCTCGGTGGTCGTCACCGCCGAGATGCCGCTCTCGTCCACCTTCGACTGGGTCTCTCGCCTGCGCGGCATCACCGGCGGGCGCGGGACCGCGGTCGTCAAAGCAGACGGATACGGCGAGCTGCCCGAAACCGAGGCGCGCGTGCTGCTGACGCCCGCCTGACCCTTGGCGCCCCGCGATCTCCGGATCGCGGGGTGCTTTTTTCGTCCGCCGTGCGAGCGCGAGACGACCGGGGATGTCGCGAGGGGCGAGAAGGCCGGTTCACGGGGCGGGCCGAGCTCGCCGCGATCAAGGCTCTGGCGGTCGAGGCACGGCGATTGCCTTGGAGCGCGCCATGCCTAACCGCTTCCGTTTGTCTTTCCTCGTCGCACTTCCCATTTCGGCAATCGCCGCAGCCGCCGCGCTCGCCGCGTGCAGCTCCGACCCGGACCCGGCGCCCTCCGACGGCGGAACCGACGCGAGCTCGAACGACGCGAGCTCGAACGACGCGAGCTCGAACCCCGACACCGGCACGAACGACGCGAGCTCGAACCCCGACACCGGCACGAACGACGCTGGCCTCTCGGCCACGGAGAAAGCGATCTGCGACGCGCGAGCGAGCCGCGCCCAATGCTTCGACGGCGGAGGGGGAATCCCTGGGACGTGTGACGAGAGCACCAAATGCCTCTACGGCCGGCTCATGGAGCCTGCCGCCGTCACGGCCTACGCGACCTGTTACGGGTTTCCCTCCTGCGTGGGGGACGATCGTTGCATCGCCCAAGCCGGAGAGGCCGTGGGCGGGCAAGCCGCGCGCGACTACACGACGGCGTGCCTCGCCAAGGTCACCGAGTGTGGCGCCGCGTTCCCCGACGACGAGCTCTGCTCCCCCGCGGCGTTCGCCTACAAGGGTATCGGCGCGGGCGCCGCGGCCTGCCTCACCAAGCCCTGCACGGATCAAAAGGCCTGTTTCGACGCGCTCCTCGCGCCGATCAAGGCCTGCAAGCAGCTCTGAAAGGGCCGTCGATCGAGAGGGTCGAGCCTGCGTGACGCCTTCGCGCTCCGAGGTGCGGCGCGCGGGCCTCGGGCCTCTTCCGTCGTCGTCGAAGGCACGTGTCGCCGTGGGGCGGGCCGGACCAGCACGCGACACGCTGATGCGCTTGACTTACACACTGAGGTATCGTCTCATGGAGAACGACACGCGCGATGCTCCGCGGGGGATTCCATGACCACGTCACACGTCCAATCCACGAGACCCGCCGGCCTGCGCGCGTGCCTCGCGCTGGCTTCGCTCCTCGGGCTCTCGGGGCTCGTTCCGGCCTGCACCTTCGGGGGGCCGGCCATCCTCTGCTGCACCAACGCCGACGAGGTCACCTACGAGGACCCTCGCGCCTTCGGACAGTACGCGGTCGCCAAGACCACCGCCCGAGAGCTCACCGCCGTCGCGCAGCGCTCGTTCGACGAGGTGGTCACGGCGTGCCGCAACATCGCGACGGACCTCGATTCTGCACCGCCGGACGACACTCGGTGGATGTCGGGGCGCGACGCCGCGGAGGGGTGGTGCAACCTCGCCAGCCGCGCGATCACGGGGCAAATCAAGGCCAAGGGGTCCTTCCGCGTCACCATCGCACCTCCACGGTGCCGCGCCTCGGTCGCCGCGAGGGCGAACTGCCAAGCTTTGTGCACCACGGACGGCCGATGCGAGACGAGCACGAGCCCACCACGATGCACGGGAGGCAAGCTCCAGATCGCGTGCCGCGGGACGTGCAGCGCCCGGGGAGGCGCCGAGGTCGGGTGCGAAGGCACCTGCGAGGGCAGCTGCCAAGGCTCCTGCACCACGACCGAAGGCGTGGCCTGCAACGGCGCGTGCGACGGTGTATGTGAGGCCACGGCGAGCGGGGGCCGAGAAGCAAACGGCGTATGCAAGGGCACCTGCAAAGGGACATGCTCGTCCGTCGCGCCCGGCGCCACGTGCAAGGGCAGCTGCGAGGGCACGTGCCGGGGCGCGTGCAAGGGCACGGGAACCGTGGCCGTCCGCTGCGACGGCGCGTGCGACGGCGCGTCCGAGCTCCTCGCCTGCGAAGGTGGCAAGCTCGAAGGTGGCTGCGCGGCGGACCCGAAGTGCGACGCCAACTGCGACGCGAGGGCCGCCGCGGCGCTCGAGTGCTCGCTCCCCGAGGTCAGCCTCGAAGTCGGGAAGGGCGTGGAGCCGAAGCACGTCAGGTCCCTCCGCGAGAACCTCCCCCGCCTCGCTCTGAACGCCCAGGGTCGCGGCGAGGCGCTCGTCACGGTCATCGCCAACGTCACGCGCACCCTGGCGGCGTCCGTCAGCTCGGAGGCGCTCGACACGGAGGGCATAGCCTGTCTCAACCAGCTCGGCAGTCAGACCGCCGACAGCCTCACGACGATGCAAGCCTCGGTGAGAGCCTCGAGCGAGGTCCTCACCGGTCTACGCCCCTGAGGCACGCGCCAAAGGCCCGGATTCGCTTCTTCCCCCCATCGGGCCTCGCTGTAAAATACACTCAGTTTCTTACGACACACTCTTCTGCACGAACCTTCGGGGGTCTTCCATGTCCGAACGATACGGCGTCCGTCGGGCCGCGGCCTCGGGAGCGATCGTCGCGGGCGCCGTGCTCGCCGTCGGCGCTCCGGGGTGCAACCTCCTGGACCTGGACCCGCTCTGCTGCATCGATGTCACACGGGTCTACGTCGATGGGCGCGGGGCGGGGCAATACGCCGCGGCGCTCGACGCCACCAACGCGCTCACGGGCCTCTCGGTGAGAACGCGCGACGCGGTCATCGAGGCGTGCCAGGCCATCGCGGTGGATCTTGGTGCCTCGAGCGCCGAGCTCGCTCGGGCCCGAGAGAACCAGGGGGACGACAGCACGAGGGCCTTCTGCGACCTCGCCGCACGCGCGATCGACGCCCAAGTTCGAGCGAAGGGGCCCGTGGCCATCACGTTCACCCCCCCGATCTGCCGGATCTCGATCGCCGACAAGGCCACGTGCCGAGGCCTGTGCGCGCAAGGCCCGTGCGACATCAAGGCCCGCCCTCCGCGGTGCACGGGGGGCAAGCTCCGGATCGCGTGCCGCGGCACCTGCAGCGCAGGAGGCGGAGCGGACCTCGCGTGCCAAGGCACCTGCGCGGGGGCATGCCGTGGATCGTGCACGTCCGAGAAAGGTGCACCTTGCCATGGGTCCTGCCAAGGCACCTGCGAGGCCACGGCGGGTGGGGGCCGCGCGCTGAACGGTACGTGCCAAGGGATCTGCAAGGGCACATGCTCCGCGCTCGCACCGGGCGCGTCGTGCGAGGGCACCTGCGAGGGGACGTGCGGAGGCCTCTGCCGCGGCACACGCGACGTCGCGGCGCTCTGCGACGGCACGTGCGACGGCGCGTTCGAGCCCCTCGCGTGCGAAGGAGGCAAGCTCGAAGGAGGCTGCGAGGTCGAACCGAAATGCGAGGCGAGCTGCGACATGCTCGCGAGCGCCAAGGCAGAGTGCGACGCCCCCCAGGTCTCGATCGACGCATCGCCCGACGTGACGCCCGAGCACCTCGCCACGCTCCGTCGGCACCTCCCCACGCTCGTCGTCGTCTCTCGAGGTCGCGGCGCGACGTTCGTGGAGGCGATGGTGCGCACCGCGATAGGTCTGCAGACGTCCGTCGATCCCGAACACATCGGAGTGAAAGCGGGCTCGTGCCTCGAGCTCCTCGCGTGGCAGGTCGCTCACGGCGCCACCACGATGGACACGGCCTTGAAGGCCTCGGAGGGGGTCCTCGCGCGCCTCGATCCAGGGGCTCGCAGCGGTCGCCCCTGACGCGCACGGCGCCATTCGGCGTAGAGCCCTCGGCGCGCTCGGTCGACGACGGACCTGGCCGCGCGGCAAGACGGGACGCGGAGGCGTGCGGGCGCGTTGCGCGACCGTGGGGCAGGCCTTAGTGTCCCGCGCGTGGGTGAGGCAGCTCGGCGCGCGCGGCTCTGGGTCCGCATCCACGGCACACGCGCTTTCCTCCGAGTCGTGCGCGACGCGCGTGTCCTCTTCGGCCCCCGACCTCTCGACGCGGGCCCGGAACGTCTGGCTGGGCCGCTCTCGACGATCGCCCTATTTCCTCAAATGTTTCGTGCTGTTTGGCGACAAGAGACCACGCGTCGCTTCGTCGCCCGGGCCCACGGCGTCCGCGCGCTCGTGCTCGCGGCGGTGACGGTCCTCTACGCGCTCTCTCTCCGGTTCGATCGAACGCCGCCGGCCCCTCCGAAGGTCGTCCCCCACACCACCGAGGTCACCGAGGTCGACGTCGGGCCGCTCCACGTCAAGCTGCCCGACGGCGCGCACGTCACGATCTCGCGCGAAGGCGACGCGGGCGCCCCCGAGGCCGTGACGATCCCCGTCCACGAACGGGCAGGAGAGGGCGAACGCGGCTCCTCCCCCACGAGACGAACGAAGGTCGAGCGGCTGCTCGCGCGCGCGAGGGAGAAGCTCCCGTGGCTCGGCCTCGTCTCGCGCGTCTATGCGTTCATGGTGGTCGCGGAGTGGCTCCTGATCGCACTGACCCGCCAGTACGACGACGAGATCGCGCGACGTTTGGCCCTGCTCGTCAAGGTCGCCCCCGAGGACGAGCCCAAGATCCCGAAGGTCTCGTTCGACCCGAAGTGGGCCCTCCGAAAGCTGAGAGATCGGGTCCGCGGAGCGCTCGTCTTCGCCTCGGCGTTCCCGCTCTACGTCGTCGTCGAGGCCACAGGCACGACGCGCTTCGTCGCCCCCGTGGTCGTCGCCCTTTGGGGCCTCTATTGGAGCGTCGTGTATTCTGCAGCCAAGTCGGGGCACGCGTGGAGAGACGAGCCGCTCGGCCCGCTGCCCTTCTTCCTTCGCCCGTTCGAGGAGGGAATGGCGAAACACCCGAGGCTCTTCGCCTATCCACGGCTGCTCGCGTGGCTCATGCGGCCTCTGGGCTCCCCGGCGACGCACGGCGAGCGCTCGTTCGGCGCGTTCCTCGGCCTCGTCGCGGTGCGGGCGCTCACGCACGTCCCGTTCGTGTACCTGTGGCTTCGGCCTTTCGTCGCCGTCGCGGCTGCGCGCATCGTCGCAGGTCACGACCCGAGGGCTCGGCTCGGCGGCGACGTGGAGCCCATGGACGATACGGGCGCGCCCACGGGCACGCCCGACGCGCCCGGCCCTACCAGCGACGTTAGCCCTTGAATTCACTCATGAAATCGTGAGCCTTCGGCGGCGTAAGGGTGGCATGGCCGGTGCTCATGGGGCGAGCTGTCGGCGCCCGGCCATGTCGGCCACGCGCCATGGCTCCACGAAGGCACCTATGAAGACGTCGACTCTCTTCCTTCTCTCTCTCGCGGCGCTCGCCTCGGCGGCGTGCGCGTCCCCGACCGACGAGCCCCCGCTCGGATCCTCGAGTGAGGCCGTCGCGGTCGATCCGGGAGACACGGACCCCGGTCACTCCGGCCCGGTCGGCACGCCCACCGGCGTGAGCATCGTCGCGACCGCGTTCGACCGTGTCTCCGTCAAGTTCACCTGCGGGAGCAACGCGGACGCCCACTCGTTGCTCGAGACCGCCTCCGACACCGGGGTCCAGAAGCGGGTCGCGGACGTCGGCTGTTCGGCCGGGCGCGTGATGACCTTGTCGGACACGAAGGTCGAGCCGGGGAGGACGTACTGCTGGAGCGTCCTCGCGACGAACCTCACTCACGAGGCGCGCTCGGTATCGCGCTGCGCCACCGTACCGCTCGACCTCGGGCCCGTGGCCGCGCCGGGCCTCTCCGTGACCACGTTGAGCCAGGTCGGGCTCCGCTTCGTCATCGAGGACAAGAGCACGAACGAAGGAGGATTTCGCATCTACGGCCGCAAAGTCGGCACTCCGACGTGGCAAGTCGTCCACACCGAGCGGCGCGCGACCCGACGCGACACGTCGACCGGGACGCTCCTTCGTATCGACGACCACCGCTTCGCCACGAACGAAACGTGGGAGTTCTACGCCGAAGCCTTCAAGGAGTACGCACCCGCCGTGGCGCAGAGCGCGATCGTGCGCGCGCAGCTCTTGCCCTTCCCCGTCACGGCGCCCACGAACGTGCGCATCGTCGGCACGGAGGAGCACGCCATGACCGTAGCGTGGAACGCCGTGCCGAACGCCGAGTCCTACCGGATCCATGCCTCCGTGACCGCGGACTCCGATCCGGACGACGTGTACGTCGACGCCTCGCAGACACAGGTTCGGATCGCGCCCCTCCCTTCTGGCTACGAGGTCTGCATGACCGTCACGGCCATGAACCGGTCGAACGAAGCGTCTTCGACGCGCGTGTGCGGAACGACGGCCGTCGCGGCGTCCACGAACCATACGTCCGACATGACGCTTGCGCCCTTCCCTCCCGCCACGGGCCTCCTCCCGTTCTACGGTGTGTTTCCGCCCTTCGGGGTCGCGACTGGCACGGTGTCACGCATCGAGCTTCCGGACACCGCCAACGGCACCACGCTCCTCGCCCTCACCTTCATCCGCCCGTCAGCGGACGTCGCGGATTGCACCGACGCGGACAAGTCGGTGTTCGTCCGTCGCGGGGAGAGCCTCGACGCCACCGGGCTCGCCAAGCTCTACGGAACGTCGACCCCCACGCTGCCGCTCGCCTTGAAGGCGTGCGCGTCGACCACGACCCAGACGGTTCCGAGCCCGCTCGTCCGAATCCACTGGTTCGGGCACTGACCCGTCACGCGGACGACGTCGCTCGGCTGCGGCGTCGTTCGCGCTTTCGGCTTCACGCGTCGCACTCGGACACGATCGCGAAGAGCTCGGGGGCCTTCGCGCCCTCGCCGAGCACGGCGCCGTTCCCGAGGGGCGTCAGGACGAAGTCGGGCGCGTCTTTGTACGAAGCCGGGTTGCGCACGCCGAGCGCGAATTTCTCGGTGATTCCGGCGTGGACGATCGTGACGAGGCGCGGGCCCGAGGCGCGGCCCGACGAGGAGGCGACCGTGTAACGCGCGGGCACGGCGCGCATCGAGATCTCTCCGGTCTTCGCGTCGTACACCTGCTCACGCCACACCGCGCGGCCGTTCGCCTCGAGCTCGACGATCACGGGCGACCCGTACGCGCCGACGGGGCGCGCCGAGAACGTCAGCCCCTTCGCGAAGAAGGCCTCGACCCCCGTCCAATTTTGGTAGTCCGAGTCCCGAATCACCGAGAGCTCGCCCGTGAGGCTCCGCAGCGTGAGCGTGCGCGCGAGCGTGGTGCGCACGGGCGCGGCCCACGGGCTCGTGCGGATCACCGAGCGGAACGCGCCGCACGTCATCACCGCGCGTGACGCGTGGTCGGCGATGCTCTCCAGAAAGCCATCTTCGCTCTGGCAGACACCCTCGCGGAGGCGCGACTGCGCGGCCTTCACCGCGGCTTTGTAGTGCACGAGCGCCTCGCCGTACTTGGCCGAGCCGCACGTCGAGAGGGCCTCTTGGCTCTCGCCCGCCTCGTCCTCGGTCGGGGCTTCGCTGCCCGTCTCGGCGGCACACCCTACGGTGAAGAGCAGCGGAACGGCGACGACGGCGAGACGCGATACGAACGAAGGCATGTGTGGCTCCTGGCCAGTTGTAGGCCCATCGCCTACATGTGCGCCGCGTTGTAGCCCCATTTCTCCCCGCGTCAAGGCGGTTCGACGCGTCGCGTGACGGCAGGTTTTCTCCCCGCCCGCGCTACGCCGAACGAGCCGGCCCGTCGTCAGCGGAGGAGGACGGCGCGCCCCAAGAGGTTGCCCGACTGGGCCGTCACGTCGAGCCGACCTGCGCGCTCGACCAAGGTCACGTCCACGGTCAGGCCCGAAGGGAGCCGGAGCGCGCAGCGGGTACGGCCGTTCGACGAGACCACGCGCGACACCGCGAGGTCGACCGAACGACCATGCGACGACAACGTCACACGATCCCGCGCGATGCGCACGGTGGCACCGGTCGTCCACGCGCGCAGCGTGCTCGCCACCTTCTCGGACAGCGCCGGAGGCAGCTCGACGGAGGTGACGCGGTAGTCCCCCGAGAGGGCCGCGCCGTGCAGAGAGGACACCTCGGAGGGGGCGTCGCGTGCGATGTCGGGGCGCGCCTCGTCGGACGAGAGGGACCTCACTGCGGCGAGCACGACCGCGACGAGCGCGACGAGCGCAGCGGCCCACGCGAGGCGCGATCGGAGCGCCTGACGAAGCCGCGACACACGCTTTCGCACGGCCGGAGAGGTGAGCCCCGCCTCCTCCGCGATCGCGCAGAAGGCCTCGCCTTGATGCTCGCGCACCATCCAGTCGAGCGTCTCGCGGTCCCGCGACGTCGTGGCCTCCGCGAGCACCTCGCCGAGCGCGCGCCGTTCGTCGACCGGTGGCACGTCGGCGTGCACGGGAGCGTCCGCCACGTCGGGGTCGAGCACGAGCCTGCCCGAACGACGCCGGTAGTCGACCACCTTGTGTTTGGCGATCGCCCTCACCCAACGCGCGAGCTCCTCGGGCTCGGTCGGGCTCCGCGGCGAGGCGAGCGCTTCGCAGAGCACCGTCTGCACCACGTCGGACACGTCGTCGCGCGCGACCACCCGCCGCACGAACGACACGAGCCCCTCGCGCACCTCGGGCCGAGCGAGCCCCGACGCCACCGCGCGCCTGTGCGCTTCTTCTGCCACGAGCCTTCCCGAGAACGCCGAGGACATCGCCATGACCAGCCTATCGCTCGAACGCGGCCGACGTGACCGCCTCGACGACGATTCTCGCAACCGATGAATATATCTCCTCTTTTTCGCATTCGAAGATCCGGTCACGTCGCGTCCCTCGGGGCGATGGGCGGGTATGCAGAACCCCTCTCGCCTCGGACCTCGTCTCGTCTCGTGGGCCGCGCGCTTCGGCCTAGCTCTGTGCGTCGCAGGGTGCTCTCCCGCACCACCACCGCCCGAGCGCACCGACGCTTCGGTCGCGCAGGCTCGGGGTCACGAGCTCCCGGCGACGTCGAGCCCTCCGCTTCCGCCCATCGAAGGGGAGTGGCTCGTGCGCCTCGAAGGAGACGTGGGCATCGTGACCGTGCCCATCGGAGCGCGCGAGAAGCGCCCGGTCATCGTGTCGCTCCATGGCGCAGGCTCCCTCGCCGAGTGGGGATGCGGAGACTGGATGGGCCCCACCGGCGGGTACGCGTTCGTCGTGTGTCCGCGCACGGCCACGGAGCGCCCGGGGCTCCCGTCGTCGTGGGGCTCGGCCGAAGAAGCGGCGAAGCGCGCCGAGACGACCCTCGCGCGCGCACGAGAGCGCTACGGCGCGTGGATGTCCGACGCGCCTCCTCTGCTCGTCGGGTTCTCGCAGGGCGCCGAAATGGCCGTGGTCGTCGCCCACGCGTCGAAGCTCCCCGTCGGCGCGCTGTTCGTGCACGAAGGTGGCTACCGCCAACAGAGCGTCGCCCTTGGTCGCCTGCTCGCGGGCCCGATCCGCGCGCGAGCCACCTGCTCCACGTGGGGGTGCGGCGCGAGCCTCCCTCGCCGCCTCGGGCCCCACGCGCGCACGGCCGACTACGGCCCACGTGGGCACTCGGTGGGGGTCGCCGGTCCCGAGATCACCGCCGAGCTCGCGAAGCTCGTCGCGGGCTTGCCCGAGTGGGCCGGGTTGCCGACGGCGAGCGCGCGCGCGCCCTCCGAGTGAGCGCGACGACGTGCCACGGCGGCACGTCGTCGCCGCACCGAGCCCATCCTTGCCGCGCGAACGTGGATCGATGGCGACCACCGATCCTTCCGATCACCCTTATTTTTGCCTATGGGCGCGATCGACCGCACCGGTGAGCTACGCTAAGGGAGGCCAGTCCCACGATGCCGGCGTCCCGTCTCCCGCGCATGACGCTCCCCGTACCCGGCCACGAGCCCTGGGACGGCGGCGCCGCGCGCGATGTCACGGCACGCCTGCCCTCCCCGTCGAGCGGCGGCACGGTGCCGATCCGGGGCCCCGTGTCGGTGCCCACGCCGACCGAAGCAAGGATCGACGGGCGCTTCGAGGCGCTGCTCTCGCCGGGGACGCTGTTCGGTGGTCGCTACGTGATCGAACGTCCGCTCGGACGTGGCGGCGCCTCCCTCGTGGTGCTCGCGTACGAGCCCGCGGCCGATCGGTACGTGGCCCTCAAGGTGCTCGTCCCCTCGGCCCACACCCCGCCTCGGACGCTCGAGAGGTTCGAGCGCGAAGGGCACGCGATGGCCGCGATGGCCACGCCCCACGTGGTCAAGGTGCTCGCCGCGCACCGACACGAGCAAGGGTTTCCCTACCTCGTGATGGAATACCTCGAGGGCGAGGACCTCGCTCGGTACCGCGAGCGCCACGGCCCATTGCCTCACCAAATCGCCGTCGATTTCTTGCTCGAGGCGTGCGCAGGCCTCTCGCGTGCTCACGCCGCGGGCGTCGTGCACCGCGACCTCAAGCCCTCCAACATGTTCCTTGTCGCCGATCACGATCGCGGTCGACCGTGCCTCAAGCTCATCGACTTCGGGATCGCGAAGGTGGCTAGCGGGGAGCGCATCACCCACACGTCCGAGGTGTTCGGCTCGCCCGAGTACATGTCGCCCGAGCAGGTGCGCGCCTCGTCCGACGTCGACGCGCGCTCGGACATCTGGTCGATCGGGGTGTGCCTCTTCGAGCTCCTCTCGGGACGTGTGCCGTTCTCGGGGGAGTCGGTGCTCGAGGCCGGCTCGCGCATCCTCTTCGAGAAGCCGCGCTCGCTCCGCGCGCTCTGCCCCGAGGCGCCGGAGGGGCTCGTCGCGGTCGTCGAGCGATGCCTCGAGAAGAGCCCAAATCGCCGATATTCTTCGGTCGACGACCTCGCGAAGGCCCTCGCACCGTTCGGATCCAAGGCCGCACGCACGGCGTCACGGCCGCGCCTCTCTGCCGTGGAGGCCGAGGTGCCCTTCATGGCGCGGAGGTCGACCGTCCGCGCGGCGTACGCGATCTTGGCCGTGGCGATCGTCACGTTCGTGTGGTCGATCGGCAGGCTCGTCGTGTCTCCCGCCGAAGCCCGCTCGAGAGCCGCGAGCACACCCGCGGCCCCCTGAAGCGTCAATCGCGGAGGCCGCGCCCCTCGCGCAGCCCGAAGCGCTGGGCGAGCCGATGGAGGTTCATGCGATCCATCTGGGCGCGGCGGGCCGCGCGGCTCAAGTTGCCATTCGCCCACTCGAGCAGCTCGCCCAAATAGGCCTTTTCGAAGGCGTCGATCGCGCGCGCCTTGGCCTCGCGGTACGGGAGGAACTCGGGTTTGTCGAGGGCCTCGCCGCGCCGCGAGCCGAGCCCCTTCGCGGGCGAGCCGTCACGGAACACGACCACGCGCTCGACCACGTTCTTGAGCTCGCGGACGTTGCCGGGCCAACTATGAGCCCGCAGCCCCGCGAGCACGTCGGGGGTGAAGAGATCGTCGGCCTCGGTCGCGCCGAACAGGTCGAGGAACATGCGAACCAAGAGCTCGATGTCGTCGACACGTTCCCGGAGCGGCGGCACGCGCACCGAGATGACCGAGAGGCGGTAGTAGAGATCCTCTCGAAAACGGCGCAAATTTACCTCTTTTTCGAGGCTACGGTTCGTGGCGGCGACGACGCGCACGTCGACCTTGCGCGGGTGCACCTCGCCGACGCGGCGGATCTCGCGCGCCTCGAGCGCGCGGAGGAGCTTCGGTTGGAGCTCGAGGGGGAGCTCGCCGATCTCGTCGAGGAACACGGTGCCACCATGCGCCGACTCGAAGGCCCCCGCGCGCTCGCGGTCGGCCCCGGTGAACGCCCCGCGCGCGTGCCCGAAGAGCTCCGCCTCGACGAGGCTCGGCGAGATGGCGCCGCAGTCGACCACGACGAACGGCTTCTCGGCCCGCGACGAGCGCCGCACGATCTCCCCGGCGACGAGCTCCTTGCCCGTGCCGCTCTCGCCTTCGATGAGCACGGTGGTGTCGTGCGCGGCCACCCGCTCGAGGATCGCGAAGAGCTTTCGCATCGCGAGCGAGCGGCCGTAGAGCTCGCCGAAGGAGAGCTGGTCCAGCGTCGAGACCTCGCGCGTCGACGCGACCTCGCGCACCCTGAGGCGAGACTGGCCCACGTCGATCACCGCCTCGGGGCCCGGGAGGCGCGCATCGGTCACCTGCACGCCGTTCACGTACGTGCCGTTCATCGACCCGTAGTCGACGACGCGCCAGCCGTTCGCCTCGCGGAGGAACTGCACGTGGAACCGCGACACGTGCCGGTCGCGCAGCACCACGTCGTTGCTCGGGTGCGCGCCGATGCGCACGCGCTCGCCGTCGAAGGGCACCGTGTGACCGACGGCCTCGCTCCCGTCGCGCTCCACTTGCACGGCGAGCGCACCATGGACGATCGATCGCCCTTGGGTACCCTCGGTCTCGGAGCGCGAAGCGGGGCCTTGGTCGCTCATCGGCGTCTCCCCATCGTATGCGTGCTCATCGCGCTCAAGGGCGCAAAATGCAGGTCGCCGCCGACATCACGAACAAGACCACCGAGATCGCGAGCGCGACCCACGCCGAACGCGTGGACACCAAAGGTGCCACCGCCGGCCCCTGCGCACGAGCGGCTCCCCCGCTCGTGGGCCCAGAGCCGTGAATCCACCAGCCCCTCGAAGAGGCTGGAGACAGCTCGGGGAGATCTGTCACTTGCCGATTCGGCAATTCCACCTCGTTCTCGCGAGCCTCGTTCGCCTCCTTGGCCGCGCGGGCGATGAGCTCGAGCGGGGCCGGGACGGGCACGGGCGCCGGCGTGGAGATCGCCACACCACCCCCTCCCAATGGCTTGCGCGACTCGGGCTCGAGGCCGACGAAGCGCGCGTCGAGGGCCCGGAGCGCCTCGCGCTGCGCCTCGAGGTGGGCCGGGCACTGCTCCCGGACGTACTCGGCCACGACGCGCGTATCGGCCACGAGGAGCGCCGACTCGATCGCCTTCGCCATCTCCGCCGCCGAGGGGAACCGCGCGTCGACGTCGCGGTTGAGCGCGCGCTCGAGCACCCGATCGAGCGCGTCCACCCCGGTCTGCCGAATCGCCCCCGTGCACACCATGAGGGCGGTCTCGATCGGGTCCTCCGAGTCGAACAGCTTGGCGCCGCAGACGAGCTCCCAGAAGACGACGCCCATCGCCCACAGATCGATGCGATGGTCGGATTTTTGGCCTCGAAAGCGCTCCGGCGCCATGTACGAGGCCTTGCCGCGGAGCTCGTTCCCCGTGGTGACCTCGGCACGACCGAGGGCCCGCGCGATGCCGAAGTCGATGACACGAACGGCGCCGTCGCTGCCGACCATCAGGTTCTGCGGCGAGATGTCACGGTGCACGAGCCCGAGGCGCTGACCGACCTCGTCGGCGGCGCTGTGCGCGGCCTCGAGCCCGCGGAGGGCGCCCACCACGATGGCCGCGGCGATGGGCAGAGGGAGCGCACGACGCCCGGCCGACGTGCGCGCGAGCTGCCCCACGCTCACGCCGAAGACGTACTCGAACACGAGCATGACGCCTTCGCCCGAGGTCACCACGTCCAGGATCGGCACGACGTTCGGGTGCGTGATGCGCGACGCCATGCGGGCCTCGTCGAGCATCATGCGCGAGAACTTGGGGTCGCTCGCGAGGCCGGCGTGCAGCTTCTTGATGGCCACGGTGCGCGAGAAGCCCGCCCCGCCGAACATCTTGCCGAGGTACACGGTCGCCATCCCGCCCGAGGCGATCGGCCGATCGATCGCGTACCTTCCGGCGTCACCCTGCCCGTCGTGGCGCTGCGGTCCGGCTTGCGAGGGCGGAGGTTGCGCGTCGGCCGCCGGATCGCGCGTCATGACGAGCGTGCCCTTCAGCCACCTGAGATCGTTCGACGCCTCGGCGCCACGCGGAGCCTCGGGGAGGAGAGACGGCGGAACGGCGGGAGCCTCCGGGAGGAGGGACGGCGGGACCTGAGGTGCGTCCGGGAGGAGCGACGGCGGACGGCTCGTGGCCGCACGGCCCGAAGGGCTCAGCGCGTTGGGACGCGTGACCGCGGTCTCGGTGACCGAGGTAGCTCGACGCACGATCTCGGCTCCCGTCGACGACAGCACCACGCCGGTGTCGTCGACCAGGTAGTGCACTTGAGACGTCTCTTCGTCGTGGACCCCGTCGATCTCCGCGATGCCGCGCGGACGCTCGGAGCGGTCGGCCTTCACCTCGGTCACGAGCACCGGCGCCGACCGCGCGTCGGCCAGCGCACCCGGATAGCTCGCTGCCTCGGCCTCGGCGGTGCGCCCGAGCGGGTCGCCGGGTGTGTCCGACCCCATGCTGAGGCGCGCCTCGTCGATCATCACGCGCACGAGCTGATCGAGCGTGACGATGGATCGCCCATCGCCATCGGCGGGTGAGGGGTCCGGCTCCTCGGCAGGGATGAGCCCAAGGCCGATCCGCAGCTCACGCGCGAAGACCCACGCCGCGGCGTAGCGTTCTTGCCGTGAGACCGAGAGCGCCTTCTCGAACACGGCCACGAGGGCGTTCGGGAGCCCGTCCTTCGCCACGGCCGCCTCGACGAACCGACGGCGCGTGTCCCGGGCATCGGCTCCTTCGGTCTCGACGAGCGCGGCGAGATCGGCCCCGAGGAGCCCCATCGCGAGGGCGGCGACGCCGTACACGTCGGTCCGCGCGTCGGCGAGGAGCTCGCCTTTCCGCTGCTCGGGGGCGAGCGTCAAGAGCACGCCCGCGCTGCTCGCGCCCGGCACCTTGCGGTAGCTCTCCGAGACGAGCCGCGCGAACGCGATGTCGGGGATGGCGAGGCGCTGCCCCTTGCGCTCCGGATCGACGAGCACGCTCTCCGACCGGAGCGCGCCGTGCACGACGCCCTTGCCGTGAGCCGTCTCGAGCAAATCTAGGATTTCACAAACGAATTCCATGGCGACCGGCCCCGGGAGGCGACCACCCCAGTGCCTTCGAAGCTCCTCGAGCGACTCTCCCGTGACGAGCTCGGTGACGACCACGGCGCGCTCCGAGTCGCCCGTTCCGGTCGCGAGGGTCTTGGGGATCCCGGGCGTGAGCACGCGGTTCACGTGCGTGGTCTCGTGGATCCACCGCTCGAGGGCGCGCTCACGGAGGCGCAGCCACAGGACGTAGCCGAGCGCGCGCTTGCCCTCGGCGTCCTCGACCTCGTAGCAGTGGCCACGCCGGTCGGCCCGCACGACGCGCACGACGCGGTACCCGGAATGGACCTCGGCCCCGACGGCGAGCACGCCGTTCCCTCGCGGGGCCTTGGGCGCTTCGGGGTCAGCGTTTCTTGAGGTCGATGGCATAGGAGGTGGGGCTGGGCGCTGCCGGCTCGCTCTTCGATGCCTTTCGGCGGATGCTCGAGGCGCGGGTGAGCCGACGGAGGAGCTCGGGGGTCATCGGCGGGAGCCGCGACGCCGTCGGCTGGGGCTCGACGGGGTCCAAGATGACCGAGAGCACGCGGGCGAGCTCGTCGGCCGAAGCGAAGCGCGAAGAGGCGGTAGGCGCGAGCGCTCGCGCGAAGGCTTCGGCCAGAACGGCGGGGCAATCGGGCCGCGCGGCGCGCACGGACTCGGCCACGCTGGGGACGGCATCGCGCGTGAGGGGCTCCCCCGTGAGGAGCTCGATCATGCAGGCTGCCACCGCCGCCACGTCCCTGTAGAGCGGGTCGTCACCGACCACGCTCACCGCGAGCTCGATGTGCCTCGCCCACGCCACGTCGGCGTCCATCGTCGCGAGCTCCTTGCGGTAAGCGTGCGCGATCCCGACGGCGGTCGCCATGTCGTGGCCCGTGGACACGACCTCTTCGACGGTCATGGTGGCGCGGTCGGGCATGGGCCCGCGAGGCAAGGTGATGCGCTCGGGGACGAGCGTCGGACGCCCCGGCTTCATCGGGGCTCCGTGAGCGAGACGCCCGCGTGAAGGCGAACGACGGCGTGCGCACCTTCCCCTTCATGGGCGCCGTGCGGCCGCGATCGGAGCGCCCAGGCGAACACCGCGACGGAGAAGAACATGAGCACGAACGCGCTGACGAGCGCGACCCGCGACGCCAAGGGCCACGCGGATGGAGGTGCCTTCGGAGGGATCGGCGCGAGCTCTTCGACCGGAGGAAGCGGAGGAGCGGGAGGAGGAGCGACGCTCGGCACCTCCGCCGGGGCATCCGGAGGCTGAGACCGCTCCACGTGGACGGCGCGAGGCCGCGACGACGCGAAGACGGGCTCGTCGTCCCGTGGCGGGACACGCGAGTACGATCCGAGGCCCGGCGGGCGAGACACCGGCCCCGGCGCGAGGCTCGGCGGGGCCACCGAGACGGCGAGCGGCTGCGGCGGAACCGACGGCGCCATCACCAAGGTGCTGCGGGCCGTGACGACGGGCTCCTCCGGCGCGACGCTCGTGACGACGTCGTCCGCGGGGGCAGGCCTCGCCGGTGCGGGAGGCGGCGGGCGATCGAGCTCGGCCTCGAGGAGCACCCGTTCGTAGTCCGAGAGCGTCGTGACGGTCGGCTCGTCCGGGGCGAAGAGGGGCGGCTCGTCGTCGACGGGCTCGGCCGGCTTGCCCGCCACCACGTTTCGGAGCGCCGTGGCGAGCTCATCGGCCGAGAGCCAACGCTCGGCCTTCTTGAACTTGAGCGCCTTGTCGACGACGTCGACCACCTCGTCGGGCACGAGATCCTCGCCCACGGCCATGCGGAGCGAGCGCGCCGACGACAGCGTCGCCGAGTACAAGAACCCGTCGGGAGAGTCGCTCGGGTGGACGTGCTGCCCCGAGAGCAGCAAAAAGAGGATCGCGCCCACGGCGAAGAGGTCCGACTGCGCGTCGACGAGCTCGCGGTGACCTCGGGCCTGTTCGGGTGCGAGGAACTGCGGCGTCCCGAGCACGAGCCCCATGGCGGTGAGGTCCTCGGCGGAGCTCACGACCCTCGCGAAGCCGAAGTCGGCGATCTTGACCTGCCCGTGTTGCACCAGCACGAGCTCGGGTCGCAGGTTGCGGTGCACGATGCCCTCCGCGTGCGCGCACTCGAGCGCGTCGAGCACCTGCGTGATCAGATCGACGGCGAGATCGAGCGGAATGCGGCCACCGAACGCCTTGCGGATGTCCTCGAGGGTCTCGCCTTCGACCGGGTCGGTCACGAGCACGGGGCGCCCGTCGGGGAGCACGTCGTCGTCGATGACCTTGATGATGGCGGGGTGCGTGATGGTGTTCGCCACGTACGCTTCGCGGCGGAACCGAGCGGAGAGCGTCTCGTCCGTGCAGAGGTGGGGGTGCAGCACGCGCACGACGACCCGGCACCCGTTGCGGTGGTCCGCGAGGTAGGCCTGGCTCGTCTCACTCATCCGTAGGAACCGGACGATCTTCCACTTTTTGCAGAGGACGTCGCCCGGTCGAAGATTCGCCTGCACGAACCACCTCTCCGCGGCAAAAGGTGCTCGAGGGATCCGGCGGGATGGGACCGGGGGGGAAAGCCGGATCTCCCTCGAGCAGAGCGCAAGAGAGCACGGAGTATGCCGCGGACGTATTCCAGTGATATCGGACACTTCCAGGCACGACGGCCGAAGGTCGCTGCGGAGGGTTGGCGTCACCCGATGGAGCGCACCCTCACTCGAAGGGCTCTCTGGATCGGGCTCGAGTCACCCAAGGTCACGCATTGATGAGGCACGCCCAAGGAGGCGCTGCGTGCGTGGTCGGGAGGCGGCGAGGCGCGTCACTTCGGCGTGCGGACGATGCTCCCGCCGACGATCGCGTAGGTGTGCGTCGCGGTCTGGCAGCCCGTGGCCACGCAGTGCCCTTCGGCCGCGACGCCCGTGCGCGAGACGTTGGGCGTGCGGTTGAGGCTGAACGTCTGCGGGTTCGTTCCCGAGGAGCTCGACGACGCGCGGTACACGGCGATCGTGGCGGTCGCCTCGGCGCGCAGGTACTGGACGCTCGTGCAAAAGAGCATGTTCTCTTTGCGCTGAAGGGTGAGCGTGTCCGCCTCGAGCGAGCGGATCTCGAACGTGGTCGCGGGCGCCCCGAGGCTCACCCAATAGAGGCGCGTGCCGCTGACCGTGAAGCGCACGGGCTGCGCCAGGGCGAGCGTCGTGTAGCTCGCGACGGGCGCTGCGCAGCCCGAGAGGGGGCAGGTGTGGAAGCCGCGGCTATCGCGGTAGACGAGGGTCGTGTCGTTGAAGTCGAACCCGAGCACGGGGAAGGTCGTGCCGTCGACGAGGACGACCGGAGGGCCCGCGTCGACCGCGCCATCGGGGGTCGCGTCCGCGCTCGCGTCGGCCGCGCCACCGTCGATGTCTCCGTCGGCTTCGGCGTCGAGGCTCGCGGCGTCGAGGTTGGCCGGCGCATCGGCGCCCGCGTCGACCGGAACGCTCGCCTCGGGGACGCTCGCCTCGCTCGGCGCCACCGACGTGTCCGCCGCCTGCCCCGCGTCGTCTCCCGGAGCGGGCACGACGCCTTCATCCCCGAGACAGCCCACCACGGCGGCTCCCCCCGCGATCGCAAGAACGCCGAATCCCACGACGAAGCCGCTTCGTTTCATGTTTTGTCCTCCACCCCTCGGTTACGCAGCTCGGTGCCCGCCGTCGCACGTCTCGTGTCTTCTCGCCCTCGGAAAGAGCGCCATTCCGTCACGCGGAACGCCTTCGTCCCTCCGCGGGCCCCCGTCCGGAGCCGCCGAACGCCATCCCCGACCCGCGGGCCCCCGTTCGGAGCCGCCGAACGCCATCCCCGACCGCGGGCCCCCGTTCGGAGCCGCCGAACGCCATCCCCGGCTCCGCGGGCCCCCGTTCGGAGCCGCCGAACGCCATCCCCGGCTCGCGGGCCCCCGTTCGGAGCCGCCGAACGCCATCCCCGGCTCGCGGGCCCCCGTTCGGAGCCGCCGAACGCCATCCCCGGCTCCCCGAATGCCGGTTTGGGCGTCGAAATGCCATCCTCCCCTTCCCCGATGCCGTTTCGGGCCCCGAATCGCTGTCCGTGGCGCTGCGGGAGGACGCTCCACCAGGGGGAGACCCTTCCCGCAGCGGGCCACGGCCCTCGTCACGCCGCTCAGCGCGGCGCGTTCTCTTGGCGACGGCAGTCGGCCGTGCAGCCAGGGGTCGAGTCGCACTGCTCCTGCGGAGACTGCACGATGCCGTCACCGCAGAAGGGCCCACGACCGCAGTCGGCCGTGCAGCGGCCATAGCCGCCCGTGTTGCGCTCGCGCCCTTCGTCGCAGAGCTCGTCGGGCGTCTTCACGCCGTCGCCGCAGACGCTCTTGCAGGTCGAGAGCACGCGATCGAAGTCGCTCAGGGTGAGCCTGTAGCTCGAGGCCGTCGGGTTGCGCTCGGCCTGGAACACCGCGAACTCGTAGAACCCACCGACCGTGAGGCCGAAGGCCGTCGCCTGCGCGGGCCCGAGGGTGATGCTGCCGGTCTGCGCCTCTTTCACGCCGCCGATATCGACCGCGAGGTGGCCGTTCACGAACACCCAGACGTCGTCGTCGCCGCGGAAGGTGAGGGTCTCTCCACCCTTGTAGGTGAAGGGGATGCGGACCTCGCTCGTGAAGAGGAAGTTTCGCATGTTGCCGCCGAAGTCGGCCTGACGCTCGGGCCACGCGTTGGCCGCCGTGTCGAGCGGGAAGAACGCGCCGTCGTCGAACACGAAGGTGTCGTCGGGTTGTTTGTTGAGGCGGAGCGTCGACACCACCTTCTTGCTGAAGGGCGTGTCGCGGAACCACTGCGAGAACGTGGTCGCGTCTTGGATGATGTCGAGCGCGCCCGTGCCGCGGCGCGAGAGGAACTCGGGGCGGCCTTGCGCGTCGAGCAAGGGCTTCACGAGGCCCTGCGCGATGACGTTGATCGCCGGGTTCGTGAAGTTCGCCGCGAGGAAGTCGGGGTGACCACCGGCCGAGGCGGCGGCCTTGAAGTCGCGGTAGGCGACCCAGAGATCCTTGGTGGCGGGCGGCGCGGCCTTGGCGTGGGTGCACTCGAACCCGGCCTCGAGGGTGCACGTCGGCGAGCAGCCGTCACCCCCGCGGGTGTTGCCGTCGTCGCACGCTTCGCCAGGAAATTTCAGGCCGTCACCGCACACCGAGGTGCAGGTGCCGCCGGTGCATTTCGGCTCGACCTTGCAGGCCGGATCGCAGCCGTCGAACGGCTCGAGGTTGCCGTCGTCGCACTGCTCGACCCCCTCTTTGACGTTGTCGCCGCAGGTGGTGCGCGTGCACGGCTGGCCCGGCGTCGTGCACTTGAAGCCGTCTTCGATCTTGCAGGTGGCCGAGCAGCCGTCACCGTCGGCCTTGTTGCCGTCGTCACAGAACTCGTCACCGGCGAGCAGGCCGTCCCCGCACTCGAGCGCGACGCACGGGCGACCCGGCGTGGGGCAGGTGTACCCGGGCTCGATGCGGCAGTTGTCGGTGCAGCCATCGCCCGACTTGGTGTTGCCGTCGTCGCAGAGCTCGGTGGCTTCGTTCTTCACGCCGTTGCCGCACACGAGCGTAGGCTGGGCGTCTCCGGGCTCGTTGCCACCCTCGGAGAAGCCGCCCTCGGCGAACTGGTTGGGCACGTTGCCACCGTCGACGCCCGAGTCGGGGAAGCCGGATTGCGGCTCGGTGTTCGTGCAAGCCGCGAACACGTAGGTCGTCACACCGAAAGCGAGGAGAGAGAAGGCGACGGTTCGGCGCATGCTTCTAGTAACGCACGCGACATGCCATCGGGAAAGATCGAATTTCGCGGAAGTGGGCGCATTCGAGCCGTGCCACTCCGTGCAACGAGGTTGGCGATCCGAGGCGTCCGTGCCTCACCTCGGGAGCTCGACTGCGGGCCTCGGGCTCGCACCGCGCCCTTTTTTTCCCCGGCTCGAGCCCCTCGCCGTGCGCGACTCGCCCCCTTACTGGACCACAGCATCGCACATGGTGCTCGCTCGATCGCGCCCGCCGCGCGCGAGGCCCATCACGATCCTCGCGCTCGGGGCTCGGGGCTCGAACACGCGCGTCGCCGTCGATCCAACGCGCCGCCTCGGCCTCGACGGGCGTCCCTTCGAGCGATTCGCGTTGCTCTCGCCCCTCGACTTCCCCTACACGGAGACCCGAGGGGCACGGTCGAAGCGCGCCCCTTCGAGCGCACATCGATGACCTCGCCCCCTTCGCACCACGAGACCCTTGCCGCCGCCGAGGCGCATGTCGCTCGCGCGGCCGCCGAGGCCACGTCGTTCGACGGCGTGATGACGCTCCTCCACGTGCTCGCCACGCTCGCGCGGCAGGCGCCGTCGTGGATGGTGGGCCGGTTGGTCGTCGAGATTCGTACCGGGCACCCGGAGTGCTCGCTCGCCGTGGGCACGATCGACGGGGCGAACGTCACCTCGCTCTTCGCCCCGCTCGACGTGCCGGCGAGCCTCGACCTGGTCGAGCGCGCGGTGGCCGAGATGCTGCCCGCCCTCCGCCCGCTCGATCTCGAGCTCCTCGCCGACGGCCTTCGCCTCACGGAGGGCGAAGCCGAGGCCGAAGAAGAGGCCTCGCACAACGCCCCGACCCGCAAAGCGAAGCGGCCCGAGGCCCTGCTCTCGCGCGTGCGCCGGCGCTGACTTACGCTACTCGCTCGTGCCCGGCGCGAGCATGTCGTCGGTCCGATTGTGCACGAGCGAAGGGCGACCGACGATGAGCGGGTCGACGGGCCCAATGGCCTCGACGTTCTTCCGCGCATAGGGCAAGCGCTGGAGCACGTACCGCATGGCGTTCAGGCGCGCGCGCTTCTTGCAGTCGCTCTTGATGACCGTCCACGGGGCGTCGGACGTGTCCGTGTGGAGAAAAATAGCCTCTTTCGCGCGGGTGTAGTCGTCCCACTTGTCGAGCGAGGCCATGTCGATGGGGCTCAGCTTCCACTGCTTGAGCGGGTGGAGCTTGCGCTCTTTGAAGCGGCGCCGCTGCTCGTCACGGCTCACCGAGAACCAGAACTTGAAGAAGTAGAGCCCGGACCGCACGAGGTGGCGCTCGAGCTCGGGAGCCTGGCGCATGAACTCGTCGTACTCGGACTGCGTGCAGAAGCCCATGACACGCTCGACGCCGCCGCGGTTGTACCAACTGCGATCGAAGAGCACGATCTCGCCGCGCGTCGGCAGGTGCTGCACGTAACGCTGGAAGTACCACTGGCCGCGCTCGCTCTCGGAGGGCTTCTCGAGCGCCACGACGCGCGCACCACGAGGGTTCAGGTGCTCCATGAAGCGCTTGATGGTGCCGCCCTTGCCCGCCGCGTCGCGCCCCTCGAACACGATGACCACGCGCGCCCCCGTCTCGCGGACCCACGCTTGGAGCTTCAAGAGCTCGACCTGGAGCCTGTATTTCTGCTTCTCGTAGGTGGAGCGCGCGAGCAGGTATTTGTACGGGTACGCTCCCTCGCGCCAGCCCGCGGCGAGCTCGGTGTCCGAGCCTTTGACGGGCATGGCCTTGTCGACCGTCTGGAGCAAGAGGCGCCGCAGCGCCTTGCGATCGTCGGGCGACGCGCCCTCCATGAGCGTGCGGAGCTCGGTGACGAGGGGGCCCGGGCTCTCGTCGTGGGCGTGCGCGCGCAAGAGCTCCCCGACCGTCTCTTTCTGGACGACCCGCGCGCGCGACGTGGCGACGTCGACCACGTGTTTGCCGAGCCCGGCGCCATCCGAGGGAGGCGGACCGTCGAGCCGCGCGACCGGGCGAGGCCCCGCGCCATTTCGTTTCGTCCCGGCTCGGGCGCGGGAGGGGCGGTCGGCCTTCGGGCTCTCGGTCTTCGCGTCGTCGTCGTGCATGGGTCCTCTCTTCTCGGCAGCGCGCCTTTGGGTCGGGCGAGGTTGATCGCGCGGCAAGTGGGCCGCGGATCGCGCGCGCGAGGGGCGACGAGGTGCAATGGGCGTGCCCTGGCACACACGCGCTTTTTCCCTGAAATCATTCGTCTTTTCGTCGGCTCGCGCGCCAACTTTTCGCCCCCCGTGCAGGCCGTGCGGATCCATCTTCGGGTTGACGGACGCACGGTCTCGGGGTCGAAGGGCGACGCATGAGCGCATCCGCCACGATTCCGCCGAGCTGGGCCGCCGATCTCGCCGGCGTGACGTCCGGGCCCGCGTTCGACGATCTGTGCGCGTTCGTCGCACGTGAGCGCGCAAGCGGCGCGGTGTACCCGAGCGAGCGGGACGTGTTTCGGGCCCTCGAGCTCACGCCGAAGGACCGGGTGCGCGTGGTGCTCCTCGGCCAGGACCCGTACCACGACGAAGGTCAGGCCCACGGGCTCTGCTTCTCGGTGAAAGCGCCGACGCGCCCGCCTCCTTCGCTCCGCAACGTGTTTCGTGAGCTCGAGACCGACGTGGGCGTGCGTGTGCCCGAGGGCTTCGGTGATCTCACCGCGTGGGCCGAGCGCGGGATGCTCCTCCTCAACACGGTGCTCACCGTGCGCGCGCACTCTCCGGCCTCGCACAAAGGCAAGGGGTGGGAGGCCTTCACCGACGCCGTGATCGCGGCCGTCTCGCGCGGGTCTTCGCCCGTCGTGTTCTGCCTCTGGGGCGCTCACGCGCGCGAGAAGAAGAAGGCCATCGACACCTCGAAACACGCCGTCGTCGAGTGCGCACACCCTTCGCCGCTCTCGATCAAAAAGTTCCGTGGGTCGCGCCCCTTCTCGCAGATCGACGAGGCGCTCGTGCGCTTCGGCGGGCCGCCCTTCGACTGGACGCTCGGGTGATCGCGAAGCAGAAAGCGGCCTCGTTTTCCCGGAAAGGACGCGCAGAAGGGCGGAGCGAAAGGACTTTTGGTAGCCTCCCGGGGATGCGCGTCCGGTCGAAGCTCGTCGTGTTGGCCTTCCCCCTCTCCCTCGCTGCAGCCTTCGGCGCCGCGTGCTCGAGCAGCACGACGCCCGAGACCACCGCCGACGCAGCCGCCGAAGCAGGAGGCACCCCCGACGCGTTCGTCGAGCCGACCGAGGTCCGCCAGACGGGCCGCGCCCTCGTGCTCCAGCAACGCACGCCGGTCGAAGGGGCCACGGTCACGGCAGGAACGACGAGCACGACGACGAACGCGAACGGCGACTATTCGCTCATCGTCCCCCGCGGGAAGCCCGTTCGGCTCACCTTCGCGGCGCCCGAGTTCTACAAGCTCGTCGAGCAGGAGTACGTCGTCGAGAAGGCCACCTACGAGCGCGGCGAGTCGCTCATGTTGTCGCGGCAGACCGCGGGGCTCCTCAAGGCGTTCCTCCCGGGCCTCGACACGGCCAAGGGCATCTTGGTCGTGCGCGTCGTCGCGGGCGAGGGCTGCAAGAGCGAAGAGGGGACCGAGCTCTCGCTCGACCCGCCGGGCGCGACCCTCCGCTACACGGTGAACGGCCTGCCGAGCGACAAGCCCTTCGTGACGGCAGGTGAGAACAACGGCGCCATCTTCTACAACGTGACCCCGGGCGCCAAGGTCACCGTGACGGCGAAGAGCCCCACATGCTCGCAGCTCCCGTTCCCGGTCGCGTTCGAAGGTGTAAAGTACAACGACAACCAGACGACCGAGGGCGGCGAGTCGTTCACGTTCATGCGCGTCTTTCTCGGAACGAAGGTCCAAGCGCCCGACGCGGGCCCCGTCGATGCGGGTGCGGGCGACGCAGCCCCGAGTGACGCCGGAGACGCCACGACGGACTGACCCGGCCGCCCCGCCGGTCGCACGCGCCCCGGTTCGACGCCGAATTCGCGAACGTTCCCGAGGGGTTCGAAGATTCTTCGCGAAGGGAGGTCACGCACGGTCACGCCGGCGCTAGGAGCCGACATGCCGCTCCTCCGCCCGACGTCGCACGCCCTCGCCCCAACCCTCGTCGCCGTGAGCCTCGCGCTCGCCGGGTGCTCCTCCGACACCGATCATGGCGAGCACGACGCCGGCACGCCCTCGCCCTCGCCCAGCACGACCACCTCGTCGACCCCCGAGGCGGGCACCCCGGTCGTGCTCGGAGCTCCGACGATCACCGGGCTCCCCGCGATGGCCGGGGGCATCCACGTCACGTGGAAGAACGCCCAGAAGGACTGCGACACGATCGAGGGCGAGAGGAAGTCCGCCTCCGAGGCGTACAAGGTCGTCTTCTCGGTGCCGGGCTCGGCCGACAACAAACACGACGGCGTGGGCCTCGTCGCGGGGACGCCCTACACCTACCGCCTCCGCTGCAAGAAGGGCGAGAGCGCGTCGGCGTACTCGGACGAGAAGACGGGGACGCCGTGAGGCGCTCGGCGGCCTCCGTCGCGGCGCTCGTGCTCGGCGCGTGCGCGAGCGTGACCGACGGGCCGGGCGCGACGACCCCGGATCCTCTCGAGCTGTCGACCGCGATCGACACGAACCCCGCACCGGACGTGGTGGAGGTCGCGCTCACGGCCCGCGAGGCCGAGAAGGATCTGGGCGGACCGAAGCCCACCCGCGTGTGGACCTACAACGGCACCATGCCCGGCCCGATGATCGACGCGAAGGTGGGCGACGAGCTCGTCGCGCGGTTCACGAACACGCTCCCCGAGCCGACGTTGGTCCACTGGCACGGCGTGCGTCTCCCGGCGGCGATGGACGGCTCACCTTCGGTGCAAGCCCCGGTAAGACCAGGGGAATCGTTCGAGTACCGGTTTCGCTTGAAAGACGCAGGGCTCTTCTGGTTCCACCCGCACGTGCGCACGGGGGAGCAGGTGGAGCGAGGGCTCGCGGGGGTGCTCCGCGTGCGCGGCGAAGGGGAGCCCGACGTGGACGACGAGCGGGTGCTCGTGCTCGACGACGTGAAGCTCGGAGAGGACGGGCAGTTCCCGACCTACGTCGACGACGCGTCGAAGATGCTCGGGCGCGAGGCCGACACCTTGCTCGTGAACGGCGTGCGAAACGCGGAGATCCGCGCGCGCCCCGGGGCGCTCCAGCGCTTCCGCATCGTAAACGTCGCCAACGGGCGCTTCTTCCATCTCAAGCTCGAGGGGGCCCCGTTCGTGGTGATCGGCACCGACGGGGGGCGCGTCGCCGAGCCGTACACGACCGACACGCTGCTCGTCGCGCCGGCCGAACGGTACGACGTCGTCGTCCGCGTGCCTCGCCGTGAGGGCGATCTGGCGCTCACGACGGAGCCGTACGAACGGGGCCACGACACCGGGAAAAACCCTGCCAAACGCGTGGCGACCGTCCGCGTGCGCGGCGAGGCGATCGCGGCCGAGAAGCCCCTCCCGAGTGGGCGCCCCCTCACGAAGCTCCCGGCCCCCACGGGCGCGCCGGTGCGCTTCGTGCTCGACGAAGGCACGACGCCGAGCGGGGAGCTCACGTTCACCTTGAACGGAAAGGCGTGGCCCGACGTCCCCGCGGAGAGGGTCGGCCTGGGCGAGGTTCGCACGCTGGAGCTCGAGAACCACGCCGAGATGGACCACCCGTTCCACGTGCACGGGACGTTCTTCCAGGTGCTCTCCGTGAACGGCGTGCCCGCGCCGCGCCTCGTCGAGAAGGACACCGTGATCGTCCCCATGAAGGGCAAGGTGACCGCCGTGGCGAGGTTCGACGCGCCGGGCGCGTGGATGGTTCACTGCCACATCAACGAGCACTCCGACGGCGGCATGATGGGCGAGATCCTCGTGGGCGACGCGGTCTCGAAGGCTCACGGCACGCACTGAGACGATCCGTCGTCCGCCTCTCCGAGAGGCTACTTCGGGCACCTACGCGCCATCTCGACGAGGGCACGCTCCCCTCGGAGGTCCCCCGGACCGAGCGCGTATTTGGCGTCGCAGGTGGTTTTCTCGGAGGTGGCCTCCGTCGCGATGAAGCTCCGGCCCACGCCGACCACGAGCGCCGTGACCGGCCCGGTCTCGAGCGACGCGAGGCGAACGACGCGTCCCTCGCGCACGGAGAAGACGACGACACGGCCACGCGCGTGCTCTTCGCCCCGTGTGTCGATGTGACGCTCGCGGAGGCCCACGACGAGCTCGGCAGCGCCGTCTTCGTCGAGGTCGTTCTGTAAGGTGTCCGTGACCTCCGTGAGGAGCGTGTCGTGGGGGCCTCCGAGCTCTTCGTACTCGTGGAGCTCCGCCCGGCACCTCTTCATGGTGCCGTGGATCGTGAGCCATTGGCACGCGCACACGTCGATGTCCCCGACGTCGCGTGCTTCGGTGCGGCCGCCGACGAGCGGACAGGGCCCGGTCTCTGCGGTCGAGGAAGATGCGGCGGGCGCGAATCGCGACGGGACCACGTCGAGCGGAGCGACGCCAACGGGGGCCTTCGCGGGCACGACGACCACCGGGGCCTTCGCCGCACGTCCGCCACACGCGGAGAGGCACGCGAGCGCGAGCGCCACCGAAGATTTGGCCCATCGCCCACTTTTCGCCGAAGAAGGATCCATGATCGAGCGCCGCAAAAATCGTAGCGAAAACACCTGGACCTCGCTCGAAAACCTCTTCACGACGCGCGTCCCGTTCGGCACGGCGGTGCTCTCCGACGAACAGGGTCTCCCCATCGTCGCGAGCGGCATCCCCGACAACGAGGTCGAGCGCGCCGCCGCCGAGCTCCTGCGCTCCCACCAGGCCTCGATCGTGACGGGCACGGGCATCTCGCTCCGCCTCGGCACCACGGGCATCGACGCGCGGGGCCTCGAGCGGCTCCGCACCGACGTGTCGCGCATCCTCGCCGCGGTCTGAGAGCGCCGAGGCGTCGTGCCGTACCGCGCCCCGAGCGACGTGCCGCGAGAGCCCGAAACGACGGGGCTCGTGTGCTCGGCCTGCGACGTACCGGTGGACGAAGGCGAGACCCCTCGATGCCCCAAGTGCCTGCGAAAGAGCACCGTGGTCGCGCGGGGGCAGCACACCGCCGCGAAGGGCACGAACGCGGCGTGGCCCGCCGGCGAAACGTGTGCACTTTGCACGGAGCGCCCGATCGGAGACGAGTCCGTCTACCTGCGTGTCGCGAAGACCGCGAGCACCGTCCGGTCTTCGACGACCACGGTCTTCGTGAAGATCCCCGTGTGCGGGGAGTGCCGTGACAGGGTGGTGCACCATGAGCGCGCGCGGATCCCGACGGCCGTGCAGTTCGTCGTAGGCCTCACCTTCTCCCTGGGGGTGTTGATGAGCGAGCCGCTCGCCGAGGTCGCGGGTGTCCTCGGCGCGTCGATCGCGGCCTACTCCCTCGGGCGCTTCGTCCGCGAGAATCGTAAGCTCCGTGCGCGGCTCGACGAGAGCGGGCTCACGGCCGCGTTGCTCGCGCGGCTCGATGGTCCGAGCGGCATTTTCATGTGGAGTAACGCAGCATTGCACGCGAACCCGTCCCGCCTTCATCCCGTGATCACGCTCGACGACGCCCACTGACGGAAGGCCGCGCGCGAGGCCTTCCAAGGCGCGCGAAACGGCGCGATGCTGACGCCCATGGCCGCGGAGAAACCTTGGTGGCGGCAAGCCCCCACGCCGGCGCCGACCGCCACCCCCTCGCCTTCCGCGGGACCGCCCCCGCTCGCCGAGCTCGCCGACGGCGAGAGCACCACGATGCAGGGCTCGGGGCGCGAGCCGTACGTGCTGAAGAACACGGGCGGCGTGTACTCGTGCTCGTGCCCTGCGTGGCGCAACGCCGGGGGCGCCATCGACACGCGCTCGTGCAAGCACCTCCGAAAGCTCCGCGGCGACGCCGCCGAGGACCACAGGCTCGCGCGCGGCGGCGAGGCGAGGGCCGCGAGGACGCCAGGAGACACCGTGCGCGGCGAAGGCGCGGCGCCCCCCGTGCTCCTCGCGCATTCGTGGGACAACGTGACCGATCTCTCGTCGTGGTGGATGAGCGAGAAGCTCGACGGCGTGCGTGCCTATTGGGACGGAAAGCGCTTTTTGTCCCGCCTCGGCAACGAGCTCTTCGCGCCCGAGTGGTTCGTCGAAGGCCTGCCCGACCACCCCCTCGACGGCGAGCTCTGGGGCGGAAGGAAGCTCTTTCAGCGCACGGTGAGCACGGTTCGGCGCCAGGACCGCGGCGAGGCGTGGCGCGAGATCCGGTACGTCGCGTTCGACGTGCCCCACGTCCGCGAGCCGTTCGAGGCGCGCCTCGAGGCCCTCGCCGGCATCGTCTCGCGCATCGGCAAGCCCCACGTCGAGGCCCACGCGCAAGCGCGCTGCGAGAGCCTCGAGGCCCTCCGGGAGGAGCTCCGGCGCGTCGAAGCGCTCGGTGGCGAAGGCCTCATGATGAGGCGACCCGGGTCGATGTACGAGGTAGGCAGGTCGCACACCTTGCTCAAGGTGAAGAGCTTCCACGACGCCGAGGCGCGCGTCGTCGGTCATCTCCCGGGAGCGGGAAAACACAAAGGGCGCCTCGGCGCGCTCGAGTGCGAAATGCCCGACGGGACTCGGTTTTCCGTCGGCACGGGCCTCTCCGACGACGAACGAAGGAGCCCTCCTCCCATCGGCGCCATCGTCACCTACCGGTACCAAGAGCTCTCGAACGACGGAGTGCCCCGCTTCCCGAGCTACGTCGGCACGAGGGACGACATAGCCTTCCCCGAGCGGCCCGCGAGGCCCGCATCCGCGCGAGCGGCGAGCCCCACGGCCACGCGAGAGGCGCCAGGCGACGCCCCTCCGTTTCGGCGCTTCACGAGCGGGGACACGTCATGGGAGATCGCCCTCGACGGCAAGTCGCACACCATCCGCAGGCTCGTGGGGAGCGCGCTCGAGACCACACGCACGGCCTTCTCCGACGCGACCGCGGCCTGGCGAGACGCCGAGGCGCGCGTGGCGGCCAAGATCGGCGAAGGCTTCGTCGAGGTGCGCGAGGAGTGACCCGGGGCCGAAAATTCGGCCACGGAGGCCCACCGGGCTAGCGTCGTTTCATGCGCTCCACGCTCGCCACCTCGATGGTCCTCGCGTCGGTCTCGTTCGTCGGCGCGTGCGGAGGTCGTACTCCCGAGGCGACGCCCACCAAGGCCGAGGCAGCCCCCTCGAAGGCGGCGCCCGTCACGCTCACGAGCGCGGAGACCACGGCTCCGAGCCCCGCGGCGCCGAGCGCGGACACGACCAAGGCGGAGACCCGCCCAGAGGCCCCGAAGGCGACGCCCGAGCCGCCGCCGAAAGCCGTCGCGGTCGTGGTCGACACGTATGGCCTGCACATCGGGGGTGGCCCGAACGACACCGCGACGAAGGCGCCCTTCGTGCACTCGGTGGAGCCCCACTTCCCGGCGCTGGCCGCGTGCTTCGCGAAGGCCGACGACACCACCAAGGGCGGCGATTTCGGCGTCGATCTGCTCGTCGCCCGCGAAGGCGGGAAGGCCAAAGTGACCCAGCCCCGCACGGCGATCCCGGGAGAGGCCTTCCGTGCGTGTGTCGTCGACGTCTTCTCGGCAGTCGAGTTCGAGAGACCGAAGTACGGCGCCACCATGGCGAGCTACGCCGTGCGCTTTCGGCCGAAGGCGAGCGACACGACGGCCCGCTGACTCCCGGGCGCGCGACCGAGCGCCGCGCGTCATCGCACATGGACACACCCTCGTGACGTACGAGGGAATCCATGGATGCAGCGCGGCAAGGCGATTTCGTGCGCGCGCGCCTTCCAACCGCCGCGATCGTGCGCGTAGCCTTGGGCTCGCCATGAGCGAGCGCACCTACCTCGAGCTCTCCGAAGACGCCGGCTCCCACAAGTTCTACGAGGTGATCGTCGACGGGAAGACCCTCACGATCCGCTACGGGCGAATCGGAGACGCCGGCCAGACCAAGGTCACCGAGTGCGCTTCTCCCGAGAAGGCCCAGGCCGAGGCCAAAAAGAAGATCGCCGAGAAGACCAAGAAGGGATACGCGGCCGCCGTGATGGGCGAGCGCAAGAAGCGCACGGTGACCCGCCGCGCGACGACGAGCCAGAAATCGTCGGCCAAACAGGCGCCCATCGTGTGGAAGTTCTCTTCGGGGAACGAGGGCGCATTCGGTATTTTCGTCGACGACGCGCGCGTATGGGTAGGCAACCAATCGGGCGCGGTCTACTCGCTCGGGCACGACGGCACCGTGCTGAACCAGCTCAAGCTCCCCGACGGGGTGAAGTGCATCGTGGCCGACGACGACTGGCTCTACGCCGGGTGCGACGACGGCAAGGTCTACGACCTCGGCAGCAAGGTGCCCCGCGTGGCCTACGAGATCGCGGACGACGTCGACATCTTCTGGCTCGACATCAAAGACGGTGTGCTCGGCGTGAGCGACGCGGGCGGAAACGTCGTGATCGTGAACCACGAGGACGAGTCCCAGTGGCGCAAGAAGTCGAAGGGCTCCGGGGGCTGGATGATTCGCTGCGACGAGCTCGGCGTGTACCACGGCCACTCCGATGGGGTGACCATGTACGACTGGGAGGACGGCACGGAGATCTGGTCGCGGAAGACCTCGGGCTCGGTGCTGTTCGGGTGGCAAGAAGAGTCGACCGTGTTCGCGGCGACGAGCCAGAACAAAGTCCACAAATTCTCGAAGCGCGGCGAAGGTGAGCAAGTGTACGCGTGCGACGCCACGGTGTTCTCGTGCGCCGCCGCGGAAGACGGCAAATACGTGTTCGCCGCCGACAACTGCTCGTCGGTCTATTGTTTCGCCGAAGACGGCACTCGGCTCTGGAAGCTCGGCACCGGGTGCGGCTCCGCGCTCTCCATGCAGTTCTTCAAGGACAAGCTCTACCTCGTCACGACCGACGGCACTCTCGCCGCGCTCGACGCGAGCGAGGCCGCGATCAAGGCCGCCGAAGCGGGCCAAGTGGCCGCGCCGAAGACCATCGCGACGCCGAAGCCGGTGGCGATCGCCAAGCCCGACGAGGTGGAGACCACGGTCGACGTCAACGACGGCGTCGTGGTCGAGGTCGTAAAGGACGGGGCCCAGCTCCGCGTGCGCGTGGTGTCGAGCGGCTACAAACGCGATTGGTTCGTGCAGTTCCCGAAGGACCTGCGGCACGAAGGGGCCAAATACGTGGTGGACGAGGTGCGCGAGGCCGCGCGCGGCGACTTCTACCGTGCGCACGGCGCGATTCGCCGCCTCGTCACCTGACCCATGAAGCTCGTTCGGCAGGCGCGGCTCCTCTTCGTCGAGGGCAAGTCGGAGAAGGTGTACGAGGTCGACCTGTGCGAGGTCGGCGCGAACAAGCTCGTCGTCAATTTTCGGTATGGCAAGAAGGGCGCAGCCCTGAAAGACGGCTCGAAGACCGTCGCGCCGGTGGGCCTCGCCGAGGCCGAGAAGGTCTACGACAAGCTCGTCCAATCGAAGATCGAGCAGGGGTACGTGCGCGAGGAGGACCTGGCGGCGGCCCGCGAGCGCGTCACGGCGGCGGTCCGTTCGGTCGCGCGGGCGCCTTCCGCCCCCGGGGGCTCGGGCGGCGAAGAAGCACGCAAGCGCGTGGTGCTCGAGCGGCTCGCTCGAACCGGCACGGATCGGCGTTGGTTCCGGCGCGAGGGGGCAGCTCGGACGTGGCCACTCGAGAGAGCGATATGGCGGGCCGGCGAGCTCCGCCTCCCCGAGGCAGAGCCCCTCCTGCTCGCGCTCATCGACACCGCGACGAGCGCAGAAGTTTCCGGCGGCGGAAAGGGCATTCGCAACTACGCGATCGCGTTCGCGCTCGGCCGCCTGGGCACCGAGGCCTCGATCGAGCCGCTCGCGAAGCTCCGCGCCGACCCGAAGCAGCCCGGGCACGTCCAGCGCATCGCGACCGAGGCGCTCCTCCGCCTGAGCGACGCCGAGACGCGCGCGGAGCTCGCGAAGGACGTGCTCGCGAGCCTTCCTACGCCCCTCGTGACGGCGCACGCCGCTGGCCCCGAGGCCTTCGCCCAGGCGCTCGCGCTCCACCTCGCGTCGGATCCGAACGCGTTCGCGGTGATGGACCTCGTCTACCTGGTCGACGACGAGGTGGTCCGCCCGGGATTCCTCGCCGAGCTCGCGCGCGCGAAGCTCGACACGCCGACGTTCTACTGGCTGAGGCACATCTACAAGGCGGCCGAGTACCGCTGCGATCCTCGCGTCTTCGGCCTGCTCGCACACCGGTTCGAGACCACGCGCGCGAACCCGGTCGTCTGGGGTCGAAAGCCGCAGTCGGTCTATTCGAGCGCGACACGCGAATATCTCCGGAGGCGGGTGTGGCGCACGCTCCGAAAAAAGGGGGAGCTCGGCGACCCCGACTTCGTGCCGCTCGCCGTGGGCACCTTGCTCGCCTACACAGACGCCGACGCCGACGAGCCTCGGCAGGGATACGACGCGTTCGCGCGCTACCGCGTGCTCGGGCACCTGCTCTATACGAACAGCCCTCGCTACGAGCTACGCCGCAACACCAAGGCCTTTCGGCTCAGGCGTGGCCAGCGTCGAGGCCAGCCCCCGCCAGGTGTGCGCGAAGAGGCCTTTCCCACCTTGTGGGAGGCGCGGCCCGAGGGGCTCATGCAGCTCCTCGCCGAGAGCGTGTGTGCGCCGGTGCACGAGTTCGCCGCGCTCGCGCTCGAGGCGTGTCCCGCGTTCCTCTCGGAGCTCGACGCCGACGATCTCGTGCTCCTCCTCTCGCGCCCGTACGAGCCTACGGCGAAGCTCGCATTTCGCGTGGCCAAGGAGCGCCACGGGCGTGGCGCGCTCACCCCGAACGAGCTCGCCGCGCTCGCGTCGTGTGCCCACGAGCCAGCGCGCAAACAGGCCTTCGCGTGGATCACCGAGGGGCGGAGTGGCCTCTCCGACGATACGGCTTTTCTCGCGGCGCTCGTGTGTGCGCGGCACGCCGACGCGCGCGCCTTCGCCCGGACTTGGGTTCGAGGCCTATCGCTCCGAGGGGCTTCGGGGCCGGCGCTCGTGGGGCGAATCCTGGCGAGGCTCATGGCCCTCGGTGACACGCCCGAGGACGCGGTGCTCGCGCTCGACGTCGCGCAGACAGTCACCGTGGCGCTCGGGCATCACCTCGCGGAGGTGGGGCCGGCGGCGCTCCGAGACCTGCTCGCCCATCCCCTCGCGGGGGTGCAAGAGATCGGCGCGGAGCTCCTCTCGCGGCTCGACTCGCGCTCGGGGCTCATGCCCGTCGACGTCGTCCTCGCCGTGCTCAAGTCACCCTTCGCGAACGTGCGCGCCGTCGGAATGCGGCTCCTCGCCGAGATGCACGACGACGCGCTGACCCTGAATTTCAAGCTGCTCGTGCACCTCTCGTGCGACGCGAACGCCGATCTCCGGGCCTCGTCGCGGCCCCTCGCCGCCCGCGTCGCGCGCGCGCACCCCGAGATCGGGCTCGCCATCGTCGAGGGTCTCGTGGCCGCCCTCTTGCGCCGCAAGCTCGCCGAGGACGTGCCCTCCCACGTGGTGAGGGTCCTCGTCGAAGACCTGGCGGAGCCGCTCGGGGCACTCCCGCGCGAGACCATGTGGCAGCTCCTCCGCTCGGGGTCGCTGCACGCCAAAGAGGTGGGCGGGAGGCTCCTCACGAAGGTGCCCTCGGCCGAGCTCCAGCTCGACGAGATCGTCTTCCTCGGGAGCCACGACATCTTGGCCGTGCGCGAGCGCGCGTGGGCGTGGCTCGCGAGCGAAAAATCCAAGGCCTACGAGAATTTGGCGCTCACCGCGCGCCTCTGCGACTCGCCCTGGCAAGACACCCGCGAGGTGGCCTTTCGGTTCTTGCGCGAGGCGCCGGCCGAGCACGTGACCGCCGACGTGATCGTCGCGATCGTCGACAGCGTCAAAGACGACGTGCAGGCCTTCGGTCGTGAGCTCTGCTCCCGTGTCTTCCGCGACGAGGACGGGCCGAAGCTGCTCGCCCGCCTCTCCGAGCACCCACAGTCGAGCGTGCAGCTCTTCGCGACGAACTACCTCGAGCGCTACGCGGCGGGCCACCCCGAGAGGCTCGAGGCGCTCGTCCCCTATTTCACGAGCGTGCTCTCGCGCGTCGCCAAAGGGAGAATCGCCAAGGCCCGCGTGCTCGCGTTCTTGCGTGCAGAAGGCACGAAGAGCGCCGAGGGGGCGGCGATCGGCATGGCCCTCTTCCATCGGCTCTCGGCCACCATGGCCATCGAAGACGCCGCCACCTCCATCGAAGCGATGCTCGCGATAGGCAGGGCGTTCCCCGAGGTTCCACTGCCCCTCACGCTCGTCCCCGTCCCCGTGGTCACCGCCGCGGCGCGCACCTCGAGGAAGTCCTGATATGGAGCTCGCCTACGCCTTCAAGCGCGCCTCCGTGGTCGACGATCGCCTCGACCGGACGAGCCTCTCGTTTTCTCCCGATCTCTTGCGCGACCCCACCTTCTTCTCGGGGGAGCTCGAGAAGGGCGTCGCGTTCCGCGAGGCGATAAGCGCCCTCCACGACATCGTCGTGTCCGACCTTCGCTTCAAGCCGAAGGACAAAACGGCGTACAAGGAGTGGGCGGCCAAACAAGAGCTCGTCGACATGGCCGAGATCGCCGGGCAACGGGCGGACGTGGCCAGGCGCATTCGCGAGCTCACGCTCCGCATCGCCGAGTCGGACAGGCGGCGCGCGGCGCGGATGGCACCCTACTACCGCGCGCAGCGAGCCTATTTCGACTGGCTCTACAAGAACGACCGCGACGCTTGGATCGTGCTCGACCCCGTGATCACGGTGCACCCCGACGAGGTGTTCTTCGAGTGTTTCAGCCAAGACGAGTCGACCTACGGGCGCCTCGGCACGGGGTTCGAGGTCTACAAAAACGTGGGCAAGCTCGCCTGCGGCACGACCAACATCGACTACTCGACTCCCCTCTACGAAGAGTTCCAGAAGATCCGCAGCTACAAGACGACCCGGTTCGAGATCGACCCTTCGGGCTTCGAGGCGAAGACGACCGGCGAGGCCGCGTACGAGGAGCAGAAGATCGATCTGCCCGACTCGTGGGTGCGCGGCTTCTTGCAGGTGAGCTCCGCGATGGCGCTCCCCGCGCGCACCTTCCGCCTCGAGCCGATGGACGTGCACAACCTGCTCTTCGTGCTCCGCACGAAACGCGAGAAGAAGGGCCCGCGCGCCATCAAGTGGGTGCTCGTGCCCGGGCAGCCCGTGAAGGCCGTGTTCGAGCCATGGAACCTCGAGGTCGTATGTGCGCGTTCGCCGTACACCGGGCCCGAACGCGAGGAGATCCGCGTGTGGGGGCGGAGGAGGCTGCTCGTCCTCGAGCGCCTCGTCGCCATCGCGAAGTCGTTCGATGTGCATTTGCTCGGACAGGGGCTCCCGAGCTTCTACGTGGCCGACCTCGGGCACATGTCGTTCACGCTCGGACTGTCGGGCTGGACACGCAACGACTGGTCGACGGCGGGCAACTTCGACCTGCTCGCCCCTCGCGCCACGACGGACGACTTCACGAAGCGCCGCGTCTTCGACGCCTTGAAGTCGACCTGGCTCGCAAGGCCCGAAGACCTCGCGAAAAAGCTGGATTTGCCGACGTCGGCGGTGCTCGGCGCCCTCTCCGCGTGGACCCAGGCCGGGCGCGCCATGTTCGACTTGAACAAGGGCGTGTACCGGGCGCGTGAGCTGTCACGCGAGCCCCTCCCGCTCGACAAGCTGCGCTTCGCGAACGAACGTGAGGCCGCGGCCGACCGCTTCCTCGCGCAGAAGGCGGTCTCGTCGCACGCGCGCGCGGTCGAGGGTGGCGCGCTCGTGCTCTCGGGCACCGTGAAGGACGGCAAACACACGCACACCCCCGAGCTCTCGATCGACGCCGACGGGAGGCTCGTGCGCGCGACGTGCACCTGCAATTTTTTTCGTCAGAACCAGCTTTTCAAAGGGCCGTGTGAGCATATGCTCGCGGTACGGCTCTTCGAGGGGGCGCCACGGCTCGCCAAGGCCATGTCGTTCACTCGAGAGGATTCACCCGTCGCGAGGGGCCCGTACCGATGATCTCGGTGCTCGGCGCTTCGAACGGGAGAAAGGAGCATTCACGCGCGGCGGACTTCGGGGTCACATCTTGCAAACCGGGCGGTGTTTCGCCGTCCATGCAACCTGGCCCTCCATGCGTCACTGGCCCGCTCTCGACTGTGCGTCCGATGCCTAGCTAGTGCTGTTCCGGGTTCAATCCCGCATATTCAACGAGCACCAGCTAGGCACGGCCGCTTGAGTTGAGCGAGCCAGTCCCGAGACATCTTCGAAGGCCCCCGAATCCGCCGCGCGTGAACGCCGTGTTCCATGGCTCAAGACAAACGCCAAGCCCTCTACGACCGCATTCGAGCCACCTCGAGGGACGAGGTCGTGCTCGAGGAGATGATCCGCCTCGGGTTCTGGCCCGCCCGAGGCGAGGTACCCCACGATCCGGCCGACGAGATCCGCGCGCGCACCGAGATGCAGCGCGAGCTCTCGGCGCTGCGCACGGAGCAGAGCCGCCTCGGGAACCTCGAGGCCCTCAAGAAAGAGCTCTACAAGCGCAGGCTCGCCGCCTCGAAGGCCAAACAGGCCGAGACCCGAGCCCGGCGGGAGCGAGAGCGCCTCGCGCGGGCCGAAGGCTGGAAAATACGCAAAGCGGGCGACATCGTGTTCCTCGGCCGCGAGGTCTCGGGGGGCTTGTCCGACACCACCTGCGACGAGGCCAAGCTCACGAAGCAGGGGCTCCCCGTGCTTCGTACGGCGGTCGACGTGGCGCGGGCGGCCGGTGTAGGCGTGCCCGAGCTGCGGTTTTTGAGCTACGCACGCACGACCTCGCGAATATCTCACTACCGTAGGTTCGCGATACCCAAGAAGGCCGGTGGGGTCCGGGTGATCTCGGCGCCCATGCCGCGCCTCAAGAGGCTCCAGCGCTGGCTGCTCGACTCCGTCCTCTCGCACGTCGAGGTGCACGACGCGGCCCACGGGTTCCGCGAGGGGCGATCGATCGTGAGCAACGCGAAGGCCCATGTGGGCGCGCGCGTGGTCGTGAACATGGACCTGTCCGATTTCTTCCCGGGAGTCCTCTTTCCGCGCGTCAAGGGCATGTTCCGCGCCCTCGGGTATGGCGATTTCGTGGCCTCGGTGCTCGCGCTCGTGGCCACCGAGCCCGACATGCAGAAGGTCGTGCTCGACGGCCGTACCTTTCACGTGGCCGAGGGGCCGCGCAGGCTCCCGCAGGGCGCTCCCACGAGCCCCGCGGTGACGAACGTGCTCTGCCGCAGGCTCGATCGCAGGCTGTTCCTCGCCGCCCGAAAGCTCGGCTTCGTCTACACGCGGTATGCCGACGATCTCACCTTCTCGGCCCACGACGACGCGTCGGCCGGGCGCACGGGGCAGCTCCTCGCGCAGGCGCGCTTCATCGTCGAAGAAGAGGGCTTCACGCCCCACCCGAAGAAGACCCGAGTGCTCCGGCGAGGCCGGCGGCAAGAGGTCACGGGAATCGTGGTGAACGACGGGCTCGGCGTCGAGCGTGAGAAGCTCCGCAAGTTCCGCGCCCTCCTCCACTCCATCCGCGCGACCGGTATCGAAGGCAAGACCTGGGGCGACTCGCCCGACGTGCTCGCGTCGGCGAGAGGGTTCGCCTCGTACGTGGCCATGGTAAGCCCCGAGAAGGGCCGCGCGCTGCTGGGGCAGGTAGCCGAGCTCGAGGCCCGCTACGGCGCAGCGAGGCCGCCGCGCGCGTCCAAAGAGGGCATGCACGCGAAGGCCGCGCCGACATCCGCAGGCCACGCGACGCCGGTCGCCACCTCCGAAGCACCGAGGCCCGAGAACGTGCCCCCCGAGGCTCCGAAGCCCGAGGCTCCGAAGCCCGAAGCCGAAGCGCCCAAGAAGAAGTGGTGGAAGCTCTTCTAGGGGCACCCAAGGTCGGTAGACAGAGCCGGCGCGTCAATCGGCTCGGCGCAAGATCTGCGGCTCGGGAGGCCCTCGAAAAAGCCGGCCCCTTCGGCGCGACGGCCAGGTACGGGCTGCGTATCCCGGCCGAGGCACGAAGCCTCACCCGAGGTTCGCCATGCGCTTCTCCCACTTTCGGATCTTTCCAGCAATCGTGCTTGGGGCAGCGATCTGCTCGGCCTGCGGGCCCGGCGGCTCCGTCTTCCCCACGGAAGACGCCGAAGCGACATCGGACCCGACCATGAACGACGGCATCGACCCCGGACAGGACGCCACACCAGACACGCTCTCGTCGCCCGAAGACGAGAGCATGGTGCCCCAAGATGCCGCCACCGACGCCGACTCTCGAGATGCCGCCACCGACGCCGACTCTCGAGATGCCACCACCGACGCCGACTCTCGAGATGCCGCCACCGACGCCGACTCTCGAGATGCCGCCACCGACGCCGACTCTCGAGATGGCTCTGTCTACCCGGGCGACGCTGGGATCGACGCGGCCAAGGAGGCTGGCGTCCAGGGGCCTCCCCCTTCCCCGCTCTTCGCTCCCGGGGAGAGCGGCGCGGTCTACACGTTTCGTTCTGTCTGTGGCGTCGGCCGACGGGATCGGGTCGGCACCGCCGACATGTGCTGCAGGACAAGCTCCATTCGGGTCGAGACAACATGCGATACGGTCATGCGCGAAGAGCCCGATGGCACCGGGAATTTCAGAGTCGTGATCGACTCTCTCCAGAACTGCACTCGCACGCCCACCCCCACGGGGTATTGCAGCCGTTCGGGCAACTTGACGCGTTGCGATAGAACGAACCTGGTGTGCCCCCCGAACCAACCCGAGAGCTCCTTGGAGAAGTTCGGGGCAGGCACCTACGAGCGGCGGACATGGGTCAACCCTCTCTCGGGAAAGCGAAGTGCCCTGGACCATTATTGGGTGCCCGGCTGCCCCATGGGCGCGGCAGGTTTCGTGCCCACGGCTCCCTTTGCGCCCGAACCGTCGACCTGCGCTCCGACCGTAAGTGACTACTCGATAACGCTCTCGATCCTCTCGACCCTCGAACGCACGGGCCCTGGCACGTTCTCGCTTCAGCGTACGTGGAACGACCCGTCGACGAAGAACCCTCGCGGAACCCACCCGTCGTGCACCGACGAACGTTTCTCGGACGTTCCGCTCGCGCTGAAGAACCGCTACGTCACAACGGGCAGGGGCACGGGGGGCACCTTTCACACCGACCGCTACGAGTGCACCTACACGCTGACCAAGAAGTAAACCAACGTTACTTCTTGAAGAAGCCCCCGAGGAGGTTCGCGATCCCCTGCGGGCCACCGGCGGCCTTCACCACGTCCCCGAGATCGACGTCACCGTCGCCATCTTTGTCGAGCACGGCGTTCATGAGGGTCGCGCCGACACCGGCGTTTTGGTCGAGGTGGCGGCGCTGCTGGCCGAGAAGGCCTCCGAGGCTCTCGGGGGAGTGCCCCTCGCTCTGGGCGCGCTGACCCAAATAGGCCATCACCACCGGGGCGAGCAGCACGAGGAGCTGGAGCGCCTGATTGCCGTCGAGCCCCGAGGCCTGGCCAATCCCTTGCGCCGCCGTCTCTTGTTTGGAGCCCAAGAGGTGCCCGAGGATCCCGGCGCCGCTCCCGCCCCCTCCGAGCGCCGCGCCGAGCACGGAGCCGAGATCGGGGCCCGCGGCGTGATCGCGCTGGAGGGCCGAGTGGAGCGCCGCAGCACCTTCGGGTTGGCTCGCGTTCTTCCCGAGCGCACCGAGGATCATCGGCAGCGCCACGGCGACACCGCTCGATGTCTGCTCGGGGCTCGCGCCGATCTGTCCCGCCATGGACGAGATGGCACTCGGACCGAGGGAAGAGAGGATTTGACCCATCATGTCGTCGTTCATGGAGGGCACGGTAGCACTCGCCACGTGTCGCTATCGGGAGACGACGTGACCCGACGGCAACGCAGGCTACGAGGCGCGCTTCACGTGGGAGGGAAAGTAGCCCGCGAGGAAGGACGGGCGGGCGGGAGGCTCGCTCTTCTGCCGCGCGCGACGGCGAGCGCGGCTCTGGCGCTGGTAGGTGCTGGTGACGCGGCGGGCGAGATCCGGGCGATTCACGAATACGATCGGCGCCGCCACGCGGACTCGGCGGAGGATCTCACAGATACGGGAGAGGGTCGTCGCGCGAGCACCCGGGGTCGACCTTCGCTCTTCGAGCAGGCGCGCGCGCGCCTCGACCTCACGCGCGAGCGCGACGCGCACGGCGCTCATGGCTTCGGAGTCGATGCCGCCGAGGGCTTCGACCCCTTCGAGCCGCTGGGTACGACGGGCGAACGTCTCGAGGGCGACGAGCGCTTCGAGGAGGGTGCCGGCCGACCGCGCGGCGCGGTGTGCCTTGCGGAGCGCCGCGGCCTCTCGCGCGAACCTCGGGCTCGGTGTCCTTGCGCCATGAATCACGCGAAGCGCCGCGACGACCTCGCGACGCGCGCGGCTCACGAGGCCCGGCGAAAACCTGAAGACGGCGCGACGACTGCCAACTTCGATGACGCCCGCGAGCCGACGCAGCTCCGCCGCGAGCGAGGGGCCGAGCTCCGGGTCGACCGACGCGAGGCCGCGGTGCCCAGGGGCGTCTCCGTCTCCGGGTGAAGGCTCCGAGTGGGCATCGAGGACGTCGGCCGCGGCGCGCGCCTCGTCGAGCAGCACATCGATAGGGACGGGCACCGAGGTGCTCGAGGGGTGCCTCGATCGGGTCTTTCGAGGCGGGGACGTCGGGGTGAGTTTGGGCATGGTGTCCTCCGTGCCCGGTGTGTCGGCAGGCCTCGGCCACCCGTTGCGTGCGATTTTTCCAACACGACGCCGCACCGCATATCCAATGGATATCGTTCACGTTTTTTTGGCGCCGAACCTCTCCGTCGGGGGGGCGAGGCGCCGAAGGTGAGAGCCTGCGCCTCCCAGGGGTGCGACACTCGACGCGACACACGCACGCGGGGGGCGTACCTCGTGCGGCACCCATCCCCTCGAGGTCACCCATGACGAAGCTGGCTCGCCGTATCCTCCCCGCGCTGCTCTCCGGCGGCCTCCTCGGCCTCGCGTGCAGCACCGTCGATCCCGTCGATCCGCCCGCGGAGGCCGGGCTCGACGCCGACTCCCCCGACACGTCCACGCCCGAGCCCCCGAAGGACGCGAGGCCCGACACCGCCGAACCAACGACCGACGCTTCGCGAGACGCCTTCGCCGACGGAACCACCGACACGGACGCGAGCGACGGGGCCACCGACGCCGCCGTGGACGCCGACACCGACGCATCGGTCGACGCGAGCGGGGACACCGGGGCGGACGCGGCCACGGACGCCGGAGACGCGGGCGCGGGTCAGACTCCCATCTTTCTCGCCGGAGAGAGCGGCGCGACCTACACCGTCACGGCGGTCTGCTCCATCACGGCCGTGAACCGCACGGGGACCGCGCAGAGCTGCTGCCGAAGCTCCATGTACACGGCGACCACCACCTGCGATTCGGTCGTGCGCGAAGAGCCCGACGGCGCCGGCGGCTTGCGGGTCGTCGTGGGCGCCATGCAAGGCTGTACGACCACGGTCGCGGGCGACACGTGCACGCGGTCCGGTGAGATCGCGCGATGCGACGCCACGGGGCTCACGTGCCCGTTCCGCCGCGACAAGGGCGATCCGTCCCTCTTGGTGGGGACGTACGCGCGCCGCATGGCGCCTGGCCCCGGCGGCACCCAGGTGCCGCGAGATCACTACTGGATCCCAGGCTGTCCCTCGGGCCCTGTCGGCACGACCCCGACGCCGACGTGCACACCGCCTGCAACTTACGCGCAGTCCGGGAGCATCCTGACCACCTTCGCCCGGTCGGGCGTCGGAGAGTTCAGCGTGCGGCGCTCGTGGGCGCAGACTCCCCCGCTCTCGTGCCGCACTCCGAGCCTCGACGGCGCGCTCGCGCTCGCGAACACCCGGTTCTCCGAGGCGCAAGGCGCGGGCGGCACGTTCAACGCGGTGGGCTACGGGTGCACGTACACGCTCACGAAGAAGTAACGCCGACCGCTGACGCGCCCTGCGCGCGCCAGGCCGCGATCGCCTCGGGGGTCCGCGATTGGAACTCGCGCAGGGCCTCAATGCGCGCGCGGCGCCTTCGGAACGGGCGAGAGATGGCGTTCGCGAGGAGCCGCGCGATGTTGATCGACGTGCTGATCTGATCGCCGCGGTAGCCGCTTCCCTCGAAGATCTCCGGGCTGCGGAGGATCTCTTCGGTCTCGGCGACCTCGACCAAGTACACGCGCTCTCGCTCGCACTCTGCGCAGTGGGCATGTCGCTCGGGGCCGTGCGTCGCGCATACGCGCTGGGCGCACCGTGGGCACGAGAGCGTCGCCACGTTCTCGCAGAAGGCACACGCGGAGCTCCGGTAGGTCATGCGGCCGATCTTCGCACGGGTCGGGCCGAGCAAAGGGCTCGGCCACGACCCGTGGACGGAGGCATCAGGCTTTGAGGAGACCTTCGGCCTTGAGCGCCTCGACGACCGCCGGGCGCTGGGCGACGCGGCCCAAGAAGGCACCGAGGTTCGTGAGGCCCGAGATGTCGACCTCGACGAACTTGGCCCATCCGGCGACGACGAAGAGGTAGATGTCGGCCACGCTGAACGACTCGCCGAGCAGGTAGGGCCCCTTGGCGAGCGCGGCGTCGGCGAACCCGAGGCGCTTCAGCACGTTCTCGCGCGCGATGGGCTTGTAGTCGTCCGGTGTGTTCGGCGCGAAGAGCGGCGTGAACGATTTGTGCACTTCGGTGCCGATGTAGTTGAGCCACTCCTGGAGACGCACACGCTCGAGCGTACCGTTGGCCGGGGCGAGCTTCGCTTCGGGCACCTTGTCGGCGACGAACTGCACGATCGCCGGGCCCTCGGTGAGCAGCTCCCCGCCGTCGAGCTCGAGGCAGGGGACGTACCCCTTCGAGTTCTTGTCGAGGAACGAGCTGCCGTCCGGGAGCTTCTTGGCCCTGTCGACCTTGACGAGCTCGAACGGGAGGTTCGCCTCGCGGAGCGCGATGTGCGGGGAGAGCGAGCAAGCGCCAGGGGAGTAGTAAAGCTTCATGGAGGAGGTGACCTTTCTCGAGAGGTGGGCGCGTCGCGGACGAAGCGCGTCGCGAGCGACGAGCGGCGTACCGTAGCGTGCGCTGGGGCTCATTTCGGCACGGAAAAGACCGTTCTCATGGGAGGACCGCGAGCGGTCTGCTCCCCAAGAGGCGTCTCATGCCCCTCGGGTCGGTGCACGCCCGTGTGTTACGTCGCGCTACGCTGGCCGGTTCGGTCGCCGCGAACGGCCGCTGGTCGCACGGGCTCGAGCCCGCCGGGCGCGCTACGCTCCCTGGTAGGAAAATCCCTTGCCGAACGTCTCGCTCCGACAGACCCGACGCGCAACGCTCATGGTGCTCACGATCGCCGCGGGCGTGCTCGTCGCGGCATGCTCGTCGGACGATCGCCCCCCTGCCCTCGTGGTCGGGATGCCGGTGGTCGGCCCCGTGCCGAGCTTCGAGCCCGACGAGGATGACGGCTTCGACGACTTGGCCCACGCGACCGACGGAGGAGCTCGCGACGCTGGGAAAGACGCGGCGCCGGACGCGGAGGTGGAGTGCAAGTGCGGTGGATGCCCGGTCACGCTCTACGGGGGCATGCTGTCCGTCGTGGTCCCGTGCGGGTATTCCATGTGCTCGTCGCAGGTCAAACAGACGTGCACCTCGTCGTGCAGGATGAAACGCACGAGCTGCTGACACGAGAGAGCCCCTCGCAGCCGAAAGCTCGGGCCATGGAACGGGGTTTGCTGCCCGTGGCGCCATGGCCGCTCACCCCTCCCCCGACGACGACGAACCGACGGTCCCGATGGACATTCGGGACGCGCTGGACGAAGCGCTCGAGAGGGCCAGAGACACTCGCCCACCCCCTCCCTACTACGAGGCGTGGGCCGCCACGAAGACAGGCAGTTACGCGGCCCTGCTCGCCGACAACGAGACGTCGACCGGAGAGCGCCCCGTGAGCGTCGGGAGCGGGGCATGGAGGACCCGGGAGGGCCCCATCTCGCGCGACGAGGACCTGGAGACGGCAGCGTATCCGAAGGAACCGGGAGATCCGCTCATGGAACCCGGAGATCCGCCCTTCTGGCTCGACGACGCTCCGACGGACCCCGGCGGGTACGACGGAAGCGGGGACCTCGAGGTGCCGCGGCTCACGGGCAGGCGCGGCGCGTGAGCCTGCGATCGCGCCGATCGCATGGGTGATCGCCGGGATCCGGATCGCGGCGCGCGATCGATAGCGTGGGGATGCGTCTTCGAGGGGTCTCGTCGGCGGCGTGTCGCCCGGCGTAGGCTTCGCGCGTGCGTTCCCCGCGTCCCCTTCTCTTGCGGCTCTTCGTGCGGCTCCTCTCGATCCCGGTCATCGTCGGCGTGCTCTTTCTCGTCCGCGAGATGCGCCGGTGCGACTCCCGCCCGAGGGCCGCGCCACAGCTCTCGCCCGAAGACCTCGCGAAGGTGACCCGCACGATCCTCGACGACGACGAGGCCCGTCGCGCGGCGCTCGCGGGGGCCAAGTCGAACGTCACGCCTCGACCCGAGCTCGGAAATTGTCCCATCGGAGTGCACACGTTGGCCGGGCAAGACGACCCGGCGCTCGCGCCTTCGCCCGGCCACTACGACGTACCGCGACTCGGGACGACCGACGGCGGCCGACGAGCCGAGACGGCCGACGACCGCATCGCCCTCGAGGACCTCGGGATCGCGTATGCCGACGAGGTCGCGACGAAACCCGGCCCCTGGCCTCGCCGAACGACGACCCCCGACACGGCGAAGGCGTACCTCGACCCGAGCGCGCGCGGCGCCGACTACGCGCTCGTGATCGACGACGAGACCCCGGCCAAAATCTCGGGCCCCACGTCCTTCGTGCCGGGGAGGCTCCGAGGCCACTTCTATGTGTGGGATCGCAGGTCCCGGGAGATCGTGTGTGCCGCCGACGTGGACGTCGTAGGCTCGACGAAGCTCCGAAAGATCGAGGCGTCGACCAGCCTCGAGAGCACGCTCGCGTCCGACGTTCGAGAGCAGGCCATCCGTCAAGCGCGAGAGCGACTCGTGAGAGCGCGCTGACGGCCCCGTCACGAAGGAGCCACCGAGGCCTCAGTCCCTCTCGCGGGTCGGCGACGCGCCGAAGCGGAGATAGAGGGCCGGAACGAGGGTGAGGCAGAGCAAGGTCGAGCTCACGAGCCCGCCGAGGATGACGACGGCCATGGGCCGCTCGATCTCGTTTCCCGGCTTTTCGCCCACGACGACCAGCGGGACGAGGGCGAGCGCCGTAGTGAGCGCGGTCATCACCACGGGGACGACCCGTTCCCTCGCGCCGCGTACGACGAGCTCTCGCCCGAAGGCGACCCCCTCCTCGCGCTCGAGGTGGCGGAAATGGCCAACCAGCAAGATGCCATTTCGCGCGGCGATGCCGAGGACCGTGACGAGACCGACGAGCGATCCCAACGACACGACACCCCCGGTCGCGAGCACGCCCGCGATCCCTCCGACGAGCGCGAACGGGAGAGTGCCCATCACGAACAAGACGAGGCGGGTCGATCGAAAGTCGGCATAGAGGACGAGCGCGATCCCGACGAGCGAGAGCACCGACAGCGCCACCATTCCTCGGCGAGCCTTCTCGCGTGCTTCGTGCTGACCGAGCACCTCGGCGTGGTGGCCCTCGGGGAAGGCGATCTTCGCGACCACTTCGCGTACGTCGCGCGCCACGCCACCGAGGTCGCGCCCGGAGGCGTCGCACGTCACGTCGATACGCCTCGATCCCCCGTCACGCAGCACGACGTTGGGCGAGGGTCGCACCTCGACCGTCCCGAGATCCGCGAGGCGCACCGTGGGACCGGGAGCCCCGGAGACACGCGCGAGGGGAACGCGGAGCTCACGGAGGGTGGTCACATCGGCGCGCAGCGCCGGCTCCCCGCGGACCACGACGGCCACCGTTCGATCGTCGCGCACGACCTCGCCGACACGTGCACCCTGCATATAGGTCGAGAACGTGCGCCGCACCTCACCCGCGGTGAGGCCCGCTCTCTCGAGGCGCTCCGGATCGAGCGTGAGCACCACCTCGGGCAAGAGCACCTGCGGCTCGACCTTCACGGAGCTCGCGCCAGGCACCGCGCCGACGGCGGCGCGGACCTCCTCGGCCTTCGAGCGGAGCACGGCGAGATCCGGCCCGAAGACGCGGATGGTGAGTGCGCCGCTGCCCCCCGTGAGCACCTCCTTCATGCGCTCTTCGAGGTACGTTTGGACGTCCCGGTAGAGCCCCGGATACCCGTGCACGATGGCGTCGATCGCGGCGAGCGTCGCGGTGCGATCGACGCTCGGGTCGAGGCTCACCCAAAGCTCGGCGAAGTTCGGCCCCACGACTTCGTCGGCGACCTCGGCGCGCCCGATGTGCGCGCCGAAATGGCGGACCCCGGGGACGGCGAGCAGCTCCTTGCGTACGCTCTCCGTGAGGCGTTGCATCTCCTCCACCGACGTCCCGGGCCTCCCTACCCAGTGCATGAGCACGTCGGTCTCTTGGAAGCGGGGCAAGAACCCTTCGCCCAGAGCGGGGACCACGGCGGCGGCGGCGACGAACGCCACGGCCATGACCGCGATGGCCGCCCGCCACCTGGAGACGATACGCTCGACCACGGGCGCGTAGGCGCGCGCGACGACGCGAGCGAGCGGCCCCCGATGCCCCACCGCCGTCGCGTCGTGACGGAGGAGCACGTACGAGAGAGTGGGTGTGAGTACGAGGGCGACGAGCAGCGACGCGGCGACGGCGAGCACGTAGGAGACGGCCAGAGGGCGGAAAAATGCGCCCGCGAGGCCGTCGAGGAAGTACACGGGCACGAACACGAGGACCACGATCGCCGTCGCGTACACGACGGCGCCACGCACCTCGACGCTCGCGTCGACGACCACGTCGAACCGTGGGCGCGGCGCGGCAGACGAGGCGTTCCGAGCGAGTCGCCGCTCGATGTTCTCGACGTCGACGATGGCGTCGTCGACCACCTCACCGAGCGCGACGACGAGGCCCGTGAGGCTCATGGTGTCGAGCGCCTGGCCGCGCAGAGCGAGCACGGCGGCCGCAGCGACGAGCGAGAGCGGGATCGCCGTGACCGAGATGAACGCGGTACGGACGTCGTAGAGGAAAGCGAAGAGCACCACGACGACGAGCACGCAGCCGATGGTGACCGCGCTCCCGAGGCTCGCGAAGGCGCGCTCCACGAAGGTCGCGGGGCGGAAGATCTTCGAGTCGATCTCGACGCCGGGCATCGCGGGCCGAAGCGCCTCGAGCGCAGACTCGACCCCGCGCGTGACCTCGACGGTGTTTCCCCACGGTTGCTTCTCGACGATGAGGAGGAGCCCATCTCCGCCGGTCACGGCGCCCGCGCCGATCGGAGGGGGTGCCCCGTCCGAGACCTGAGCGACGTCCCCGAGCCTCACCGTGGCCCCGCCGGGCCGGCTCGCGACGAGCGCAGCGGCGAGGCCCTCGCGGGTCGTGCCGAACGGCGCCTCGGTCACGGCGAGGCGTTGGTTTTTGGTGTCGACGTACCCGAGCGACGCGGGGGTCGTCGCCTCACGCGCGGCGGTGACGACGTCGTCGAGCCGCACGCCGAAGGTTTCGAGCTTCTCGGGGTCGACGCGCACCTCGAGCTCGCGGGGGCGCTCGCCCCACACGGCGACGTTCGCGACGCCCGGCACGGCCATGAGGCGCGGGCGCACGGTGAACCTCACGAGGTCCGAGAGCTCGAGGATGGATGCGGTCTTCGAGCCGATACCGATCTTCATGACGCGGCTCGTCGACGAGAGCGGAGAGAGCATCACCGGCGGCTTCGCGAGGGCCGGGAGCGAGCTCGCTTGCGCGGCGACGCGCTCCTGCACGAGCTGACGCGCACGAAACGGATCGACGTCGCTCTCGAAGAGGAGCGTGACCGACGAGAGGCCGAGCACCGACTTCGATCGCATCGCCGTCACGAAGGGCACCCCCGCGAGGCCACGCTCGAGCGGCATCGTCACGAGCTTCTCGACCTCGAGCGCCGATAGGCCCGGTGCCTCCGTCTGGATCTCGACCTTGGGCGGCGCGAACTCGGGGAAGACGTCGATGCGCGCGTTCGACGCGGTCCTCGCTCCCAGGACGAGGAGGACGACCGAGAGAGCGATCACGAGCACCCGGAGGCGCAGGCACCGCGCGACGAGCGCGCGGATCATTTGCCGGTCCCCGTCTCGGCCCCGAAGAGCTCGGAGCTCCCCGTCGTCGCGACCTTCGTGCCGACCGCGGGTCCGCGAGCGAGGACCGCGACGTCCCCCTCGACGCGATCGACCTCGACGCGGCGGCGCTCGAAGGCCCGAGGGCCCACTTCCGCGTACACCCACCGCTCTCCGCCAAAATCGGTCACGAGCGCCGAGATCGGGACGGCCGTGGCTGCCACCGGACTGCCCGTGACGAGCGCGATCGCGACCCGCTCTCCTGGGCGAAACGACGCCGTCGCAGGCAGCGCGTAGTAGAGGTCGACCGAGCCCGTCGCGGCGTCGGCGGTGAGCGGTCCGTAGAGGCGTGACGCCGGTACGTCCGTGCCCGAGGGCTCTGCGCCGAGCGGCCGAACCCGAGCTTCGGCGGTCTCCGAGACGCGGCGAAGATCCGTCGAAAAGAGGCTCACTCGCACCCAAAGGGCCGAGGTGCCGACGAGCTCGAGGACCGTCGCGCCGGCGGGCACGAGGCCGGCCGGTGGCACGCTCACGGCGCGGATCACGCCGTCCTCGGGGGCCCGCAGGGGGATCGCGACGTCCGAGTCGAGCGGCGAGTCATGGAGGATTTGCGCGCGGGCCTTCGCCGCCGCCACCTCGGCACGCGCCGTGTCCCTGTCGACGCGGGCCTCCTCGGCCGTTCGGGCCGCCGCGGCCCCCTCGCGAACGAGCTTGTCGGCGCGCTCGAGCCGCGCCTCCATCGCGACGAGGCGCGCCTCGGCGGTCGCGACGGTGCGCTCGGCCGCGGCGCGTACGTCCCGATCGACGGGCGCCGTAGGGACGAGCATGGCGAGGGTCTCTCCCCGCGTGACGCGCCTGCCGGCCACGAGCGACTTCGCATCGACGCGGCCCGAGAGGGGCGCCGCCACGACGATCGCCCGCCCTGTCGAGGGCACGACCTCACCACCCAACGTGCGCAGGCGCGGCGCCGTATGGGGTCGGACCTCGCTCGTCGCGAGCCCGACACGCGTCGCGGCTTCTTGGGTCAGCGTGACGCGCGCGCGCTCGGCGTCGGTCGCTTTGCACGAGACCTCCGCCGGCGCTTGGGAGCCCTTTTTGGCGTCCTTGGCGCCGCAACCGAGCAGCACCGCCATCCCCACGACGAGCCCACGACGCACGAAGCCGTTCATTCTCGGATCCTCCAGCCGACCGCGCGGTCGAGGCGTGCGCGCGCGCGGCAGCGATCGAGCTCGAGCTCCACGGCGCGAAGCCGGGCGTCCACGAGGCGTCGCGTCGCCTCGAGGACGATGATGTACGCCTCGGCGCCGGCGGCGTACGCAGCCTGCGCGACCGCGACGTTCGTCTCCTGCAGCGGCACGATCGTCTCTCTCCAGGGGCGGAGCGAGCCGTCGGCGACCTCGAGCTCTCGGGCGGCGACACGCACGTCGGTCACCACCTCGTGGCGCTTCGCGACATACGCCAGGATGGCGCGCTCGATGTCGGCCTGCGCACGCGCGCGCCCTCCGGGGTTTTGCGAGAAGATCGGAATGTCCGCCGCGAGCCCCGGCACGAGGAGCACGGGATCCCCGCCGCGTGCGCCGACCGGCTTCGCGTCCAACCTCCCGAAAACTTGAACGATTTTGGCTTTCTCGAGCCCCGAGCGTTCGAGGCTCGCCTCGACGAGGAGCTCCGCCGCGCGCAGGTCGGGACGCGACGCGAGCGCGACGCGCTCGGCCCTCGCCGCGTCGATCGCCGCTTCCCGGACGCGCTCCCTCGGCACGATGCGGAGGCGCTCTCCGAGCGGGCTCTCGGCGAGCCCGACGAGCAGGCGGAGGCGACTCTCCGCGATGGTGCGCTCCACCTTCGCGCGCGCGGCGAGATCATCGGCAGCGAGGGCATCGGCCCGCGCGAGGTCGGCCTCGAGCCGGCTCGCGTCACCGCTCGCGTGACGCGTCGCCGCGATGGAGGCGCTCTTGGCGGCGAGCGCGCGAGCTTCGGCGCGGAGCACCTCTCGGCGAGCCGCGGCCTCCGCCTCGGCGAACGTGATCCGCACGTCTCGCACCAGGTCGAGCCCGCTCTGCACGAGCGCTCGCGCCATACGCTCGACGTCGAGCTTCGCCGAGGCGATCCGCCAAGGCCTCTGCACGAGCGTGCCCACCGGGGCGAGCAACGAGAGCTCGAGCTGCCTTGGGCCGATGGGGAAGAGAAACGCGAGGTTCGGGTTCGGGAGCGCGTTCGCGTCGGCAAGGTCCGCCCGCGCGAGCCCGAGCTGCGCGAGATCGGCGCGGAGCTGCGCGTTGTTCCAGAGGGCCGCCGCGACCGCGTCCCCCTCGCTCAGCCCGTCGAGGGACGCCACACCCGGCGGCAACGAGGGCGCGATGTCCTTCGCGTCGTTCGTCAGCGAGACCTCGCGCGGGCGCGCGCCCGCAACCCGCTCCACCGAGCCGTCGACCCACCTCCGGTCGTACGGAGACGAGCCTGCGCACCCCTCACCACATAAGAGGGAGAGTCCCCCGACGAGGCCTAGGGCGAGTCGTCGCGCGCCTTCCACCCGGACAGGGGAGCCCATCTTCCCGAACGGATCCCGAACGGCCCCTCGAAGCTGAACGGAAGCCGAACGGGGCTCCTCGCGGGTCGGCGGGCACGTGCTATGGGCAGGGTGTGCGGGTGCTCGTCGTCGAGGATCATGCCGAGGTGGCGGAGCTCGTGGGCCGTGCGCTGGCAAAGGACGGGCACGACGTCGTGCTCGCGCGGTCGATCACCGAGGCGGAGGCGCGGCTCGATTCGGAGGTCTTCGCCTGCCTGGTCGTCGACATCGGCCTGCCCGACGGCGACGGGCTCTCCTTCTGCGCAGCGTTGCGCGCGCGAGGCATTGCCGTGCCCATCCTCGTGCTCACCGCGCAGGCGCAGGTCTCCATGCGCGTTCGGGGCCTCGACGCCGGCGCCGACGACTATCTCCCGAAGCCGTTCGCGGTGGCCGAGCTCCGCGCTCGCGTGAGGGCCCTCGGGCGGCGCGCGCCCGAGACACGCGCCTCGGGAACGCGAGTCGGTGACGCCGAAGTCGATCTCGTGGGGAGACGCGCGACGATCGCGGACGTCGAGGTGCCACTCACGGCGAAGGAGTGGGAGATCCTGGCCTTCCTCGTCGCCCGACGTGGCCGCCTCGTGCCACGCGGAGATCTCGTGGACGGCGTCTGGAACGGAGCAGAGGGCGCCGAAGGGAGCCTCGAGGTGCTCGTCGCCCGTATCCGGAAGAAGCTCGGTGGGAGCGCGGTGCGCACGGTGCGAGGCGAGGGGTATGTCATCGACTGAGCGAGGCTCGCTCGTCGATCGCGTGGCGTGGGTCACCGCACTCGTGGCCGGCGTCGTCGCGCTCGTCTCGGCGTCGTCCGCGCTCGTCGTGGCCGACGGGCTCGTCACGCGGGCCGAAGAGGCGCGGCTCCGCGACGCCGCGCGCGGATCGCTCCACGAGATCGAGACCGCGACACGAAACGACCGAGCCCCCGATGCCCTCGACGACGAGGTGCGCGAGGAGGTCGAGGAGCTCGGCGCAGGACAGATCGCGCTCCTCGTCACGGCCCGCGGGGTCACGGTGGCGGGCGATCCGCAGCTCGCGTTCGTCGCGCCTGGAGCATGCGCGTCGGACACGCGCGCAGGCACGACGCTCCACGCGTGCCGGGTCGACGAGGCGGGGCTCTCGGTGACGGTCGGGTCGCGACGCCGGGAGACGCCCCTCTCGGGGACGGTGCTCGGCCTCGTCACCGCGACTCTGCTCGCCGCGCTCGTAGGGAGGCTCGTCGCACGTCGCGCGGCGCTCTGGGCCTTGGCGCCGCTGACCTCGCTCCGGACCTCGCTCGAGACTATCCGCGCCCGAGAGCCGCGCGACGCGAAGCTCGGAGGCGACGATCGCATCGCCGAGGTGCGCGAGCTGCGGGTCGCCTTGGGGGGGCTGCTCTCGAGGCTCGGCGAGGCGCTCGACGCCGCTCGGGGCTTCTCGGCCGAGGCCGCTCACGAGCTTCGCACGCCGCTCACGACGCTCTCGGCCGAGCTCGATCTCCTAGCCGAGGAGGAGCTCCCGCAAGAGGCGCGTGAGGCCGTAGAGCGGCTCCAGCGCCGCACCCATGACATGACGAGGCTCGTCGAGCGCCTGCTTTTTTTGGCCGAGATCGAGCCCCTCTCGGAGCAGGGTGAGCCGAAGGGCGACCTCGACCTACGCGACCTCGCCTTCCGGGTCGTCGACTCGCTCCCGCACGGGGCGAAGGAGCGAGTCGTCGTTCGAGGCGAGGGAGACGTCCGCGTCCACGGGGATGACGTGCTCCTCGGCGCGCTCGTCGAGAACCTCGTCGACAATGCGCTGAAATTCTCGGAGCACGAGGTGAGGCTCACGGTCCGACCCGACGGCGACGTCGTGGTGCTCGAGGTCGCCGACGAGGGCCCGGGGCTCGCGACGGAGCTCGACGATCAGCTCTTCCGCCCCTTCGTGCGCGGGAGCGACGCACGCGCCCGCGGCACCCCCGGGCACGGCCTGGGCCTCGGCATCGTGTCGCGCATCGCGAAGGCCCATGGGGGAGAGGTCTCGAGGGTCCCGGAGCAGAGCGGCGCGACCTTTCGGGTGCGCCTCCCCGCGTCGCGCGCGTGAGCCCCTCGCAACCGGATCGACCGTCGGAGTGACGAGCTCCTCGACGTCCTCGAGCCTGAGGTCTCCGAGCACCCTCCGGCCTGCGCCGACGCGCTCGAACGAGGTCGACTCGAACGTCATCCAGGGGAACGATGTCGTGGACCGGACCCCTCGGGTCCTCCAGGCTACCGCGCGTGCGCCGGCATACGAAGGGAGAGCGACGCACGGAGCCCTCGCTCGCGCGAGAGACCGAGACCGAACGCGAGCGAGCCCGGCGAGGTCGCCGCGTCGCGGAACGTGCCGTCGCGGCTCGTGCGAATCCCGCCCTTGGAGATCTCGACGAAGAACCGCTCGCGCACCGTGACGACGATGGGTGCCGTGGGCTCGGCCGTCCGGACGAGATCCCCTTCGACCCCGACGTCGATCGGGAGCGTGTCGCCTGGCGCGAGCTCCACGACGACGGGGCGCTCGAGGGTGCGGAGGTCGAGGCCTTCGAGGGCGCGAAGATCCGCGGCCCTGACGCGCACGGGCGGGGGGCTCGCGGCGCACGCGGAGAGGACAGCGGCGGCAAAGGCGAACGAGACGAGGCGTACGAACGAGGACATCGGAGACTCCTTTTACTATGCGTGTAGTAGTTCGAGGACGGGAAGCCCCGGCGCGGCCCGAAGGTCCGCATCAGGGGAAGACGACGGAGCGGAGCGCCACGAGCGCGACGCCGAGGACGAGCGCCCAGCGCGCCGCGACGTGGCGACCGGAGGGAGGTGCGGCAGGATCGAGGAGCGCCGCGACGCGCACTTCGAGACCGGCAGACGCGACCCCGAGGTACGGCGCGCCGAGCCCTTCCCCGTGGCCGCCTCTCTCGGCGACGCGGACGAGGGCCGAGGCGAGGGCGAGAGGGCTCGCGCCGTGCGAAACCGCGGCTTCGTCGGCGCGGTCCTCGATGGCCGCGCGGAGGGCGCGCTCGGCGCGGGACACGAGCGGGACGAACGCGAAAAGGCCCGCGACGGCGCTGACGCCGACCGCGAGCCAAGGATGCCGACCGCGGAGATGCGCGACCTCGTGGAGCAAGACGGCCTCGCGTTCGTCGGGGGAGAGCGCGCGCCACGCCGCCGCAGGGACGATGATGCGCGAGGCGCCCGGCCCCGCGACGAACGGGGACCCGACGACCGCGGGCGTGACGACGATCTCCACCGTCGGCGACTGCCCGATCCCGAAGGTCGACGTCGCCTCGGCGCGCGCGAGCTCGACCACGCGGCGCGCGCGCAGGAGCGCCAACCCTCGGCGCACGAGCGAGCCCGAGGAGATCGCCACGAGCAGGGCGACGAGTGCCCACGGAGACGCGGGCCCGAGCCTGTCGGAGAGGACACCCGCCACGATCCCACCGGTACCGTCGGCCGCTTGCGCGACGCGAGACGGGGCCGTCACCGTGGCGTGCACGAAGGGTCCGAGCGACGTCACACCCGCCCCGAGCCGCAACGCTCCACGCGGCGACGCGGCACCAGGCTCACCCGAGGGTCCACGCAGCGTGGCCGCCACGAGCACGACGAACGGCACCACGGCGAGCACGAGGCGGGGACGCGCCCGACCCCGGCGACGCGGGAGCATGCGCGACACGATGCCACCGAGCGCCAAGGCGAAGAGGAATGCGCCGACCCCGGAGAGGAGACGACCGAGCAAGACGGCCGCGGGAGTCACGAGCTCTCCTTCTTGTCGCGGAGGCGCGCGTCGATCTTGGCGCGGAGGGCGCGCAAGTCGGCCTCGGACAGCGCGTCGTCGTCGAGGAGGGCGAGGAGCGGGCCGCGTGGATCGTTCGGAAACAGAGCGCGCTTCAACGTCGCGACGAGCCCGCGCGAGACGGTGGGAGCGCGGGTCCCGGCGCGATAGAGGTACCGCCGCCCCTCTCGTTCCCGCGCGACGAGCCCCTTCTCGTGCAAACGGCCGAGCACCGTCATGACCGTGGTGTAGGCGAGCGTGTGTCCCTCGTCGGCAAAGGCGGCCTGAACGTCTTGCACGGCGAGCGCGCGGTCGGAAACGAGCAACCCGAGCACCCGAGCTTCGAGCGGGCCGAGGTTGTGCTCGTCGGGCGGCATGGGCGTCGATCTACTACGGCGATAGTAAACGTCAAGCGTGGCCTCTGACCCTCGGCACGGAGAGCGCGACCCCGGGCTCCCCACCGCCCTCTCCACGCGGCCGCACGAGCACTGACCACCCGCCCAGCCTTCGTCGGTCACAACATGGTCACGACGGGCCGAAAACCCCCACTGTTGCGCCCATTTCCGGGCGTTTCGGGCTAGAAACCGGCCCCGAAAATGACCCCTGTCGCGATCGTCGGCCACGGATGTGTGCTCCCCGGTGCCCAGTCTCCCGAAGAGCTCTGGGACCTCGTCGCCGAGAGACGCTCGGCCATCACGCCCACGGACCCAGGGCTATGGCGCATCGACCCGGGCGCCGACCGCACCAAGCTCGCCGCCGAGATCGTGAGCGAGACCGGCGGGTACGTCCGCGGCTTCTCGTTCGACCCGAGCGGCTTCGCCGTTCCGGCCTCGGAGCTCGAGGGCCTCGACGAGGTGTTCTTGTACACGCTCGCGGCGACGAGGGACGCCCTCCGTCGGGCGGGCTTCGACCCTCGCACGGGCGCGAAGCGCGGCTCGGTCGTGCTCGGCAACCTCTCGTACCCCACGCCTGGGCTCGTCGAGCTCGCCATGGGGACCTGGCGCGACGGGGGCTCCCTGCCCGAGGGCCAGAACCCGAAAAACCGGTTCATGTCGGGCCTGCCGGCCCACACGGTGGCGAAGGCCATCGGCTTCGAGGGGGGCTCGTTCGCGCTCGACGCGGCATGCGCCTCGTCGCTCTACGCCGTGAAGCTCGCGTGCGATCGCCTGAACGACGGCGTCTGCGACGTGGCCGTGGCGGGCGGCGTGAACCACGCCGACGACCTCTTCCTCCACGGCGGGTTCTCGGCGCTGAAGGCGCTCTCGCCCACGGGCCAGAGCCGCCCCTTCCACGCCGACGCCGACGGCCTCGTGCCCGCGCAGGGAGCCGCCGTGGTGGTCCTCATGCGCCTCGCGGACGCCCTCGCGCAAGGCAAGACCGTCCTCGGCGTGGTGCGCGGCGTCGGGCTCACGAACGACGGCAAGAGCCGCGGGCTCATGGTCCCCACCGAGGAGGCGCAGATCCGCGCGATGCGCCTCGGCTACGCGGACGCAGGTCTCTCCCCCGACGCCGTCTCGCTCGTCGAGTGCCACGCCACGGGCACCGTCGTGGGCGACGGGGCCGAGCTCCGGAGCATGCGCGAGGTGTTCGGAGCGCGAGGCCTCGCGATCGGCTCGCTCAAGTCGAACATGGGCCACCTCATCACCGCGTCCGGCGCCGCGGGCATCATCAAGGTGCTCGAGGCCATGCGCCACGGCGTGAAGCCTCCCACCGTAGGGGTCGAGTCTCCGAACGAGGAGCTCGCGGGTGGCGCCTTCCACGTGATGCGCGAGGCCGAGCCATGGCCGAGCGAGGGCCCACGGGTGGCCGGCATCTCGAACTTCGGTTTCGGCGGCAACAACGCGCACCTCGTGCTCGAGGAGTATCGGGGCCAACCGTTCCCGGAGGCGCACGAGAAGCGCGCCGATCACGCCGTGGCCATCGTCGCCCAGAGCGTGCGCACGGGCCACTCCAAGGACGACGCGGTCCTCGGCCAGGCGTTCTTCACGGCGCACCCACCGCACGGGCCGAGCCTCGTCGCCGAGGCCCCGTGCGACACCGTGACCATCGAGGCCGCGGGCCTCAGGTTCCCTCCGAACGACCTCGAGGCGGCGCTCCCCCAGCAGCTCCTCCTCGTGGCCGCCGCACAAGACATCGAGGCCGCCCTCACGAAGCTCGCAGGCGATCGCACGAGCATCCTCGTAGGCATGCAGACCGACGCCGAGGTCGCGCGACACGCCGTGCGTTGGTGCGCCGATCGCGGGTGGGTCTCGGCGCTTCCGCAGCCGCTTCGTGACGTGGGGCTCACCGCCGCGACGGTCATCGGCTGCATGCCGAACATCGTCGCGAATCGCCTGAGCCACCAGCTCGATTACCGCGGGCCGAGCTTTGCGGTGTCGAGCGAGGAGCTCTCGGGGAACGTGGCCCTCGAGCTCGCCGCCCGCGCCCTCCGGCATGGCGAGATCGACGCGGCCGTGGTGGGAGCGGTCGACCTCGCGTGCGAGCCCGTGTCGCGCGCCGCCGGCCGAGCCGTGCTCGCCCAAGGCCGAAACGTGCCGGGTGACGCCGCCGTGCTCATGGTGCTGAAGCGTCACGCGGACGCCGTGCGCGACGGCGACTCGGTGCTCGCCGTGCTCGGCTCCGACGCGGAAGCTCACGCCTCGGATCGCGACGCCCTGTTCGTCTCGCAAGACCTCGAAAACGCTGGGCTTTCCGCAAAACTTGGGCACGCCCACGCGGCGGCGGGCCTCCTGCACGTGGCGGCGGCGGCGCTCGCCTGCGCCCATCGGGCGATCCCCACACGCGCGGGCGCCATGCCTTGGCTCCCGGCGCACGGAGGGGCGAAACCCTCACGCACCGCGCACGTCGAGGTCGTCGCTTCGTCGGGCGAGCGCGCGCGCACCACGCTGTCGGCACCGTTCGGCTCTCCCGGAGAGCCCATGTTCGTGGGCCCACGCCCTGCCATCTCCGTGTATTCTGCACCCACACGAGAGGGGCTGCTCGCGGCGCTCGCGTCGGGGGCCGAGACGACCCACGATCCGGAGGCGCGTACGCACACGTACCGCGTGGCCGTCACCTCGGAGAGCCACGAGGCGCACGTGGCCCGCGTAGCCCACGCGCGCACGCTCGTCACCGCGCTCCCGGAAGAGACCCGGGTCTCGTTCTCGACGCTCGAGGACGGCATCTACTTCGGCAATACGCCCATGCAAGGAGAGCTGTCGTTCGTGTACACGGGCGCGGCGGGCGCCTACCCGCACATGGGGCGCGACCTCGCCCTCGCGATGCCCGACCTCGTGGACTCGTTCACCTCACGGGCCCGGAGCGTGAGAGACGCCGCGGGCTGGGTCTACACCGACGATCCTACGTTCGACTCGACGCCGCTCGACAAGCTTTGGGGAGCCTCGTATCTCGCGCAGCTCCACACCGAGCTCACCCGCAAGGCGCTCGGCCTCCAGCCGACGGTCGCCATCGGCTATTGCTCGGGGGAGACGAACTCGGTCTTCGCGCTCGGCGCGTGGGAAGACCTCGACGGCTTCCGGCGCGACGTGAACGAGTCGCGCGTGTACGACCGCGAGCTGTGCGGGGAGCTCTTGTGCCTCCGCAGCGCGTGGAAGCTCGATCCCGAGACGCCCGCGGAGTGGTCGACGTGGCGCATCCGGGCCAAATCGACCGACGTGGAGGCCGCGCTCGCCAACGAGCCGCGCGTGCACCTCGTCATCGTGAACGCGTCGCACGACGTGGTCATCGCGGGCGATCCGGCGGGTTGCGCGCGGGTCGGCGCCATCTTCGGCCGCAAGGCTCAGCGCACGCTCGGGTACGACTTCATCATGCACTGCCAAGAGGCACGCGAGTTCGAGAGCCGCTGGCGCGCGCTCCACACGCGCCCGACGAAGGCCGTGCCCGGGGTGCGCTTCTACACCCACGCGACGCTCTCGAGCTACGAGCCGTCGACCCAAGCCTGCGCCGACGCGCTCACGGGCCAAGCGATGAACCGCGTGGATTTCCCCGCGCTCGTGGAGCGCGCGTACGCCGACGGGGTCCGCATCTTCATCGAGCACGGGCCGCACGCGGGCTGCACTAAGTGGATCGGCGACACGCTCGGCGACCGCGAGCACCTCGCGATCGCGCTCGACAGGTTCGGTCATTCGTCGCTCTTTCAGGGGGTCGAGTGCGCGGCCAAGCTCTTCGCGGCGGGCGTCGCGGTCGACTTCGCGGCGCTCACGCGTGCGCTCGCGACCTCGAAGCCCGAAGCGCCGGCGCGCGCGCGGTCGCTCCGACTGTCCGTGCCCGCTCACCCCGCTCCGGTGCCCGCCAAGCCTGCGTCCTCCACACGCCCTTCGGCGAGCCCGGCCGCGCGAGCGACGGGCCCCAAGGTGAACCTGCTCCGCGCGCGTACGAACGGCGCCTCCGAAGGCGACGTGCTCGCCAAGGCCCCGTTCCTCGCGAGCGTGCTCTTCGCGCGGCCCGTCTCGTTCGGAGCGACGAACGGCGCCGCGCACGGCGAGGGCGCCGAGCTCACGTTCGCCCATGCGCCGGCCGCCGACCCAACCACCGACGCCCCTGCGCTCTCTGACTTTGCCTCGACCATGCTCCCGGAGCCCTCGACCATGCCGACCGTCCCGTCTTCTTCGTTCCCCGTGGCCCAGGCTCCTGCGGCGGAAGCCTCGTCGTCGGCTGCGGTCGACGCGCTCACCGCCCACCATGAGCGCATCGCCGAGCTCCACCGGGCCTTCCTTCGGCAACAGGTCGCGCTGCAGACCCACTTCGTGAACACCACGCTGGCCCCGCTGGCGGGCCTGGTGGCTCAGGGTGCGCCGGTGACACAGCCAAATGGCGGCAATCTGATTGGTTACGGCACGTTGGCGCCAACGTCGGTCGCTTCCGTGGCACACGCTCCGCAGAGTTACGCGGAGTTGGCGCCAACGCCGGTCGCTGCCCCGACCCCCGCGGCACAGTCGGCACAGATGCCCCCGGCCCCCAAGCTCGCCCCCACCAACGGCGCCCTCGCCAGGTCGACCCCCGCCGCCCCGCCCGCCCCGCGCGCGCCGACCGTCGCCGCCCCCGCTCCGGCCAAAGCCCCCACCCCCGCTCCGGCCAAAGCCTCGCCCACCGCACCTCGAGTCACCAAGGTCGCTCCCCCGCGCACGCCCACCGGCCTCAAGGTCGATCGCAAGGGCCTCGAGGTGCTCTCGTCGGGCAAGATCTCGAGCATCTTCGGCCCGCTCTTCGAGCAGCAAGACGGCTACGCCCGCCAGGTCCGCATGCCCGAGCCCCCGCTCCTCCTCGCCGACCGCGTGCTCGGCATCGAGGGCGAGCCCGGCACGATGGGCACCGGCACCATCTGGACCGAGACCGACGTGAAGGAAGACTCGTGGTACCTCCACGAAGGCCGCATGCCCGCGGGCATCATGGTCGAGTCCGGCCAGGCCGACCTCCTCCTCATCTCGTGGCTCGGCGCCGACTTCCTCAACAAGGGCGAGCGCGTCTATCGCCTGCTCGGCTGCGAGCTCAAGAGCCACGGCCCCCTGCCCACCATCGGCGACACGCTCCACTACGAAATCTCGGTCGACGGCCACGCCGAGCAAGACGGCATTCGCCTCTTCTTCTTCCACTACAACTGCTGGGTGAACGGCGAGCTCCGCATGAGCGTGCGCTCCGGTCAGGCCGGCTTCTTCACGACCGAAGAGCTCGCCAACTCCGCCGGCGTGCTCTGGGCGCCCGAGGCCGCGGAGCCCAAGAAGGACGCGCGCCTCGACCCGCCCGCCGCGCTCACCGAGAAGCGCAGCCTCACGAAGGCCGAGGTCGGCATGCTCGCCGACGGCAAGATCCGCGAGGTGTTCGGCGAGGCCTTCGCGCGGGCGGACACGCACACGCGCACGCCGGTGTTCGCGGGCGACAAGATGCGCCTCCTCGACGAGGTCGACGTGTTCGATCCGCAAGGCGGCCCGTGGAAGCGCGGCTACCTGCGCGCCACGCTCCACCTCACCTCCGAGGACTGGTTCTTCGACGGCCACTTCAAGAACGACCCCTGCATGCCCGGCACCCTCATGCTCGAGGGCGGCCTCCAGGCCATGCAAATCCTCATGACGGGCCTCGGCCACACCCTCGATCACGACGGCTCGCGCTTCGAGCCGATGGCCGAGCAGAACTACAGCCTCCGCTGCCGCGGCCAGGCGATCCCCACGTCCAAAGAGGTCGTCTACGAGATCTTCGTCGAGGAGATCCACGGCGGCGCCGAGCCGATTCTCTTCGCCGACATCTTGGGCTCGGTCGACGGGCGCAAGGCCTTCCACTGCAAGCGCATGGCGCTCCGCCTCGTGCCCGCGTGGCCGCTCGACGCGGGCCGCATGAAGGTCGAGATCCCGAAGGACGATCGCCCGGTCGCGGTGGTCGATGGCTTCAAGTTCGACTACGCGTCGCTGCTCGCGTGCGCGTGGGGTCGGCCGTCGCTCGCGTTCGGCCCGATGTACGAGCGCTTCGACAGCCCCCGCCGCGTGGCGCGCCTCCCCGGACCGCCCTACCACTTCATGTCGCGCGTCACGCACGCCGAGGGGAAGATCGGCGGCATGGAGGCCGGCAGCGTGGCCGTCATCGACTACGACGTGCCCCGCGGAGAGTGGTACTTCGGCCAGAACGCCGCCTACGCGATGCCCTTCGCCGTCATGCTCGAGACGGCCCTCCAGCCCTGCGGATGGCTCGCGTCGTACGCGGGAGGCGCCCTCGCCGCGGAAGAGAACCTCTACTTCCGAAACCTCGACGGCACCGGCACGCAGCACCGCGAGATCCCCGACGACATCGGCACGCTCTCGGTGCGCACCAAGCTCACCAACATCTCCGAGGCCGACGGCATCGTCATCATGAGCTTCCAGGTCGTGATGAGCGCGGGCGACCAAGAGATCTACACGCTGAAGACGGTGTTCGGGTTCTTCCCCGGCGACACCATGCGCAACCAGCTCGGCCTGCCCACGACCAAGGAGCAGCGCGAGGCCCTCGCCGACGCGAGCGATTTCCGAGTGGATCTCACCACTTACCCCGATCGTTACTTCGGCACGTCGCTCCGCCTCGCGAAGGACGACATGCTCATGATCGAGCGCATCACGGGCCTCTGGCTCCGCGGCGACAAGGCCGGCAAGGCCAACATCGGCCGCATCCGCGCCGAGAAGAGCATCGTCGCGCGGCAGTGGTTCTTCAAGGCCCACTTCTACCAAGACCCGGTGCAGCCCGGCTCGCTCGGCATCGAGGCCATGCTCCAGGCGCTCCAGGCGCTCGCCATCGAGCTCGGCGCAGGCGAGGGCATCTCGAGCCCGCGCTTCGAGACACAAGCCTCGGGCGTCGCGATGACGTGGAAGTACCGCGGCCAGGTCATCCCCGAGAACGACGTGGTCGTGGTCGACATCGAGGCCACCGAGATCCGCCGCGAGAACGGCACGGTCACCGTCGTCGGTCAGGGCTCGCTCTGGGTCGACGGCAAGCGCATCTACGAGGCGAAGGGCCTCGCCGTCCGCGTCCTCGGTGGCTGATTCCGCGAAGCTCCCTGCCCCTCTATCGCTCGCACCCGCGCTCTTCCCCGAGGGCGTCGTGGTGCGGGCGATCGAGCTCTTCGAGCCGAGCGAGGCGGCGCTCGCGAGCTTCTCGTCCGTGGCCCTCCCCGAGCGCCTCGCGACGGCGGCGCTCGAGCGAAAGATCCACTACCTCGCCGGCCGCTCGTGCGCGCGCGACGCGATGGGCGAGCTCTCTCCCCCGCACCGCGACGTGCCGGTCCCCACGGGAGAGAGCCGCGAGCCCCTCTTCCCGGAGGGCATCGTCGGCACGGTGAGCCACACGAAGCGCTACGCTGCGGCCGCCGTCGCCCACGCCTCACGCTTCCGGGGCCTCGGCGTCGACGTCGAACGCTGGATGAAGATCGACGCGCCACCACGCCTCGCAGGCCACGTCACGGTGCCCGGAGAGCTCACCCATCTCCTCGAAACAACAGGACTTTTGCCTCACGAAGCGCTCACCCTCGTCTTCTCGGCCAAGGAGAGCGTCTACAAGGCGTTCTTCGGCGCCGTGAGGCGGTACTTCGGCTTCCACGACGCGCGCATCACGCGCGTGGACGAACGAAGCGGCGCGTTCTTCGGGCAGCTCCAGTCGGACCTCACGGGCGAGCTCTCCCGCGGGTACACCTTCGAGGGGCGGTACGAACGTGTCGACGGCGGGCTCGTGACGGCCGTCGCCTTTCCTTCGCGCGGGTGAGACGGGGCTACTCGAGCCCCTTGGCCACGACGAGGTTGCTCACCGGCGGTTGCGCGCGGAGGGCCACGATCATGGCCTCTTTGTCCTCTTTCGTCATTCCCGAGTAGTACGACCACGGCATCATGTAGAGCGTCCTTCCGCTCTTGCCTTTGCCCTCGTCGAAGACCCGGCGCAGGTCGTCGTCCGAGTAGGCGCCGATGCCGGTGGCCTTGTCGCTCGAAATGTTGGGCGCGACGATGGTTTTGCTGCCCACCGGGTACCGCGTGCCTCCGCCGAAGGCCTTCCCCGGGATCTTCTCCATGCGCTCGTTCGTCGTGTCGTGGCAATCGTGGCACGAGGCCACGTCGAGGAGCCAATTGCCCCTCGCGAGCTTGTCGCTGGGAGGTGGCGCGGGAGGGGGAGAGCCGGTGAGGGGCTGCGGCAGCGCGCGGATGAACATCGAAACGGGGAATCGAATCTCGGTCTTTCCCGGGTCGTTCTTCACGGGCGCGAGGGTGCGCAGATAGGCCACGATGGCCAGCGCGTCGTCGTCACTCAACGTCTTCGCGTAGGTCTGATACGGCATTTGCGGGAACAGGGCGCGCCCGTCGCGACCGATCCCTTCGCGCATCGCGCGCACGATCTCGCCATCGGAGGCCTTGCCGATCCCCGTGTCCGGATCGGGCGTGAGGTTCGCCGCGCGCAGGCGGAACGGGGCCTTGCCCATGGGCCCGAAATCGCGACCTGCGCCGCGCTTTCCCTCGACGGGCACGTCGCCGGGCCTCGACTCGTCGATGGGCGAGTGGCACCCCGTACACCCCGTGACGTGCTCGACGAGGTATTTGCCTTTGGCCACCGCCTCGGGGGTCGTGGGGGCCTTCATGTCGGGCGCGGGCCGCGCGTTCGGCAAGAGCACGTAGAACCTCGTGCCGAGCCCCACGACCACGAGCCCGACGAAGCCGAGCACCACGGCAGCGCCACGAACGAGCTTCTTCTTCATGGTCTTTTCCCCTGATTTTTGTCGAGTGTTCGCGCGTACCGCACCACGGCCGTGATCTGCTCGTCGCGGAGGGTCCCGCCGAAGGCCGGCATGCCGACCCCCTTGCCCGCGCGCACCGTGGCGACGACGTCCGCGTCGCTCTTCCCACGAAGCGGTCCTCCCTCGCGGAAGCTGGGCGGTGCCGGCCCGCCGTCCCAAAGCGCCGACCCGCCCTCACCTGCCGCGCCGTGGCACTTCGCGCACGCCGCCGCGTAGAGCCCTGCGCCGTCGGGTGCGCCCGCCGCCTCGGAGCGCGAGCACCCCGCCGTCAGCGCGGCCACGAAGACTCCCCATCGAACGAACGACATGCCTTTTCAGCATGCGGGACGGGGCTTTCTTCTGTCAACGAAGGACGACCGATCCCGCGCGCGCACGCAGGATCATGCGTCGAGGACGAGGTCGACGGGCAAGAGCCCATCGGCGACGAACGACGCACGCGCGGCCTCGAGGGACACGTCCGGGTGGAAGCCACGCCGAAGCGAGTGCCCCCCGAGCGAGCCGATGGCCTCGAGGATGGTGCCCTCGTGCGTCTCGAGGACCGCGTCGAGCGTGGCGAACCCCGCCTGCACCTCGGCGTCGGGCATGGCGCTCTCGGGGTGTCGGCGATCGAGGCGCACGTCGTCGTGGTACTGCGCCGCGTAGAAGTACGCCGTCACGATCCGCCCGGGCTCCCCCTTCTTCACGCGAGGGAGCCGCACCCGCGCGAGCGCCACCCGCCCACGTCCGTCGGCCTCCTCGGCCTCCGCGTCGGCTGCGTCGATCGTGGCTCCATTGACCGCGTCCACCAGGGCCCCGAGCACCTCGCGGCGATCGTCGGTCAGGCCCTCGGTCAGAGAGAGCTCGCGCAAGAGGTCGCGCGCTTGCGGCGTGTGAATAGGGATTTGGGCGTCGAGCACCCAGGCCGCGCTGCTGAGGAGGGGCTCTTTCGCCTTTCGGAGCGCCCGCGCGAGCCCAACGAACGCCCCGTCGATCGGCGTGAGCACGTCGCGCGTGACACCATCTTTGGCCCGAGCGAGCACGGCCGCGTGCCTTGCCTCGGGATCGAGCGCCATGTCCGCCCACGAAGCACCGATCGCCAAGCGCGCTTCGGGTGGCGAGACACCGAGCGACGCGGCCTCCACGATCGCGTACTGCGGCGCCGCAATCTCGAAGGGCACGTCGGGCAAGTCACCGAGCTGCGCCGAGACGAGCTCGCCCGGCGTGAGCTTCGACGCGCTCCTGTGCACGAGCGAGCGCGCGATCGCCATGGCCGCGAGGGGAGAGCCTGCGACCTTGACGACGACCCACGTGGACGGCGCACGCAACGCCACGGCCGCCGCGACGACGTGCCCCTCACGCTCCTGCGCGCACGCCCACGCCACGACCTCGCCCTTCACGGTAGTCGCCGAGGTGGCGGAGAGCGCCCCTTCGGCTTCCACGCGATCGCGGAGCGGCCGCGCGGCCTCCGGAGTGGATTCTCGATCGACGACGGTGACGTGCATCCTGGGCTCCTCGGGCGGATGCCTACCACACGGGCCCCTCCCGCCTCCCAAGGATCCCTCGCGCTGCCGTGTCGATCGGAGCCATGCGCGCGCCCCGCCTCCCGACGGTCGTCTTCGCCCTCGCCATGGGATGCGCGCCCACGCGGGCCCCGGCGCGCACGCCGAACGAGGCAGAGCCGCCGGCCGCGGACGAGCCCTCCGCGAGGGGCGATGTGCCCGATCCGCGCTTCCAGGGCGCCCTCGAACTGACAGGAGCCGACCCGTTCGTCTCGAGCAGCGAGCCGCCCCCGCGATTGTCGACCCCACGACGTGGAACGGTGGCCCCCGCCGAGATCGAGGTCGCCCTCTTGGGAGCCCGCGCGAAGATGGTCGCGTGCGCCCTGCGGGGGACCCTCGTCGTGCGCATGGTCATCGCCCTCGACGGCTCGGTGACGGCCTCCGTCGAACGGAATCGCCTCGTCCGAGGGGAGGCGTCGTGCGCGCTCGACGTCGTACGCGCCATTCGAATGGCGCCTCGGGTCGACGACGCGGCCGAGGCCCTCGTGCCCCTCGTGTTCCGCTGATCCGCGAGGCCGAATCGGTCGTGTCGCCGCGAAACGCTCTACGAACGACCGCCATATTTCACAACACATACGGATACTTGACGAGACCTGGTCGCACCACCTACCGCCCGCCGACGTTGAACGTTCGTTCCGTCGTGGTGTGGAAAAGAAGGCGATGGGCAGGTGTTGCATTCGTAAGCTTCGGTGTACGCTGCGGCGCGACGGTCGGTCTTCGGACGGCCGACACAAGGTCTGGCCCAGCGGTGTTCGCCCATACCGCGGGACCTATCGTCTGGGCGGGAACTCACACACGTTCGAGGCTAACGATGCGCAAGGCTCTCCTTCTTTCTTTCACCTCTCTCCTCCTCGCCGCCTGCGGTGGCGGTGCGTCCTTCAACGCGGGTGGCCAGCTCAACCAGGCCCCCACCCCGCCGGCGGCTCCCGAGCCCCCCAAGGCCCCCGAGGCGCCGAAGCCCGCCGAGGCGACGAAGCCCACCGAGACCGCTCCCAAGCCGGCGCTCGCCGAGGTCTCGGGCGAGGACATCAAGGTCAACGGCAAGATCCTCTTCGAGACGGCCAGCGCCAAGCTCGACGGCGCCGACGACCCGATCCTCGACGAGGTCGCCAAGATCATGAAGGACCACAAGGAGATCGAGCTCGTCGAGATCGAGGGCCACGCCGATCACCAGGGCGACGCGAAGCAGAACGTCACCCTCACCGACAACCGCGCCAAGTCGGTCGTCGAGGCGCTCGTGAAGCGCGGCGTCGAGAAGAACCGCCTCACCTCGAAGGGCTACGGCGAGTACTGCCCCATCGAGCAGGGCGACACCCCCGCCGCGCACGAGGCCAACCGCCGCGTCGTCTTCAAGATCCTGAAGCACAACGGCAAGGCCACGAACGTCGCCACGGGCTGCCCCGAAGCCGAGAAGAAGGGCATCAAGCCCGCCAAGATCTGATCCGATCCGAGCTGAACGACGAGCGGCGCGTCCTCCGGGGCGCGCCGTTCGGCATTTCGGGCCCGCGCCACGCGCGCGTGACGCTTCCCGTGAGCAGGCCTCGAAGGCCTAGTTTTCTCGTGTGATCACGACCTGGGGATCGAGGAGGTACCCGTCGTCGCGCGTGACGATCGTGTCGCGGAGGCCGGCCTTTCGCAGCGTCGCCACGGCCACCCGCACCCGCGTGCGCGCCGCGTCGACCGTCGCCCGCTCTCCCGGCCAGCCGACCTCGAACACCCCGAGCACGTCGAGCCCGGCCGCCTCACCTCGCTCGTGCCGCGTGACGAGCGCGAGCGCGATGCGCCAGAGCGCCCCACGACGGCCGAGCACGAGCCGTTCTCCCGAGGGCGAGACGAGCACACGCTCGGCCTCGAGCACACGCAGCGTGCGCGCCGAGCCCACTTCACCTTCGAGGGCGCGAGTCAGCATCCGAGCCGCGAATCGGACGTCGAGGCTCGTCTCGAATTCGTCCTTCCGAGGCCCGAACGCCCCGAACGACGCCACCACGTCCGAGGCGCGGCGATGCGCCTCGGGGGTGCCGACGGCCGCGAGCTCGACCGCCGCTGCGTGCAGATCGACCGAGGCACGTACCACCGGGTTCTCGATCCTGGCCGCGCAGGCTCGCGCCGTGAGGAGGTGCTCCCGTGCGGCGCCGACGTCCCCCGACGAGGCCTCGAGCGCGGCAGCCGATGCGTGCAAAATACCTGTTTGTCGTTGGGTGAGCACACGCCCCAAGAACCCGGCGCCGCGCGCGTACCAGGCCCGCGCCTCTTCAGGGCTCCCGCGCTCGAAGAACAGGTCGCCGAGCACCCCGGCATAGATCGACTCGTATTGGGTCTCGCCCACCTCGGCGAGCCTCGCGACCGCCCGCTCGAGCAGCGCTTGCGCCTCGTCGAGCGCCCCGAGGTCTTGCTCGAGCTGGGCGAGGTTCGCGAGCGCGAGCGCGCCGAGCCACGTGTCGTTCGCGGCCTCGCACGCCGCGAGCGCGCGTGTGTTGAAGCGCCGAGCCCCGTCCTCGTCTCGGAGGTCGACCGCGAGCCGGCCCATGCAGGCATCGTTCATGCGACGTAGGCGTGGATGCTCCTCCTCGCGAAGATCGGCGTCGGCCTGCACATGGAACGAGAGCGCCCGCGCGGCGTGCCCCTGGTAGCGGAGCTGGATGCCTTGGTACACGCACGCGAGCGTGCGGATCCCCCGAGGGAGATCGGCGCACCCGGCCACCCACGCGAGGTCCTCGAGGCACTCCGCATAGAGCCCCACCGAGCAGCGCACGCTCTGCCTCGCGAGGCGGACGTGCGCCTCGGTCATCGGGAGCGCGCCCCCCGAGAGCGCCGAGAGCGCGCCATCGAGCTCCGCGAGGGCGACGTCCGCGGGCACGGCCGAGAGGAGCGCCAGCGCCGCGGCGAGCACACCTCGCGCGTGAGCGTCTCCGGGGGCGACGGAGAGCCCCTTCATCACTTCGAGCGCCGCGACGAGGTTGTCCTTCTCGGCGCGGAGATCGGCGAACGCGGACGTCCCAGGTACGGGCCTCACGAGGGTGCGCGCCTCGACGAAGCGCTCGGCCTCCTGGGCGAAGGCACGCGCGTGGGCCACGAGCGCCTCGACCTCGGCCTCCCGACCGAGCTCCGCGAGCCGCGCACGCGCGACCTCCCGCACGCTCACGTAGAGCCCGAGCCGCCCAGAAGAGCTCGAAAACACGAGGGATTTGTCGCGAAGGCTCGCCACGAGGGTGACGGCATCGTCTCCGAGCACGGGCTCGGCCGAGCTCACCGTGAAGCCGCCCGCGAAGACCGAGAGGCGCGCGAGGGCGCGGCGCTCGGCCTCCGAGAGCAGATCCCACGACCACGCGATCGCGTTGGCGAGCGTGGCGTGGCGCCCTTCGCTCCCCTTCGCCGCGCCGAGCACACCGTGCCCTCGGCCGAGCCGCTCCAACAGCTCGCGCGGAGACAGCACACGCGTGCGGGCCGCGGCGAGCTCGATCGCGAGCGGAATGCCCTCGAGCCTCCGCACGATCGCGGCGACCTCGGCGAGGTCCGACGGCACGGTGCCACCCGCCACGCGCGCCCGCTCGAGAAAAAGCGTCGTCGCCTCCGACGGCGCATCGGACCCCGGCGCGGGGCACACGAGGGGCGAGAGCTCCACGACCACCTCACCCGCCACGCCGAGCCGCTCGCGCGACGTCACCAGCACGACGAGCCCTACGGCCCGCTCGAGCAGACGCGCCACGATGGGCGCCGTGAAGGTGATCTGCTCGAAATTGTCGAGCACGAGCAGCGCGTCGCCCGCGTCGAGGAGCTCGTGCTCCACACGCGCCGAGAGCTCCTCGAGGGGCGCCGTATCGGCCGCGCGCCCCGTGAGCGTCACGAGGATCGCATGCACGAGATCGGCCTCGTCCCGCGCGTGCGACAGATCGCAGAACCACGCCCCACCTCGCTCGAGGTAACGCTCGGCGCCGAGCTGCTCGATCGCCGCCTTGGCGACGCGCGTCTTCCCCATGCCGGGTGGCCCGACCACCGTGACGAGCCGGTAGCCACGCGCGAGCTCGTCGTCGATGCGCGCGAGCACGTCGGCGCGGCCCACGAGCGGGCTCCCCCCGGCGACCACGTTGGTGCGGGCCTTCGCCCGTGGCACGAGGCGAAGCGCGGGCCCTTCGCTTTGAGCCGCACGCGACCTCAACGTGCGCCCCCCGTCCCACCGGGGAGCCCCGACCTCGTCCATCGCCATGCGTGAGCCGAGAGCAAGCGCCGATCCAAGCGAATTTTCTGCAGTTTCAATAGGTTACACGATGGGTGTGCACATGTTGACCGCGCCCATTTCACCTTCTTTAACGTGCGTGCCGGGCGCGACCGTGACACCAGTGTGCGCCATGAAGCTCGTCGCCGCACTCCCCTTCGCCCTCGTCCTCGCCGCCGCGTGCAGCAGCGAAGCGCCCTCGACGCCCGCGCCCGCCGCCACCCCCGACGGGGGCACGGCCGACGCCGCCCCGGTCGATCCCAAAGCCGCCCTCGCCGAGGCCGTGCGCGCGGCCACGTGGACACGCGTCGCCGGCGCGCCCAAGTCGAGCGGCAAACAAGACGACGTCTTCTTTGCGTCGAAGACCCGCGGCTTCGTGGCGAGCGGGCCCGAGTCGGCCATCTTTCGCACCGACGACGGCGGCGGCACCTGGAAGAAGGTCGCCGACAAACCCGGCACCTTCTTTCGCTCGGTGCTCTTCACGAGCGACACCCACGGCTTCGCCGGCAACCTCGGGGCAGGCCTCACTCCCTCAATTGACGACAAAAACCCCATCTACGAGACGAAGGACGGCGGCGACACCTGGGCGCCCGTGGCCAGCATGACCGGCCCCGCCATGCCCGGCGTGTGCAACCTCACCGCCGCGGGCGACAAGACCCTCGTCGCCGTGGGCCGCACGAACGGGCCCGCGTTCATGGCGCAATCGCGCGACGACGGCGCCACCTGGGCCACGCAGGATCTCTCGCAGAGCTTCTCGATGCTCATCGACGCGCACTTCACCTCGGCGAACGAGGGCCTGCTCGCCGGCCAAAACGCGGGCGGCACCGGCGTGTGCACCATCATGCGCACGACCGACGGCGGCAAGACGCTCACCCCCGTGTTCTCCTCGAAGACGCGAAATAGCCTCTGCTGGAAGCTCCATTTCCCTTCGCCCGAGGTCGGTTACGTCGCCGTGCAGGACACCTCCGCCGGCCCTCCCACGTTCGGCAAGACCACCGACGGGGGGAAGACGTGGACCGAGCTCCCCTTGCCCGACGGCGGCAACCCCAAGGCCGGATACTCGGCTATCGGAATCGGCTTCTTGACCGACGAGATCGGCTGGGTCGTCGGGAGCGACTCCAAGAAACCCGCGTACCGCACGTTCGACGGCGGCCTCACCTGGGAGGAGGAGCCGAACCTCGCGGGGCCCATCAACCGCATTCGTTTCGTGGACAAAAACACGGTGTTCGCGAGCGGAAGCACCGTGTGGAAGCTCGAGATCCCGGCCAAGTGACATGAGCGCGCCCGCTGCACCGAAGGCGTTCGTGGTGGGGCCCGTCCTCGCGGCCCTCGCGGCGTTTGCCTTTGGCGCGGGGTGCACGGATTCCCTGTCTCAGGAGCCCGACCCCACGGGAGACGCCGGCGCGCCCGCTGCGCCCACCGCGGCCTGCGTCGACGGGAAGCCCACGCGCCCGTACCCCGACGGGCCGCACCGCATCGCCCAAGGCGAGACGCTCCCCGACCTCACCTTCGACGGGGTCCGCGGCGACGGTACGAAGGGCCCCTTCGCGCTGCGGGAGCTCTACGAGCCGTGCGTGACGAGCGCCAAGCTCGCCGTGCTCCGCGTGCACGCTGGGGAGTGGTGCGGCACCTGCCTCTGGCACGCCGCGCACGGGCACGAGCTCTTGGAGGGGCCGCTCGGCGGGCGGCTCTCGCTCGTGGATCTCGTGGTGCGCGGCCCCGACGCCGATCGCGTTCGGCCCGAAGATCTCCCTGGGTTTCGTCGCAAGGTCGATCGCCCCGAGCGCATCCCGACGCTCGCCGATCCGGGCTTCTCGCTCTCCGCCCTCGCGCCGGCCTCGGGCGCTCCCATGCCGCTCATGGTGCTCGTCGACGTGCGCACCATGAAGGTCGTCGGCACGGCCTCGAACCCCTCGCCCGACGCGCTCGCGCACCAGCTCGAGGCGGCTCTCGCCAAGCTCGACGGAGCCCCCGCGAAGGCCGCGAGCCAAGAGCCCCTCGTCGACGGTCATTTCACGCGCGACGAGTGGGACATGGTGCGCGGCATGGGCGCGACCGAGGCGCTCCCGCGTGATCCGTCGAATGCCAAAGAAGACGATCCGAACGCACGCACGCTCGGCGCGGCTCTCTTCGCGGACACCGGGTTTTCTCCCGCGAACGACGTCTCGTGCGCGACCTGCCACGACGCCAAAAAGAGCTTCTCCGACGGCCTCCCGCGCCCCTCCGGCCCGAACGTCCGCGGCTCCCGCCGAACCCCACGTATCGCCCTCGCCGCGTACTCACGTTGGCAGTTCTGGGACGGCCGCGCCGACTCGCTGTGGGCGCAGGCGCTCGGCCCCTTCGAGAACCCCGACGAGATCGCCTCGTCCCGCGTGGCCGTCGTGCGCCGCCTCGCGACCACCCACAAGGCCGCGTTCGAAGCGGCGTTCCCGGCCGATCCCCTGCCCGACCCCACGACCCTCCCTATGGGAGGCAAGCCCGGCGACCCCTCGTACGACTCGCTCCCCGCCCCGACACGAGAGGCCGTGACACGCGCCTTCGTCGACGCCGGAAAGGCCATCGCGGCCTTCGAGCGCACCCTCCCCTACCCGAAGATGCGCTTCGACGCGTACGCGCGAGGCGACACCCAAGCCCTCTCCGAGGCCGAAAAATCAAGCCTCTCGGTGTTCATGCAGACGGGGTGCGCGCAATGCCACTTTGGCCCGCGCCTCACGAACGACGCGTTTCACGCCGTCCGTATGCCCACGGGAAGAGCCGATGGCCTCGCGGACCGTGGCCGCCGTGACGGCCTCGCGCTCCTCGCGAAGAGCGAATTTCTCCGAAGCTCACGCTACTCCGACGCGCCTTCGCCCGTCTCCCCCGCACGGGACGCCGACGACACGACACTTGGCGCGTTCAAGACCCCATCCCTCCGCGGCGTCGCCGGTGGAGGCCCCTTCGGCCACGGTGGCGCCATACCCTCTCTCATCGAGGTCACCGAGCACTACGGTCGCCGCGGCCTCCCGGAGGGCGACCCCCGCACGACGGGCACCTTCGAGCCTTGGCTCCCCCACTTCGACGAAGCCGCCCAATGGGCCCTCGTGCCTTTTTTGGAGTCTCTCAAAGCCGAATAGGCACGAGGCTCGGCGAGGGCGTGGAGCACGAGAGCAAGAGAAGGTGCCCACCCGCGCCGCACCCGCGGGTTCACCAATTCTCGTCGGCGCGGCCCGACCACCCGCCCTTGTCCTCGCAGGCGCTCGCGCACACGTCCTTCGAGCTCCCGCAGATGCCATTTTTGCACGGCGCGGGCACGAGCAGCACGCCCGACCCGTCGTTGCAGATGCATCGCCCCACGATGCACGCCGTGGTGGGTGTGCACGCGCTCCCCGGCTGCCCGGGAGGAGGGGGCGCCTTCGGCCCACCCGCGTCGCGTTTTCGGCACGTCGTCCCGCTCGCTACGGTCGAGTTGAAGAACTCGCAGACCGGTTTGCACGCCACTTCGGCGGAGTAACAATTCCCGCGCACGTCACCTCCCGGTGCGGGCTCCTTCTTCCCGTTCGCGCACTCGCACTCGTAGATGAGGCACCCATCTCCCGACTGCTCGCAGATCGGATCGTACGGGACTGCGGTGTCTCTCCGGGCGTCGGCCGCACCGGCCTCGGCGCTCGACGCGTCGTTCGCCGGATCGGGGGTGTCTGCGCCGCTGCACGCGACGAAGAGCCCTCCCACCACCACCGCCCCAAAAGCCACGACACCGAGCTTCGCACCTCGACTCGTCATTCGCTTCTCCATCGTATTATCCCGTCCTTTGTTGCATCGTGGGCACTCTCGCCCCCACGAGGGCCGCGAGAGCTTTGGGCCTCGCCGCGGCCCTCGCGATCTTTCGTTCTCGGAACACGCGCTGCCGCTCACGCTGATGGCCACTCGTCATTTGCCGATAAAGGTCTCGGCAGTGCGGCAAAAAGGCGAGCCTCGCCGCCGCGCGGGCCGCAAACATCATGCGTTCGAGCTCCTCGATCGCGAGGGCCCGCGCCCCGGGGGCTCCCTTCACCTCGCGTGCGTACTGCCGGCGCGCCCTGAGCGCCTCTTCCAACATGACGATGAGCTCCTTCCCCCGTGAGACCAGCCTGTCGAGCACCCCCGTCGCGGCGCTCGGCGCGGCACATCGCCCTCGAAGCGCCACCAAGGTGCGCAACGCCGGGGCGAGCGCCTCCCCGTTGCGCGGCCGCCCTACGGCCCGAATTCGGGCCTCGAGCACACGAACGAGCCGCTTCGTACCCGTCCGCGCCACGAGGTGCCGTAGGTTTTCGATGAGGGCCGTGACCACCTGCGGGCCCTCGCGCAGCACCCCCGCCGGAAAACATGGGGCCCGGCGCGGCGGCGTCTCCTCCACGGTCGCCGCGAGCTCTCGCATACGAGCCGCGAACGCTGGCCCCAGGGCCTCATCGACCGAAGCGAGCCCCGCGTGGGCCTCGCACGGCGCCGCGTGGGCCTCGACCAAGGCCGCCACCTCCTTGACCTCGGCCAACAAGACCGGCACCGGCACCCCCGTTTTCCTTCGTATTTTCGTACCTTTCCGCTCGCCCCCGCCTCGGACCGAGCGCCTCTTCGTGCCATGGGAACCTCCGTGCCCCATGTGTCGGCGGGTCGGGCGAGGTTGTTGCGTGGTTTTTTTTGGGGGTCCTTTTCGCATCCGCACCTCTGCGAAGGAGGGACGACGGAGGGCCGAACGACGCTACCTGTTGTCTGACGCACGCGTCCAATCCCAACCCGGATTTTCGTCCGTTCTCCTAAGGAAGTCCCGTGCGTGGAACACCCAGCCGTGGTCCGTGTCGATCCAGACCGTCTCGCCGTTACTGACGGCCGACTGGGCGATCTCCCGGACGCTTCGCCGGGCCACATCGACGTTGTTGAAGGTGACCCTGTAGAAGAGCAACCTATCCCACTGCTCGGCGAAATCACTCGTCCAGGTCGCCGTTGGTCTCGAGTTCCTCGGCGGCCGCGGAGTCCGTAAACCTCGTTGACAATCAGCGTCCATCGCTCGCTTTCCGCAATCACCTGGAACTGGTCATCGAACATCGAGAGCTTGACGACTTCGTTCCGCACGGCGGTCGCGATGAGTCTCGCGACCATTGCGAGGCCCACATTGGGGGACACGCTACCGCAACGGATTGAACGATAGATTTCACCTTAACGATCGCCGCTGCAGGGTAGGTGCACGTGGCGTATGGTCATGGTGCGCTCAATGACTTCGCCCAGGCTTCGGAGGTTCAAGAGGGTCCTTCAACGGATCAAAGCCCGAGAGCCCGACGTCTTCCCGAGGGATCATGAAGGCGTCTGCTTGGCTCTGCATCCGCAACAGCACCTCGACGTATGCCATCTCCCTACCCTCGTGATACGCGGCCTCTTCAGGCCGGGTCTTCTTGTCTCGCTGCGCTTCCGCCGCGGCCTCGCGAAACATGTAGAAGAGGTCACGGATATAGTCTGCGTAGTCGGAATTCATCATCAGTGTCCTCGACGGGATAGGATCTCTTGCACGATCGACTGCTGCTCTGAGAAGTTTTGGATTTCCTTGCGCCAATACCGGAGCAGCCCCTCCTGCGCCTCCGGCAACCTGCTTCCCCAGTCTTCGGCATACGCCGCAGGATCGTCGATCTTCGCTTCGTGCAACTCGATCATCTCCTGGAAGCTGCGCTCGGCACGCTGAAGCTGTCCGCGCGTCCACCACTGCGCCTTTCTCAAGAAGCCAACGTTACGCCCGCCGTTCGCCGCAACTGAGTAGGCCGATTCCGCCGCACCTACGGACCTCGCTTCCCCTGCAGCAAGCTCAACGCCCTCAACAACAGCAGCCTCTCCTCCAGCGGCAGGTGTTACCGCCACGGTTCCTAGCACAGCCTGCACGGTGACGACACCCTTTGTGATGTCCTTGCCTCCTCGGTCCGGAACGTCGACATGGGTGGCGGCTGCGAGGCGCCTGATGAAGCCGGCTTCGAATTGGGCGAGCGGGTTCAACCCCGGGGCGGCCCCGAGCGGTCCAGCGGCTCCCATCACATGCCCTACTTCGAACGCCATGTGCGCCCCCATCGTCGGCACGATGTTCACCAGGTGCCGCGGGGCGTCGCCGGCGGTGTACGTGAATCCGCCCGGAAGGTGGGCTATGCCGTGCTGGGCGTACTCGACCACGGCACCAACGACGTCATACGTTGGTGGCGGCGGCGGTGGCGGCGGCGGCGGCGGTGGCGTCTGTTGCTTCTGCTGGGGATCGTGGATCTCGTACGAGTTCTCGCCCGTCGCGACCATCGTCCCACCGCTAGGGAGCTGGCACGACCCTCCCGAGGTAGGTACGCAGTCGTCCAGTCCCCACGGGTCCACCGCGGCGAGGGTCCTTCCGCCCACGTACGCGTAGGGGTTCGTGTCGGCGGCGGCGCCGTGGATCGTGAGCGGGTCGGGGCTCAGCCAGCGGCGAAGGTTCGAGCTCAGGTAGCGTGCTCCGAAGTACGTGAGCCCGACCTCGACATCCTCCTCTTTGCCCGTGAACCGGTACGGCTCGCGCGTGCCGTTCCACCTCGCGGGGCGGTAGTCGCTCTCGGTGTTGCCGTTCGCGTCGACGACGATCTTCTCCATCACCTCGCTCGTGCGCTTGTCGAGCAGCACGCTCGTGGACCCGAGGCGATCGCCGACGAACAGGGCGACTCGTGCTCGCCCTTGTACGGCTCCAGGCAGGTTGGCACCTCCGTAATAGACCTTTCCGGCGCCCGCCAGATACCCCGTTTCGACCGCGGCGGTGCGCACGTAGTCGCCACCGGGCTCGTCGTAGGTCGTGCGCTCGACGCGGAGCGACGGGAACACCTCCAGCGTGTGGAACGGTGCGTTTCCCCCCGCTTGCGATGTCTTCAGCACACGCGCGGCGCGCGCGTAGGCGTACGTGAGCTCGAACGCCGGGGTGCCCGTCGGCGGCGAAGGGGGAAGCGGCGTGGACGCCGTGACGCTCGCGTAGTCCCACCGCCTCGCCCGGCGGAGCTGTCCTACCTCAAGCAGATCCGACCGACGTTGGCGCCAAGTACGCGAAAATACGTGGCGGACAAGCCGGTCCAGCAGGTCCGACCGACCCAAGCCCGACCGACGTTTGCCCCGAGTCCGAGCAGGCGACGGCCTGGCCGGGCCACCGCTTGGGCCTGGCCGGGCCACTTTGGCGGCACACCATTCCCTGCAAATTCAGCCACTTCGTGTTGGCCCAGATCGTGAATTAGGCGAGGGAATGTCCAACCCTCGCCGCATCGTCCCGGGCACTACCTACCTCATCACGCGCAGGACCACGCGCCGTTACTTTCTCCTGAACCCGGACAAGCGGCGGATCCTGCTTGCGTTCTATTGGTACACCACGGCCGTGCTCGCGGCGGAATTTGGCATAGAGATTCACGCGGTGCAGATGCTCTCGAACCACCTCCACGAGGTGCTCACCGACACACGGGGAGAGCTCCCACGCTTCCTTTCGCAGCGAAATCGCCTGCTCGCGAACGCCATCAAGGTGCTGCGTGGGTGGCCCGAAGAGGTCTTTTCGCGGGAGGGCGCGAGCGTCGTTGCGCTCTATGGTGAGGACGCAGTGCTGCAGAAGATCGGGTACACGCTCGCGAACGCGGTCGAGGCCGGGCTCGTGGCGTGCCCCGAGGATTGGCCGGGTGTCACGCTCGCGGCGACGGACATTGGCACTCGTACGATTCGTGTCGCGCGTCCCGAGGTGTACTTCGACCGGGAAAACACACGATGGCCCGCGGCTGCGGAGATTTCGATCACGGTGCCTCGTGCGCTCGAGGCGAGCTCGGGGCACGAGGGGGCGCGGGAGCGCATCGTGTCCGCAGTGAACGCGGCGGTGGAGAAGGCGCGCATCGTGGCCCGCAAGGCGGGGAAGTTCGTGCGCTCGCTCGAGTGGATCTTCGCGGTGCCTCACACGACTCGCGCGTCGTCGTTCGAGAAGGTGGGGGCGAGGAATCCGAGCTTTGCTGCGGGCGGCAACGTCGAGATGGCCGTGCGGGCCTTGAAGGAGCGGGCCGCGTTCTTGGCAGCGTACCGGGAGGCGTTTGCGAAGATGAGGAGCGCCGTGCGCGACGTGTTCTTTCCGGAGGGGACGTGGCGCCTCTTTCGCGAGCTGGGCGTCAATGTGATTTCAGCCACTTAGCGCCAACGTCGGTCGGATCTGCTGCCGCCGTCGGCCACGGTGGCGCCATACCCTCTCTCATCGAGGTCACCGAGCACTACGGTCGCCGCGGCCTCCCGGAGGGCGACCCGCGCACGACGGGCACCTTCGAGCCCTGGCTCCCCCACTTCGACGAAGCCGCCCAATGGGCCCTCGTGCCTTTTTTGGAGTCTCTCAAAGCCGAATAGGCACGAGGCTCGGCAAGGGCGTGGAGTGCGAGGAGGGAAAAAGGTGCCCCCCCGCGCAGGTGCTCGGCCTTCGGCCTGCGCGCCTGCGGTCCCCCCCAAATCGCGAGCTCCGCTCGCTCAGGGGGGGGACACCACGGTCTGTCTCGATGCAGGACTCGTCGACCGTCAAAGCGCTCCTTCGTCCCTTGGTGGGATCCGGGACCGCCACAGCCAATCGAGCAGATCGTCCGCGTTTTTGCCGATCGGAGTCGACTCGTCGGGACCCGCCACATCCATGAGGAAGTAGCCCCCAGAGGCCACATCGAGCACGACGAACGACGCCCCGTCTCGATGGTACGTCAGCGCCACGTACCGGTCGTCGAGCAGCGCCTCGGCCACCCGCGCTCCGTACATCTTGACCCTCGCCAGGTCCCACTCTTCGACAGGAGCCATGCCCGCGTACGAACGCCCCGTCTCCAGGTTTGCCCAAAGGTGAATTCCATTGACGCGCTCGACGAGGGCCAAGAGGTCCACGGGCAACTGGCGCGAGGCTCGCCGCCCATGCCATCCCTCCACCGCTTCGCGCGACGCCGGGGACCGAGAACATGGCCAAATCGAACACGCCTCGACTCGATCTTCATCGGCTCCGACAAGAAGTCCGCCAGGCTCATCCCGCCGGGCCTCGAAGCCACTTCGAGCGTCTGCGCCGAAGGGGCTCGTACGGCCCGAGTCACGGCCCGTTCTGGCTCACCTTCCACGGCGCGAATGAAGTCGTCGATCCGCATGGTGGTCACTTCCTCCCTTGGGACCCGCGCGAACGCTCGAACGATCCTGAGTCGGATCCGAGCCGACGGATCATGGCGACGAGCCCTCGCCCCTGGCTCGACCACGTCGCTTCACCACCATGGGCTCCTTGGTGAACGGGTTGACCATGACATCGTCGACGAGCTCGAAGGCTCCCGCCTGAAGATCGACGCCCGAGAGCCACGCCTCCAGCCACGAGTGCAGCGTGTAGGACGTCTTCGTCGGCCCGTGCTCGTCCATCGTCACGACGCGACCGTGTTCGTCCACGCACGCCCACGCGCCGCAGCCCCAGTCGCACAAGGGCACGAGCCGCTCTGGCCACCCCTGCGCGCGCAGCTCGGCGTAGAGTGCGCTGACCGGCCTCCCGTCCGCGTCGGCGTGGCCCTCGGCAACCCCGAGGATGCCTTCCCCAGGACCGAATCCACCGTTGGCGACCTCCGTGTAGAGACGGCGAAGTAGCCCGTCGATCGGGAACCCGAGCTCCTTCTCGGTGGCATCGACGGCCTCATGGGATGCCGTGGCGTAGAGCGGTGGCGACTCAACCGTGGCCACGTCTCTTCGTCGACCTGGATCTGCGATCCGCTCGCGGAGGCCAGCCATGAGCTCGTGAACGACCATCACCCTCTCCTCTGAATATCCGACCCGCAACTGTGCCACCCATCGCTCGGCACAGGTAGCAACATCCGCTCGCCTTCAGGGCACAAGCCCCCGCACACGCCGTTCACCAGTTCTCGTCGGCGCGGCCCGACCACCCGCCCTTGTCCTCGCAGGCGCTCACGCACACGTCCTTCGAGCTCCCGCAGATGCCGTTTTTGCACGGCGCGGGCACGAGCAGCACGCCCGTGTCGATGAGGGCCGTGACCACCTGCGGGCCCCTGCAGCACACCATACTCCCAGACTGCGTCGATGGCATCGGTCACTTCCATGAGACCCCCTTTTCAGAAAGCATCGACGCCCCGCGAATCCTTCGAACCGGGCCCCAAAAAGTCTCGTCGCATCCTGTGCTCACTGTCTCGCTCCGGGTCTCCGGGCTGTAAGCGCTTCCCGCGCCGCCACCCGAATGGCTCCTGACGGCGATTGGTTAGCGATGCGCTGCAATTCCGCCTCTGCCTCTCGCTCCAAATTCGGGTCACCGCTAACTACGAGATCCCCAAGCCCCGAGACCGCATCCCTCGTATACAACGCCCCGAGCGCCCGAATGCATTTTACACCGAGCGAATTGGACTCGTCATAGTCGCGATAGGGAAACCTTGTCTTCGCAGTGCGTAAGAGGCTTTCTACGCTTCTCGCCGACTTCAACTTCACAAGAGCATCAACCACGTCCTCATGACGCTCATGCCAGGACTCTCCGGCAAGACCCAGCAGCACGTCTAGGCACTCCTCGCAGATACCGAATCGATGCCCCAAGTAAAGTCCGAATTCGACCCCGATCGCATCTCGCTCGTTCAACGCACGCACGAGCATAGCTTGCCCAGCCCTGCTGCCCTCACCGGGCTTGAGCGGAAACGCTCGATAGAACTCGTCCTCTCGAATCCGTGCTCGCAGAAGATCAAGGATCAGCCCACGCGTTCGCTCATCAACGAATGACATTGAACCCTGCTATGTTGTTATTGAAGACATGCAATGCGGCACGGCGACCGGGCCCGATGTTTATCCTACTACGTTCCGCCTTGAAAAACGCATTGACCGCCGCCCAACCTCGCCCACGAGCGGCATCCCTGGGTATGCCGCATGGGTGAGGGCAGACGCGTCTCGTACTCCGATGGCGGCCAGTCGTTCCGTCGTCCCTGCTTGCATCCTGAACTGTACGAGTACTCCCTCGTACGCTTCCGAGAATGTTTGAGTTGGCGAAATGAACGTCTCCGCTGTCGCGGACAACCGCCCGGTCGTCAGCAGTTCCTCGGCATGGGCCTCGCGCGCTCTTCCGACATCGGTTTCCGAGCCGTGCCTGCGCCGATCCGTGGTGCGATCTCCGCGTGCGGTGGCTCCGCGAGCGAGTTTCGCCGCGTTCGCCAGCCGCGCACTCCTCTCACCGCACCGGGGACGCCACGACGACCATCGCGGGGGTGCTCGCGGCGACGGCGTTTTGCGCGGCCGGCGCGCTCACCGGGGCCGGCGCGGGCGGAGCTTCGGCCGTGGGGGCCGGGCGACCCGCGAGCCACACCTCTCCCGCGAGGCCGAGCACGAGCGCCGCGGCGAAGAGCGCCGGGGCAGCCCACGGGGGCATCTTCGAGGCCGCTTCGGGCGTCGCGGGCTTCACCGCGCCCTCGGGGAGCGCGCGCATCTTGGTCTGCGGGTTCACCGGGGCGAACGCGAAGCCCGCTCCCGAGCCCGACGCCGAGGCCGACATCGACGCTGCCGAAGGGAGCGTGGGCGCGAACGCCATCGCGGGCGACATGCGCGGCGCAGGCGGGGCGAGATCGGCCATCCACCCGACGAGCGGCGCGGCAGGCGTGGGCAGGGGCGCCGCGCGCAGATCGTCGTACGACGGCGTGATGGGGGCGCTCGAGAGCGGCGCGGGCGACGCCACCACGGGCTCCGCGCCCCACGCGACGAAGCTCGGCTCGGCCGCGGGCACATGGGCGCGCACGCGAGGCGCAAAACGAAGCTCCGGGAGGGGAGCGGGCGGCGGGAGCGACGGCGGGAGCGAGGCGAGGGGCGCGTCGTGCGGGGTCCTCCGCGTCGTCCCACACGCACGCCTCGACCTCGACGCCCTCGGCGACGTCACGCGTGGGGCGGGCCGTGGGCGGCTCGAGCTCGGCCCCGAACGAAGGCACGCGGGGCGCGCGCAAGGCGATCGAGCCCGCCGTCACCAGGTCCTCGTCGAGCGATGCGTCCATGACGGCCGAATCGCCGAGCCACTCGTGAGGCACCTCTTGGATCGCCGAGTCCCCGAGCCACTCGGCCGACACCTCACCCTCGGGCGCGGCGGGGCGGAACGAGAGCTTTCGCACGCCGGTCGGGCGCATCGAGTCCGAGAACCCGCCGATCGGAAACGGCACGGTGACCCAGTCGCGCTCGAAGCTCTCTTCGCCCACGAGCTCCACGAGGTCGCTCTCCGAGAGCTCGATCGACGTCTCGCCCACCGGCGCCGCCAGCGAGGCCTCGTCGCAAAAGGCCTCGAGCTTCGCGAGCTCCACCGAGTCGAGCGAGCCCCTCTCGTGCGCCTTGCGACCGGCCTCGCGCAGCGCGTCCCGCTCGATGCGCAGCGTGATGGCGCCCGACGCGGTGACGGGCCGAGCCTTCCGAGACGGAGGCGGGAGGACGATGGGCGGCGAAGGCATGAGCGCACCCTTCGCAAGAAGCAGGCCTACGCGAGCACCCTCCGGCGGCCCCCATGCACCGGTGGATCATCCCCCAAATTCCCGGAGAACCACCGAGGATCGATCCGATCACCGGTGCCTTTGGATCCACGAACGGGCCGTGCCTTGCTCTCGGAAAAGGTGCGACATCTCCGCACCTTACGACGGCCGGCGCCGAAGCACGGACCTCAGGGCTCTTGCGGCTTGGGCTCGGGGCAGATGCCGTTGTGGCCTTCGCAGCAGTCGGTGCGAAGCTCCGCGTTCTTGCACTTCGGCGCGGGCTGCCCGTCGCAGCACTTCACCTTGGCCGACATCCAGGTCTTCACCTTGGCGGCGAGCGACGCGCACTTCTTCGAGCACTCTTCTTCGCGCCCACGAGGCGACCATACGCGGCCGTCGACGAGGCATTTCGTGTGCTTCGGATCGGACTCGGCCGTCTCGGCGCAGGCGCGCAACATGAGCCGGAAGAGATCCTCGGAGCGCTGTGCGCCGAACTGCTTGCAGCTCGTCTCGCACTCGGCCTTCTCGGCGGGCGTGGGCTTGCCGTTGTCGCACTTGGAGTAATCGGCCGTGGCGCGGCAGTCGGCGAGGGCGGTGCGGAGGTCGGCCGCGTGCCCGGTCACCTGCTCTTCGAGGGTCTTCGCGTTCGCGCGCGAGGCCTCTTCTTGGGCGCGGGCCTTGGCGAGCTCCTCGTCCGCCTTCCTCGCTCCCTCCTCGCGGGCCTTGGCCTCGTCCTGGTGGCGCTTGTTCAGGCGCTCGACCGAGGCGAGGTCTTCTTTCACGGCGAGGCACTCGCTCGAGGTCGCGTCGGGGCATTTGTCGACGCGGGCCTTCGCGTCCTTCAGGGCCTCGTCGCACCCTTTGGGGGTCGCGCAGCGGTGCGTGATCTGGCTCGTGAAGCCGTCGTCGCGGAGATCCGTGCAGGCCCACACGAAGAGGCCAGCGAGCGAGAGGCAGAGGGTGCGAGAGAGCCGGGCGGTCATGGCTCGAACTCTCGCACGAAGCCGCCCCGCCGCGAAGCGCCGACGTTCAGGGCACGAGCGAGAGGCTCGCCACGTCCGTGCCGAGGGCCGAGAGCTTCTGCACGCGTGCGCGCTCCTGGGCCACCGAGTACACGAGATCGTCCAAGAAGAGGCTGCGCTTCACGACCGACTGCGCGTTCGACCACCACGTCCCGCACTGGGCGCCGCGCACCCCGTGATCGACGCCCCCGAGCTTGCGAAATCCCTTCTTCACGTCGACCTCGTAGACGTAGAGGCCGCTGAACGCCATGGTGCCGCCGTTTCGGCCGTCGCCGCCGCCCTCGCACACCGTGATGGGCACGCCGAGCAGGCCCTTCTCGGCGAAGTAGGTGAACGCAAGGTGGTCGGCCGCCGCCTCGGACGACGAGCCCCGGGTGCCTATTTTTTCCTTGTGGATGAGCGTGGGGGCCTTCGGGTCGGACACGTCGAACATCTGGAGGATGACGCCGTCGAAGTACGCGAAGTCCCCGTGATCGTTCGCGTCGAACCCGATCGACAAGAGGTGGTCGGGGTCGATGCGGTGCATGTAGGTCGAGAACCCTGGGATCTTGAGCTCGCCCATCACCTTGGGGTGCGCGGGCTCGGCCAGGTCGAGCACGAAGAGCGGATCGGTCTTCTTGAAGGTGACCACGTAGGCGCGCTCCTCGTCGAAGCGCACGGAGCGAATGTCCTCGCCGGGCGCGAGACCTGGGGTGGCCCCGACGCGCACGAGGTTGCCGTTCTTGGCCATGGCGAGCACCGAGACCACGCTCTCGGCCTTCGGATCGGGCACGCGGCCCTTCGTGGTGGCGACGCGCAGGTAGCCGTACCACTCGTCCATCGAGAGCTGATTCAACACGTGCCCGGGCACGACGCCGCTGCCCGCGTACTTCGTGTCGCCCGGGCGATCGCCGAGGCGAAAGGCGTGAATGTCCGTGAGCTCATTGTCTTTTTCGCCGAACGAGTACCAGCGCGACCCTGCGCCCCGCTGGTGGCGCGTGGCCATGTAGAGCCGATTGGACGAGGCGAACACCGTGCCCGGCCGGCTCTCGATGGTGGCGGTCGTGGGTGCGTCGTTGCTTGTCATATCGAACGACGCGAGCGTGGTGTACGCGTGCCCGTCGCCCAGGGGCGAGACGTGGAGACCGTCGCAGAGGGCCTTGCCGACGCCCTTCTCGCGGAGCTCCGGGAACGCGAGCGCACGGCGGATGCGAGCCTCGTTCTCGGCGCGGAGGGCCGAGAGGCGCTTACGTACGTAGGACTCGGCGTATCCGCAATACGCCATGTCGCTCGGCCACGTGGCGTAGGTAGGGCGGTCGGGCTCGGCGTCGGCCACCACGGTGTGCACGACGTTGCCGATGCGGCGCGACGCGATGAACGACCCCGAGAGGCCGAAGCTCCGCACCACCTTGGGAGCGGCTCTATCGTGCACGTCGAGCACGGTGACCTTCGTGCGCGTGCCGTCGGAGCCGAGCTCGCAGTCGTACCCGTAGCGGCACCGCGGCTGCGTGGGCATGCCGATCGACTCGTAGACCACCACCCTGTCGCCCTCGAGCAGCATCTCGCGCACTTGGCTCCTCTCGGCCGCGGTGCCGAGGCGGGTCACCGACACCACGCGCGGAGAGAGGGCCTCGACGATGCGGAGCGCCCCGTTCATGGCAAAATACACGTATCGTCCGTCGGTCTTGACGATGTCGGCCTCGTCCACGTCGGCGAGCTGCGTGTTGGTGCGCGAGTGCTCTTTGGCCTTGGGGGGCTCCATGCGGCCGGACACCACGGTGGCCCCCATCCGAACCCTCGGCGTGGGCGTGGCGTGCGAGCCACCGAGGCGCCCGTAGCCCGAGCCATAGCCCGAGCTTCCTCCGGCACCGGCCATCGACCGAGTCCTGATATCAAGGGCGGAGCCATAGCGCTCGCGCATGCATTCGACCTGGTTTTCTCGGTACGACGAGAGCTCGTCGTCGAGCTCTTCGTGCATGCGGACGATGGTGGCCTCGGCCTCTCGCTTCGCGCGCGCCTGGAGATCGGCGCAGCTCGACGTGGAGAGGCGCGCTTCGACGAGCTTGTTCTCGTCCGGCTCTCCGGGCATCGCCGCGGTGATCTGCGGAGGAGGAGCGAGCACACGTGGAGCCTTGGGCGGAGGGGCAGGCTCCGGTGCGGGCGCTTCGTTCTTCGCGGCGGCGGGCGCGCGGGGCGGCGGCGCCGGAGCGGGTGGAGCGCACGCCCCAAGGAGGGACGCGGGCACGAGGGCGAGCACGAGGAGCGAGGCGCAGACGCGCCCGAGAGGGGAGAGTCCCATGGGCAAGCTGAGACACGCCGAGGGCGCGAGAGTTCCCCCCAATCACCTCCGTCCGCGAGGGAGCGCGACGGCCCCCGCGGGAGGCCTCGGAGGATGTAAGCTCGGGCCATGGGAGCCAGGGGGCATGATCGCATCCGAGCGGGACGTTCCGCGCTCTTCGTCGTCCTCGCGCTCGCCCTCACGGGGTGCGCGAAGGGCTGCTTTCGGCCCCACACGGAGAAGGTGCTCCGCGGCCCGGTGAAGCTCACCGTGACGACCTCGACGGACGTCTACAACGCGGGCGTCCACACGTCTCACACGCTCGAGGTCGCGGCCGCGACGCCTTACAAAATCGGGGTCCCGTGCGACAAACCCGACCTCGACGAGAACGACGCGGGCACCCTCGTCGCTTGGAAATGCCCTCGCGACGAGGCGTGGTCGCTCTCGCGCATCGTCGGCGCACACCACTACGAGGAGCGCCGTCTCGGCGATCTCGGCGCGGGGAAAGAGGCGACGTTCGGCAAGGTAAAGTCGCTTTACGACTCGATCGAGAGCATCACGGCCGACCTGAACGAGCGCGGAACCTCGCGGCCCCGGCTCGAGGTGCTCGAGTGGCTCACGCAGGATCTCCGCACCGAACGAGGGGCCGAGGGCGTCGCGGCCCTCTTCGCCGAGGCCGCGCGCTACCCCGCCGAGCGCGATCAGGATCCGTGGACGACGGCGCTCGAAAAGGCCTCGCACCCCGAGCGCGACGCCCTCCACACGAAGCTCTGCCCGCAGCTCGCCGACCCGCAGACCGAAGCGGTGACGTACGCGCACGCCGCTCAGGTCTGCCCGCTCGAGGCCCGGCACGGCGAGGTGGCGCTCGCGCGGCTCGTCGCAGATCCAGGGCCGAAGCCCGTGCCCCTCGGCCAGACCCCGTGGCTCGCGTTCGTGGCCGCGGCCCGCCCGCCCGCGAACGCCGGACAGTCCGCGTGCAAGGCCCTCTCGAGCGGCGCATACCTCGAGTATCTAAGAGCAGAACGCGCCGCGGTCGTCGCCGTGACCGGCACGAAATGCGAGGCCGCCGCGTCCGTTGCGTGTGTGTCGCTCGCCGTCTGCGAGGGGCACGTCTGCGCCGAGGCCGAGGTGAAGGCGCGCCTCGCCGCGTGGGTGAAGAACGCGGACGGCGACCCCTACGCGATCCGACCGGGGCTCGCCTTCCCGCACGCGATCGCGCTGACCGCCGCCGCCTATGCGAACGGCCCGCTGTCGCCCGACCTCGTCCGACGGCGAGAACGTGCAGAATACACCCCCAACGAAGCGGCCGAAGGCCCCCCGTGCACGGACACGACGCTCGCGACCGGCGCGCCGTGCCGATGCCTCCGCCCGGCGACCGTCGCGCAAATCTGCGAGACCCCCTCGAGCTCGCGCACGGTGCGTGCAGGCGAGTGCGCGACCGCGTTCGACGACCAGAAGCGCACCCGCGGGCCCTCGACCCGCAACTGCGTCCCCGACGAAGGCGCGACGTGCGTGTCTTCGTTCGAGTGCTGCGCGCCGCTCGTCTGCCGCTCCCGAGGAGCGGGCTCCACGTGCCAGAAGCCGGGAGACGCCGGCGCGCGCTGAGGAGAGTCGCTACTTCTTCACGTTGGCGAACATGCCCTTCTCGGAGGGCGCGAGCTTCAGGTTCGAGGGCAGATCGGCGAGGCTCGCGCTCGAGTATTTGATGTCGTATCCCGTGTTCTGCACGGGGATGAGCTGCACCTGCGCGAGCGTGAGCGTGGCCTCGTCGAAGAGGGCGCGGCCGATGTAGTTCTTCGCCTGGGCGGCGAGGTTCGGGTGCAAGAAATTGCCGAGGCTCTCGAAGATGACGCCGGTCTTCCCGTCGCTCTTGCGAACGACGCGGAGAGGCTTCCACACGTGGGGGCCGCTGCCGAAGACCACGTCGCCGCCGTAGACCTTCACGAACTCGATGCCCGCGTTGACGAGCTCGTCCTGCGTGGCGGCGTTCATGCTGTGAATGGCCACGATGCGGAGATCGGCGGGCGCGGCGCGGAGCTTCTCGAAGAGGGCGCGTTTGTCGTTGGCGCAGGCCGAGAGCGCGCACGACTTGCGGCTCCCGATGTAGAAGCTGCCGAAGGCCACGCGCACGTCGCGGTTGCCGGCGCGGAGCGTGACGAGGCTCGGCTCGTTCTTGTTCGCGGCCGTGGGGCCGACGCCGTGGAACGCGTGGGTCGCGTCGGCGAGCGTGCCCACTTCGCGCGCGGTCATGCCTTCGCCGTCGGGCGAGGTGCAGTCACGCGAGTGGTTGTTCGAGAGGCCGACCAGGTTGAAGCCCCGGTCCATGGCCTGCCGCAGGTTCTCTTTGCGGGAGACGAAGGCGTACGACTTTCCGGGCGTGTACACGCTGTCGAAGGTCTCGCAGCGCGAGCCGACCACGGTCTCCCAGTTGATGTAGTTGATGTGGCCGCGGTAGGCCTTGCCGCTCGCGTCGAAGCGGTCGAGGGCCTTGCCGTAGTCGGCCGCGATCGGGTCTTGTTGGTGGGTGCGCGACCACGCCGCGTCGCCCACGCCGCGCACGTCGACGAGGCCCGAGAGCTCCGTCACGTCGAGCGGGGCCGGGAGGCGACGGGAGGCCGTGTCGGTCTCGTCGGGCTCGGTGATGGGCACGCCGAGCGCGTCGGCACCTTCACCGGACTCTCCGTCGCCCTCGGCCCCGGGGGGCGCGCCGTCGACGGTGACCTCGGCCGTGCACGCGGCGAGGAGGGCGAGGAGGGCGAGGGACAGGGGGAGGACGGCGAGCTTCCGCATCGTCGGCTCTCATAGCGCGAAGGGGACGCGGGGGCTCGTGAAAGGGCCGGAAGGGTCGGCCGCGGGACGCTTTGGGGGCGTGGGCCCGCAATGCGTGTAGTTTCGGGGGGTTGGCGCGACCGTCGGTCGGTTTTCCAAAGCCCGACGCGTCGCTTCGTGCGCCACGAGCCTCACCGGTAGCTCTGCACGACCCCGTTCCCCTGGAGCGTCCGCCCATACCGGACGAGGGCATCCTTCAACGTCGAGGACGCCCGCGTCTTATGCATGTCGGCCCGGTAGAGCAGCATGATCTTGTCGTGCACCGAGGGCAGCGACGGGTGGAGCCGCACGAGCTTCCCCTCGTGGCCGTACGCCGCCACCCTCCGCGGGAGCACGGCGATGCCGAGGCCCGCGAGCGCGAGGCTCTTCACCTGCTCGAGGTCGCCGCAGACGAGCCTGCGTGTCACGGAGAACCCCTCCTTCGCGAGCATGTCGAGCAGGGCTACGCCCTCGTTCACCCGACCGGCGTAGATGACCGGGCCCGCCGCATAGACGACCTGCGCCTCCTCACGCGTCGCGTGCCGCTTGGCGCCTTCGGCCACGAGCACGTCGACCGCGTCCTCGAAGAGCTCCACCATGACGAGGTCGTCGTGCGGCGTGGGGTTCACCACGATGCCGAAGTGCACGTCGCGCGAGAGCACCTTGTCGCGCACCACGGCCGACGGATCGTTCGAGAGCAGCACCTCGAGCCCCGGGTGCTCCTCGTAAAGACCACGCATGAACTGCGGCAAAAAATAGGCTCCGAGCGACTCGTGGCACCCGATGACGAAGCTGCCGTAGTCCCCCTTTTCGAGGCCTCGCACGCGCTCTTCGGCCTCGTCGAGCAGCGCGAGCACACGCGTCGTGTATTTGCGGAGCTCTTCCCCCGTGGCCGTGAGGCGCACGCCGTTCCGCTCCCGCGTGAAGAGCGTGGTCTCGAGGCGGGCCTCCAGGTTCTGGATGGCGACCGACACCGTGGGCTGGCTCACGCCGAGCGCACGCGCCGCCCCCGTGAGGCTCTGGCTCTTGGCGACCGCGCAAAAATAACGAAGCGACTGGAGGTCCATTCCGTCGAACGCGAGCCTACCAGGGACGAGCTCACGAGCTGCGCACGGTTTGCGTGGGCGGGCTTTGGATGCGCGAAGGCCGCGCGCCATTCAGGCCCCAAGCTCTTTTTCGCTGGGCTCTGAGCGAGTGATTTCAAGGAGTTGCTGGATTTCGGCGCATCGAGCGACGCATAGGCCGCGCCTATGGGTCCCATCGCCAAAGGCCCCGTTCCGCCCGCGGGTGAAGTGCCCCACGCTGAAGGGCTCGCGGGGGTGCGACGAGGCACCACCGCCCACCAGGGAGGCTTCATGCGAAATAGGACTGCACTCTTTGCTTTGTTGAGCACGATCGTCGTCGGAGGAGGGCTCGCCGCGTGTGGCGACGATCCCGCGACCCCGACCGACGCCGGCGCCGACGCCCCGACGACCACCGTGCCCACGGGCACACCCGACGCGAGCCCCGACGCTCCTGTCGGCCCCACCGCCATCGCGAGCGGCCCGAGCCGCGGGTCGGCCGTGGCCCTCTCGTGGAACGACGCGACGCTCGTGGCCGTGAACCGCGACGTGGGCTCGGTGACCGTGTTCGACGTGAAGTACGGCGCCGACGGCGCGCCCCCCACCCTCACCAAGAAGGCGGAAATTCCGGTCGGCGGCGAGCCGTGGCAAGTGGCCATCTCGCCCGACAACGAGAGCGCGTTCGTCGTGCTCCGCAAAGACCAGAAGCTCGTGCGCATCTCGGGCCTCTCCGGCGCGAGCCCCGCGGTCGCCGGCAGCGTCGCCACGGGCTCGGAGCCCACCGCGGTCGCCCTCTCCCCCACCGGCAAGACGGCCTGGGTCGCCAACTGGGTCGACGGCACGGTGCTCGGCATCGACACCGCCGAGCTCAAGGTGAAGCGCACGGTCGACCTCAACGCGACGCTCGTGGGCACGGGCCTCCTCGGTACGGGCCTCACCGCGCGCCCCGGCCTCGCGCACCCGCGCTCGATCGCCATCACCAACAACGGCAACGACGTCGACGACGACGAGTCGATCTACGTCACCGAGTACTTCGGGCAGCGCACGGCGCCCGAGTCGAACGCGTCGCCCGGCAACGCCGCCGGCATGGACACGAACCACGACGGCATCGTCTACAAGGTGAGCGCGAAGGACGGCGCGGCGAGCGCGATTCGCCTCGGCCCTATCGCCGACATCGGCTTCAAGGACTCGGCCACCCAGACGGCCGGGTGTTTCCCGAATCAGCTCCAATCGATCACGATCCAGGGCAATTTTGCCTACGTGAGCCACATCTGCGCCTCGCCGCGCGGCCCCACCGGCGGCACCACCGAGAACTTCAAGACCACCACGCACGGCGCGGTGTCGGTCATCGATCTCTCGAAGGGCGCCGAGGTGAAGACGGGCACGGCGAGCCTCCACCAGAAGTTCGAGGTGCTCTTCGGGCAGCGCTCGACGGCCGACGCGAACCGCAGGTACCCCGCGGTGCCCTCGGACATCGCGTTCGTGAAGGGCGCGAGCGTGGGCTACGTCGCCGCCAACGCGATCGACGCCGTCTTCCGCGTGGCCTACGGCCAGACCGGGGAGATCGGCGAGGTCGGCGCGACGAACAGCCTCTTCATCGACACGAACCCCGCCGGCATCCCCGCCGCGGGCTCGGGCAAGAACCCCATCGGCGTGGCGACGGCGAACACCGACGCCAACAAGCGCTTCATGTTCGTCGCCAACGACGTGAGCCGCACCGTGCAGGTCGTCGACCTCAACACGCAGGCCCTCGCCGGCGGCGCGGCGACCCCGGTCGCGGCGGTCACGGCGGCCCAGCCGGCCGCGGGCTCGAAGGAAGAGAAGGTCCTGAAGGGCAAGCGGTTCTTCAACACGGGCGCAGGTCGTTGGTCGTTCGGCGGCCAAGGCTGGGGCGCGTGCCAGTCGTGCCACGTCGACGGCTACTCGGACAACGTCTCGTGGTCGTTTGCTCGCGGGCCGCGCCAGTCGACCTCGCTCGACGGAAGCTTCTCCAAGAAGGATCCGAACGACCAGCGCATCTTCAACTGGACGGCGATCTTCGACGAGGTCGACGACTTCGAGGGCAACACGCGCGGCATCTCGGGCGGCGTGGGCGCCATCGTGTCGAAGGCCACGGCCCCCATCAGCAACGCCGACCGCATCGACATCGCGACGGCGCCGCACAACCACACGGGCCTCAACGGCTCGGCCACGCAGGCCGCCGACAAGACCAACCCCGCCGGCCTCCCCGCCGCGAGCGTGCTCTCCGACTGGGAGGAGATCACCGAGTACCTGAAGACCATCCGCCCGCCGCGCGCCGCCACCGGGCTCGACCCGGCCAAGGTCGCCCTCGGCAAGCAGCTCTTCTCCTCGGACGGGAGCTGCCAGGGCTGCCACGGCGGCGACAAGTGGACGATCTCGAAGCGCTTCTACACGCCCTCGATCCAGACCATGACCGACCTCCGCGGCAAGACGTGGAGCGCCCCGGCCGGCTTCCCGGCGGCGCTCTTGCCGACCGAGAGCGGCACGGGCTCGATGCGCCTCGATCCGGCCTCGCTCCCCGACCCGGCGACGATTGGCAACTTCGACCAAATCCTCTGCATTTTGCGCCCGGTGGGCACGTTCAACGTGGCCGACGCCATCTCGGGCGTGAGTGAGTTCCGCCAGAACTCGAACGCGACGACCCCGGTCGCGGCGCAGGGCAACCAGGCCTTCGGCCGCGGCTTCAATCCGCCGTCGCTCTTCGGCCTCTCGACCGGCGCGCCGTACCTCCACGCGGGCAACGCCGCCACCCTCGAGAGCCTGTTCTCGCCCACGTTCAAGGCGCACTACGCGGCGCTCGCCCCGAACTTCCTCTCCGAGGCGAACCCCACCGAGCGGGCCCAGAACCTCTCGGCGCTCGTGCAGTACCTGCTCTCGATCGACGAAGCGACGCCCACCGTGGCCATCCCGGCCGCGGGCGCCCAGGGCGGCGACTTCTGCTCCAACAACTGACAGTCCGTCACTCCGAGATCGGGCACGCCTCCCCTGGGGCGTGCCCGATTTCGCTTTCGAAACGTCGCTAAGTCCGCGTTCCTTCGAAAGCGAAACTCGCCTTTCGTTTTTGAAATGTCGCCACGCCCACCCTCCACGAAATCATTGAGAATTTCGACGCCATGGGGTTGGCCCGGCTTTCGCTTAAGTGAGAGTCGACGGCGCGCGGGAAGGTCAATCCCCCCCACCCGACTCGTGTGCCGTCATGTTGTTGTCCGTAGGGCTCGTTGCGGAGGTCCCCTCCCCCTCAAGCCTTCGTGATGAGCTCTACGGTTGAACGGCGTCGCGCGGCGAGGTTTCCCTCCCCCCCACCTCCCGCGCGGCGCCCGTTCTTTTTCGTGCCCGTGCCGTCACGCGAGGCGGGCAGCGCTCTCGAGGGGGCTCTCGTGCGACAGCACCGCGGCGCCGAACGGGCCTGCGCGTCGCGCGGCCTCGACGACCGGGTGCCCGGCCGCGACGAAGTACGTGAGCGCCGCGGCGAACGAGTCTCCCGCGCCGTAGTCGCCTCGTACGGCGCTCACGTGAGGCGGCGCGTCGGCGAGCACGAGCCCCGAGGCGGTCTCGACACGAATGGGGCCCGGTCCCTGGGTGAGCACGAGCGCGCGCGGGGGCCTCGCGTACGCCGAAAACGATGTGTTTTCGCGGGGATCGGAGGCGCTTCCCACGAGCACGTCGGGCACGACGCCGGTGTCGGACACGACGTGCGCGCGACGCGCCGTCACCACGAGGGCCCTCGCCGCGCGGGCAACCACGAGAGACCGCGCGCAGGCCCCCGTGAAGTACACGGCGTCGAACGAGGCGAGCGTGTCCCACGCGAGGGGGTCGTCGGCCGTGGGCTGCAAAGGCGGTGACGTCACCACGATCGTGCGCCGCCCGTGCGCGTCGAGCATGACGACGACGCGCGGGTGTGGGCCGCGTTTTCGAGCCAAATGGAGCCTCGCGCCCGTACCGACGAGGGCACGCTCGACCTCTCCCGCGCCGTCGTCGTCGCCGAGCGCCGTGAAGAGGTGCACCTCGGCGTTCGAGCGCACGAGCTGATGGAACGCGACCCCTCCGCCGCCACCGGCCAAGAACCGCGGGCGCTCGAGGTGCGCGATGTCACCGGCCTCGGGGACGTGCTCCACACGGCCGAGCGTGACGTGCTCCACGTGGCCCACGACGGCGATGCGCATCGTTCCACGCTACCACGAGCACGCCCCCCGCGATTGCCGCCCGCCCGCTTCGCCGGTATCCAAGGGGGCATGCCGCTCAACCACTATGTCACGCTCGGTTCCTCGGGGCTTCGTGTGAGCCCTCTCTGCCTCGGCGCCATGACCTTCGGCGAAGACTGGGGCTGGGGCTCTTCGGTCGAAGACTCGAAGCGCATCCTCGACCACTACATCGCCCAGGGCGGAAACTTCATCGACACCGCCAACGCCTACACGAAGGGCCACTCCGAGGCCATCATCGGCGACCACATCGGGCACGACCGCAAGAAGCGCGATCGTGTGGTCATCGCCACCAAGTTCATGTCGAACCTCTACACGGGAGATCCGAACGGCGGCGGCGCGAACCGCAAGGCCATCATCTCGCAGTGCGAGCAGTCGCTCCGGCGCCTCAAGACCGACTACATCGACCTTTATTGGCTCCACGTGTGGGACACGACGACCCCCATCGAGGAGACGTACCGCGCCCTCGACACGCTCGTGGAGCAGGGAAAAGTACGTTACCTCGGCTTCAGCGACACGCCCGCGTGGAAGTGCGCCCAGGCCCAGACGCTCGCCCACTTTCGTGGGTACTCGCCGCTCGTGGCGCTGCAAATCGAGTATTCGCTCCTCCAGCGCACCGTCGAGGGCGAGCTCGTCCCGATGGCGCGCGAGCTCGGGCTCGGCATCACGCCGTGGTCGCCCCTGAAGAGCGGCGCGCTGAGTGGCAAGTACCGGCGCGAAGATCACGGCAATCACAAGGCGGGCCGCGGCGCGTGGGCCACGAGCGCCCTCGACGAAAAGACCTACGCCGTGCTCGACGTGCTCGCCGACATCGCGAAGGAGCTCGGCACCACCATCCCACGCGTGGCGATCGCGTGGGTGCAAGGGCGCGCGGGCGTCGCGTCGACGATCATCGGCGCACGCACGATGGCCCAGCTCGAGGACAACCTCGCCGCGCTCGAGGTCACCCTCACGGCCGCTCACGTCGAGAAGCTCGACGCCGTGAGCAAGCCGAGCCTGCCGTTCCCCTGCGATTTCGTGGCCAATTCAGCGCCGTTCTACTTCGGTGGCACGACGATCGACGGCAAGTCGGCACCGGCGTGGCCGATGGCCCCGAAGGACGACACCGACCGTTACTGAGCCCACGAGGCCCCTCCGTGCCGGCGCGTGTGCACGGAGGGGCGGCTCGCGCTCAATAGGCGACGCGAGCGTCGGTGATGGTGGCGCGGCCGCGGAAGTGCTTGTGGACGAAGAGGAAGCTCCCTCGCCCATCGAACGAGAAGGCCGACGGCGCGCGGCCGAGGGGCGTCGTGTTGCCGAACGTGAGCGTCACGTCGACGTGATCGATGAACGTGGGGTTTTTGCTGAACGAGAAGCCCATGCTGAGGATCTCGCCCTTGGTCGTGTCGACCCACGCGGTGCCCTTGATGGCGTCTTCGGCAGGCTCCTTCGGATCGAACGCGACGCGCACCCGCGTGGGCACGTTGCGATCGTGCTCGACCACCGCGAACACGTAGCGAGGCTGCTCGCTCGCGAGGAAGGGGATTTTGAGCTCCTTTTTGTCCTTCTTGGGCTTTCGTGAGGCGGCCTTCTCGCGGGCCTCTTGGGTCTTGTCGTGGCCGTCCTCGAGGTACCGCACGATGTCGACCTTCGGCGTGGGATCGCCGCGGCGCGCCTCGATGCGCACGCGCGCCTCTTTGGTGCTCGCCACGTGGCCGTCGGACGCGACCTCTTCGAACGTGCCGTCGAGCGTGTACGCGCCGCGGGCCTTCATCTGTTCGAACGCCTCGGCGTGGCGCGCGAGCCCAGCGAGGAGCGCCGGAGGTACGTCGACGCGGGCCTCGACTTGGGGCGCGGGGCCCACGTCGGCGAAGGCCATCGGAGCGAGCGCGAACGCGGCGACGACGGCGAAGGGCAGGAAGCGGAGGCGTGTCATGGCCCCGGAAGCATCCCCTCGGGTCGACCTCGAGGCAAGCCGGGCCACCGTAAAGTTTCTCGGCGCCCGGCGAGCCGCGGAGCGCGCTCAGCGCAGCGTCTCGGCGAAGTACTCGGCGATCTTGCGCGAGACCCACTCCTTGGCGGCCGGGTCCTTCGTGCCGTGGCGCTCACCGGGGAGCACCACCATGTCGAACGGCTTTTGCGCCGCGACCAGCGCGTCGACGAGCTTCGCAGAGTTTGCAAAGTGCACGTTTTCGTCCATGAGGCCGTGCATGACGAGGAGCTTGCCCTGGAGGGCGGCGGCGTGTTGCGAGAGCTCCGTCTCGGTGTAGGCGGGCCCTTTGGGGCCGAGGTAACGCTCGGTGTAGCCGCTGTCGTAGAAAGACCAGTCGACGACCGACGCGTCGGCGATGCCGGCCTTGTATTTCCCGGGCGCGCGCAGCATCGCGTTCAACACCATGGTGCCGCCGTAGCTCACGCCGTAGATGCCCACACGCGTCGGGTCGACGCCCTCCATGCTCTTCAGCGCCTCGAGCGCGTCGAGCTGATCCTCGAGCTCGATCCGACCGAGCTTGCCGTACGTGACCGACGCGAACTCGTGACCACGACCGGCCGAGCCTCGGTTGTCGACCTGGAGCACGAAGAAGCCGCGATCGGCGAGGTGCTGCCAGAGGAGCTTGGGCGCGAACTTGTTCTGCACGGCCTGCACGCCGGGGCCCCCGTACACCATGACCACCACGGGGTAGAGCCGGCCGGGCTCTTGGCGGCGCGGGCGGAGCAGGTTCCCGTGAAGGAGGGTGCCGTCCTTCGTGTAGGCGGTGAACGGCTCGAGAGGGCGAACGCCGAGCGCCTCGATCTCGGGATCTTTGGGCGGCGTGAGGTCGTGGAGCTTCTCTCCTTTGGGGCCGCGGAGCTCGACCGCGGGCGGGCGGTTTCGGGCCGAGTGCACGTCGAGGTAGCGGCCGGTCTCGCCGTCGACCACGGGCACGTGCACACCGGGCTCGGGGGTCACCCTCCGCACCTCGCCCCCCGCGAGAGGCACCGCGTAGAGGTTTCGCTCGAGGGGGCTGTCCTTCGTGCCGACGAAGTAGACGACGCGGTTCTTCTCGTCGATCGCGGAGATCTGGGTCACGTCCCACGCGCCCTGCGTGAGCACCTTCTCGACGGCACCTTGCCCGTCGCGGAGCTCGAGGTGCCCGTGCCCACCCGTGACGCCGATCGACACGAAGCCCGACGACCCCTCGAGGCGCTTCATGGGGAGCGCCTCGGCGTACCGGCGGTCCGACGCGATCTCGCGCACGGAGGTGGCGAGCGAGCGCGCGTCGACCCTCACGAACGACACCGAGCGTTGATCCCGGGCGACGGCCTGGAGCGAGAACGCGGCCGACGTGGGCTCCCACGAGAACGACACGAGGTACCGCCCGTCCATCCCGGGCAGGGTCACCTTGCGCGGCGCGCCACCCGCGAGCGGCGCTACATACACGGAAACCTTGGGGTTTTTGCCGCCCGCGAGGGGGTACCGCTCGGCGTCGAAGCGCGCCTCGCCCGCGCGGTACCCGGGCACCACGAGCTCGTCGACCTCGGCGTCGTCGACCTCGAGGAAGACGACGCTCTTGCAGTCGGGCGAGAGGAAGAAGCCCGAGGGCTCGCCGAACTCTTCTTGAGAGTTGTAGTCGGACTGGCCGCGCGTGACGTGCGCCTTGGCGCCCCGGGTGAGCGCCACCTCTTTGGACGAGGCGAGATCGTACGCGTAGAGCTCGGGGCCGCGCACGTAGACGACCTTCTCTCCGCTCGCGCAGATCTTCGGGTCGAGCTCGGGATCTTTGGTGGCCGTGAGCGCGCGCACGCGGCCGTCGCTCTCGCGCAGGTACACGTCGCCGGCGAACGGCACGACGAGGCGCCCTCCCTGCTTGGCGAACGCGTACGACGTGATGCCCTTCGTGCGGAGGCGCTGGCGCTCGCGGCGAAGCTCCTCTTCTTTGGAGATGACCTCGCCGGCCTTGGGCACGAGATCCTGCGCACGCAAGAGCACCTTCGTCGCGCCTTGGGCCTCGTCGTACTCGAACAGCGAGAGCACGTCGTTCTTTTGCTCGCTCGCGAGGTAGGCGATTTTTCGGGTGCCCGGCACGAACGAGAGCTGCGACGGCACGCTCCAGCCCGGCTCGGGGTGTTTGGCCATGCGCGCGAACGTGACGGCGCTCGCGCTCGCGGGCTGGGGCGAAGCAGCGCGCGGCACCTTGGGCGCGGGCGGCGCAGAAGGCGTAGGCGGCGCGACCACGGCCGTCACCCCCGAGGGAGACGCGGGCGGAGGCGCCTCGCCCCCACACGCGAAGGTTCCGAGGGCCACGAGGAGCGGAGCGATCCGAGCGCGCATGCCCGGGGTTTAGCGCACTTTTCGACCGAAAAGGAGGCGGCTCGGGCCCTTCGACCACCGCGGAGCGCGACCGTGGCTCTCGGCGCTACACGTCCGGAGCGAGCTCGGCCTCGATGTCCGCGAGGAGCTCGGCGTTGTCGACCACGGCGGCCTTCTCGGTCGCGGTGGGGAACACGGCGAAGCGCGTGGAGTCGGCCGTGGCGCCCGGGATCCACTTGCTCACGAAGTCGTCGAGCGCGATCTCACGAGGCGACAGCGTGGCCCAGTCGCCCGTGGCGCACGCGGCGGCGAGCTCTCGCTCGGGCCACACCGGGATGACGTCGATCCCCTCGACCTTGCCGGCGGCCCAGCCCTCGTCGTAGAGGCCCCACACGGCCTTTTTCTCGCAGATCGTGCGGATGAAGTGGTCGTAGCGCTCGGGCGCCTCCATGCCGCTCGGGGCAAGCTTCTCGTCGGGGTTCATGAGGGCTCCTCGTTCGCGCGGGCTCCGTGAAAGGGCGGACCCACGAACGGGCGCATGGATGCGGCAAGCCGTTCGACCCGTCAAGCGCCGACGCGCGCGAAGGCTACGCGGTGCGCTCCCGCGCTCGCACCGTGGCCGGCACGCCGCCCTTGGGCCTCAAGGTGGCGAAGTCGTCCTCGGTGATGGTCTTCGCCGCGTCGATGTCGAAGCTCCACCGGCGGAGCAGCGTGGCGAGCACGATGGGGCCCTCGAGCATGGCGAAGTGGATGCCGATGCACACACGCGGGCCCTCGCTGAACGGCAGGTACGAGGCGCGGTGCCGCTCGGCCTCGCGCTCGGGGAGCCAGCGATCCGGGTCGAAGCGCTCGGGATCGGGGAACGAGGCGGGGCGGTAGTGCTGCGCGTAAGCACTGACGAACACGAGGGATTTGGGCGGGAGACGCACCCCCCCGATCTCGACCTCCTCGAGGGTTCGGCGCGGGAACATCATGATGGGCGAGTAGAGGCGCATGGCCTCGCGGAAGACGCGCGTGCAGTAGGCGAGCTTCGACGGATCCCACGCCGTGATGGGCCCGTCGCCGAACGCGTCGGCCTCGGCGCGCGCGCGGGCGAGGCACTCGGGGTTCCGGGCGAGCAGGTAGAACGACCACGCGAGGGCGGTGGCCGTGGTCTCGTGGCCCGCGACGAAGAGCGTGACCGCTTCGTCCCGCACCTGACGATCGCTCATGTGCTCGGCCTGACCCTCGGGATCGCGAGCCGTGAGCAGGCGCGTGAGGAGATCGTCGCGTGTGAGGCCGCTCTTTCTACGGTCGTCGATCATGCTCTGGATGCGCTCGTCGAGCACCCTCACGGCGTCGCGGAGCTCCTTCGAGCGCACGCCGGGCAAGAGGAACGGCGAAGAGACCACGTCGTGGATCTTCTGCGCGACGTCCCGCACTTTGCCTTCGCTGCGACGGGCCAAGAGCTCGGTCGCGTCGAGCATGACCACGTGCGCGACGAGCCCCATGCTCGCGAGGTTCGCGTTCACCCACGCGAGGCACGTCGTGAGCGCGGCCCCGAGGGCGTCGGCCTCGTCGAACGTGTCGACGTCGAAGAGGGCCTTTCCGACGACCGACATGGCGATGCGCGTCGTCTCGTGGGCGACGTCGATGCGCATGCCGTCGTGCATGGCGCTCGCCGCGCGCTCGGCCACCTGGCGCATGGTCTCGGCGTAGGCGTGGATCGGCGCGGGTTGGAACAGCGGCGACATGAGCTTGCGCTGAGAGCGCCAGATCGAGCCCTCGCTCGTGAAGAGACCCTGGCCCGCGAGATCGTGGAGGAGAACGCGAATCCCTGGAGATTTCTCGAAGCTCTTGGCCTTCGTGACGAGCACCTCGTGCGCGGCCTCGGGCGAGCAGGGGAACACCACGGGCAGGTGCAAGATGCGGCCTCGAACGAGCGGCGCTTCTTGCAGCGCGAGGGTGCGCTGGAACGCGAGGCGCTCGGGCGTCGAAGGACCGAGGCTACCGAGGAGCCCGACGTCGGGGAGCCGAGGGAGATCCGCGAGAGAGGTCATGCCCGTCAGCATACGCGACCACGCGCCCGCGAGCGTGCTGCGCGCGGCGCGCAAATCGTGCACCTCCGATTGTCGCCCGCGAGCGTGACGCGTGGCATGCCGCGTGCTCCCATCCGTGCTGCGTCGCGATGGGCGACGCACAAGGAGCTCCCGGTGAAGGCCTCTCAAAAACTCGGACGAGTCGCCGGGATCGATCTCTACGTGCACGTCACGTTTTGGCTCTTTTTGGCCTGGATCGGTGTGAGCGAGTACCTGCGCGATCGGTCGATCCGCGCGGTGACCTCGGGGGTCGGGTTCGTGCTCCTCGTGTTCGGCACGGTGGTGCTGCACGAGCTCGGGCACGCGCTCACGGCGCGAAGGTACGGCATCAAGACGCGCGACATCACGCTCTACCCCACGGGCGGCGTCGCGCGGCTCGAGCGCATGCCCGACGATCCTCGCGAGGAGCTGTGGGTGGCGCTCGCGGGCCCGGCGGTGAACGTCGCGCTGGCGACGGTGGCGTTCGTGGTGCTCTTCGCGCTGGGCGCGTCGCTCGCTCCCACGCGCGTGCTCGGCACCGAAGGCTCCCTGCTCGCGCGCTTCGCGTGGGTCAACGTGACGCTCGCGATCTTCAACCTCTTGCCGGCGTTTCCCATGGACGGGGGGCGGGTGTTGCGCGCGCTGCTCGCCATGAGACGGAGCTACGTCGACGCGACGCGCACGGCCGCCGCGGTGGGGCGTATCTTCGCGGTAGGGCTCGGGATTTTGGGGCTGATGTCGAACCCGATGCTGCTCGTCATCGCGGTGTTCGTGTGGACGGGCGCGGGCGCGGAGGCCGCCGAGACGCAGGCCAAAGCCGCGCTGTCGGGCCTCCCGGTGCGCGCCGCGATGGTGACGGACGCGCACGCCCTCGGGCCGACCGATACGCTCGGAGCCGCGGCCGAACGCATGCTGTCGACGTCGCAGGTCGACTTCCCCGTGGTCGACGAGCACGGGCGCTTCGTGGGCATGCTCTTCCACGACGATCTGATCGTCGCGCTCGCCTCGGACCTCGGTGGGAGGGACGCGCCGGTCGCGCGGGTCATGCGGCGCGACGTGCGCTCGGCCGACCCGTCCGAGTCCCTCGAGCAGGCCGTGGCCCACCTCTACGAGAGCGAGTCGCCGTCGATCCCGGTGCTCCGCGACGGCAAGGTCCACGGTTTGCTTTCGCTCTCGCACATCGGGGACCTGCTGATGGTCCGCGGTGCCCTCCGCGAGCACGACGCACGCACCCGCACGCGCACGCGAAGGGCACGGCCCGAGGGCCCGCTCCCGGGAGGAAACTGAGGGCACCATGCGCACACTTCATTCAACATTTCGGGCACTTATGCCCCTTGCGCTCACCCTCGTGGTGCTCGCCGCGTGCGAAGGTCCACCCGCGATCACCGTCGAGCCCACGGACCACCCCGCGGCCGACACACCGCACGAGGGGCCCGCGCGCTCACGCGGGTGTGGACCCGCCGACCGCAAGCCCATCACGGTGCTCACGGGAGACGCCGTACGCGTGCGCTTCGACAAGCCCATCGAGGGCAAGGCGACGAATCAGTACTGGATCCAGCTCGTGCCGGCGGGCACTCCCGAGAGCGACACGTCCGGGCGCATCCTCGTGCCGCGTGGGGTCACCTCGGCCGAGGTCCGCGCGAGCTTCCCCGGCAACTACGAGGTGCGCCTCCACGGAAGCTACCCCGAGAAAGAGCACGCCCTCGTGGCGCGTGTGCCCGTCACGATCGCGGGATACCCCGTGAAGACGGGCAACGGCGCCGTGCTCCCCCCCTGAACATGCATTCTACGGCAACGGTGGCGCACGTTCGTCGTACGATGCGCAAGCCGTGCACGTCGTGGGGGGAAATCGTGCGAGACCTCTCGTGAGAGCTGCGGCGTGATCCTTGCGAGAGAGGTTTCATCATGAGCGAGCCCAAGCGACCGAGCAGCCCCCCCAAGAACCCCGACGCCATCGAGGAGCGCCCGAGCGGCCTCCCGCCGGCGAACAGCCACGCGGTGGCCGAGGCCGTGGCCGCGAGCGGCGCCGTGGTCGGAGCCCTCGTCGGCGCAGTAGGCGGGCCGATCGGCGCGGTCGCTGGTGGAGCGATCGGCGCGGCCATCGGGGCCATCGCCGGCGCCACCATCGAGAAGACCGAGCACGAGCACGAGATGCACGAGCGCGAGCTCGACGACGAGATCGGCGTCACGTCGGGCTCGCTGGGCGTGCCCGCCGAGGCCAAGCGCCCGAGCCGCGAGGCGCTCGACGAGGCCAAGAAGTACGACGAAGAGCACAAGAAGTAGCGGCATGAGCCACGCGGTGCCCACGAGCCTCGCTCTCGCGATCGCGCTCTCCGCGTGCATGTCGCATCCGCCCGCGCCACCGCTCGGGCCTCCCTCGGCGAGCCGAGCTGCGAGCGCGCGTGACACCGAAGGTACGCCCGTGCCCGGCCGCGACGATCTGCGCGTGCGGCTCCTCTCACGGAAGACGCTCCCCTACGATCCGAGCACGTTCGGCTTGGGCGGCGCGTTCGTGGGCATCGAGCTCACGAACGTGTCCAAGGCACGCGTCCAGGTCGACGTGCCTCACGCGACGTTCGTGGCGACGCGCGAGGGTGTCCCGTTCCCGTGCGAAGCGATGATCGACGCCGACCACGGCGTGCGCGAGCCGCCCTTCCTCGACCCGGGTGCGACCTTTTCCTACCACCGCCAGCTCGACTGTCGGCTCGCGCTTCCGGGCACCTACGAGATCGCCGTGAGCCTGGCGCTCGGCCACGTGGAGCCCGTCCCCGTGGGCGAGGTTCGGGTCGACCTCGTAGCGCGAGGGCCGCGCGTTCCGAGGCCCCACGCGGGCATTCCCGGGCTCTTCGCGATGGTCTCGGGGGACACGGCTTCGCGGCCTCAGGGCGACACGAAGACCGGATACGCCGTGGTCGTGGCGCTCGTGAACGGAGGCACGCGGCCCATCGACCTGCCCGCGTCGCGCGCGCTCTTCCGCGTGACGCGCGTGGGGACGGCGCTCCCGTGCATGGACGAGCCCGTCGCGCTCCACCCACCTCCGCGCCTCGCGCCCGGCGCGACCCACGTCGAGCGTGTGCCCGTCTCGTGCGTGATGAACAAACCCGGCGCGTACGACGTCGACGCCGCGTTGCTCGTCGGGCAAGAGCGCGAGAGCGCGATGGGCCGGGTGCGCCTCTCGGTGAGCGAGGATCCGCTGCTTTTTTCGGCTCCACGAGCGTACTGAAACGCGACCGCTCGGGCGCGCGCCTTGGGTAGGGAAGAGGACGACACCGTTCGCCTCGAGATCCCACGACGCGAGTCGCGCTACGCTGCCATCGATGGGGCCGCTGCAGAGAGCCGAAGCCGAAGAGGGCGATCTCGCCGAGCCCGACGATCGCTCGAGCCCCGCAGAGGTGGAGCCGTCACCACGCGGCGAGGCCCGCGAGGCCCCCGCGGCTCACCCGTACCGCGCGCCATCTCCGCGGTTCGAAGAACGAGAGGCCCCCGCGCCGAAAACACGGCGCGACCTCACGCTGCTCTGGGCGGCGCTCGCAGGCCTCGGGCTGCTGGTCGTCGTGCGCGCGATCGCGAGCGTCCCTTCGCACGCGCCCGAGCTCGCCCCGGCCCCGCTCGTCGAAGAGAAGGCACCCGCGGCCATCGCACCGGCCCAAGTCGAACAAGCCCCGACCGCGCCCTCCGCGCTCGTGCTGGCCCACGCCGAACAGATGGACCTCGCGCTCGCCATGGAGCGAACCGACTACGCCACCGTCCGCGCGAAGCTCTTGCCCAAGGTGACCACGGCCACGTGCGGCGAGCTCGCGATGCTCGAGAAGGCGTGCAGCGTGCCCTACGATTTTCGCTGCGAGAGGCTCGTCATCCACCGAAAGCGCGATCTCGCGTGCCGAAGCCACAGGTGAGCCACGGGCGTTCCGAGGCGAGTCGGGCTACCCTCGGAGCGTGACTCGTAGAAGCCCACTCGCCGCCGCGCTCGCCGCCACGCTCGCCGCCTGCTCCACCACGGGGACACCCCCACCCGAGACGAGCCCGACGCCCACGAGCACGGCGCTCCCTACGACCTCGCCCACCGGGACGACCCCACCCCTGGCGGACGGCGGCACGGCCCCCGACGGAGCCGCTCCACCGACCGACGGAGGCCCGTCGGGGAATGTGGTCGGCCTCGGTGGCATCGCGGCGTGGAACGCGCTCTCCGCGGCCGAGAAGTCCAAGGTCACCACCACGCCTTCGCTGTTCTTGCATCAATCGGTGGGGCAAGACCTCGAAGACGGCGTAGAGACCTTGGGGCTCTCGTATCGCACGTACCGGGCGCCGGTGGGCGCCGGGCTGAACGGGCAGATTTTCCGGTCGTTCGGCGTCGACAACGGAAACCCCACCCAGAAGACCGCGCGGTGGCAGAGCGAATCGACGCGCAGCGAGAACGCGCAGCTCGCGGTCACCGTCATGAAGTACGGCTACGCCGACGTGACACCGGCCCTGCTCGCCACGGCCAAGACGGCCTACACGAACGCGGTGACGGCCATCAAGGCCGCGGGCAAGAAGGTGGTCCACGTGACGCCTCCGCTCGTGTTCGACACGGCCGAGAACCCCGCGAAGCTCCAGTTCCGCGAGTGGATGCTCCAAACCTTCCCGGGCGACGTCATCTACGATCTGCAAGACGTCGAGAGCACCCACCCCACGACCGGGGCGCGCTGCGAGGTGGGTGGGGTGTGGCGCATTTGCCAAGAGATTCGCTCGACGCGTGCCTGCCTGAGCCCGCAATCGGGCCCTCAAGGCGACGACGACAGCCAAGGCCACATCTGCCCCGTGCAGGGCACACGCATCGCCCCGTCGTTCCTCTACGCGCTCTACCTCGCCGCCCGCTGACCTTTCGCATGCATCATGCATGCATCGAGTCGCCGTGCGCGGCTACTCGAAGCGGACGCCGAGCGCGAGGCGGAAACCGAACGACTTCACGAGCGGCGGGCCGAGCGGCTCGTCGAGGGGGAGCAGGAGGCCCGTGCGCGCGAAGTAGGCGCCGTGGCGCACGACGACGAACGGCTCCATGGCCGCTTGGTACGGGGTGCCCTCGGCCGGCGTGGTGTACGCGAGGTCCTTGGTCGTCGGCAGCGCCACCCCCTGGAGACGGAACCCCGCCGACACGACGCGGCCCGCCTCGATCTCCGCGGCGTGCAGGAAGGCGACCTCCACCTCGTCGCTCCGGCCCACGGGCATCATGAGGACGGGCGCGATCTCGGCTCGGATCGACACGATGTCCATCCGCTTCTCGAGGCCCACGCGGAGCTCCAGGGGGAGGAGCGAGGGCATGTAGTCCTGCACGTCCCAGAAGGCCATCGGGATCATGGGCGCGCCGCCCGACGCGCGCTGGGCCGCGCCCGAGAGGAGCGGCAGACCGATGGCACCCGACACGTTGACCCAGGTGTCCGAGCCGAGCTCGACGACGCCGCGAATCCCGAGCGACGCGTTGCCGACCGAAGCCGTGGTGGAGCGCGAGATCGCGACGCCGAGCGGCAGGCGCGCGTCGAGGAACACGTGGGAGGTGAGGGGCATCGAGGCGAGCACACGCGCCGACATGGCCGTGAAGTCGTCGTCGGCCGGCGTGGCGGTCGCCGTGTCGAGCGCGAAGCCACCTCGGAGCGCCCACGGCAGGGCCGCGTCTTTCTTCGGCGGAGAGGGCGGCGCTTCGTCGGGAGGCGGGAGCTCGGCGGGCGACGGCGCAGGGCTCGAAGGCCGCGGCGCGGGCGGAGGTGGCGTCGACGCGGAGGGCGGAGGTGCGGGCACGGATGCCGAAGGTGCGGGCGCGGTACCCGAGGCAACAGGGGCAGCGCCCGAAGGAGAGGCGGACACTGCCGATGCCGGCGAGGAGGCCGTCGCGGGCGGCACGGGCGGCTCGCCTTGGGCTTGGGCGAGGGGCGCGTGAAGCAGCAGCGGCAGCACCCAAGGAAGAGCGATCGAAAGCGAGAAGAGACCGGCCGAGGATTTTCGTGGCATGCCGAGGAGGGATTGCACGGCCGATGCCGAGCCTCGAAACACTTGGATTTCCTGAGCAATCGACGGTGCGATGACGAGGTGGCATGCGAGGCGACCGTCCCGCCGGGTTGCGATGTGCACACATTGGCACACGAACGAAGCCACGAAGTTGAAGGCGCGTGGGGGCCGTGACATCCTCGTGGGCGAGCCCCGATGGCCAGCTATCGCATCCTCCGCAAGCTCGGCGAAGGCGGCCAAGGAGTCGTCTTCGAGGCCGAGCAGGTCGACCTCGGCCGTCGCGTGGCGCTGAAGCGCCTGCGCCGCGAGCTCAGGTACGATCCGAGCGTCGTGGAGCGGTTCTTGCGCGAGGCCCGCATGTGCGCGGCGATCCAGCACCCGAACGTCGTGACCATCTACGAGACCGGGCAAGACGACGAAGGGCCGTTCATCGCGTTCGAGCTGCTCGAGGGCGAGTCGCTCGAGACGAAGGTGACGCGCGAGGGACCTCAGCCGCTCGCGAGCATCGGCACGGTCGCCGAACAGATCCTGCTCGCGCTCGAAGAGGCCCACGCGAAGAACCTCGTTCATCGCGACATCAAACCGGCCAACGTGTTCCTCTCGCCACGGCGGCGGGGCCTCGTGACCAAGCTGCTCGACTTCGGGGTGGCCAAGGGCTCGCGCGACTACGGCTCGCGCCTCACCATGCCGGGCGACGTGGTGGGCAGCCTCGCGTTCATGGCGCCCGAGCAAATCAACGACGCCGGGGTCGACGCGCGCACCGACCTCTACTCCGTCGGGGTGTGCCTCTATTTCATGCTCGCGGGCGTGCGTCCGTTCGTGGGCGCGAGCACCGGGGAGCTGCTCTTGTCGCTCGATCGTCCGCCGCTCCCCGTGGTCCTTCGGAGGCCCGACACGCCGACGGATCTCGGCGCGTTCGTGCACCGGGCGATGGCGCGCGAGCCGGCGAAGCGCTTCCCTTCCGCTACCGCCATGCTCGAGGCCCTCGCCCACCTCGGCATCATGAGGCGAGAGGCGCCATCGACCTCCATCGAGGTGGCGATCGTCGACGACGCTCCGACGGCGGTCACCGAGCCCACGCTCGTTCGGCCCGCCCTCGACCGCATCCGCGCGCAGCCCCCGGTAGCGATCACGCTCCGCAGCGTCGACCTCGACGACGTGACGATCGCGACCCGCGGCGACGACGACTACGACCCGTTCCCCGACGAAGAGCTCGAGACGCACGTGCGCTCCCCGCCCCGCTCGACCGACCCGAGCGGCCCCGGCACCGAGACCGATCCCGGCTCGTTCACCGGCCCGACCCACCGCCTCCCGCGATGACGTGACACACGCCGCGAACGCGGCCGACACACGAGCGTCACACGACACGCCGTCGTCACCTTACGTTCGCTCGGGAATCGCCGTCGAAACGGGAGTGGCACACGTTCGCCACGCGCGCCCGGCTACGTGCTCGATCGAAGCTCGAAGTGGTTTCGGGCTCGAAACGAGAACGTCATGCTCCGTCACCTCGTCGCCTCTTCGACCTTGCTCGCGTCCGTCGCGCTCGCCGCGCCCGCGCAAGCCGAGACCACGCCGCACACGACCCACTGGTACGAGCGCCTCTCGGTCCGAGGGTACTCGCAGTTCCGCATGAACCGCCTCTACGCCTCGAGCGACGAGCTCAAGAACGATCTCGCCGATCGCTCCATCGGCCCCGGGAGCACGTTCTTCATCCGGCGGGCCCGCGTCATCCTCTACGGGGACATCCACGAGCACGTGTACGTCTACTTGCAGCCCGACTTCGCCGGGGCGACCAACGGCGACGTGCTGAACCTGGCGCAAATTCGAGACTGGTACGCGGACGTCGCCTTCGACTCGAAGAAGGAGCTTCGCATCCGCGTCGGTCAGTCGAAGCTGCCGTATGGCTTCGAGAACATGCAGTCGAGCCAGAACCGCGCCCCGTTCGACCGCACGGACGCGATGAACACGGCCGTGCCCGGCGAGCGTGAGCTCGGGTTCTTCCTCTACTACGCGCCCGAGAACGTGAGACGGCGGTTCAAGGCGCTCGTCGACGAGGGCTTCAAGGGCTCGGGCGACTACGGCATGGCCGCCATCGGCGTCTACAACGGCAACGGCATCAACCTCAAAGACAAGAACACCAACAAACACGTCGTCGCGAGGCTCACCTATCCCTTCGAGATCGGCGGGGGTCAGACCCTCGAGCTCGGCATGGGCGGCTACGCCGGCTACTACCGCATCACGCGGGGGGACGGGGTATCGAGCTACGTCGCTGGGGGAAAGAACGACGATTTCCTCGACGTCCGGCTGCACGCGGCCGTGACGCTCTACCCGAAGCCCATCGGCTTTCAGGCCGAGTACAACATCGGCAAGGGCCCCGAGCTCGACGGGAAAATCGTGAAGGACTCGTTCTTGAATGGCGGGTACGCCATGCTGTTCGCGCGGGTGCCGACCTCGTTCGGGACGTTCGTGCCCTACGTTCGTGGCCAGTACTATCACGGTGGCCGCAAGACCGAGACGAACGCGCCGCTCACCATCGTGAAGGAGGTCGAGGCCGGCGTCGAATGGCAAGTATGGAAGCCGTTCGAGCTCACGATGGCGTTCACCGCGAGCGACCGTGAGACCAACCGCAAGGGCCTCACGGGCGAGTTTTTGCGGCTCCAGGCGCAGATCAACTACTGACGTTCGGGCGCGCCACCAACACGAAGGGCCCCGCGGACGAATCCACGAGGCCCTCCGAGCGCCGAAGCGGGTGTCGCGTCAGTTGGCCGCGATCTTGCGGACCGACAGCGCGTACTTGCCGTTGCGCGCCTGGTACGGGAGCACCGCGATGTAGACCGTGGTCACGTTGCCCACCGCCACCACGTCGCTGCCGAGCTGGCCCTTCGACGCCGAGTAGAGGTAGCCGAGGTTGTCCTCGCCTTCGGGGTCGGCGGTGCCATCGGTCGTGACGACGACGTCGTACTCGCCTTCGCCCGAGATGCCGATCTGAAGGTTGTCGTTCGCAGCCACGGTCACCTTGTAGACGTCGACCTCGGTCGCGTTCGCGAGGTTGCCCGTGACGACCTTGCCGCCGATGTCGGTGGCGAGGTTCGCGGGGATACCCTGGAGCGCCGCGAGGTCCTGAGCCGTGGGGCCCGTCGCGTGGGCCGTGGCGCCTTCGGCCACGAGCTCGGCGCGCACGAGCGTCGTGCTCACGGTGGCCGCGCCGCCGCGACCCGACGAGTCGAGGAGGACGAGGTACTCGTCTTCGCCTGCCGCCTGCTGGGCGAAGGGCACCACGAGGTGGAGGTCGTACGGCGGCGGCGTGGGGCCGAAGAAGCTCTGGGGCGGGCTCATGACGCCGAGCAGATCGGCGGCCTTTCCGCCCTTGCCGAAGAGGAAGCCGAGGGGCGACGTGGTGGCGTTGGCCGCGACCTGGACGCGGTAGTCGACGATCATGGTGGTCGCCGCGGGGATGGTCGCCTTGCCGAAGTTCGACGCGAGCTGCGCGCCGAGGTTCACGGCGGCGGGCGCCACGTTGGTCGCGAGGGCCGTGGCCGTGCGCCCGGTGATCTTCACGTCGTTCGGATCGCCGAGGAACGTCACGCGGGGCTTGCCCTCGGCGTCCACGTTGGCGAGCGAGAACGCGGGGGAGCCCGTCGCGAGCGGCGGCACCACGAACGCGCCGCCGGCGTAGAGGTTCGACTCGGCGCCCACGTTGAGGTTCACGAGGTCGGGGGCGACGAGGGTGAGGTTGTCCTTGTCGAAGGGGTTCGCCGTGTCTTGGTTCAAGATGGCGACGTTGGCCACACCGCCCTGGAGCGCCGTGCCCACGAGCTGCGACTTGATCGCCGGGATGACCGAGAAGGCCTTGTCGATCTTCTGACCGTCGACGGTGACGTCGCGCGTGCCGATGGCCGCGTTCGCCGCGATGACGAGCTTGGCCGAGATGGCCGTGGCGCTCAGGGCCTTCACCTCGGACACGGTGATGCCCGCGCCGAAGTCGACCTTGGGGCTCCCGGAGAACTTGGTGCCGCTCGCCGAGAGCGTCACCTCGATGGTGCGGTCGAGCACGCCCTTGTTGGGCGTCACGAAGTCGAGCGACGGGGTGACCGTGGCCTCTTTGCCGGGCGCGCCGTTGTCACCCTTGGCGCCGTCGGCGCCCTTCTCACCCGCCGCGCCGTCGGCCCCCGAGCCACACGCGACGAGGAGCGCCGTACCCACTGCACCCACGAGAAAACGAACAGATTTCATTTTGGAATCTCCAGAATCGATAAAGAATTTTTAAGTGTGGCTCAGGGGCGGATGCGCACCGCGAGGGTGTACTTGCCGCGGCGTGTGCCGGAGGGGCGCACGCGGATGAAGCGGTTCGCGCCCGCGGCGGTCACCACGACGGACCCGGCCTTCGCGCTCACGGTGGCGCTCTGCGTCTGGGCGTTGTTCGGGAAATTGGCGTTCGCCGAGAGCGCGAACGACACGGGGGCCTCCGTGAGGATCGAGGCCTCGATCTGCGCGTTGGCCGCGCCCGTGACGCGGTACACGTCGGCCGTGTCGCCGGCCTTGAGCTCACCATTCAAGAGCATCGCCGGGGCCGCGTCGTTCACGGCGGGCACGGCGCCCCAAGGCTGGAAGTTGCCTCCCTGGCCATCGTGGGGGACGGCGTCGTTCTCGGCGACGGCGGGCTGCGTGTCGATCGAGCGCATCTGGGCGGTGAAGCCGAAGGGCGCGGCCGACGACGGGGTTCCGTTCGCGACGATGACGGTGCTCGAGCCGGCCGCCGTGGTCGGATAAGCGAGCACGGCCTGCTGCGAGAGCAGATCGCTGAGCTTGCCGGTGGAGCCGAGCGCGATCACGAGCGGCGTGCCTGCGCCGGTGGGTACGAACGACACGACGTTGAGCTTGTTCGCGGCCGTCGTGTACTTGAAGAGGAAGCTCTGGAACGGCGCCGCGATCGACTTGGTCACGGCGGTCGCGCCGAGCGCTTCGGGCGTACGCGCAGCCACGCTGAGGGCCGACGAGTCACCGATGTAAATCGGCGCGGTGTTGTCGTCGGGGTAGTTCGTCCCCGCGATGCCCATGGCGCCGGCCTTGGCCGAAGGATCCACGAGCAGCACGAGGCGCGCGTCCTTCGGGCCGATGAACGGCGCGTCGAGCTGCGCGAACGGCTGATCGGCCGCCGTGGGGAAGACCGTGAAGTTGTCCTTGTCGAAGTACTCGGCGTCGTTGTTGGTGACGTCGATCTGAACGAGGCCACCTTGTTCGGCCTTGCCGCCCGTCACCTTGGTGCCCATGCCGGGCGCCACGACGAAGCCACCCGTGAACGTGAGCTTCTCGCCCAGGTTCGTGAGCTCGATGTCCCGGGGACCTGTGGCCGCGTTCTCGGCCACCTCGAGCTCGGCCTTGAGCGTGCGCCCCGAGGCTACGACACCGGTGACCTTGATGCCCGCGCCGAACGTCACGGACGCGCTCGTGGCGAGATCGACGCCGTCGACCGAGATCGTGACCTCGGTGATCCCGCCGATGACGGCCGCTCGCGGCGACACGAGGCTGATGCTTCCGGCCGCCTTCTTCCCTTCGCTGCCGGGGTTGCCCGAGGCACCTTTGGCTCCGGCTGCGCCCGCGGGCCCGGCTGCGCCATCGGCCCCCGAGCACGCCGCGAGGGCGAGGAGGAGGCCCCCCGCCACGAGGTGAGCTTGCTTCACCATGATTTGTCCTACTTTCGCTGATCGTCAGGCCAAGAGCCGCCGCACGCGAGGCCCGAGCGGCGCACGCGAACGAGCGACCCCTGTCGTATGCCCGACACAGGAACGACACGCAACCCACCCGAGGGAGGGCGCGCTGCGAAACGTTCGACGCGGCACCGAGAGGAGCGCGACGGATTTGCGCGTCCTTCGAGCCCCGAAACGACGCGAGGCCGACCCCTCGAAAGGAGCCGGCCCCGGTGCTACGTGCCCTCGTCGGACTTCAGCCGCGAATGGCCTCTTCGAGCATCGCGACGTACTTCGGGAGGGCCACGCTCACGATGACGCCGAGCTGGGCCTTCTTCTTGTCGACCAACATGCCGGCGCGGTAGCTCCCGAGCGGGAGCACGACCACGAGCTTGTCTCCGTCGAGATCGAGCATGTAGTACTTGTTGAGCGCGGGAAACCCGGACTCGGAGAGGGTCTCGCTGATGAGATCGGTGATGCGGTTGAAGAGCGCCGTGGCCACGGGCTGCGAGTTGAAACCGGCAATCGACATACCATCTTCGATGTTCCAGACGTCGGTCGCGACGAGCCCTGCGCCGAGCGACTCACGGAGCTTGTTCACGGCGGCGTTGGCCTTGTCCACGTTGATGATGTTCATCGATCTCTCCTTCTTGGCGGTAACGGATGGTGCGCGAGGCTCGGGCTCGAGAGCCTCGGGAGGTGCGGTCTTGGGGGTCACTTCGGGTGGAGTCGGCGCCGGCGTGGGCTGCGCGGGCGGCGTGGAGGTCGGGGCTGGCGCGCCCTCTGCGCCACCGGCGAGCGGGCTCACGACGGGCCCGCTGTCGGGGAGCTCGGGCCACACGAACTTGGCCCGAGGCGGGCGCGCGGTGCTCGAGGGCGCGACGCTCGGGGGCGAAGGGACGACGCTCGCCGCCTTGGGCGCGACGCTCGGAGGGCGCGGGGAGCTCGTGGGCTTGGCCTGAGGGGGGACCGTCGAGGGTCTCGCGGGAGGAGGCGGCGTGGGCTTCTCGAGCGCCGGAGGCCGGACCGACTTCATGATGTCGAACTCGATGTCGACGTCTTGCGGTGGCGCCGGCGGCGACGTGATGCTCCCGCGCCCGCGCGACTGTTCGTCGTGGGTGCGGAGCGCGTCGAGCACCACTTCGGCGAGGGGGACACGAAGGCCCGACGACCGAACGTCGTCGCGTTCGACCATGTCGATGGCCGAGTCCGGGAGGCCGACGAGCGCGTGGGCGGCGGCGAGCCCCTCCTTGTCCTCGAGCTCGGCGTGCACGAGATCTCCGCCCGAGATGTGCATCGTCCCGACACGGGGGCCCGAACGAATCGTGAGCACGCACGAGACGCGCTCCATCGACACGAGCTGGAGGAACGCGCTCGTCGCGAGGCCTTCTACGCGGGCGCGGCGGGCGTCGAGCTCGGCGCGGATGCACCTGTGCACGTCGGCCAGGTCGACCGGCTTCTGCAGCACGGCGAACACACCGGACTCGCGGAGCTGCACGCGCGCCTCGAGCGAAGGCAGGGCCGTCATGACGACCACCGGTGTGCTCTTCTTCTGCCCGATCATCCACGCGATGAGCTGGAACCCATCGACGCCGGGCATGCGCAGGTCCGTGAGGACGAGGTCGATCGGGCGCGCCTGCAGCGTCAAGATGGCGTCTTGCCCGTTGTGGGCCGTGTGCACCACGAAGCCCTCTCTCTCGCCGAACGGCGCGAGCCCGTCGGCCAGGCTCTTCAAGAAGAGGGGCTCGTCGTCGACGACGAGGACCTGTTTCGGCTCCGAACGGCTCATGGCGCAGTCTTCCCCTCCGACATCACGGGAACCATGGCGGCGTCACCCTGCCTCGGCGAGCGGTAGCGTCACCTCGAACGACGTGCCCACCCCGGGCTCGCTCGTCACCTCGATGGTGCCGCCCATCGCGGAGACGAGCTTCTTCACGATCACGAGCCCGAAGCCCATGCCGCCGGGGCGCGTCGAATAGAACGGGAAGAAGAGCCGCTCCTTCTCTCCCGCCGAGATGCCACGGCCGTTGTCGTGTACGCGGACGTACGCGGCGCCTTCGCCGTAGGCCACGTCGAGCGTGATCTGGGGCATGTCGCGATCGCTCACGGCCTCGGTCGCGTTCGTGAGCAAGTTCAAGAGCACCTGGCGGAGCGCCGTGGCGTCGGCCCGGGCGACCACGGGGCCACGCGCGGCGAACGCAGAGACGATGGCGATGCCCTTCCGGGTCGTGTCTCGGCCCACGAGGCTCACGAGCTTTCGGCACTCGTCGGCGAGATCGAGCGGCTCGAGATCGAGCTCGCCGAGCCCGATGAACCCCTGCATGAGGCGGAGGATCTCCTGCATGCGCACCGTCTCGGAGACGATCTCGGTGAGGTACTCGTGCTGCTTCTCGGCGCTGAACGTGGTCATGTTCTCGCGCAGGACCGTGGCGGCCATCTTCACGGAGTTGATGGGGTTTCCGAGCTCGTGGGCCAAGCCCGCGAAGGCGTAGCCGAGGTTGTTCGCCACCGTCGTGCCCTCGGCCACGCGCTGGAGGCGGAGCTTGTCGGTCACGTCGCGCAGGATGATCCACTGCGAGCCGTCGGGGAGCTCGTAGACGGAGAAGCCCACGCAGTGCTCGCCCACCCTCACCCAGTCGCCGATGAGGAACGAGGCGATGCTGGTGCGCGCTCCGCGGAGGCGGCTCCCGAAGAGCTCGGCCACCATGTCGGCGTCGACGTCTCCCCCGAGGAGCTCACGCGCCTTCGGGTTCGAGTAGACCACGAGCTCGGCCGACGGGCTCACGCCCACGATGCCGAGATCGATCTTCTCGAGCACCATGGCGAGCGGAAGCGGCCCCGCGAAGGCGACCTCGGGCGTCATGCGACGCTCCGTAGCGAAGCGCGGACGAGGCGGCAGTACACGGCCTCGGCCGCGTGGCGGCGCGCCTCCGGCGGGACCGTGTAGGATACACGGAGTTGGACGCGGCCCGTCGTGACGACCACGAGGAGCTCGTTGCCGCACGCATCGACGAGCTTCACGAGCGACGGGAGCGGGCTCGAGGCCACCGAGAAGCCGTCGGCCCGTGCGAGCGCGACGAAATCACCCACGGCCGCCGGACCGTCGAGGTCCATGCGGTACGCGAAGTGTCGCATGCACGAGTGATCGCGCTCGAGCGGGCGAATCATGACGGGGTGACCACGAGCTCGCTCACGGCGTCGCCGCGCATCTGGCAGAGCGTCTGTTCGACGCGGGCGAGCGGCTTTCCGCCACCGAGGAGCCTCTGGTAGGCCTCTCCGTCGAGCTTGGGCTTGGACGCCCAGTCGACGTGCTCCGCGAGGACGGCGATCGCCATGGCCGAGCCACCCAAGAAGTACCCTCGCGGCCGTTCGGCTTTGCCGAAGCGCGCGAGGTAGTACGGCACCTCGTAGCTGCTCGAAGCCCTCAAGACCATTCGCTTTTTCGGTTCGTACTCGTGAAGGTGCCAGTGCCCGAAGCCGAGCCCTCGCGCGATGGCGAGGCAGAACGAGACGATGTCGGCCGGGTCGGAGGAGAGCGGGCCCACGAGGGCCTCCCACTCGGGGGAGAGGAGCACGTTGCCGAACGTGTTGAACACGCACACGCGTCCGGCCTCGCGGGCGAGCTCCTCGGCGGTGGGCGCGAGCTTGGGGCTCTGGGCTTCGAGGCGGGTGACCATCTCGAACATGGACTCGTTGTAGTAGCTCGCGAGCTGCGCGGCGACGAACACCGAGAACGCTTGGACGAGCCCACGCTCGTCGCCGCGGACGGCCTTCATGAAGTCGGTGAGGCCGGCGCCGATGCGGGCGATGCGATCCTCGTCGAGCCCGCGCTCCGGAGGGGCCACGTGCCGGCGAACCGTGGCCTCGTCCACCACCACGGGTACGGGCTCGTTCCACCCTCCGACGGGCTTTCGCTCGATGCGAAAGCGGCACTCCGTCGCCTTCGCCGCGACGCACTCTTCTTCGACGGCCCAGGCCGTCCCCTGGGGGAGCGCGTAGGCGACCTCGGTCAAGGCGGCGAGGAAGCCCGCGGTGACGGCGTCGACCGGGAGCGAGCGCTTCACGCGGCTCCCGTATTTCTCGCGCCAGGCATATCCGTAGTGGAGCGAGGCGCTGCGGGCCGAGCCCTCGAACGCGGAGGCCGCGATCTCGATCGCCCCGAGGCCCATGTACGGGAAGAGCTCGCGCGCGAGCTGCACGCGTTCGACCGGCGTCGTGGCGTGCTCGACCGCCGAGATCGACTCGAGCACCGCGCGAAAGGCGTTCTTCGCGGCCCGCGTGCGGACCTCGAGCCCGACGGTGTCGCCGAGGGCGTCGTCGATCGTCTGGTCGTGGAAGAGGTTGTAGTGGTGGCAGTGGAACACGTACGGCGCGCCACCGAGGAAGGTGAGGCTCTGCTCGCGGTCGTACGACTTCAACGTCTCGAGGCTCATGGCGACCTATATTCCGAGCTTGGGGAGGCCGAGGAGCTGGCAGGCGACCTGCTCGAGCGACTCGACCTCCGTGGCGTCGAGCGAAGCGGGCTCGCGGAGGCGCTCGACCGGGATACCGCTGCGGAGGGCGACGCGCATGACGATCGCGTGCGGCTCGGGGGCGTAGCGCTCGAGGAACTCGATGATCTTCACGCCCCGCGGCCGCTCTTCGGGGGCGAGCTCCGGCAACGCAAGGGTGACCTTGTCGACGAGGCGCTTCATGTGGAGGCGCACGAGACCGAGCGGCGCCGAGCGCTCGAACACGCACCCGAGCGCGAACGCCGGGGTGAGCTCGCGCAGGATGACGAGGGTGTCCTTCGACTCGATGGTGACCTGCATGTCGGTCGACCACGCCGAGAGCGCGCGGAGCCCTTCCCGGTTCGCGCGCACGAGATCGCCGAAGTAGCCTGCGACCTCGTCCGCGCCCCAGCTCTGCGGCTCGCGCGCGTACGAGTGAAAGAGCAAGCAGTCGGGCATGGTGACGACGAAGAGCCCGAGCAAGGGCACCGCGTCGCGTACGGCCTCTTGGACCTCGGGGTTCATCGCACGCTCCCTGTAGCTTGGCCGACCGGGACGAAGGCTCGCAGGAGCGCCTCGCGGACGTCGAGGAGATCCCGGGACGAGAGGCTGTCGGGCGTGAGCAGCCCGGCGCCGAAGCGGCCCCAGTCGCTCTGCACCTCGACGAAGTGCATGACCTGGTCGTCGAAGTGGACGCTCACCCAGCCGCCCGTGGAGCGGCCCACGGCCTGACGAAACTGGGCGAGCATCGCGAGCACGGCCGACACAGCGGCGACGCGCGCCGGGTCGGTGCCCGCGCTCTCGGCCACGGGCAAGCCGCCCTCGTCGGCCACGAACACGGCCGAGCACCCCGTGCGCTCGACGACCCACGAGAGGAACGCCGCGAGGCGCGTGTCGAGCTGGCTCTCGGGGGGGAGGAACGCGGGGACGGCCGCGGCCGCGCCGGTCATCACCGGGCGCAAGGTGCGGCGTGTGGCGGGCGCCTCCTGCACCTTTCCGGGCGCGCGGGCGACCGCGGGGGGCAGAGGCGTGTCTCCCCCTCGAGCGACGTCGAGGAGGCTCCCGAAGCGCGCCCGATCAATCCAAGAGAGAGAGCGGCTGGTCGTCGCCATCTGTGGTGTCCTCCAGGCCAAGTCGCGAGTCGAGATCGGCGGCGATGCGATCGAAGACGGCCGTCACCGGGGGAGGCCTCTTCTTGAGGAGCCCGACCGGCACGCCCTTGGCGCTCGCCTCGACGAAAATAGGGTCCTTGGGGACGAACGCGTCGAGCACGAGGGCCTCGGGGAAGAGCGACCACACCTCTTGCGACACGCCGAGCGAGAGCTCGTCTCGGAACTGCGCCATCGAGAGCACGACGCCCGTGAGGCGTACGGGGAAGCCCTTCGAGCGGAGGCCCGCGAGCACCTCGACGAGCGCCGACACCGAGCGGAGCGCGAGCGGCTCGGTCTGGATGGGCGTAATCACGTGCTCGGCCCACTCGAGCACGGCGCGCGTGGTCCCGGTGAGGCCGGCGGCCGTGTCGACGAGGCAGACGTCGAACGCGTTCGCGAAGGGCGCGAGGCACCGGTCCACGTCGGCTCCCGTGGCGAGGAAGGCACCGACGTCGTCGAGCGCCTCCCAGGAGGGTTTGCCGAACGGGACGATGGCGAAGCCCTTCACCTTGGTCTCGATGAGCACGCTGCCCGACGACGTGCCGTTCGCGAGCTCGAAGAGGCCCTCGGCCTCCTTGGCGCGACCGGTGAGAGAGTGACCGATGCCACCTTGCGGGTCGGCGTCGACGAGGAGCACACGCCTCCCGAGGCTGGCGAGCGCGAACGCCAGGTTGAGGGCGATGGTGGTCTTGCCCACGCCCCCTTTCGGACTTGCGACCGCGACACGAATCATCGTCTCCCCTCCATCCCGCCCCGTCCTTTTCCCCTGTGAGCGGCCGTCCCGGGCCGCTCGGACCCTTCACGGTATGGCAGTCACTCGAGCTTGTGTAGGGGCAACCTTCACGTTTGGAGAATCTCTAAGGGGGTCGTTGGGTTAGCAGCCCGACCGTGCCCTCTTGGCTGGGCGCGGCTCCGCGTACGTCGCCGTGCGCGGGCGCGTTCGGGCCGCGTGAGGCCGTCAGGCGCTTGACGGTGTGCACGACGCCCCGTTTTTTCTCGCCGAAATTCGCGTGGCGCGCGCCTTGCTCTCGCGACGGGCATGAAGCTCTCTCTCGTCGCCATGGCGCGCCTCGGCCTCGTCGCCAGCACCTTCTCTCTCGTCGCGTGCAGCGGTGCCATCGACCCCGAAGGCCCCGCGCCGACGCCATCTCCCTCGACCACCACCGAGCCCACGCCCGCGCCACCCACGCCCGGGCCTGGCCCCGAGAGCATCGCGTGGGCCACGTGCGAGGTGCCGGGCATGCGCGGCGACATCGAGGCCGACTGCGCGACGGTGGACATGCCGGCCCAGCGCGGCAAAGCCGACAGCGGCACGGTGCCCGTCGCCGTCTATCGCCTCAAAGCCGCGAAGCAGCCCGCGAAGGCCCAGATGTGGATGCTGAACGGCGGCCCCGGCGGCGCAGGCTTCGGCCTCGGGCCCTACGGCGAGCTCGTCGCGCAGACCTTCACCCAATCCATCGACGTCTACCTCATCGACCATCGCGGCACGGGCGAGTCCGACTTTTTGGACTGCCCCAAGGCGTACCGCACGAGCCAAACCACGGGCGATTTCATGAAGAAATGCTCGCAAGAGATCCGTGACTCGCGCGGCGCGAAGCTCGACGGATACTCGACGACCGAGTCGGCCCACGACGTGCGCGAGCTCATCGACCGCACCGCCGGGAAGGACCAGAAGGTCTACGTGTACGGCGGCTCGTACGGCTCGTACTGGGCCCACAGGTTGCTCCAGATCCCCAACGTGAGGGTCGACGCCGTGATCACGGACGGCAACTGTATTTCGTCGACGTGCACGTTCGACACGCCCCAGGTCTTCGGGGTCGACGAGACGATGGGCTACGTCTTCGACGTGTGCAAAGACTCCACGGCGTGCGCCGAGAAGGTAGGCGCCGACCCGAAGGCGTTCGTGACGCAGCTCGTGCAGAAGCTCAAGGCCGGCCACTGTTCGGCCGCGCGCATCTCGACCGTCCCCTTGGCCGACGTCGCGCACACCATCGGGGCGATGTGGGCCTCGGGCGTCATGCCGACGCTCTACAGGCTCGATCGCTGCAACGAAGGCGACGTGCGCGTGCTGAACACGCTCGAGCAGAAGCTCCAAGAGGTCAGCCAGCGTGGGCCCGTGAAGGTGCCCGTGCTCGGGCCCACGCCGCGCCCGTCGCAGGCGACCGACTCGTCGACCGCGCTCCAGCTCCACGTCATCGCGAGCGAGATGATCTCGCGGCCCGCGCCGAGCCCCGCGAGCCTCGAGGCGAAGGCCCGTGGGCTCTTGTTCAGCCCCGGACCCGACGCATACGACATCACCTACTTCGACACCTGGCAGACCTACCCGCGCGACGGCTTCATGGACGGCTGGATGAGCCGCGACGTGCCGTGGCTCATGATGCAAGGCACGTTCGACTTCCAGACCGTGGTGTCCCTCTCGAAGACCGCGCTCCCGAAGATCGCCGATCCGAGCCTCCAGTACGTGACGGTGGACGGGGGTGGCCACGGCGTCGTGTTCGACAGCGAGTGCAGCATCGCCATCACGGAGGCGTTCCTCGCGAACCCGAAGGCCAAGGTCGACACCTCGTGCCTCGGGGAGGTCCGCAAGAAGTCCCTCGACATCGATGCACGATACACGCAGTACTTCATGGGCGTGCAAAACGCCTGGGAGTGACGCGTCAGAAGAAATCGCCGAGCTCGGGCGCGTTCCCCGCGAAGGCCGCGCCGAGCCGGGCGTCTCCCTCGGAGTCGCCGCGGAGATCGCCCATGAGGCGGAGCCTCGAGGGGCTCGTGTACCCCGTGAAGAGGGACGCGAGCCCCCGCACCGAGATCGACGTGGGCGCGGAGGGGACGCGTGTCACGCGCGCCGAGCCCTCCCGCACCTCGACGCTCCACGGGCCGCCGTTCTCCGGGAAGAGCGGATCGTCGACCGCGAGCGCGAAGCGGACGGCGAGGCCCTCGGGGTAGCCGCGCGCCGTGAGCGCCCGCTCCATGTCGACGACTCGAAGCAGCCACGGCTCGACGAGGCGAACGTCGGCGCGGTGCTCCGGCAAGAGGTCCCAGATCGCAGTCGGACCCGGGATCACGAGCTCGCGCGCCATCGCGCCGAAGGTCGACAAGAACCCGACGAGACGAAGGAGCGCGTCGTGGTCCACGGCGAAGTGATCCTCGACATGGACCTTCTTGAAGCCGTCCGCGCCTTCGGTCTGGCGGAGGGTGACCCAGGCGACCGGCCCGCTCGGACCGCGCGCGACGTAGCCTAGGTTCGGCGTGCCACGGAAGGCGTGGACCCGCCCCCAGAGGTAAGGCCCACGGTCCATGCGGCCGGTGAAGGCGCGCGCGTGGGCGGCGTAGACGCGCGCGATCGGCTCGTGATCGGCGGGCGTGATGGGGACGAAGGTGCCGTCCCTCCGGCCGAGGCCTCGGAGCGCGTCGAGGTGCACGGTGCCCACCGCGTGCGTGCCCGCGACCTCGTACCCCGCGCCGCGGTAGAGCGCGCGCGTCGACGCATAGAGCGCCGAGGTGGCGACCGATCGCTCGCGCACGCTCCGTAGCCAGGCGGTGAGCATGGCGCGCCCCACGCCGACCCCGCGCGCCTCCGGTGCCACGGCGACCCCCGAGAGCCCGAAGAGCGACACCGAGCGCCCTCCCGCGTAGACGCCCATGGGCACCTCGATGAGCCCGCCCACGACCACCTCGTCGCGCACGAAGACGCGGACGTTTTCTCGCTCGGCGCGCGACCACCAGAGGTCGATCTGTGCGCGCGCCTCGATCGCGAAGGCCGCACGGTAGATGGCCGCGAGGGCGTCCTCGTGGCGGGGCGCGAGGGGGAGGAGGGCGTCCATGCGCGCGATGGTTCCAAACCCGGGCGTCCGGGGCGAGCGGTTTCGACCGCCGACGACGCGCTCGGGTTTCGTACGGGTGAGCGAGCGCCGACGCCTGGTAGGCCCACGAGCTGCGTCGGCGGATGCTCGCTTCGGCCACCCTCGTCTCGCTCGTCGGGCTCGCGTGGGCCGCCCCGGGCTGCAAGTCGGCGACGGAGGAAGCCGACGCCACGAAAGAGGGCTGGCTCGGAAGCGACGACCTGTACTTTCTTTCGTAGTCTCGAATACTTGAGGCCGTTTTTGCGGGCCGGTTCACACGTCTCCGTCGCCGCGCCTCTCTCCGGTATGCGCTCCCGTCTGCCCCGCCTCGCCTCACGACTCACCTGCGCCCTCGTCGCCGCGGCGGCGTGCTCCTTCGGAATGGCTGCGTGCAGCTCCGAGGCGACCCCACCCACGACCGACGCAGGAGACGCAGGCGGACCTTCGCCCGACGGCAGCACTCCCACGACCGACGCGAGCGCCGACGCGCCCACGGGCGACGCGACCCTCGACGCCGGCGGCAGCACCGCGTGCCCGTCCACGAGCCCGCTCACGCGCGTGGCTTCCGGGCTCTTGCCCGTGGGAGGCCTCGGCATGGGCGCCTCGCGCATCACGTCGATCGTGGTCGCCGGGAGCGACGTCTACTACTCGCACAACAGCGAGATCCGAAAGGTGAGCACGCAGGGCGCGGGCGAGGCCATGTTCCACTCGAGCCCCGGCACGCTCGGGCACCTCGCGACCGACGGCGCGCGCCTCTTCTACAGCGACGAGAGCCAAGGTCAGGGCGGCTCGGTGATGGGTGTGCCCCTCGCGGGAGGCGCCGCCACCGCGGTCTTCCCGGACGTGATGCTCCAGGGCTTCGAGATCGAGCAGTACTTCGACGGGGGCAACCACTACGTGCTCGCCGACGTGAGCAGCCCGGGCGGCAAGGTGCGGAAGCTCTTTCGCCGAACGCCGACGGGCACGGTGGAGCCGCTCTTCGCGCGGACGACGAGCTTCGGTTTCACCGCGAGCTTCACGCTCGCGAACGGCGCGTTCTTCGTCTCGGAGCGCGCCACCGAGGCCGCGACCGACAAGGCGGTCCTCTACCTGCCCGTGAGCTCCCCCGCGATCGGCGCGACCGAGCTCACCGCCCAGGCCATCACGCACTCGCCGACCTCGTGCGACGTCCTCGTCGCCTTCGGTTCGGGGCCCGGTCTCCCGCTCTTCTGCGTGTCCTCGTTCGGCGGCTCGACGACCCGGGTCATCTCGCGCATCGACTCGAGGCCCCCGGCAGACGTGCCCGTCACCCTCTTCGATCCGACCTCCCACCCCGCGGCGAAGGGCGGCCAGATCACGACCAAGGTCGCCACGGACGGGGACAACCTCTACTTCGCGACGAACGGCACGGCGCCCGATTTTCGCCACACGATCTACAGGGTCTCGCGCACGGGCGTCGTGCGCGTGCTCGCGTGCGATCTCCCGGAGATCTCCGACATGACGACGGGCGGCGCGGATCTCTACGTGGCCTTCGACGCCCCGAGCGAACAGACGAAGCACGGCCTCTTCAAGCTGCCCCGCTGAGCCCGACTTCCCCGGGTCGAGGTCGAGATCCTGGTCTGCTAAGGTCGCTCGCATGGTCGACCTCCGAGCCCTCGCCCGCCGCGTGCGCGGAGCCCGCGCCGAGCGCGCCAAAGAGCGCCAGCTCCACTACCAGGAGGAGAAGGCGCAGAAGCTCGAGGACGTCGAGGCCATCACACGCGAGCTCGAGGAGTACGCGGCCCACGTGCGCCACACCATCGAGCGGACCGCGCCCTTGCCCGAAGCGCCCCGCGTGCTCGACGTGGGCAGCGGCCCGCACGGGCTCGTGTTCTTCCTGGGGTACGAGGGCGCCATCGGTGTCGATCCGCTCGCCGAGGAGTACGCGCGGCTCTTCCCCGAATGGCAGCGCCGCGCCGAGACTCGCGCGTGCGGCGGCGAGGCGCTCCCATTCGACGACGCCTCGTTCGATCTCGTGATCTCGGACAACGTGATCGATCACGCCGAGCGGCCCGAAGGCATCCTCCGCGAGATCGCGCGCGTGTTGCGGCCGGGCGGGGTGCTCTACTTCACGGTGAACGTGCACCACCGCGTGTACGGGCTCGCGTCGGCCGTGTACGCGGGCATGAAGGCCCTCGGGGTGCCGCTCGAGGTGGGGCCCTTCGCCGACCACACCGTGCACCTCTCGCCGGCCGAGGCCAAGGCCATGCTCGCCGCGCTCCCGTTCGACGTGCTCCGCGAGGACCTCCCCATCGCCGAGGCCCTGGCCGCCGAGCGGCGCGTTCCGCCGCGCCACCCCGGAGATCTCCTGAAGCGCGTCCTCTTCAAGAACGTGCGCTACGAGGTCATCGCCAAGCGCCGCTGACCGCGCTCCGGAGGGCACGTGAGGGCGATTTCGGGGCGTGACGACTTTCTCTCGCCGACCCCCATGTAACCCCATGAAATCGTTTCATTGACGCGCAAAATTGGGCGCCCAATTTTGCGCGTCATTTGCGTCAATTTCGGGGCGCCGAAGAGGCCTGTCGGGCGACGGCTTGGACGGGTCACCTGCCACGCGCCATCAAGGGCCGGAACGGCTCGAGGATGGACGCGGCGGCGCGGGTGGCCTCACCCTCTCGGGACGCTTCGTGCCCGCTGTCGTAGGAGCGGATCGGCACCCTCACGAGGGCACCGGGGCTCGTTCCGGCCCGCAGGTACGCGCACCCGCCCGATGGCCCATCCGAGCTCCGGATGACCTCCGACTTCCACTTCTCCTGGGCGACCTTGGGAATGAGTGCAACGAGGCGCTCCACGTCCGCAGCGGGCAGCGCGCCGAGCAACGTCTTCCCGTTCCGGAGCTGCGCCGCGAGCGCGCTCACCGTCGTTCCCTGGGTGGGTTGGCCGCCGCTGTACGAGTACACGTCCCCTCGCCGGTCGACCAGGAGCCCCGTGTTCGAATACCCCCAGGCGTAGTTGGTGCTCTGGCAATGCGCGAGGTACTCCGGGCTCGTCGCGAAGGTGCGCGGCAGCCGGCGCTCCGAATCGGCGGGAGCGCTCACCCCGACGGATTCACGCGGGCACACGACCGTCACCTCTTCCACCGAAGGAGCCTGCTTCTCGTCGGCAGTCTCGCGAAGAGAGACGACGACGCGCGGGGCGACGCAATAATCGCCGGTCGCGCGGGACTCAGCGAGCTCGACTCCCGCGATCCGCTTCGGCCGCGACTTGCCACCATCCCTGTACCGCACCGTGACCTTGTCGAGCTTCGGCAGCCCCGACACCTCGGCGGCGCCCTCGGCCACCTCGCGGGCGAGGGCCTCGGGTTTCCGCGTCTCCGGGCCGCCGAGATACCGCAGCCCGACGCGGATCCGCTCCTTGTCGCGGGCGACCATGGTGGGCCTCCCGAAGCCATGGTCCACGAGCCATTGGACGAGCAGCTCGTCCTTGAGCGCCGCGGTGACGGCACGGCTCGCGGCCACGTCACCGCGCCCTTGCTCGCGGGCCTCTTGGATGCGTCGTAGCGATCCGGGCTCGGTCGGGCACAAGACCTCCCACGAGAGCGGCATTCCGACGAGGCCCGTGACGTCGTGCCCGTAGGTGTAACGAAAGAGCACGGCGAGGCCCGGGCAGCCTTGCGCCTTCGGATACGGCACGAGGAGGGTCGCCGGACCACCCAGCTCCTCGTCGTTCATCGCGATGTCGTCCGAGCCCTCGCCGAGCGGGCCGTATCCGAATGCGTCTCCGTGGGCCTTCACGAAAGCGCGCACGTACGGCTCTGGATAGGCGTTGACGAAGGCCGCCGAGCGCTCCCACTGGCGCACGTCGAGCGCGCGCACTCGGCGCTTCGTGTCCACCTGAACCTCCACGGCCTGCCCCGCATCCTTCAGCGCTTCGGTCAGCGTCGCGACGTCGACATGGGGGCTCGTCGTCGAGGACAAGGGCGCGTTCCGCGCGAGTGACTCCGCGTGTTTTGGCGGGGTGCGCGAGGGTTCGGAGCTCGCACATCCCGAGCCCGCGAAGGCCGCGGCGAGACCCACGGCGACAAGGGCACCGCGAGACGAGCCGTGAGCCGCGCGAGACGTCATCGCTTTGGGGTAGCCGCTGGAACGAGCGCGGTAGAGCGCAGACCTACCGCAGGACATCGACGACGATCGCGGGCGCGGGGCCGGTCGCCCCACGGTCCTCGCGCGGCGCGCGCCTAAGTCGACGGTCACGATTCTCGAACAGACGATGATTGGCCGTTTTGGGCCGGGACCCAAAACCAGGAGGTGGGGCCCCAGCAGGGCGTTGCGCGAACGGCCGCGGCGGAGGACGGCGTCCTCCGATGACGAGTCAGGCTAGCCGCGGCCCTCGGCTCAGATGCCGACGCCCAGCTCGAACGGTCGAATCACGTGAACGAGCCCGTCGTCGCGCCTGGCGAAAATCGAGAGGTCCCCGTCTTGCGACGCCACGAGGGCGAGCGCTCGCCCGGGCTGCTGGCTGCAAAAGCACACGGCGGAGCGGTGACGATTGCCTCCGAGCTCGGACAGGGTGGCGCGCCGCTCGGGCACGCCCCCGCGTGGGTCCTCGAGCACGATCTCGCGAGGCATGGCCGACTCGGGCGTCTGGGTCGTGATGCCGGCGCCCAAGATCCCGAGCGCGTGATCGAGTAGCACGGCGCCGTCGACCGCGGTGAGCCTCGCCACGAAGTCGAGGGCCTCTCCCAGGGCCACCTCGATCGCGAGCCGCTGCACGGCGCTCGGGGGCGCGATCTCGAAGTCTTTCGTCGAGGCCCGCTCTTCGAGCCGCACCGCCGACGTCAACATCGCGTGCGAGCCGGACGGCGGCGTGAGCGCGCCGTGCCACACGAGGCCGCTCGGGGGAGAGGCCTGGTCGACGACCAGCAGCGTGCCTCCGTGCCCGTGCGAGAGCATGCGCCGCGCGAGGCGGCAGAGGGTGCCCGCGACGGCGGCCGTGACCCCCGCCCGGCTCTCGAGGACGCCCGCGAGATCGATGCCCGCGTCAAAGAAGTGGGCGTGGTCGCGCGAGAAGAGGAGGAGGAGCCGTTCGTCGAAGTGCACGGTGAAGGTGCCGGGCCCGAGGCCGCGCAACGAGAAGTGCGTCGGCAGGTGCTGAAGGTCGATGCCGAAGCTCTGATCCCCTCGATGGATGAAGCCCCACACGGCGAGCGTGCCGTCCTCGGGGAAGACCGCGAGCTCGGTGCGACCCGGGTCCATCGCCGGCGAGAGCTTGGCGAGCGTCGAAGGGCTGAACGGCATGGGCTCACCGAACCGAAAGACGCGGTAGCCGCGCGCGAGGGCGCCCGGCTCGCTCAGGTAGCCGAAGCCGCAGCGGACCATGCGGCCCTCTTCTTCGAGGAGGCTCGCGACGTACCCGACGTCGACCAAGCGCGCGACGATCTCGCGGCTCGGCAAGGGGCGCTCGAGCTCGAGGTCGTGCGCGTGCCCCAGGACCTCGGGGTCTCGCGCGCGTTCGTCGCACCGAGCCTTGCACGACGCGGTCATGCGCGCGTGGAGCTCACCCGCGATGTCGCGCGGGAAGACGACCGGAACTCCTTCATCGACGCTCATCGCACGGCCCTCTCCGAAGCAGCCCCTCGCGCCGTGGCAGCACCACGGGGCCATGGCCCCTCCCTTGCCGATCGTAAGGCCTCCGCGGAGGGCGCGGGGGCTCACGAAGGCAGAGGAGCACTTTCTTTCGCCAACCCCCGGATTGCTCGACAAAAATCGCTCCCTTGAGGCACGCAGAGCCCTTCGCGTCATCGAGGGCTCGGGCCTCGTCGGAGGCCCCGTGGACGCACGGCGCGCTTTTTTTCGACGGAACCGCGCCGTTGCCTCCAAAGGTCGAGCATGAGCCGCTACCTCTCTCGGGCGCTAGGCCTCCTCACGTTCTTCGTCCTCGCAGGATGCGCGTCGACCGAGGGCCCACGCGAGGGCACGAGCGCGGGCACGAACGGAGAGGCCGACGCGCCATCGAGCACGGACGCCCGCGCGACGATCTCGACGGGCGTCGCGCTCGCGACCGACGGGTGCCGTCCCATCGACGAGGTCACCGCGCTCTCCAAAACCGATCCGAGCGACACGTTCGTGCTCGCGCGAGTCACCCCGAAGCTCGGGTGCTTGGGTGGGAAGTGGATCGTCGGCGAGACGCTCGAGGCCTCGCCACGCAACGTCTTCGTCGGCGCGTCCTCGGCGACCGATTGTCCGTTGTGGGGAGACGCACCTCCGAAGAACGCGACGTACGCCGTCGTACGCCAGCGCCAGACCGCCGCCGTTTTCCACGCGAACGATCCGTGCCTCACCGAAGACGGGGGTCGCCCGCTCACGACCGACCGCTCCACGTTGGGGCTCGTGCTCTACGCCGACGAGGCGAGCGCCCGCGCGGCCTTCGTCGCGGCGCAAGCACAGTGACGAGCTCCGGGGCGCGCTGGCGGACCCTACGATCGCACACGCGGCTCGCCTTCAGGTCTGGCTCATGCTCGCGACGAGCGCCTTGGCCTCCGGCTCGAGGTCCGCGAGGGCCTCGGGGAAGAAGCGAGAGACCACGTGCGCCATGGCCAGGTGCTCCACCAACGTGAAGCCGTAGAACGTGACGCCAGCGATGCGTGAGTCGGGCGTCCGCGCGAGGTGGTCCCGCAAGGTCTCGCAGGCGACCTGCGTCGAGTCGGCGACGCCGAGGCCGCCCGTGCCCGCGCCCAGGGCCACCATGGCGATGCGCACGTGTGGGAGGTCGAGCGTCTCGGCGAGCTCCCAGGTGCGGCGCGCACCACACGTGACGACGTCGATGCTGGGAAACGAGCGCGCCGTGAAGCCCCCGCGGTAGTCCATGACCGCGACGTGAATGACCGCCTTGGCGCGTGGATGGGCCCCTGCGTGGGTCACGATGGCGTCGCCCTGAGCGAGCTCACCGCAGCGCGCGAGCTCGGCATCGAGGTAGGCCTGGTACTCGGCGCCGCACGCGCGACGGATGGCGGCCGACACCCCCGACCCCAGCTTGAGGCCCGTGTTCGACGCGTTGACGAGGACGTCCTCGTCCCCCTCGGTGAGCGAGCCCTGACGGAGCCGTACCTGCATGGAGGAGAAATAGCACGTTTTACTTTTTCGTCGAGTGGGCTGGTGCGCGGTCATCTTTTCCACCCTAGGAGTGACCGGTTTTTCGACCTGCTCCCACGAAGGCGAGGGTGGACAAGGTGGGGTGGCCCGCCTGCGCCGTGAAGGGGACTCGCATGCGACATGACAACTTGTTTCGTAGGGCATACCGGCTGACTGCGGCGATCTCCGCAGCACTGGCCATACTCACCGCGACCGCGTGCGGTGACGGGCGCGGAGACGGAGACAGCAGCGGAGACAGCGACGGAAACGGCGACGGAGACGGAGACGGCCGAGGCGGCGATGGCGACTCGGCCGTCTCCACACGAGCGCTCGGAGCGCTCCCGGCGAACGCGCTCGATCCCGCGGACAACCCGCGGACGGAGGCGAAGGTCGAGCTCGGTCGCCTGCTCTTCTGGGATCCCGTCCTCTCGGGCGATCGGGACGTGGCGTGCGCGACCTGCCATCACCCCGACTTCGCCTATGCCGACGGCCGCGCGATGTCCGTCGGAGTCGCGGGGAAGGGGCTCGGCCCCGCGAGGCGCCCGAGCCCCGGCACGGCCCACGTGACGCCGCGGAGCTCGATGACCGTGCTGAACTCGGCCTTCGCGGGCATCTCGGCGAGCGGCGCGCTCCCCGATCCGCGCGAGGCGCCGATGTTCTGGGACAACCGCGCGCGCTCGCTCGAGACGCAGGCGAAGGGTCCCATCGCGCACCTCGACGAGATGCGTGGCCTCGCGTTCGACGAGCGGACCATCATCGCGGAGGTCGAGGCGCGCCTCGAGGCCATCCCCGAGTATCGGGCTCGGTTCACGGCGTCCTTCGGGGCAGGCCCGATCGCGGTGGACGACGTCGCTCGCGCCATCTCCGCGTTCGAGCGCACCCTCGTCGATCACGACAGCTCGTTCGACCGTTTTGCGCGGGGTGACACGAGCGCCATGAACGACTCGCAGAGACGGGGGCTGGCGGTGCTGCGCAGCCACGGCTGCACCAACTGCCACTCGGGCCCGATGTTCTCGGACTACGCGCTCCACCGCCTCGGCGTCCCCGACCTCCGCGGCGCGCCTCACGATCCCGGGGCAGGAGGGGACAGGTTCCGCACGCCCACGCTCCGCAACGTGTCGCGGACGGGCCCGTACATGCACAACGGCTCCCTCGCGACGCTCGAGGACGTCTTCCGCTTCTACGACCGCGTGAACCGCAGGCTCGATCCGGCGCTCGAAGGCGTGCGAGGGCCCCAACGCGGCGAGGTCGACGACCTCCGGGCGTTTCTCGGAGCGCTCAGCGACGGCACCTTCGATCGCACGATCCCGGAGTCGCTCCCGAGCGGCCTCGAGCCCGGCGGATCGCTGCGCTGACCTCGTCTTTTGGCGGCTCACGGGGCGCGCGCCGCGTCGTGAACCCTCTGGGCCAGGCCGTTCACGTCGACGTTCGCCGTGTTCGCGAGCACCACCACGCCGAGCGCCGGGCTCCTCGTGGCCACAACGCGCGCGGTGAACCCGGAGGTCGCGCCGCTCTTCTCGAGGTACCGCGTGCCCTGTGCCTCGCGGAGCTCCACGGTGAGCCCGCACCCGCCACCCTGCGGCTTCGTGATCACCTCCTCGTGCGTGAGCGCGGCGACCGGCGCGAGGGCGTGCGCCTTGCCCGCGTGCACGGCGACGAGCTTCAGCATGTCGCGCCCCGTGGACCTCAGCGCTCCCGAGGCGTCGAGCACGTCGATGCGGTTCGGGGGGATGGGCGTCGCGCCTTGGTGCCCTTGAGCGAGACGCGCCTCGGGGTAGCTCGCGCGATCGACGCGTGTGTCGCTCATGCCGAGCGGGCCCGTGATCGTCTCGGCGACCATGGCCTCGAACGACTTGCCGCTCGCGTCGGCGAGCGCGAGCCCGAGAATGCCCACGCCTACGTTCGAGTAGCGGTACGTCGTGCCAGGCCGGTCGGGGAGCGCGGTCCTCGAGAGGAACTCGGCGAGCCGCTCGCGCGTGTACCCGGCCGCGGGAGCGAACCGGTCGCCCGTGAGGTTGTCGGGCATGGAGGGCAATCCTGCGCCGTGCGACGCGAGGTGGGCGAGCGTGATCGGCGCGCCCTCGAACGTGGGGAGCGAGAGGCCCACGAGGTGGGTCGAGGCCGCGTCGCCGAGCTTCATTTTCCCGGAGAGCACGCGGTCGGCGAGCAACATGCCCGTGAACACCTTGGTTACCGAACCGATTTCGTAGACGGTATCCCCGTCGGGCGCGTTGCCCCCGGCGCGGGTCCGCCCACAGCCCACGGTGCCCTCGAACGCAGGGGTCCACACGCCGATCGTGAGCCCGACGCTCTTTCCTCCCTGCCCGGCCGGATCGATCTGCGCGTCGCACAGGGCCTGCACGGCCGCGCGCGTCGCCTCGGGCAGCGGCGGGGCGCTCGCGGGAGGCTGCACAGGAGGCACGGAGGGCGCTCCATCGTTGGTGCCCGCGTCCGGCGTCCCCGAGCTCACGGGCGGAAGGGAGGACACGGGAGGCGGGGGCGCCTCGGTCACGCCCTCGGACGACGAGCACGCGGCGAGCACGGCGAGTGAAGTGGCGAACGCGAATCGAACGAGAGCAAGGCGCATGAGCCCGTACGATGCACACGCCGCACCACGCGTAGAGCCGCGAAAGAAGCCGCATTTCTCGGGGTAGCGGGTGGACGAACCGAGGTCCAGGGGACGTTGGGACGTGCGGCGGCAGGGAGGAAGACGCATCGCCGTCGGGCGGAGCGTACGTCTACGACCCTTCCCTAGCGCGCACGGCGTGCGTCGCCTCGCGGAGGATCGAGTAGCGTGGCCATGCCATGTCCCTCGACGAAGTGCGCGTGCGTCGCGCGGTGCTCTCCGATCTGCCCGCCGTGGTGGCGCTCTTCAAGCTACCGAACGAGGGCAACCGGCTCGATCTCGAGGGAGAAAAGGACCCCTTCGACCCCGTGTACGTGGAGGCGCTCGCGTCGATGAACGACGACAACGCGCTCTACGTGGCCGACCTCACGGGCGCCGGCGTGATCGGGGTCTTCCAGCTCACGTTCGTGCGCCACGTGGGCTATCAGGGCGGGCTCGTGGGCCAGATCGAGAACGTCGTCGTCGACCGTGCGCACCGGAGCCGCGGCGTCGGTGAGACGATGATGCGCTTCGCCATGGACCTCGCGCGCTCGCGCAAGGCGTTCCGTGTGCAGCTCACCTCGAACAAGACCCGCACGCGCGCCCACGCCTTCTACGAGCGCCTCGGCTTCGTGAAGAGCCACGAGGGGATGAAGCTCGTCTTGTGAGCACGGAGCTCCCGCGAGCCCTCCGCCCGAAGAGAGCTAGCGCCCGCGCCCAAAAGAACGTTCAGGTCTCGACGCGCACCACGGCGACACCCACGTACGCGCCGCCGCTCTTGGCCAACGTGAGCACGAGCTTCGTTGCGTGATCGTCGGCGCATAGCTGAACGCCCACGATGGGGCCGAGCGCCTCGAGCTTGGTGATGGCCGCGCCGATCGCCTTCTGGTCGCCCGCCTCGAGGTAGTCCGAGAGGTTGCCGAGCTCGTACTCGCCGAGCCGCGAGAGAAGCGCGAGCGGCGAGCGCTCTCCGTCACCCGAACCGGCGCGGACCACCTCGAGCTTGGGGTTGTCGTAGCCGCCCACGGAGAAGCGCGCGTCACGCGCGACGCCGAGGGCCGCGAAGAAAGCGTCGCTCTCCGGATCTGCGCCCGACAGCACGCACGGGTAGTAGTCGCAGTCGGTGTCGCTCGAGTGCACCACGCCCTCGAGAGCCGCGGCGACGGCGCGGGCGTTCTCCATGGCCACGTCGTTTCGATCGTCTCTCAGGTCGAAGTACTTGCCGATGGACTCGAACGCCTCGGGGAGCGCGTCCACGAGCTCTTTGCGGTGGTCGGGGAGGAAGGCGAGCGTGGGGAGCGTCATGCCCGAGCATACGCGCGGGATCGGCGCTTCTTCCTTCGCAAGCAGGGGAGAGATCCGACCGACGCAGGCGAGGAGAGATCCGACCGACGTTGGCGCCGACGAGAGAGATCCGACCGACGAGAGAGATCCGACCGACGTTGGCGCTAGACGAAGAGAGATCCGACCGACGTTGGCGCTAAGTGGCTGAAATCACATTGACGCCCAGCTCGCGAAAGCAAGGATCCGACCGACGGGAAAGATCCGACCGACGTTGGCAGGAAAGATCCCGGTCAGGAAAGATCCGACCGCAGGCAAATATCCGACCGACGAGGCAAAGATCCGACCGACAGCTCGCGACAAAGATCCGACCAAAGATCCGACCGACGTTGGCGCTAAGTGGCCGAAATCACATTGACGCCCAGCTCGCGAAAGCAAGGATCCGACCGACGTCAAGGACATCAGATCCCATCAGATCCCATCAGATCCGACCGACGTTGGCGCTAAGTCATCAGATCCGACCGACGTTGGCGCTAAGTGGCTGAAATCACATTGACGCCCAGCTCGCGAAAGAGGCGCCAGGTCCCCTCAGGGAAGAACACATCCCGCACGGCGCTCCTCATCTTCGCAAACGCCTCCCGGTACGCCCCCAAGAACGCGGCCCGCTCCTTCATGGCCCGCACCGCCATCTCCAGGTTCCCACCCGCCGCAAAGCTCGGATTCCGCGCCCCCATCTCCTCGAACGACGACGCACGCGTCGTATGAGGCACCGCGAAGATCCACTCGAGCGAGCGCACGAACTTCCCCGCCTTGCGGGCCACGATGCGCGCCTTCTCGACCGCCGCGTTCACCGCGGACACGACGCGCTCACGCGCCCCCTCGTGCCCCGAGCTCGCCTCGAGCGCGCGAGGCACCGTGATGGCAATCTCGGCCGCCGCCGGCCAGCGCGTGTTCTCCGGGTCGATGTACAGATCGGGCCGCGAGACACGAATGGTGCGCGTCCCAATGTCCGTCGCCGCGAGCGTGACACCCGGCCAATCCTCGGGGCTCGCGACGAGCCCGGCCTCGACCGCGTTCGCGAGCGTATACCCGATCTTCTGCAACACCACATCCTCACCATAAAGCGCGACGACGCTCGTGCCCTCGCGCGAAAAGACCTCCCCGGGCCACCCACGCAGCACCTTGATGGCGTTCGCGAGCAGGCGATTTCGCTGCGAAAGGAAGTCGGGGAGCCTTCCTCGCGTGTCCGTGAGCACCTCGTGAAGGTGATTCGAGAGCATCTGCGCCGCGTGGACCTCTATGCCAAATTCCGCCGCGAGCACGGCCGTGACGTACCAATAGAACGCGAGCAGGAGCCGCCTCTTGTCCGGGTTCAGGAGGAAATAGCGGCGGATGGTCCTGCGCGTGACGAGGTAGGTGGTGCCCGGAACGATACGGCGAGGGTTGGACATGCCTCCCCTTATTCACGTCGCGGGCCAACACGAAGTGGCTGAATTTAAGGGAGATCGTGTGTGGCCAAGGTGGCCCGGCCAGGCCCAACGGGTGGCCCGGCCAGGCCCGCGAGAGCTTCGCGGACTCGGGCCATCGTTGGTCGACCTTGCGTCGGTCGAATCTGCTCCGCCACGTACTTTCGTCGACTTGGCGCCAACGTCGGTCGGATCTCCCCCCCAACCAATCTGCTCCGCCACGTACTTTCGTCGACTTGGCGCCAACGTCGGTCGGATCTCCCTCGGTCGGATCCCCGTCGCCTCGAACCACGTCACGCCCTTCACGCGGATCCCGGGGCGCCCTTCGCGCGTATCCTCTCCGATCGCCATGATGCGCCCTCTTTTCCGCCGGTCCTTCGGCATGTGCCTCGTCGCGGCGTCGCTCGCGCTCGTCGCCGGGTGCGGCCCGGCCCGGCCTTCGCCCGCTTCGCCGAAAACCACGGCCCCGACCGAAGCTCACGCGCCGTCCGGGAAGCCTCTCGCCGGCGGCGTCGCGTTCGTCCCGTTCGACACCGAGACGTTCGCGCGAGCGAAGCGCGAGGGGAAGCTCGTGCTGCTCGATGGCGCCGCGGAGTGGTGCCACTTCTGCCACGTGATGGACGCTCGGACCTACCACGACCCTCGCGTGATGAAGCTCCTCGCCGAGCGCTTCGTGACGGCGCGCGTCGACATCGACGCGCGGCCCGACATTCAAGAGCGCTACGCCGACTACGGCTGGCCGGCCACCATCCTCTTCGACGCCGAAGGGCACGAGCTCGGCGCCTACCGAGGGTTTCTCCCTCCCGAGCGGATGCTCGAGGTCTTGGAGGCCGCGGTCGGGTCTCGCGATCGCCTCGAGGGCAGCCGCGTGGCAGCGCCGCGCGAAGGCGGAGGTGCCCTCGATGCCGCCGCGCTCGCCCGAGAAATCCTGGCCGTCGAGGCGAAGCTCGACACCTTCTACGACGCTCGCGAGGGCGGCTTCGGGACGTTCCAGAAGGCGCCGCTCGGCTGGGGAAACGCCTGGCTTTTGCGCAGGGCGAAGACCGACACGAAGGCCAAGGAGCGCGCCCTCTTCACGCTCGAGCGGCAGTCGGCGCTCGTCGATCCCGTGTTCGGTGGGATCTACCAGTACTCGGAGGGCGGCACGTGGAGCCGACCTCACTACGAGAAGCTCATGACGTTCCAGGCCCCCGCGCTCGAGAACTACGCCGAGGCCTACGCGCTGACCCAGTCGCCGCCCATGCTCGCGCGTGCGCGCCTCGTCAAACGGTACATGTCCGAGATCCTCCGCGAAGGAGAGACCTTCGGCGCGAGCCAAGACGCGGATCTCGGTGCCCACGAGGTCGGCGCGCGGTACCTCACGGGCCACGAGTACTACGCCCTCGACGCGCGGGCGCGCAGCGCGCTCGGGATGCCTCGTGTGGAGCGTCGCGCCTTCGCGCGGGAGAACGGGCTCGCGATCGCCGCCTTCGTCACGTACTCCGAGCTGCTCGCAGACGGCGAGGCCCTCGACCAGGCACGCCGAGCGGCCGGCGCGCTCTTACGCACCCACGTGCTCGAAGGAGGTGGCGTGGCGCACGAGGCCGTCCCTGCGAACGATCCGAGCAGCGCGAAGCTCTACCTCGCCGACAACGCCGCGTTCGGCTTCGCCCTCGTGCGGCTCTACGAACGCACCCGCGACACCCGCTACCTCGACGCGGCCGAGCGCATCGCGCGGCACATGCTCGCGGAGCTCTGGGACGAGCCTCACGGGGGGTTCTACGCGACGCGCACGGACCCGAACGCGGTCGGTGTATTCCGCATACGAAGGATGCCCCTCGACGAGAACGCCCACGCGATCCGCTTCCTCGTGCGCCTCGCGCGCTCCCTAGGCACCACCACCCGGGAGCCATCGCGCCTCGATCGGGCGCGCCTCACCACGATCGTCGCGCGCACCGCCTACGCGACCATGACGCCCGAGAACGTCGACGATCGTGGCCGCATGCTCGGCGAGGTCTTGCTCGCGCTCGACGACGCGAGGGCCCTCCTCTCGGGCGAATGACGAGGCCCGGGCTCCGCGCGTGGCGACGCTCGAGCACGGCGGACCGAGGTGCGCGTATGTGCGTGACGTGCCGTGAGGCGCGACGGTTCGCGGCGACGGGGCCGAGAGCACCTTGCGCTCCTCGGTCGGACAGGGAACGCTGGTCGCACGATGCTACGCACACAAGCCCTCCTCGCCCTGTCGTTCGGGATCGTCCTCGTCGCCTCGTGCAGCCCCGACTCGGGCGCGGGTGCGCGCGCGCCCGAGAGCGGCTCGGGAGACACCACGGGGAGCGAGGTCGGGCCGAAGGTCGGCGGGGGCACGGAGAGCCTCGGCGCGACCTACGAGGGAGGCGAGTTTCACCTCGGGCCCGTCGACTACGACGAGACGAAGTGGCACAACGCGTGCGCGCCGGGCACCAAGTACGCGCCCGAGGTGCGGGTGAGCCAAGGCAACCTGCTCGCCGGGCTCTGGGGTGGGCTCCCGAACGTCGCGACCTACTGCGACGCGTGCATCGCGGTCACGACCGCCCGAGGAAAATCGGCCGTGCTGCGCGTGGTCACCTACGGCGACACGACGAAGAACAGCATCGACGTGAGCCCCGAGGCGTTCGCACTCTTGGACAGCGGCGAGTACCCGCGCACGATGTCGTGGCGCTTCACCGAGTGCCCGGCCACCGGCCCGCTCGTCTTCGAGCTCCAGACCGGCTCGAGCGAATACTGGACGAGCCTGTGGGTGCGGAACGGGCGGAGGCCCATCGTGAAGGCGGAGGTGAAGAGCGCGAACCACGCCTCGTTCGTGCCGCTCCAGCGCGGCGGCGACGGGACGCTGACGGACGCGTCGGGCTTCGGCAAAGGGCCGTTCACTTTGCGCCTCACGAGCCTCGACGGGAAGGTCTACGAGGAGACCTTCGAGTGGCCCGCGGCGGGCATCGCGGGCGTCACGCTCCGAGGCCGCGGCAACTTCGAGTGAGCCGCGAGCTCTCGGGATCCGTATCGTCGCCGCCCCATGGATGGCGGAGGGTCGGCTAGCGCGCGTGCCACCGCGGGGGATGTCGACCGGCGTCGCGGAGCCTCGACGGCATGGCGACGGCACGAAATGTCGGTCACATTGGGGCGGCATGCCGATCGTCTCCCAAGTCACCTGGGTCGCCTCGTACACGCTGTCCGAGGAGCGTTGGTTCCACGAGCCCGCCAGGATCACCGATCTCCTCGACGCGCTCTCGTCGACCGCGTTCTGGCCGTGGCTCGAGGTCATGGGCACGGGTCAGCGCGGAGAGCCCATGGGCGATCGCGACGCCGTGCACGCGCGCCTCGTCGGGTCGCACGCGTGTTGGGTCCTCGCCAAGGGGGACGCAAGCACGGCCCTCGTCGGCTCCCAGCGAGACGCGTGGGTGAAGATCGACATGGCCCCCGGGTACCTCGGGCTCGGCGCCGGCGCGAGACGCGACGTGCTCGACCACATGAAGACCCACGCCATCGACGATTTCGTCGAGGTGCTCCACACGCTCCGGCGGCGCTGGGGAGATCGCGCCGTGCTCGACGCGGCGACCTGCTCTCCGGATCGCGATTTCTCCGTCGCGCCGCTCACACGGCCTCGCGTCTCGAATCGCCCGCTCCACGCGATCGTCGACGTGTTCGACCCCGTCCTCTCCAAGCACGGGCCGGCGCTCGCGCACGCGACACCCCCGCCGGGTGCAATGCGCACAGAACGCGATGGGCTCGTGACGTTGCGCATGCTCGCCGACCCTTCCGATCTCACCGCGGCGCAGCGCGCATCGGACGCCCACGAAGCATGGATCGGCCCCGTCATCGACGCCCCGTTCGACGACGAGTGGGAGCCCCCGGAAGAAGGGTGACGCTCCACCGGTCCCGCGCTCACGCGAGTCGTACGAGGCCGCCCCGAAGCCCATGGCAAACGGCCGCTCGGGTGAGGGAGCCGGACGAGGGAGGCATCCTTGAGCCGCTCCCCTCGGCGGTATCGCGCTCGCTGCGCATCGGGGTAGGGTGACGAACGCGATGTCCTTCGAGGAAATGCGCGTGCGCCGCGCGGCCGTCTCCGATCTGCCCGCCGTGGTGGCGCTCTTCAAGCTGCCGAACGAGGGCAACAGGCTCGACCTCGAGGGGGGCAAAGATCCCTTCGATCCGGTCTACGTGGAGGCGCTCGCGTCGATGACCGAGGACAACGCGCTCTACGTGGCCGACCTGCCGAGCGTCGGCGTGATCGGGGTCTTTCAGCTGACCTTCGTGCGTCACGTCGGCTACCAGGGCGGGCTCGTGGCCCAGGTCGAGAACGTGGTCGTCGATCGCGCGCACAGGAGCCGCGGCGTCGGCGAGACGATGATGCGTTTTGCCGTAGACCGCGCGCGCGAGCGCAAGGCCTTCCGCGTGCAGCTCACCTCGAACAAAACCCGCACGCGCGCCCACGCCTTCTACGAGCGCCTCGGCTTCGTGAGGAGCCACGAGGGGATGAAGCTCGTCCTGTGAGGCTCGGCACGTCGGCGCCCCCGCGGGCGGCGAGCCGCGAGACGGCATGCCGCTGCGAGGAGCGCGCGCGGGGCCGTGGCCGCGCATCCGACGCGAGAGATCGATTCGTTCCCTGGGTGGGCGGCACGTCCCCCATGACCCTTCGGGGCAGCGGCCTTTCGTGCCCTGCGGGCGCGCTTCGGGCTCCCCGCGAGCTGGCACGAAAGGTGCGATAGCCCCCTCATGGCTCACGTTCTCCGCGCCCTTCTCCGCGCCGCCGTGGCGGTCTCCTCCCTCACTGCGCTCGGGCTCTTGGCGGGCTGCTCGGCCGAAGCCACGGGGGACGAGCTCGAGGGCGACGAGGCGTTCCTCCAGGGTGACGTCACGTGCACGCGGCTCGGCGCAGGGGACGCGGAGAAGGCCGGGGAGACGCTCACCGAGGTGCGCGCCGAGTGCCTCTCCAAACAAGCGTCGCTCCTGCTCGCGTCGCGGCTCGACAAGATCGACGCGAAGCTCGGGCTCGACCGGAGCCGGACGAAGAGGCCCACCATCGTCGTAAAAGGTGGGAGCTGCTTCAACGAAGACGACCGCGGGAGGTACGCGCTCACGAACGCGGCTGTCGTCGGCGGGGTTTGGGCCCAGGCCAAGTACGGAGTCGAGTGGCTCGAGACGATGTACGAGCGCACGAACGGCGTGCAGACGCGCTGGTTCTCGGAGCTGCATCTTTGCCCGCGTGATCGGGTGATTCGCCGAAACCTGGCCGATCGCCTGTTCGACCGCGACAAGGGCGATCTGCTCCTCGAGACGCCAGCGCTCACCCTCGGTGTCCGTATGCCGGCGGCCGACCGGGTCGAGGTCAAGAACGCGCGGGTCATCGCCGACCTGTGGGCGTCGGGGGAGCACCTCGACCGCATCCCGGCGCTCGACAAGAAGGTGGTCGGCCAGAAGCTCTGGACCTTCGTCGATCCGACGAGCCCGTCGAACCAGGCGCTGCGGCGCGGGATCTCGGCCGCCGCGGGCGCGCTCGCCAAGCGCATCGGGACGACGCCGAACGCGGCCGCCCTCACGGCCCTCGCCCGCGAGGCGACCTTGGCCGATCGCCCCGTCGCCTCCGGCACGTTCGGGAGCTGCGTGGCGAAGGCGCTCGAAGGCAAGAGCCCCGAGGTGCTCGGACGTGTCGCGGCCACGTGGAAGCGCGAGCTCGAGAGCCCCGTCAGCGTCGAGGCGATGTCCGAGGCCACCGTGATCACGCGCCAGGAGCGCTCGATTCGCACGCAGACGGAGGACACCGCCACCCAGGCGTGTTTCATCGCCATTCGGAACGCGCACGACATCTTCGTGAGCGCCTCGATCGCAGGCGGGACGACGGCCGACATCGCGGCGTTCTCGCCCTACGTCACCGTCACGCCCCAGGCCGAGATCGTGCGGAACGTGAGCACGGACCAGCGCGGTTTCGTGTGCGTGACGGCGAACGACTACGTGACGGTCTTCGCGTCGGTCGCGCGGCCGGACCGGGGCCTCGAGACCGCAGCCCTGCAGCGCGCGCTCGACGCCGTCGTCCCGAACGAGGCACGCGCCTGCCGTTGATCCGTCGCAGGCCGCGCGCGGGCGACAGCGGGGCCTCCGCGCGCGTCGAGAGACCGTAGGTCGGGCCGACGCGACGTGCCCGAATCGGCCCAGCCCGGGGGAGCCACGAGCTCGGTCGGCTCGATCGGAGCGGGGCTCCGTTCCATCGACGAGCGCACGAAGACGACGATCGCGATCGCGATCATCCCGAGCGTGACGACGAGACCGAACACGATGCGGAAGAGGGACCAGAGCGGCGTGAGCGCGCGGCCGCGTGCCCCGAACACGACGCCGTAGATGCCGCTCACGAGGAGCCAGTACCCCACGGTCATGGGCGCGCCGATGGCCATGGCCACGACGGTCGGGATGCGCACGACCACGCTGTTCCCTTCGGTCGTGCCGAACGTGTCGAGGAGCCACGAGCGCGCGACGAGAAACAGCAAGAGCCCTGGGACGAAGATGACGACGCCGATCAGCGTCCGCCGGAGGCTGCGCGCGCGCGACGAGCCTTGCGAGGTCTCCGCGGGGCTCTCGGCCTCGGGCTCGAGATCCGCTCGTTCGGGTGGCTGCCGATCGGGAGGCGTCGGTGTGTGGCCCATGGAGATTCTTCCTCGGCCCGCCCGCTGAGGGGTGAACGTGGCTCGTACGTCGCACGACCCAACGGCGGCGGCAAGCGGCGAGGCGGGGCTCGAGCCCACGGCCCGCCCTCACGTGGGCGAGCGCGAGACTCGTTCGAGACCCGCGCTCCCGGGGAGAATTCGCGTCGGGCGTCGGTACGAACGACGGATCCCGACACGGAGGCCTTCGATGGACAATCGGCAAATCTCGGCGCGCGACGGCAGCTTCTACCTCTTCGCCGACTGGCAGGGCGTCACGCGGATCGCCTTCCCCGGCGACAAGATCAAGACCGACGCCGGCCTCGATCGTCCCAACGAAGAGAAGCCCATCGTCCTCCGCCCGAACGGCAACGTGTGGCTCGACTACGCGACCGACGTCGACCCGGTGGCCTTGAAGAAGGTCCCTCCTGCGGCGAACAGCCACCACAGCCCAGACCCCCTCGGGGGCCCCGACCTCGTCGTGGCTCACGACGGACGATCGGTGAAGGTGCACGGCGAGGAGCTGCCGCTCGTCCCGGAGGGGGCACCGCTCGAGCTCGGAGGCACGAGCCGACGGCGCCTCGTGTTCGCGGTCGTCTCGTACGTCGCCTTCGCGGACGGCTCGCTCGTCGTGCTGGGGCGCGCCGACAAGCAGCCGATTGCGGCCCTGATAGCTCGGGAAGCGGACGGCCGCGGGCGCGTCGTGTGGTGCAAGCACGTCGAGCGTTTGCCGAACGGCGAGGCCAACGCGTACCGCCGCGGGTCGTCCATCGCGCTCGCCGATCACGACATGGTGAACGAGGTCGCGTGGCTCTGCGAGGTGCGCGACGATGGCTCCGCGACGACGACCCACACCCACGCCGTGGCAGGGCCGTGGGTTCACGACGAGCTCGTGTGGTGGCAACCCGACGCGGGCACGGTGTGCTGCGGCCCCGAGCTCGGACGTGCCTCGGAGACGTACACGCTTCCCGACGAGCACGCAGGTCAAGGCCGACTCTTGCTCGTGCCAGGGCGTAGGCTCTTCCTCCCTTGGCACGGGGTCTCGTTGCTCGATCTTACGCCTGCCAAAAAGGGCAAGGCGGAGATGTCGCGCAAACACAAGGCCGCCGACGAGCCCATGTACAAGGCCGCTTCGGCGCTGCTCCGCCCCCTTCGAGAGGGTATGGCGCGGCGTGGGGTGGCGGTGCTCTGGCGCGGCGTCGTTCGGAGCGGAAAGCGTGTCGAGCCGAGCGTGCACCTGCGGGGCCCGAGCGATCTCGTCGCCCACCTCCTCGCGTCGGCGCTCCAGCATGGCGGCAAAGCGGCCTTGGCCGGCGTCGGTGTGAGCAGCGTGTCGGTCCTCGGGGGCAGCAATTACGACGAGATCCTGAAACCACGCGCGCCCACCACCACGCACGACCTGCGCGAGCTCTTCGCCATGTTGGACGCCGCGGGGCTCAACCGCGCGACCGTGTGCGCGCCGTTGCCCTACCTCCCGACACGCGCCGCGCAAGACAACGTCGACTTGCCTTGGAGCCGAGAGGCCGAGGCGCTCCTCATGGCGATGGTCCTCTCCGGCATTCGAGGCGAATCTGGCGAGACGGTCCCACCCGCGACCCCCGAGGCGCTCGCGGCGATCGTTCCGCTCCTTCGAGACGATCCGAGCATGTGGAAGGCCGGGATCTCGAGCTCCGCCGCGGCGCAGTTCCTCGCGTTCACGGGATATCGCCAGTTCGGGGCCGAGGCCATCGCGCCGCTCATGAGCCTGCTCGAGGCGTTGAACCCGACATTTCCCGGCGAGGTGAAGAAGGCCCTCGGGCTCCCGTTCACGCCGTACGTTCCCCCGGTCGTGCCCGAGGCGCCGCTCGACGCCGACGAGGCCAAGGTCGTCGCCTCGCTCGAGGCCGCGCTCGTGAAGCTCGGTCTCGATCCGAAGACGTCGCGCGAGGGGCGCGGGTGGTACCGCTCGACCCTCGACGGGTTCAACCTACAAGCCGGTCTCCACGACGACGACGTTCGTGTCGTGGGCACGCTCTGCAAAACGGACACGGACGTGAACCTCACCAAGCTCATGGCACGCATCAAGGCGGCCAACGCGTCGAAGCCCGCCGCGCGCTTCTTCGAGTCCGACGGGTACGTCCACGTGAGGGCCTCGTGCACCATGGCGGAGGCTACGACCGAGCGGCTCGAGGCCCTCGTTGCGCAGTGCCGCGCAGCCCTCGCGTCCGAGCAGGGAGCCGCGCTCGCCCGGGAGTACCGAACCTCCGAGTGAGCCCGTCCCCCGCGTGACGACTTTCTCTCGCCGACCCCCTGGTAGCCCCTTGGAATCGTTTCATTGACGCAAAAGTCCGGGCGCTCGGACTTTTGCGTCATTTGCGTCAATTTCGGGCTCTCGACCGAGGAGCGCGGGCCGAAGCGGACTATCGTCTAGCCCGTGAGCTCAGAAGCGTCGCGTTCGAGCGTGAGGCCATCGAAGCGCCCGAGACGCACACGACGCTGGATCGGGGGAGCCCTCGTAGCACTGACGGCGACCACGGGCCTCTACGCGTTCGCCGTGGAGCCGCGCTGGGTCGAGGTGACACGGCCGAACCTGCCTCCGGTCGGACGCGCAGGCGCACGAAACGACGTGGATCACGTCGGGCCGAGCGCGCTCCGCGTGCTTCATCTCTCGGACCTTCACGGCAGCACCCCGGGCCCACGCGAAGCTGCCGTATTGGCTACGATCGCTCACGAGAAGCCCGACCTCGTGGTGTTGACGGGGGACACCTGCGACACCGGTCGCTTCGGTCCGTACGCGAGCTTCTTGAGCGCGCTGCACGCGCCGCTCGGGGTCTTCGCGGTGGACGGAAACTGGGAGCACTGGCGCCCGTCCGAGGACGAGGCCGCGACGCTCCGAAGCGCCGGCATCACCCTGCTCGTCAACGAGGCCCGAAGGCTGCGCGACGATCTCTGGATCGTGGGCTTCGACGACGAGACCGGCGGCAGCCCCGACGCGGACAAGGCGCTTCGGAGCGTCCCCGCCGGTGTTACCACCCTCGCGCTCATGCACTCGCCCGCGTTCTTCGATAGCGTCGCCGGGCGCGTCACGTTCGCGCTCGCCGGTCACACGCACGGAGGCCAGGTGCGCGTGCCCGGGCTCGGACCCCTCTGGTTGCCTCCGGGGAGCGGGCGCTACGTCGCCGGCACTTACGAGGACCGTGGCTCGTCGTTGTACGTGAGCCGAGGCCTCGGCACGTCGATCCTGCCCGTGCGCTTCTTCGCGCGCCCCGAGCTCGCCCTCGTCACGCTCTCGATGCCCGTGGTGCGGTGAGGTTCGGCCCGGTGAAGCGCTCGATCGGCGCCGGCGGCGAGGCCTCGAGGGTCGGTCGCCCTCATGACGACTTTCTCTCGCCGACCCCCAGGTAACCCTTCGGAATCGTTTCATTGACGCGCAAAATTGGGCGCCCCATTTTGCGCGTCATTTGCGTCAATTTCGGGCCTCTCCGGGGGCTCGCGCGGGAGCCCTCGTGGGGCGGCGACGAGGCACGAAGGCACGTGGCGCGTGGGCGCGTGGGGCTTCGATTGACGAGCCCTCCACCGCGGGCGAAGGATGCGCCCATGCTGCTTCGTACGACGCTCGGTCGCGGTCTCGCGCTCGCCTCGCTCGGCCTCTGGGGTGCGAGCCTCGGGTGCACGCCGCGCACACCCACGACGACCCCCGCCGCGGCCACGACGGCCTCGACCGCGAGCCCGAAGCCCGAGGCGCGCCCGTGTTTCGTCGTGCAGGGAGGTGGCGCGCTCCGCGAGGCCGACGCGAAGAAGATGCTCGCCACGCTCGTCGCGAACGTGCACCTGTCACCGGCCGACGAGGCGCTGCGGAGCCCGAAGTCCCTCGAGGACGTGCGCGCCATCGTGAAGCGCGATCTCGTCTACTTCTACCCGCAGGCCGCGGCCTTCGCGCGGTCGCTCGGTACGCGTGACGGTACCTTCGCCGAGGCGCAGGTGAGCCTCTTGCTCGGCGACGCGATGCTCGTGGCGTCGCAGGCGCTCACGAACCAAGAGGCGCTCGTGGGCGTGCACCTCCGCGTCGCGCGGGCGAGCCTCGCGGTCGAGGGCGATACGCAGACGACGGACCGAGGCCGCACGCTCGCGGGCCTCGTGCGCGCCGTGGAGGAGGGGAGCACGCTCGCCGACGCGCTCGGGATCGTGGCGCCCGAGTACGTGGCGAGGGGCGCCGAGCTCGTACGAAAGCTCACGAAGGACGCCCCGAACGATCCGCGCACCGCGCTCCTCCGCGCCGAGGTGCACCGCATGCGCGGCGAGTGGGCCGAGGTGGATCTCGCCCTCGCGAGCGCCGACGTGCCCGAGCGCGCGCCCGCCCTCTGTTACCTGAAGGCCATGGAGCCGCTCGAGCGAAACCGCGACGCGCGTGCGTCCGTCCTCGCGCTCCGTGCCTGCCTGAAGACGTTCCCGAAGGCGACGCGCGCCCAGGCCGCGCTCGTCATGATGGCGCAAGGCCCCGAACGCGGCGCACGCGAGCTCGAGCGCCTCAAGAAGATGGACGAGGACCACTACCTCGTCATGTTGCTCGCGCCCACGTTCGAGGCCGACCGCGAGATCACGCGCCTCATGACCCACGCGGAGGCCCCCCGTGAGCCGTGAGCCACACCTCGCGATCGCGCTCGTAGGGTATGCCGCGCTCACGCTCGTGGGGTGCGCCGCGCCCGCCGCTCCTCTGCCTCCACCCGAAGCGCCGCATGCCGCGCTCGCCCCGGCCGAGAGCGACGACGAGACGCCGATCCCCGAGCCCGCCATCCCCGACGACGAGCCCGAAGCCCCGAAGAAGTCCGAGCCCACGAAGCCGATCCCTGCGCCGCCTCCGCCCGCGGTGCCGCCCAAGAAGCCGAGCGACGCAACCCCGAAGCCCGCGGCTCCGTCGGCCGATCCGTGGCTCTCGCGCGCCTTCGAGCGAGGCGGGAAGGCCCTCCGCACGGTGCTCGCCGATCGCGAGAAGTACCGTTTTCAGGTGCTCTATGGCGCGGTGACGAAGTCCGAGGGCGGCAAGCCCGCGAGCCTCGAGCGGCACGGGTACTTCGCCGACGCCGAGTACTTCTTCCCCGCGAGCTCCATGAAGGTGCCGCTCGCGCTCGCGAGCGTCGATCGTCTCCCTGCGCTCCGCCACGCGAAGCACCCGGCCCTCGGACGCGAGACGACGCTCGAGATCTTTCCCTCGTCGGGCCAGGGCACACCCTACGCGACGACCCTCGCGCGCGAGACGTGGCGCGCGCTCATCGTGTCGGACAACGCGTCGGCGAACCGCCTGCTCGCGTTCGCCGGGCACAAAGAGGCCCACGAGACGCTCTGGGGGCTCGGGCTCGCCTCGGCGCGCGTGCGCACGGGCTTCGCCACGGGGAACGAGATCGATCCGGCCACCGTGTCGCCGCGCATCGACATCGTCCCCAAAGACGGCCCGCGCGACACACTCCCGCCGCGCAAGAGCTCACTCACGCTCCCGGCGACACGTGCCCTCCGTCTCGAGGTCGGGAACGCAGTCGTGGTCGACGGGAAGCTCGTGAAGGCGCCCGCGTCGTTCGCCGACAAGAACGCCATGACGCTCCGTGATCTGCAGGACACGCTCGTGCGCATCGTGCGCCCCGAGCTCCTCGGCGCGAAGCTCCCGAAGGACCAGGCGACTCCCGACGATCTCGCGTACGTGAAGGAGGCGCTCGGCACGCTCCCGAGCCAATCGGGGCTCCCCGGATACGACCGCAACGTGGTGGCCGACTACCGCCTCGACCCGTTCTTGCGCGGGCTCGAGCGGGTGCGCGCGCGCGGCAAATTCGAGGTGTACGCGAAGGTCGGCCAGGCGTACGGCTTTCTCACGACGAACGCGTACGTGGTCGAGAAGGCCACGGGGAAGGCGTTTTTCCTGGTCGCCACGGTGTACGCGAACCCGAACGAGGTCATCAACGACGACCTCTACGCGTACGACGACGTCGCGTTCCCCGCCCTCGCCGACGTGGCCGAGGCCGTAGCGCGCGAGGCATGGGGGGAGTGAAGGGCGCGTAGAGGCTTTCGGAGTGGCTTCGACTACCTCGCCCACAAGACCGCGAGGTCGAGCTCGATGGCGTCGAACGGGCGGACGCGCACCTTCTCTTCCCCCGAGAAGACGTCGACCACGCGGTAGGAGGGACCGTCGAGCGCGAGCACCTCGAGCGTGCGATCCTTCGGGTCCACGATCCAAAACCACGGCACGCCTTCGCGTTGGTACACCTTGCGTTTGTCGCCACGATCGAGCGCGGCCGTCGACGGAGAGAGCACCTCGCACACCCAGTCCGGCGCGAGCGTGAGGTACGGCGCCTCGGGAACCTCGGGGAGGCGCTCGCGACGCCACCCCGCGAGATCGGGCACGAGCACATCGCCCCCGAGGTGCACCTCGGGCTCGTCGAGGAGGATCCAGCCTCCCGGCCCGTGACGCCCTCGTTTGAACGGTGGACCCAGCTCTTCCCCGAGCGCCGAGGCCGCGAGCGCGTGCGGCATCGCGGGCCTCGGGTGTGCGTGCAGCGTCCCGAGCACGAGCTGGCCCGTGACCCCCGCGGGGAGCGCGCAAATGTCGTCGTAGGTGGGAACCTTCGCGGCGAGGCTCATGACGCTCCTAAGGTACCACGCGCGCCGAATCGCGCCCTTTCACGCGGGGTGAGGAGCGAGGTCCGGAGGGAACGCGCCCGACCCCCCTCTCGTCACCGCGGGGCCGCGCGTGGGGTGACTCCGGCGGCGACGAGGTCGACCACCTGGCGCACGTAGGCTGGGGTGAGCGGGGCGCGCTCGAGCAAGGCGCGGTGAAGGAGGGCACCCACGAGCGCGGCGAGGGCGACCTCGGGAGACACGGTGGGGCACCACTCGCCGCGCGCGCGCGCTCGTTCGACCATGGCCAGCGCCGCGGCCCTGGGCTTTCCCATCTCGCGCGCCGCGAACGCCGAGAGCTCGCTCGTCCCAGGATCGGCGAAGGCAGCGCGCGCGAGGCCCTCGCCGTGCGGCGTTCGCAGCAGACGGGCCACCTCCTCGGCGACGAGCTCGAGGTCCTTCCGCAGCGAGCCACGGTCGGAGAGCTTCTGCCCCACGTCGTTCGCGACACGCTCGAGCGCCGCCGCGATGAGCGCGTCACGCGACCCGAAGCGACGGTAGACGCTCGTCTTGTTCACCTCGGCCGCCCGCGCGATCCGCTCTACGCTCACGCCATCGACGCCGTGCTCGGCGATCTCCTCGAGGGTGCACGCGAGCACGGCCGCCTCGATCGGCTCGCCGCGGGGGCGCCCCGAGTCGCGCCGTAGCTTCTTCTTCGGTGGAGGCACCCCGCCATCCTAGCGCGTCTCGAGCCGGCTTGACATTGCAACTAGCGTTGCAATGCTACAGGCATGAACGGCGTCGCCTCCATCGAGCCTGGTGCCCTCGCTCGCGCGCTCGGCTTGTCGGCCGCGCAAGCCACTGCAGCGTTCGGGGCCATCGAGGAGGTCGCGCACGCCGACGGCGCCCTTGGTGCCCGCACGGCGCATCTCGTCGAGGCAGTCCGGCGCGCCCTCGACGTCACGTCCCCGACGGCGTCGGGGCCCACGGTCTCCGCGGCGTTCCCATCACCCGGCATGCGGCGCGCCCTCGTCGACGCGCTCGTCCTCGTCGCGTGCATCGAGGGAGAGATCTCCGTCGCACGCGAGCGAGCCGTGCACGAGATCGGCAAGGAGCTCGGCGTGCGCTCCCCGTGGGTCGACCTCCTCCCCGCACTCCGCAAAGGCAAAGTGCTCACCATCAAGCGGGCGCTCGCCTCGCGCTCCCCCGACGCGCGGCGTCTCTTTCGCCGCACCTGGGAGGAAGAGGGATTGGCCGGCATGGCTCGGGCGCTCCTGTTCGTGCTCGGCCTTCACCGCAACGAAGCGCTCGCGGCCCGGTTTCACGCCCTCGCCGCGTGCCCCGAGGGCTCCTTCGGCCGCGCGGTGACCGACCACTTCCGCGAAAAGGGAATCACCTATCCGGGCGAGAAGAACGGCATTCCCGAACGCATGGTGCACCACGATCTCCTGCACGTCCTGAATGGCTACGACACCGACCCGGCGGGCGAGTGCGAGCTCGCCGCGTTCTACTGCGCGTTCGCCGAGGGCGAGGCGTTCACGTTCATCGTGATCGCGCTGGCCACGTTCCACCTCGGGCTACGCGTGAGCCCCGCGGTCGTCACGCCCGCGCGCGGCGCGTTCGACCCCGAGCGCGCGCTCGCCGCCTTCCTCCGCGGGCGCGCCGTGCAGGTCGACGTGATGGGCAAGTGGGACTACTGGGCGCTCATGCCGCTTCCGATGCCCGAAGCGCGAGCACGGCTCGGGATCGCCGAGGCGTAGCGCGCTCGGAGAGATCGTGACGAGCCAGCGTGGGCCGACAAGCTCACGCCCGGGCGCGGCGAGAACGAATGACCGGCGAGAACGCCGACGTCGTTCTCGTTTGGGGGCTGGGCGGTCCCCCTCTACGGACACGTGCGCTGCACGGACGACATGGACATTCTCGTCCGGCTCACGGAGGAGAGCTCCCGCAAGGGGCCCTCATTCGCAACAAGAAGGCGGCGGGGCGCAACAAGGACCTCGCCGACGTCGAAGAGCTCGAGCGCGACCCGACGTAGAGCGCGCAGAGCCTTCGCGCGCCACGGACGCGCCTACCTCTCGCCCGGGAGGATGGGGAGCACCGGGTAGTCGTCGCGGCGGCGATCGCGCATATGGCCGTTGTCGCGGCAGTAGTGCGTCTCGGGATCGGCGGCCTTCTTGGTCGTGGTCACGCTGCACGACTCGCGCGTGCCCGTCGCGTCGACACAACAGTACGATTGGCCCTCGCAGCACACGCCGCCGCAGTCCGGCGCGTCGTAGAAGTGGCGCTCCGGTTTGGTGAATCCGCTCGGGCCCGTGCCCCCGGTGACCCACATGTACTGGCACGATTGCCGGGGGCGCGCAGGGGTTTGGCGCGGCGGCGGTGGGGCAGGCGTCGTACCGTTCCCGCTGTTGCGGGTGACGCTGACGCGGCGATAAGCCTCGAGGTCCCTCTCTTTGCGCTCCTGCTGCTCACGCTGGAACCGAGCGACGCGGTCCTTTTCTTCTTGTTCGATGCGCGAGAGACGCGCACGGATCTCGGCACGCGCGCCCGGGTCGACGCCGGCGCACACCACGTCGTCGCGGTAGTTCCCTTCGCAGGCGCGCAGGCGATTCACCTCGCCGAGACCGCCCTCGAACGGCTCGCAGAAGCGCGGCGCGCTGCCATTGGCTCGAAAACAGAAGCGCGCGCACGTCGCCAGGGCGATCGCCTGCGCATTGTTCCCCGCGGGAGCCTTCGTGGTGCGCGCGTAGGGGAGCTCTTCGTAGCTCTTGCAGCACAGCACCGGGTCCATGTTCTTCACACACAGCGTCGTGAGGAGGAGGACACGTTGGTCGCCCACGGCCTCGGGGCTCGCGAGCGCCTTCCTGCAGCTCGGCGTGTCCGAAAACTCGATGCAGCGGGTGCGCGCTGCCTCGAACGGGGTCTCGCTGAAGGTAGGCGTCTTTGGCGTGGCGTTGGCCGGCTCGCTCGTGCTTGCCCCACCACAGTGCACGGCCGCGGCGGACGTGACGAGGGCGCCCCACACGATGCCACGTGCGCGAAACCGAGCGCGTCGAGAGATCCGCATCGGCCGATGGTACCGTAGAACGAAGCCGCTGCGTCGCCCACGGAGGCATGTCGCGGGCCGTCGACGTGGCCCCCACGAGCGTTGGCGACCACGATCCGTCGTCGGCCTCTCCGCCCGCCCTCAGCGCTCCGAGAGCGTCTCCGAGAGCGTCGGGCCGAGCTTGGCCTTCGCGGCCTCGTAGGCCTCGGGTTTTCCGCACGCGAGGCCCTCTTCGAGCACGGCGGACGTGAGCGCGTTCACGGCCTCGTGGGCCTTCTCGGGCGCGAGCTGCTCGGGTTTGCAGCCGTCGCTGCCGAGCCTCACGAGCAGATCGGGAACGAAGATCCCTGCCTCTTTGGCCACGTTGAAGAGGCCTCCTTGGTCTTTCGCGGCCTCGCAGATGTCCGAGAACGCGAGGTGCCCGGCCTTCGCCAGCATGGCGAGCCGCTTCGGCTTGGGAGATGAGGCGTACCCGTCGCGCTGCCTTGAGGGCGGGACCACGGTGTCCTCGTCGCCGCCGAGCACGAGCGTGTCCTTCAGGTCGGCGCTCGCGGTGACGCCGCCCGCCGCCATGGGGATGCGCACGAGCAGGTTCGGCCGCGTGAAGCGCGCCACGGCGCCGCCGCCCGCGCTGTGCCCGGCCGCGCCGAGGCGAGTGAGATCGGCCGTTCCCTCGAGGAACGCGGTGGCCGGATCTTTGGCCGCGATCGCGTCGAGCAGGCGCGACGTGTTGCCGGGCTGATCGACGTTCTGGCTGATGTCGAGGTTGAGGGCGTCGGCGAGCCAGAGCTTCGGGTGGTCCGTCGACACGACGACGAACCCGCGGCTCGCCCAGTGGGTCATCTGCGAGAGGCTCTGCGTGCGGAAGCCCGCCGTGCCGTGGAAGAACACGACCACGGGATAGGGCCCGCGCTCGGCGTCGATCGGGAGGTCGTCGATGCAATCACACGGCTGACGAGGCGCCTTCTCGTCCGTGATCTTGGGGCGCGCGTCGGCCGGGATGGCGTAGCGAAGATCGTAAACCTTCTTTGCTTTGCCCGACTCGGAGCCTCGACGCGCGGGGTACCACACCTCGTGCGTGAGGCCGCCCACGGTGACCGTGCGCACACCCACGGCCCACGGTCCGCGCGCGCTCGGGTCGGCGGGCACGTCGTCGCGGCCTTTGCACGAAGGCCCGGCGTCGACCGAGGCCTCGGCCGAAGCTTCGACCGACGACGACGCGTCCTCGCCCGGCACCGCAGGAGACGAACTCGAACAGCCCGGGACCAGTCCGACTACGGCGAGCGGGAGCGCCGCCACGAAGGCGACGAGCGGGACGCCGAGCGCGGCGTGAGGGGTGCGACGAAGACCTGCGAGCATGGGCGCCTCCGCGAGCGGCCAGAAGCCCCCGCACGTGCAACGATGCCACGACGGGCCCCTCGGTTTCGCGAGAAATGCACGGGCCTCGTCCCCTCGCGCGAGGCACGGGCGGTTCCTCGCCGCACGACTACATGCACATTGCGCACAGCCGAGCCTGGACGACTCGGTGCGCCCGCGCGTATCGTGCGGCGTGGGAGGGAACACATGGCGTTCGTGATCATGGGCGGGCTCGTGGTGGCGGGGCTCCTCGTGCTCGTAGGGATGTTGATGATGCTCGCGGCGGCGTTCGCCGAGAGCATCGTCTGGGGGCTCGCGTGCATCTTCGTGCCCGGGGCGCTGCTCTTCTTCGCCGTCACCCATTGGGACGAGGCGAAGCGGGGCTTCTTCCTTTGGCTGGGCGGCATCTTCGGAATCGTCGTCGTGGTAGGCGCCGGCATGCCCATGCTCCCCAAGACCGATGGCCAGCCCGAGGATCCGAGCGCAGGCCCCGCAAAGCCGCTCCCGGCGGCCAAGGTCACGTGCCCTCGCACACCGCCGGGCGAAGGGTTCTCGTCGTGGTGCTGCACACCTTCGGGCTGGGTCATGCAGGCCGAACAGGGCTGCGGGACGACCTATGCGCCCAGCGAGACGTGCGACGCCTCGCGCTACGGGCAGGCCCAGATCGCCGGGTGCAGCACCCTCGGCGCCAAGAAGAAACACGACCCGTTCTGAGTCACTCGGTGGCGCGTGGTGCCGGAGCGCCCCGCGCCGTTCCGAGCCCCGCCGGCGGCCGGTCCACAGCCAGATCGATCACGAAGTCGACCGTGGCGAGGCCGATGAAGATCGTGCCCAACCCGAGCATACGCGCCATGTAGCCGAGCGCGAGCTTCGGGGTCCCGCCGCCCGGCGCGGATTGCCACCTTCGAAGGTGCCTGTCCACGACGGCCAAAAAGGGCACTCCGACGAGCAAGAGACGCGGAAAAAACCCTGCAAGCGCGAGCGCGCCGAGCACGGCCACCGGGAGCGCCGTGGTCCACCGGGTGACCTCGAGGCAGACGCGCGGCCCGTGCGTGACGACGAGGGTGCGATACCCACGTCGCGCGTCGTCGGCCTGCTGGAAGGCCTGAGCGGCGAACGTCGCGCCGAGCGTGAAGAGCGCGATGCACACGAGCACCACGAGCGCCCGCGGCGTCGGCGGGACACGCGCCACGGCCCACCCCGCGAGGGGCGAGAGCGTCCCGTAGCCGAGCGCGTTCACGGCGGGCCCGAGCACCGAGTGAGCCTTCCAGCGCGTGCGTGGGTGCGAGTACAGAAACGAGAGCGCCGCGCACCCGAGGCACGGGAGGAGCACACGCGGGCCCGCGAGCGCCGAGAGCACGACACCTGCGCCGATGGCCGCCGTCCCTAGCCACCCGAGGAACGCAGGAGGAGCAGCCGTAGGCGCCTCGGCGAAGAGCGCCCCCGACTCGGCCCCGTCGAGGCGCGCGTTCAACCACATCGTGCCCGCGCTCGCCACGAACCACGCCGCGCAGAGGAGCGCGAGATCCCCGAGCCCACCTATCTCGGCCGAGTGATCCCACAGCGCGAACCCGTACCCCACGAGCGGATACACGAGCAGCGACAGGCCCCCGAGCGGGCGCGCGAGCGCGAGGACCGTACGGAGCGTCCCCGCCGTGCTCCCCCTGCCCTCCTGGCCACGGGCCTCGTCCACGCAGGTGATTGTGCGCGGGGGGCGCGCGCCTTGCGAGCCAAAAGGCCCGACGCCGTGAAGACGCGCCAGACACTCTAGGTCGCTCGACCTATTTTGTGGGTTGCGTTTTAGGTCGTTCGACCTATTCATGGATCATGGATGTTCGATTCGACGAGAGAGGCCCGGTCGTGCTCGTGGGTGGGGCCGGGGTCGTGGGGCAGCGGCTCGCGCGTTTGCTCGGGCGCGAGGGCCACGCGGTGACGATCGCGGGGCGGAGCGAAGAGCGCGCACGGGCGTCTCTGGGGGCGGCGCGAGGCGCGGGGGCCGAGGCGCGCTTCCTCGCGTGGGATCTCGGCGCTCGCTCCGCGTCGGGCCATGGCGAGCCGGTTGGCGTGTCGGCGCTCGTGGGTCTCGTGAACGACCCTGGGGACGTCGTGCTCGACGCGGCGCTCGCGGGCGGCGTCCCCTACGTGGACATCACGAGGTGGACGAGCCGCATGGCCGCGGCCGTGGGCAAGGTGGCGCTCTCTCACGCGCGATCGCCAGTGGTGCTCGCGTCGTCGTGGATGGGTGGGCTCCTGCCTCGGCTCGTCGCGCACCTCGCCGCCCAGGCCGGGGGCGCGCGCAAGGTCGACGGCGCCGTCCGCTATGCGCTCGCGGACGCCTCCGGAGGTGACAGTGTAGATTACATGGATCGACTCTGGGTGCCGTTCGAGGTCCTCGAGGACGGCGCGACCACGCTCGTCGAGCCCTTCGCCGATCGTCGCGAGGTCGCGATCGACGGAGCGCGCACGTTGGTCGGGCGGTTCGACACCCCCGAGCAGTGGTCGCTCCCGCTCACGCTCGGCACACGGGACGCGCGCGTGCGCATCGGGTTCGACCACGTTCCGATGACGCGGCTCTTCGCGGCCCTCGTGAGGACCGGGCTCTTCTGGCTCCTCCGTGGCCCGCGGTTCCGTCGGCTGCGCCACGCGCTCCTTCGGGCCGAGGGCTCGGAGAAGCGTGAGGGCGCGCGGGCCGCGTTCCGGGTGGACGTCGAGGGCACGTCGCGCGCGGCGGCCGAGATCGCGAGCCCCGAGGGACAGGCGACGCTCACTGCCGTGGGAGCGCTCCTCGCGGTGCGGTGGGCGCTCGGGCTCCGCGATGGGGGAGTCTTCTTCCCCGAGGGAGATCCGGCGAACACGAGGCTCCCTTCTCTCTTGACGGAGCTCGGTGTGGAGACGACCGTGCTCCCCGCATGACACGGCGCTTTACGGCGAAGGGTCTCGAGACGCGCGCGCGCATCGTCCGCGCGGGGCGCGAGGCGCTCGTGGCGGACGGACCCGAGGCCCTCGCGCTCCGTTCGGTGGCGGCGCGGGCGGGCATGTCACTCGGCAACTTGCAGTTTTACTTCGCCGATTTGGACGCGCTGCTCGCGGCCATCCTCGCCGAGGAGCTGCGGGCGGGCGCGGCCGCCGTGGAGGCCGCGCGGGCGGGGGCCACCGATCCCATCGAGGCGACGCTCGACGTGCTCCTCGGCCAGCACGACGACGTCGCGACCGTGAAGGTCTTCTTCTCTCTGTGGGCGTTCGCGGTCGGGAGGCCCAAGATGGCGCGCATCTTGAGGGAGTTTTACACCGAGCTCGTCGCCCACCTCGGCCGAGAGATGTCCGTCGTGCGCGCCGATCTTTCGGACGAAGAGCGCGAGACCCGCGCGTGGCTCTTCGTCGCGCTGCTCGAAGGGTCGAGCGTGCTCCGCGCCCTACGAAAGCGCGGCGACGAGACCCACTCGGCGGCGTTGCGCGAGAAGCTGCGCGAGCTGCTCCTCGGGTGAGCCTCACGGCACGAACGGCGGCCTCGGTCCTGCGGATTGGAGCAGCACCTCGACCCCTGGTTGGCACCCGTAGATCCCCACCAGGAACATCGGGTTTCGGGATGAGGTCCCGAGGTCGAGCCAACCCGAATCGTAGGGAAATTCCTGCGTCCCCGGCGCCCCCTCCGGCCCACGACGGTCGTAGCCGAAGGCGTCGTTGTTGTAGAGCACCGGGAGCGAGGTGAACACCTTGGACCAGGCATCGTCCGCTTGGCCACGAACCCGAATGCGGATATCGCGCAACCCTCCGTCGCGTGACGCCGGCACACCGAACGCGACGTGGGCGGGCATTTCGCACGACCCGTCGGGAGACGGCTTCGACCGAATCACGACGCAGCGCGCGCCCTCGCAGGAGGCGTCGGCCCTCTGCTCGGCCCCACCGGCCGTCACGACATCGTCCGTCGCGAAGTTCCATGTCTCGCGGGATGGGACGACGAGCGGATCGAGCTCCACGGTACGCTCGGGCACCTGCCGGCCGGCGAAGTCCCGACCGGTCGGGAAAAACAGGGTCCGCTTGCGGGTATCCTCCACGCTCGACTTCCCGAACGACCTCGCGTCCCAAAGGCCGCCCCTGGATGGAGCGTATTCGAATGGGGCATCGTCGCCGAGCTTCAGCAACACCGGGCCGTCGAACGCAACGGGTGTATCGTACATCTGTTCGGGGACGAGCCACATCGGCAGCTTTCCACCGGGATACACGGCGAACGGGCGAACCTCGGGCGGCTTGCGGTCGGGCTCCATGCGGAAAACGAGCTTCGCGTCGCGGCTCACGTCCCGGTTGCCCGGGAGCGTCACCGACGCGTCGACGGTGAGCTCACCGCCGTCCACGGGGAGACCCTCGGGGGGAGCCGCGAAAGAGGTGATGCCCTCGAGCACATAGGCAACGGACGAGAAGGCTGCCGCGCCCAACGGGATACCGTACCGGCTAATCGGGCCATCGAGGACGATGCGACGGAGGCGCTCGTCGTCCGACCGGTCGACACCGAACCCGATGTTTCCGGCCCCGTCTTCTTTCGCGAGGGTCATGCCTCGGTAGAGCGGGCCGAGGAAGATCGTCGACCCCGGCGCGCGCACGAGCACCGCGGTCCCCGAGCTCCTCGCGAGGAGCTTTCCGTCGCGAGACGCGGTCTCGAGGCGGACGAGGAGCGCGAGCTCTCCGACCTTTCCGAGCACATCCTCGCCCGACTCGGTCCGAGCCTGCGTGAGGGTGAGGCGGTAGGTGCTCGTCGAATAAACAGGGGCATCCTCGCTGGCTTCGGGCGAAGAGCTCGACGAGCACGCCGAGACGAGCACGAGCCCGAGGAGGGCGGCGAAACCGTGAAGTCGCATGATCACCTCGCGAAAGAAAGCGGCGCCGCGGGGAGCTCGCGGGACGTCACGATTCGACGCGACCTCGTGGACGCGATTCAGTCCCCGCGGCGTCTCGAACGAGCGTGACGCACGAAGCGACGATAGCCCGATGGGGCCCACCTCCTAACGTCTTGGGGCCGGGGGGGCCGGGCCCAACACCAACGAACGAAGTGCCGGCAGGGGAAAGCCATCCCCGCCGGCTCCTTCGGCGCGCACCTTCAGAGCATGCCCTCCGCGTTCGTGGCCGCCTGGCCGATCTTGGGGCCGAGGGCCTTCACGGCGACGGCGGCCATGAGGACCACGCCGACGAGGAGGAGCGCGTACTCGACGAGCGAAGCGCCACGCGAACGACGAGAGAGACCGAGACGATTCGAAACCTTCATGATGCACCAACCTTTCGATGAGGGGGTCGGCGCGCTCGGCGGAAGTGTTGCGTGGTTTTTTCGAGGGGCGCGTTTTTTTTCGTCAGCGGCCCCGGGGACGCACGGAGAGCCTGAAATCGCGGGGTTTCGGCGACACCGTGGGGGCGAGCACGAGCGGCCCCGGGTCGTCGAAGTCGAAATCGCGGACGACCACGGCGAGGCAAAGGGTGGCCTCGACGAGGGCGAAGTGTTTGCCCGTGCAGGCGCGCTTCCCCACCCCGAAGGGCTTGTACGCGGCCGCAGGTCGGTCTTTTGCCACCTCGGGGAGGAACCTGTCGGGGTCGAACGCCGCGGGGCTCGGCCAGACGGCCGGATCTCGGTGCGTCGCGTTCACGAGGAGCCCGAACGCCTGCCCCTTGGGGACGAAATACTTTCCGCCGAGCGTGGTGTCCTCTTTGGCGGCGCGCGTGACCGCGGGCACCGTGGGCCAGAGCCGGAGGGCCTCCGAGAGCACGCGCTTCGTGAGGTCGAGGCTCATGACCTCTTTCATGGTCGGCATCCCCGTCGTCGGGAGCCCGCGGTCCACCTCGGCGCGCACCCGCGCGAAGAGCTCGGCGTTCCGAGCGAGCTCGTGGAACGCGAAAGAGAGGAGGCCCGCCGTCGTCTCGTGACCGGCCACGAGGAAGGTGAGGATCTGGTACCGAATGTTCTCGTCCGAGAGCCCCTCGCCCGTCTTCGGGTCGACCTCGGCGAGCATGAGAGACAGGAAATCCTTGGGCCACGTGTCGCGCGGGCGGCCCTTCCGTTCGCGGATCACCTCGTCGACGAGGGCGAACATGGCGTCGATGTCGGAGAAGTACCGCGCGCGATGACGGGAGAAGAGCGGCGCCACGAGCGGCGGCCTCATGAGCACGTCGATCGACTCTTGGAGCGTGCGACCGAGGGCCTTCAAGAAGGGGTGGAGCTCGGGGCTCGAGAAGCTCGAAAAGCGGTAATCGAAGCCCGCGAGCGAGATCGTGTCGAGCGTGAGCTTGGTCATGTCGGCCACGACCTCGACCGGCCCCTGACCCGAGCGTGCGCTCCAGTACGCGACGAGGGCCTCGAGCGACTCGGTCATGGCCGGGTAGTAACGCTCGATGGACGTGGACGAGAACCCGGGCGACAAGATGCGGTTCGCCTTGTGCCAGTTCTCTTCGTATCCATGCGCCGTGAAGAGGCCGTCGCCCGCGAAGTCGCGGATGTGGACGAGCGGCCCGTCGAGCACCTTCTCGAAGCGGGCCTCGTCGCACAGGTCCTTGGCGAGCGAGACGTTGCCCACGAAAATGGGCTCACGACCTCCGGGCATGGGCACGCGGATGGCGCCCACGTGGCGGTAGCGCTCCGCGAGCTCGAGCATCTTGGCCATGAACCCCTCGCGGTGATGGAGCCAGGGCACGGCTCCCACGATGGGCAAGCTCGGGACCGCGGGGAGGGCCGAGAGGGGGAGGAGGTTCGTCGTGGGGAGGGTTCCGTCGGGCATGGTCCTTCTTCGGCGCTTTCTCGGCGCCGCCTGTGCACCGTAGCCTAAGGTCTCCGTTCGCGGGTTTCGACTCGGGTTCCAGGCTGCCCCATGAAGCGCACGATCTCTCAGAAAAAGACGCGCAGAATGCCCTCGCAGGAGCGCGCGCAGGCGGTCGTGTCGGCCATCTTGGAGGCGGCGGCTCGGATTCTGGAGCGCGAGGGCCTCGGCCCATCTTTCGGGACCAACCGCATCGCGCGCGAGGCCGGAGTGAGCATCGGCTCGCTCTACGAGTACTTCGACGGGAAGGACGCCATCGTACGTGCACTCTGCACGCGTCACGTGGCCCATGTGCGCGCGTTCGTGGATCGGGCGTTCGACGAGCTCTACCACGTGCCCGTCCCGGAGGCCGTGGACGCCTTCGTCGACGCGCTCTTCGCGCTCCATACGTCGCGCCCCGTGCTCCACAAGACGCTCCACCTCGAGCTCCCGGCGCGGCTCGGCCTCGGCCCGTTCATCGAGAGTGACAAGTACATCGAGGAGCGGCTCGTCGTGTGGCTCGCGACGAAGCTGCCCGATCTGCCACGCGAGGTCATCGCGAGCCGGGCCTTCGTCGCCACGCGGGCCGTCCGGGCGGTGGCCATCCACGCGATCGCCGAGGGCACGGGAGACGACGACCGGGCGCGAATCACCCGCGAGACGAAGGCGCTCCTCCTCCACACCCTCGTCCGCGAGACCGCCGCCGAGTAGCGCTCCGCTGCTATGCTCGCCCCATGGCCGACGGGTACCGCTACCGGCGCGAGGGCGAGACGTACTGCGTCGACCTTCGGCTGCGTCGCATCGAGCAGCTCTTCGACGGCCGCGATCCGGCGCCCTTCCGCGAGCGCGATCTCGACCCGCACGCCGCCGAGTACTTCACCGAGGCGTTCGAGGACCTGCCGCGCGGCACCCCCGTGAAGATGGTGGTCGACGTGGGCGAGCCTCTTCCCGAGGGAATCCCCTCGAGCGCCGTCGGAGACGCCATTCGCGCGTATTTCGAGTTCGAAGAGCTAAGGCTCACGCGCGAGCTCCGCAGGCACGTGCGGCAGGCCCAGTTCGCGCTCGGCATGGGGCTCGGGATCTTGGTCGTCTTCTTGACCATCGCCGAGGTCGTGACGGCGGGCGGCGCGGGCCACGCCCGGCAGGTCGTGCGCGAGGGGCTCGTCATCACGGGCTGGGTGGCCATGTGGCGCCCGCTCGAGGCGCTCCTTTACGACTGGTGGCCGCTCTTCTCGCTCCGCCGCGTGAAGCGCCGCATCCGCGAGGCCCCCGTCGAGGTGAGGCAGCCGGACTAGGCTATTTCGCGCAGCGAAACCCGTTGTTGTTGAACGCCGCGAGCCTCTGCGCTTTGCCTCTGTAGTGGAGGCCGTTGCCCTCGCAGGTGCACGCGCCGCACCACCACGAGCCTCCGCGCAGCACGAACGTGTCACCCTCGGTGGGGCCCTTCGGGTCGCGCACGCGAGGCGCGACGGCTCGGTAGGTGTCCTTGGCGTAGACGTCGGCGGTCCACTGCCACACGTTTCCGACCGGGTCGTAGAGGCCCCACGCGTTGGGAGGGAACGCGCGGACCGGCGACACGTACACGAAGCCGTCGAGCCTGTCGTTCTTGGTGTGGGATTCGCCCTGCCAAAAATTGAGGAGATACGAGCCTTTGGCGTCGGTCGGCTCGTCGCCCCAGGGGTAGCGGCTGCGCTCGCGGCCCGCGCGCATCGCGTACTCCCACTCGGCCTCCGTGGGGAGCCGCTCGCCGAGGTGAGCGCAATACGCCACCGCGTCGTCGTGACTGACCATCACGACGGGCGCGTCGTCTCGGAGGAAAGCTTCGAGATCACGCGCGAGCACGTCGTGGCTCGGACCTCGATCGGGGAGGTACTCCGCGTCGGGGAGGCGGAACGGCCTTCGCCACGTGCCGCGGGGCACACGCTCCCACGCCCAGTCGTCCATGCCCTCGCGCGATCCGATACCCACGCCGGCGTGCTCGGCGCTCGTGACGTAGCCCGTGGCCTCGACGAAGCGCGCGAAGTCGGCGCGGGTGACCAGCGCCGCGTCGATCGTGAACGGGGACAGTTCGACGACGTGCTCGGGCGCCTCGTCGGCCCGCGGACCGCCATTTCTCCCGCGGACGAACGACCCGGCGGGGAGGTGCACGACGGCCTTCGGGGCGAGGGCTGGTCGAGCCGGAGCGGAGCGTGGGCGCGGGGGCCTTGGGGCTTCGTCCGAGGTCGGAAGGCACCCCGCGAGGACGAGCACACACATGCACCATGCACACATCGCCCTCATCGTACGCGCCTCACTCGACATCGCCGGGTGGCTCTTCGTAGAGCAAACCATTGAAGAGGCAGGCCGTCCGGAACGTCGGCGTGCACGGACCGAGGTTCTTCGCGATGCACGCCTTTCCACACGCCGAGCTCGGGTCGAAGCCCTCGGGGCACTTGTCGACGCACGCGTAAAAGTCGCGGCAGCCCTTCTGGCAGCCCGAGGCGATCCACTTCGCTTGCGTGTCCTTCCTGCACTGCTCGTAGCGTTTGGCGCACGTCCCCGAGGCGCAGCGATCCTTGGCGAAGAGGCACTCTTGGCGGCACGTCGCGCAGCTCCGAGCGCACGTGCTCTCGCAGGCCGTGTCCCCTTTGGTGCAGGCCTTCTTGCACGTGACACACGCCGTGGTGCAGCCCTTCGCGCAGCCGTCACACGTCCTTTCGCACGCGTCGTGGCAGACGTCCTTTTGCTCGGTGAAACACGGGTCGACGACACACGACTGGCCGTAGAGGCCATACGCGCACGAGAGGGGCGAGGCCTCCCAATAGTCCTTGTCGACGCCCTTCGGGCGCACGATTCCGGGCACCTGGGCGGCACAGCTCTTCGTGAGCTCCTCGAGGGGCTTCGGATCGGTCCACGCGAGCACGTGCTCCTCGGGGGCAGCCGCGTCCTTGGCTCCGGCGTCGACGGATGTCCGGGCTACCGTCGCGCCGGCATCCGCCGAGAGAGGAGGAGCGGCGTCGACCACGGACACCTCGGCGACCCGCGCTGGCTCCGCGACCGTCGGCGGGGCCGATCGCGTGCAGGCGACCACGAGGGCCGTGGCGGTGAACGAAGCGAGGGGGGCGCGCATGGGAGAAGCTCGACCTTAGCGTGCTTCGAGACGCACGCTGCAGACGAGTCTACGCGCCGGGCTCGCGGCCGATTCCTCGCCTTCGCGAGACGCGAGAGGGCGACGCCTCGAGAGCGCGCCCGCGCACCGACCTGGAACGGTCGAGTCGGCACGGGGCGCGCGATGTGCCGGCGTGGAAGACGGGAGCTCGACCCGCACTGAGCCATGTCGGATCCACGGAGCTGCCGAGATCGGCGCATCACCGATCCACCCGGATGCCGAAACGAACAGGGCACGATTGGCTATTTGCCTACATGTGGGCAAGGCCCGAGTTGGCACGGGTTTCGCTGAAGGCGCGGCATGTTCTCGAACCTCGCACGCGGTCTCGGCCTCTTGGCGCTCTCGACGTCCCTCGTATGCATGGGCTGCGCAGCCGACACCACGACCGAGGATCCCGACGCGATCGACGATGCTACGGAGGTCGGCGAGGACGCGCTGACGACCGCGGCCGCGCAGAAGCTCGGCGTGCCGCTCTCCATTCTGGATTCGACCTTCTACTTCAAGCCGAGCCCCCAGGACCAAAGCGGCCTCGGCGTGGTGCTCGGGGAGGGCGTGGCCTTCGCGACCGGGTCCGGGAGCCAATCGCTCCCGCTCATGACCTCGCTCGATCGAAAGCCCTTCGTGAGGCTGCACTCGGGGCAGGTCGAGGTCCCCGGGAGCCTCGACGACTCGTTCGGAGCGTTCTTCGACTACACGAACCTTCGTGTCGACGGCGCGGGCGGCGAGCGACTCCTCGGCAAGAAGGTGCCGCCGCTGCTCGAGGTGGGCGCGATGCGCGAGGGTCTCTCGTGCCGGGTGCTCGGCGCAGCGTTCGACATGTTCGCGTCGACCCCGCCGAAGACCATGAGCCTCGCGGGCAAGGTGACCCGCATGCGGACCGAGGTTCGCGACGGCAAGGTCGTCGCCTATCAGGTCATCGTGACCACCACGAAGAGCTCGGGAGGCGACGGCTCGCTGCTCGTGTGCGGTGGCAAGCTCGCGGGGATCGCCGCCGGCGCCGGCTCGCAGGGCACGACCTACGAGTTTCGCAGCGTGGACCCCGACCTCGTGAAGGCGTTCGGCGCGGCGCGCACGGCCCAGACGCCCGAGTGCAAGCGGCGCAACCGCTGCGAGTGAGCCCTCGGCCCACCCCGGTCGGCACGCGCTCGGCCACTTCGAAGGCCGTACGAGGATCGTGCACGCAAAGCAGACACGCCCTGGCGCAAGACACGGGTCGGGCAGGAGCTGAGAACGCCCACACCTCGTCGCGCTGGCCAAGCTGTGCGCCGCCGCGTGCACCGAGTGCGCCGATGTGTGCAGTGCACATGCTTCGCACCACGTCGAGTGCGCGGAGTGCGAGAAGGCGTGCCGCGCTTCGGTCTCGGCGGCGAACGCCGTGGCTAGCTGAACGGGCGATGGGGTTCGTCGTGTCGCGCGGGGCCGCGAGCGAGCGGCTCGGGGGGGCCAGATCCGGCCAGATCCGACCGACGTTCGCGCCACACCCATGAAATGATTGAGAACAGAGTCATTTCGCAACGCATGTCAGAGTTACGAAACTAGAACCTGAACGTCAGCCCGGTAGGTGCCCCCGAGACGGCGGGGGTGGGCCCGAGCCGGGGCGACGTCGTGGTCGTCGTAGACCCCTTCTGGGTCTCGGGTCGACCCAAGATCGAGAGGGTGACCCCCGCCGCCAGGAACGCCACCCCGACGGCGACGCTCGTGACGGCCGCCGCCTGCGCGGGGCCCGCGGACGACTCTCCGTCGAGCGTCGCGAGCTCGTTGCCGACGAGGACCGCCCCGCCGAGAACCACGACCGGCCCACCGACGAGGAGGGCCGCGGCGCCGGCGCTCGTCAGCGAGCGGTGCTCTCTCCGCAGACCGAGCGCGTGGCGGACGACCACGACGTCGCGTCCGACCGTCACGTCGGCCGTGCTCTCGCGCGAGGTGTCGACGCTAGACCGGAAGACGAGCCGCTGCTCGCCCAAGGGAAGCTCGGCGACGCATGGCAGGTACGCACAGAGCGGCCGGCGCGCAAAGCACGTCGCCAGCGTGTGTTTGCCGTTCGGCCCGCCGTAGCAGACGAACGCCTCGGCGGGCTCGCCCGGGACATCGAGGATCACGAGCCCGTGCCCCACGCGCGCTCCCTCGGTGGGCATCGAGACGTCGGGGATTTCGGCCTTGGCGAACGGAGGTGGGGGCGGTCGGACGACACGCTCCCCGCACCCCACGGTGCCCACGAGCGCCGCGAGCGCCGTCACCCTCCACGCCGCGCGAGACGCGAGACGAGCGCCCTTCCGCCCTCGCCGCACACCTGCCTCGCGAACGGCAAACGTCGGCACGTGGTCGCTCACCGCGCCGAAGGTACCATGGTCCGCCGCTCCTCAGGCGCCCGCGCCTCCCTGGGCCCGAGACGATCGTGCCGTGTCACCGCACCTCGATCGTGAGCGTGTTCGACGTGAGTATGGTCGTGCTCGACAAGGTCGTGCTCCGCCACACGATGGTGTGCTTCCCGCGCGGCAGGCGGTACACGGTGGGCTCGTAGTTGGTGTCGACCCCCGGGCTCGGGATCACGGCGCCGTCGTAGGGCTCGACGGCGGGAGGCGAAGGCCGTCCTCGTGGCTCGCCGTCGACCGACTCTCCGTAGATGGCCTTCGGGCCCATCACGTAGACCTCGCGCCCAGGCCCCGCGACCTCGTGCACGTGGAGCACGCGTATGTCCTCGTCGGGCGCGTAGGTCGTCTTGGCGCTCGTCAGCGTGAGGCGCTCGCGAGCCGGACCGACCGCGACACCCTTCGCCGACTCGGCGAGGCGCGGGTACGCGCGGAGAGCGACGAGATCGGCGAGGGGCAGCGGCACGATCTGGGCGCCGGCGCGCTCGTAGGCTTGATCGAGCTTCTCGAGGGCCGCGAGGTACTTCGGCAGCGCCGTCCCCTCGGGCGGAGACGATGAGGCTCGTGGTGCAGACGCAGCCGACGGACGCGCCGGCGACTCACCCGGCTCGGATCTCGGCGCGGTGCAGCCGCAGACGACGACGGTGACGACGACCATGAGGGGGGCAAGAACGACGCGCACCCCGAAACGGTAGCGTCTCGAGCTCCCGCTCGCGAAGGCGGACGAGCCCACCCACGAAACGCCACGAATTTCATCGTGTTGAAACCATGGGGAAGGTACGCCCCGCGCGCGCGTACCACGCCTCATGCGCCTCTTCGCCTACGCCAGCCTCGCTCTCCTCTTCGCGTGCACCACGGCGTCGACTTCCGCCGAAGGAGATCCCACCGATCCGACGGGTGGCACGGGTGGGCAAGGTGGAGGCTCGGGCGGCCAAGGCGGAGACGCAGCCAAGCCTCGAAAGGTGTGCACGCGCTTCGCGGCGGAGCCAAGCGCGTGGGCCGTCCCCGACGCATCGTTCAACCGGGTCAACGCGACCTACGGGCAGTGGCTCACGATGGACCTCGATGGCGACGGCAAGGTCGATCTCGTCCGCGCCAACGACCCCGACAACGACGGAAAACCCTACGGCGCCGCCGCCGGGAAGCCTCATTGGCAGCTCTTCCAAGGGGGCGCAGGCGGCTTCGCCGAGCCGGTGCAGTGGGCCGTCCCCGATTCGCTCTTCAACCGCGTCAACGCCACCTACGGTCAGTGGCTCACCATGGACCTCGACGGCGACGGCAAGCTCGATCTCGTCCGCGCCAACGACCCCGACAACGACGGAAAACCCTACGGCGCCGCCGCCGGGAAGCCTCATTGGCAATTCTTCAGAGGCGAAAAGGGCGGCTTCGCCAAGGCGCCCACCGAGTGGGCCGTCCCCGATTCGCTCTTCAACCGCGTCAACGCCACCTACGGTCAGTGGCTCACCATGGACCTCGACGGCGACGGCAAGCTCGATCTCGTCCGCGCCAACGACCCCGACAACGACGGAAAACCCTACGGCGCCGCCGCCGGGAAGCCTCACTGGCAATTCTTCAAAGGCGAAAAAAGCGGCTTCGCCAAGGCACCCACCGAGTGGGCCGTCCCCGATTCGCTCTTCAACCGCGTCAACGCCACCTACGGTCAGTGGCTCACCATGGACCTCGACGGCGACGGCAAGCTCGATCTCGTCCGCGCCAACGACCCCGACAACGACGGAAAACCCTACGGCGCCGCCGCCGGGAAGCCTCACTGGCAATTCTTCAAAGGCGAAAATGGCGGCTTCGCCAAGACACCCGCCGAGTGGGCCGTCCCCGATTCGCTCTTCAACCGCGTCAACGCCACCTACGGTCAGTGGCTCACCATGGACCTCGACAACGACGGGAAGGTCGACCTGGTGCGCGCCAACGATCCGGACAACGACGGGAACGCCTACGGCGCGAAGAGTGGAAAGCCCCACTGGCAAGTATTCAAAGGAGGGGACACGGGCTTCGCCAAAGCTCCGGCGGAGTGGCCCGTCCCCGAGGCCTCGTTCAATCGCGTGAACGCGACCTACGGGCAATGGCTCACCATGGACCTCGACGGCGACGGGTGTGTCGACCTCGTGCGCGCGAACGACCCGAAGAACGACGGCAAGGCCTTCTCGGGGCCCTCGTGGCAGCGCTTCGGCGCGGAGTGACCAAAGGCGCTCGCGCTCGGTTCGCGGCGTTGGGCCCGCAACGAGGCCTCCATGTGGGCCCCAGAATCCGTATGTCCTCGTCGGGGCGTAGGTCGTCTTGGCGCTCGTGATCGTGAGACGCTCGCGGGCCGGGCCAACCGCGGCCCGCTCCGCCGACTCGGCGAGGCGCGGATGGCGCGAAGCGCCGCGACGTCCGCGAGAGGCAGCGGCACGATCTCGGGACCCGAGCGTTCGAAGGCTTGATCGAGCTTCTCGAGCCTCGTGTAGCGGCTCCCCTGCCCCTCGAACAGGCGGGCAAGGAGCGCCGAGAAACGACGGGGGCGTGGGCGAGCGAGAGCGCGGCGGGGCGGGGCGACGCGAGCGACGGAGGGCTACCGAGGCCGCGAACGCGCGGCGCTCTGCCCAAGAGCAGACTCCGACCACGCCGCCTCGACCCACCGCACGACGGCCCGCACCTTCGGGAGGGAGCGCCTCGTTCGATGCACGACGAGGAAGAAGTCGCGCGAAGGGAAGATCCCCTCGAACGCGCAGCCGAACCGGGCGGGCTCGACCTCGACGACGTCGCGGAGCCTCTTCGCGAACGCACGAGGGAGGACCGCCGCACCGAGCCCCTGCTCGACGATCGTGCCGAGAGCCTCGAGGTCCTCCACGAGGACACGCGCGGGACGGCCGGGGAAGAGACGCTCTGCATAGCTCTGCTCCGCCACGTGGGCGAGCGAGCCGGCGAGCCCCACCCACGGCGCGAAGACGCCCTCGGGCACCCCCGGCCCGGCGAAGAGCCCGTACGTCTCCGTCCCGAGGCGCTTCGCCCAGAGGTCGCCCTTCTCGGGCCGCGCGAGCCGAATGGCGAGATCGGCCTCCCCCGAGGCGAGGCTCACGCGCTCGTTCGTCGCGAGGAGCCGTAACCGCAAATTCGGATAGGCGCGACAGAACGCCCCGAGCCGCGGCGCGAGCACCCACCGCGCGACCTCGCCCACGGTCGAGAGGGTGACCTCGCCTCGCGCCTCGGGCTCGACGTCCAGCACGTCGGCCACGCCCAGGGAGGCCGCTATCATCGGCACCACGGCCTCGAGCAGCGCGCGCCCTCGCTCGGTGAGCTCGATGGGGGACCTGCGCACCACGAGCGGGGTCCGCGCCCGCTCCTCGAGCCGCGCGAGGTGACGGCTCACCGTCGATTGGCTCGCGCCGAGCACCTTCGCCGCGCGCGTGAGGCTGCCCGTCCGCGCGATCGCCTCGAACGTGCGGTAGTGGTCCCACTCGAGCTCCACCGAAGGTTGCCCGCCCGCTCCGCCCATACGCGAGAGCCTACGCGACGAGGGTCCGGGGTGCCATCCAAATTCGGATGACAGGCATCCAGATCGCGCCATTGTCGCGGGCCTCGGCGCGCCGCACGGTCTCGGGCATGAAGCTCCTCCACCTCCGAAACGCGACCTGCCTCCTCACCTACGCCGGCGAGCGCTTCCTCGTCGATCCCATGCTCTCGGACGTCGGCGCGATGCCCGGGTTCAAGCTCTTCGGCGGTGGGCGGCGACGAAACCCGCTCGTCCCCCTCCCGAACGTCGCGGCGAAGGCCATCGCCTCGGCGACGGCCATTCTTGTGACCCACGAGCACCCGGACCACTTCGACTCGGCCGGTCGAAGGCTCGCGAAGGAGCGGGGCCTCCCCGTCCACGCGACCGCGATGGACGTCCCGCATCTCCGCAAAAAGGGCATCGACGCGCGTGTGGTCGAGGAGGGGTCGCTCGGGTTCCCGTCCGAGGTCGTCCCTGCCAAACACGGCCGAGGGCTCGTCGGTTTCGCGCTCGGGCCCGTGTCGGGCTACTACCTCGCGGCCCCCGGCGAGCCGAGCGTCTACCTGGTGGGAGACGCCATCCTCGTCGACACCGTGCGCGAGGCCATCGCACGCCTCGCCCCGGACGTGATCGTCGCCCCCGCGGGCTCGGCCAATTTTGGCATCGGGGGGGACATCCTGTTCTCGCCGAGGGAGCTCGTGGACCTCGTCACGATGGCGCCCGGCAAGGTCGTGCTGAACCACCTCGAGGCCCTCGATCACTGCCCGACCACACGGGCCGAGGTCCGCGCGCGCATGCTGGACGCGGGCCTCGCGGACAAGGTGCTCGTGCCCGAGGACGGCGAGGAGATCGAGCTCACCGGCGCGGGCCCACGAAGCCAACCGGCTCGCACCGGCGGGGCACGCCGTCCGGGCATCCAGAAGTGGATGACCGCACCGTTCTCCGGGGCCTGATCCCACCGGGGCTCCTGCTACCTTCGGGGGATGTACCGGAGCCCTCCTTCGCCCGAAGCCCCGCTCGTCGTCGTCGCCGCGCAAGAGCGGGTCCTCGCGTACCGCAGAGCCGACGGCGCCGTGGCCTGGCTCCACGACTTCCGCGCGCGCAGCCACTGGGACGGCTTTCAGGACCCGAGCACCCTCGGGCCGCTCTCGCTCGAGATGACCCCGGAGCGCGTGTTCGTCGCGACGACCACCCACGTCACCGCCATCGAGTACGCGTCCGGCCGCGTCATGGGGCAGATCACGCTCACGGATGCGCGTATCCGCCCGCAGATGGTCGTCGACGGGCAGGACCTCTTCGTCACCACGGACAAGGAGATCGTGTGCCTCGACCTCGGCGGCAACCTCCGATGGCGCGCGCCGCACGGGCTCGAGATCGGCGCGAGCACGCCGGCGATCGGCGTCCCCGGCAACGTGCGCCAGGGCGACTTCGCCGGGTACAAGTAGCGGGGGCGTAGCCAAGGCTGCGGAGCCCGCGCGTCTCTCGACCGATCGCGGCGTCCGTTCGGAGAGTGATCTTCGTCGCGCGCTCCCACGCCACCGCGGCGCGCGAGGCTCGTCAGTTCGCGGCGTCGAAGATGCGCCTCACGTAGGCCTTCACCTCGGGTGGGGGCTGGTAGAAGGAGTAGGTCGTGTGGCTCGCGAGGCCGTTCTTGCCCGCGAGAAAGTCGGCGTTTTGCGCGCGGAGCGACGCCTTCATGCGGGCCCCCGCGAAGACGACGTGAACGTGGCGGGCCTCGGACGCGGGCCACCCGTCGCGCCCAGGGTTTCGGAAGAACGCAGCGAAGCCCATGGCGTCCAGGCGAGCGACGAGCACCCTCACCTGCGCGTCGGTGAGGCCTCGAACGCTGAGGTCCGTGGCGGCCGAGTACGGGTGCCCGTCGGCGATGCCATCTTGAAGGTGGGTCCCCGCCGAGGCCGGCGCGCCGCCGATCGTCTGCGTGATGCGCGCCGCCGTGATCCCCACGCATCGGAGCCTGTCGGACGCCGTCGGATGCAGACCGAAGCGGAGGACGGCCGAGACGTGGGGGCACGAGGCTGGCCCGGCAGGTACGGGTACTCTGCACGTGTCGTCCGTGCCCAGGTTCACCGAGCACCCGGCGCTGCAGCGGCGAACGGTCGTGGCCCGGCCGGGCCCGTTGCAGCGGTAGAGCGTGTTTTTGTCGCCCCCGGAGACCTTGTCTCCCCCGCAGTAGTCGCCGGTCCTCGCGTCGGAGTCGCACGTGGCGCCGCCCGCAGCGACCGAGGCCCCATCGCCCCCCGCGTCGCCGTCCTCCGAGGGAGCATCGACCTCGCCCAGGTCGAGCGCGGCGCCGAGGCCGTCGTCGAAGCTCGGATCGAGGCCATCGTCGACGTGGGTGTCCTCGTCGTCGTAGGGCAGATCGGCTCCCGGCGTGGCGAGCTCGGCGTCGCCGCTCGGACCACAGGCCATGAGGCAGGCCACGAGACCCAAAACGAGCGGGTACGAAGCGCGCGAACGAGACGACGTCGGCATGAGGGAAGCTCCTTCTCGACGCGATCCGATTGCACGGACGAGGCCAAAGGCGCAGCGCGGCTCTCCCTCGGAGATCGAAGTCCCCTTCGCGGTTTCCAGGCGGCTCGTCGGCCGCACCCGAGCGGCCTCGAGGCCGCAGACCTATTTGCAGGCGTCGTCGTCGTTCGGGTTGATCTGGCAGCCTCTCGCACAACGTGTGACGACCGAGAGAGCGCCCCCGGCGTTGCAGCGGTAGAGCACGTTCGGATCGCCGTTCACCTTGTCTCCCCCGCAGTAGCGCCCGCCCACCACGCATGACGGGGCGGCGGAGCAGGCGTCGTCTTTCCCGGGCGGCGCCACGATGCACGCGACGGCACACGTCGACGTGAGCGTGCCCGCGCCGCCGTCGTCGCAGCGGTAGAGCGAGCGGGGATCTCCGGGGAGCCTCTCCCCACCGCAGTAGTATCCCCCGACCACGCAGGGCACCTGCGCGTCGGTGGGCGGGGGGCGCGCGTCGCTCGAGGCGTCTGCCGGGGCGGGAGGCTCGTAGTCGAAGTCCCAACATGCGAAGAGGGCCGCCGAAGAGCCGACGACGAGCCACGCGGGGGCGACGAGAGAGGACCGAGGCACGAGCGAAGTATACGGCAGAGGCGAGGCGAGGTCGGGGCGTCCGGCATGGCCGAACGACGCGGCCTCCGATAGGGTCTCTCACGATGGCACCCTCGGACTCCGTGACCCGTACCCTCCATCGCGCGGGGCTCGCGCCTCCGCTCCCCGTGCGCGTGCGCGTGGTCGGCGCGGGCCAACCGAGCGCGCGGCTCGAACGAGGGACGCTCACCGTCGGCGGCGCGTCGACGTGCGACCTGATCGTCGACGATCCGGGAGTGTCGCGCCGCCACGTCGAGCTCGAGCTCGTGCCCGAGGGCGTCCACGTGCGCGACCTCAAGAGCCGCAACGGCACGTATTTTCTCGGTCAGCGCGTCGAACGCATGGTGCTCGCGCCGGGCGCGTCGCTGCGCATCGGGTCGACCACCCTCGCGATCGAGCTCGACACCACGCTCGACGACGAGCCGCTCACGGTCGCCGGCTTTCGCGGAATGATCGGCACGTCGAAGGCGATGCAGCAGCTCTTCGGCACGATCGCCCGGCTCGACGGCTCGCTGCTCCCGCTGCTCGTCACCGGCGAGACCGGCGTCGGAAAGGAGCTCGTCGCGCGGGCCCTCCACGAAGGGTCCCGCGTGTCGTCGGGGCCGTTCGTGCCCATCAACTGCGGCGCCATTCCGCGCGAGCTCGTCGCGAGCACGCTCTTCGGCCACAAAAAAGGGGCGTTCACGGGCGCGACGGAGCCGCGACGAGGTGCGTTCGGCGCGGCGTCCGGCGGCACCCTGCTCCTCGACGAAATCGGTGAGCTGCCTCTCGACGTGCAGCCCGCGCTCCTCCGCGTGCTCGAGCGGGGAGAGGTCGTCGCCGTGGGCGAGGACGTGCCCCGCAAGGTCGAGGTCCGCCTGGTCGCTGCGACCCACCGCGATCTCCTCGCCGAGGTGCGCGCGGGCCGCTTCCGCGAGGATCTCTACTACCGGCTCTCGGTCGTGAAGCTCGTCGTGCCGCCGCTCCGCGACCGGCGTGAGGACATCGCGGAGCTCGCGACGTTCTTCGCCCGCCAAGAGGGCCAGTCGGGGCTCCCAGCCGACGTGCTGGAGGAGCTCGCGGCCCGACCCTTCCCTGGGAACGTGCGTGAGCTTCGGAACGTGGTGCTCGCGTACGTCGCGCTGGGGGTCGCGCCCGCGGCCGAGGGTGCTGGGTCGTCCACCGTCGGCGGGGGCCTCGACCAGGCGCTCTCTGCGGCCGTGCGCCTCGATCTCCCTTTTCTCGCGCAACGCGAGGCCATCGCCGAGCGCTTCTCGGCGCACTACGTGGACCGACTCCTCGCCGAGACCAAAGGCAACCAAACGCTCGCCGCCAAGCTCGCCGGCCTCGACCGCACCTACCTCGGGCGCCTGCTCGCCAAGCTCGGGAAGCGCTGAGCGCGCATTTGTAGGCGCGTATGCGACACGCGGAAGCGCCCGTGACTCCTCGAGATTCGCACGGGAGAGGCGCGACACGGTACGCTCGACGACGCGTGTCTCGTCCTCCCCTTGCGCCCGTGGCCTTCGCGGCCTTGCTCGCGGCCCTCTCGGTGACGGGCGTCTGTCGCGCCGACGCGACCGCGGAGGCCGGGGAGGCCTACGACGTGGGCGCGCGCGCGTACGACACGAAGGACTACGCGAAGGCCGCGCGGTACTTCGCGCTGGCCGACGAGCGGGTGCCGAGCGCGCGGGCCCTCGAGCTCGCGATGGCGTCGGCGCTCCTCGCGGGTGACGCGAGCCTCGGCATGGACCTCGTGGTGCGCGCGGAGCGGCGGGCCGTCGACGGGACCCTCGCGAGGCTCGCGCGCGAGCTGCGGACCACGTTCGGCGCCCGCGTGGGGAGCGTCACGCTCACGTGCCACGCGGGGCCTTCGTGCCGCGGAGAGCTCGACGGCCGCGCGCTCGTTCCCGGGCTTCCTCGCCATGCTCTTCCCGGGTCCCACGCGGTGCGTATCACCACGAACGACGGCGCCGAAGCGCGCGTCGAGGTCGAGGTGAAGGCCGGCGCCGACAGCGTCGTGCACGAGCCCGAGCCCCGCGCGCCTCTTCCACCCCCGGGCGCCGAGGCCGAGAGCGCGCGGCCCTCGCGTGCGACGTCTCCCCTCTTCTTCGGGGTCGCCGTCGGCCTCGTCGCGACGTCGGCTACGGTCGCGACCGTGCTCACCGCGCACACCGCGAGCCTCTACGACGACTTTCGCGCGGCGCCGAGCCAAGCCACGGCCGACGCCGGGCGCGACGCCCAAACGGCGACGCGCATCGCCTGGGGTGCGACAGGCGTGCTCGCGGCCGCGAGCGTCGTGCTCTTCGTCCTCACCGACTTCGGGCCGAGCGCACCGCGTGTCGCGGTCGGCCCGGGCCACGTTCGCCTCGTGGGACGCTTTTGAGCGGCGCGCGCTACGAGGCGCTCGCCCGCATCGGGACGGGCGGGATGGCCACGGTGTGGCTCGGGAGGGCGCGAGGTGCGCTCGGCTTCGAGCGGCTCGTGGCGCTGAAGCGCGCTCACCCCCACGTGCGCGACGATCCCGAGCTCCGCGAGAGCCTCCGCCTCGAGGCCACGCTCGCCGGGCGGCTTCGGCACCCGAACGTGGTGTCCGTGCTCGACGTCCACGAGGCTCACGGCGAGATCGAGCTCGTGCTCGACTACGTCGAAGGCGCGACCCTCGCAGAGCTCCTCGCACGGGAATTTACCGACCTCCGCGCCGTCGTTCGCGTGCTGCTCGACGCCGCCGCGGGCCTCGAGGCCGTGCACCGCGCCAAGGGTGACGACGGGGCGCCGCTCGGTGTGGTTCACCGGGACGTGACACCGAGCAACGTGCTCGTGGGCGTCGACGGCGTCGCGCGGATCGCCGACTTCGGCATCGCGCGGACGAGCGAGCGCGAAGGCGCGAAGACGTCGACGGGGGTGCTCAAAGGCAAGGTGGGGTACATGGCGCCCGAGTACGTCGAGAGCTACCGCGCCGACGCCGCGAGCGATCAGTTCTCGCTCGGCGTGGTCGTGTGGGAGGCCCTCGCGGCGCAGCGCCTCTTCAAAGGACCGACCGAGCTCGAGACGATGAAGCGTGTCGTCGTGGCCCGTGTGCCCGACCTCGGCGATCTACGGCCCGAGCTCGCGCCGTTCGACCGGGTGGTGCGCCGTGCGCTCGCGCGTGACCCCGCCGAGCGCTACCCGAGCGTCGGAGCCTTTGCGCACGCGCTCGAAGAGACGGCTCGCGACCGAGGGCTCCTCGGCACCCACGACGACGTCGCGCGGCTCGTCGAAGCGGCCGTAGGCCCGAGCCTCGCCTCGCGCCGGGAGGTCCTCTCCGCGGGTACCACGCCGGCGCACGCCGAGCCGAACGCGGCGACCTCGCGCGACGACGTGGCCACCGCCTCGGTCGTCGTGCCACCGTCCCGACCGGAGCGTGGCGACACGATCGATTCCCGAGGCCTCGCCACGGCCGAGCGCCACATGGACCCGACGACCTCGCCGTGGAGCCGACGCGCCGCCTTCGGTCTCGGTGCCCTCCTGGTGACGGCCGTTGGCGCCGCGCTTTTTGCCACGTCGCGCGGCCCACGGCCCGAGCTCACGGAGCCCGCTCCCCCGCTCGCGTCGACTCCACCTCCGACGGACGCTGCGTCTCTCCCGCCTGCGTCGAACGAACCGTCCACGCCTCCGCCGGCGCCGAGCGAACCTTCGACGAAACCCGTCACGGAGAGCCCGATCGCGAGCCCGACTACGAGCCCGAGCACGAAGAAAGCCGGGAGCCGGCCCTCTCCCGCGCAGGTCCCTACGAAGGCGCCTCCGAACCCGTACAAGCCTGGAAAATAGCCTCGCACAACCCGAAGAACGGCGCGCGAGGCCTCGTCGTCAGGGGCAGTCCGGAGCCACGCGACCGTCGCTCCCGGTGAACACGTACGCATCGGAGACGTACCCCGTCCCGATTTTGTCCCACAGGTCGGTTCGGCCGAAGGGGCCGCTCACGGCGACGCCACGACGCTGGCAGACGATGCGCACGCTCTCGCCGTCGTCGACCGTCCCTACGACGGCGAAGGTAGTCCCCGCACCGGCGCGCACGTTCACCGACGCGCCCGAGGTCTCGATGCGGCCCGTGACGCCGCCGCTCCCGGTGGCGCCGACGGTCGAGCGCGG